>RDZD01000031.1 GCA_004293815.1 Cytophagales bacterium | reverse complement strand
AACTGGCGGGGCATACACCCTCACAATTAAAACCAACAAAGGAAATATCTTCAAAACTTTCCTTAAAACAGAGTAAAATAAAATAAGCCCAATAAAAAAAACCACCAGCATAAAAAATTGTCTTGAATGCTGGTGGTTTTTTTGTTGTAAGGATGTGATAAATTCTTGTTAGGCAGCCTGTTATTTAGCAAGCGGGTTGAGTTACACAAAAAGATGGCAACTTTTTTGTGTAACGTTTTTATATAGCATTAATTTTTGCTTAGATTTGCAGTGTTTGCATACATACTATGGTTCTACGAGGGATTCACATACCGTTTATTCAGTTTACATCACGCAAAATTATGTTTTGTATTCTGATGTACTGCTTAGGTGTGTGCGAACTTTACGGACAATCACAGCAAATTATTTGTGAGCAACTGGACATCACAAACGGTCTGTCGCAGAATGGCATTCAGGCTATGATTCAAGATAAGCAAGGCGTAATGTGGTTTGGTACGCAAGATGGCTTGAATTGTTTTGACGCTTATAGCATGAATGTCTATAAGAGGGTCATAGGTAATGATAGCACAAGCATTACGGATAACTTTATTAGTTGTTTATACGAAGATTCTCAGAAGCGATTGTGGGTGGGTACAGAAAAAGGCGTTTGTAATTTTGAAAAGCCTTATCTTCCTCGCTTTATAAATTTTACAATTCCTGGAACTGGCTCTAATCTGGTAAATACTAGTCAGGAAATTACGAGCATAGTAAGTGATAACGATGATAATATTTTTATTGCGAGCAGGTCAGGATTGTTTTTGTATTCTGGGCGAGACCAAAAGGCGGGCAAGCATGCTTTAGTAGCTTATAATCATCCATTTAATAAAGAGCTGAGTCGCGAGTCCATAACTGCCATGGTGGTGGACAAGTATAACGCTCTTTGGATTGGCACTAGCAACAACGGTTTAATAAAGATAAGAGTCAAACTAAAAAATGATTATCAGCATTTTCAAACAAGTTCTTCTGGAAGACAGGATCTTTTTTCAAATCAGATTACTCACCTTTATAGAGATTCTCAGGATCGTATCTGGGTAGCAAATGCAGGGGGGCTTAATTGCTATAACCCAGGGAAAGGCGCATGGGAAGCTGATTTGGCCTTGAGCAATAGCAACTCACAAGATGCAATGGTTTTGCCGTCTGGCGCGATATCTAGTATTGTAGAAGCCAAAGATGGCACATTATGGATAGCGGTGGGCGAACTGGTGTGTAACTACGATATCAAAAACAAAAAACTTAGCACTTATAGTTTGGCAATAAAAGACGGAAGTTCTTCTGATCATGGTATTGTTGATGCACTTACTGTAGATACCTCAGGTATTTTGTGGATAGGTACTCAGAATGCAGGCGTGCTTAAGTACGATCCTTTTCTTGCACGTTTTGAACTTTTCAAAAGGGGCAATTTGTACCCTAATATTCTAGATACGGACAATGTTTGGGGGATTCACGAAACTCCCGAAAAACTTTTGCTGGTAAATACAGAAAAGGCTATCAATGTCATTGATAGAGTCAATAGGAAAAACACCGTCATAACTCGTTCTGTGAGTGGCGAAGCGATAACAGAAAATGAAATATTGCAAGTCTCACACCTTTTTGGCGACACTTACACGTTAGGTTTGCGCGGAGATGGTATCACTTTTGCAACTTTTTCGCCCGACAAACAAAAGATTTTAAAGCTTGTCAAGCATCGCCCAAACAAACAAAATACGGCTGCTTTACCTGATGGTTTGATACTTACACAGTATAAGGATAAAAAAGGAAATTTGTGGTGTGGAAGCTACGGCGGACTTAGTTTGATAAACCTAGTGCCAGAAGATTTGAGTAAAACCACCTTTACGAACTTCAAAGCGGATCCCAGTAATC
Organism: Cytophagales bacterium; assembly: GCA_004293815.1. Taxonomy (GTDB): domain Bacteria; phylum Bacteroidota; class Bacteroidia; order Cytophagales; family Bernardetiaceae; genus RDZD01. The sequence goes on along the minus strand of RDZD01000031.1, from coordinate 44,738 downwards.
CCAACGCTCTACACGATAATGTAGTGAGAACGATATATCAAGATAAAAACAGCTATTATTGGGTTGGGACTAATAATGGCCTTTATAAGATTAAATTTGATAATCAATTTCAGATTCAGGAAGTAAAAGAGTTTATACATAACCCCAAAGATTCTCAAAGCATTAGCCACAACAAGGTGCAATACATTACAGAAGATAAAGATGGATTCTTGTGGATATGTACTGGTGGCGGTGTGAATAAGTTAGATATCAAAACAGAAAAGTTTAAGCTGATTGGTCAGGAAACTCAAGCCGCTCAAGCTATTGTATACGCGCTTGTATTTGACGAAGATAACAATGTTTGGTTTAGTAGTAATAATGGTTTGATTAAGTACAATCCTCAAAACAACACCTCACAGCTTTTTAACAATCGTGATGGTTTGCAAAGCAATGAATTTAATTCTGGCTCACTTTTCAAGTCTAGCTCAGGAGAAATATTTTTTGGCGGTATCAAGGGGTTCAATGCGTTTTTCCCACGTAAGATTCAACCTAGTGGCTTTGTACCACCTATATTTTTAAAAGATATCAAAGTCAATAACCAGTCTGTTTACTCCTCAGATAATAAGATACCTGGTTTTGATTTGCCTGCTTCAGAAATTACAGAAATTCGCCTCAAACACGATCAAAACACGATAACGTTTGAGTTTTCTGCTCTAAACTATCGCCTAACGGAGAAGACCGAGTATATGCACATGATGGAGGGTATAGATACCGCATGGGTGAATGATGGCAAAAACCGTGTAATTACTTATAATGAGCTCAGCTCTGGTACTTATGTCTTAAATATTTGCGCAACGAATAGCGATGGTGAATCAGATAAAGAAAAGAATAAAATATCTATTAGGATTTATATTGATTCCCCTATCTATGAGGAACCCTATTTTTTACTTTTTCTAGTAGTTTTAGTAATTGCAATAATTTTCCTAATCATTCACCTAAAAACTCGCAGCTCAAATTTGTATGCTAAAAAGCTCGAAGAGGAGGTAAACAAACGCACACTTGAAATTGTGCAAAAGAACAAAGAGCTTACAGAGAAAACACAACAAATTGAAGAGTCCTTTGCCAACATTAGAACGCTGAGTGAAATTGCTCAAAAAATTACAGCAATTCTTGATGTAAGTTCTCTCATTACCTCTATTTACGACTATGTGGCCACACTCGTTCAGACCTCTGGTTTTGGCATTGGCCTTTTGGACAAAGACCAGCAATACATAGAGTTTACTGGCTTTATGGAAAATGGAAAGAAATTGCCCGACAGCAGAGACTATTTAGCAGATAAAAATCGCCTGTCGGTTTGGTGCTGCAAGAACAACAGCGAAGTATTCATTATTGATTATGACCTTGAAATCAACAACTATATTACAGCCATCTCAATGCACAATCCAGAGGATGGAGAGCCGATGCAATCCATTATCTATCTGCCGCTCACCATTGAAGGCCGGATTATTGGTGTAATTACTGTACAAAGCCTCGATAAAAACGCATACACCACACAAGATTTAGACCTTTTGCGCTCATTAGCCGCTACAGTTTCAATTGCTCTTAGCAATGCTAAAGCCTACGAAAGTGTGGAGGTAGCCAACAAAGAAATACAAAGGAAAAATGTAAGCTTGCAAGATAGCTTGCGTTATGCCAAGACTATCCAGCAGGCATTACTGCCAACTGAGATTGAAAGGTATTTTACAGATTGCTTTATCCTCTTTAAGCCACGTGAAACTGTTTCTGGGGACTTTTACTGGTCTGTATTTGCTGAAAATAAAGTATTTATAGCAGTAGTTGACTGTACTGGCCACGGAGTTCCAGGCGCATTCATCGCCTTGGTAGGTCGTATGTTGCTGGGTGAAATTGTGGAGCAGAAGCACATCACTGCACCTTCAGAAATCCTTTCTATGCTACACAACGAAGTAAGAACTGCGCTTCAGCAACAGGATAAAAAGAACGATGATGGGATGGACGTTTGTCTCTGTTCGGTAGAGGAAATGGAAGAAGATGCACGTTACCGCATCAATTTTGCAGGAGCCAAAAGACCGCTTTACTATATTAAAGACGGCGAGTGGGGGGAAATACACGGCGATAAGAGATCCATTGCGGGCGATCCGAAACCCCGTACTTTTACTCAACATAGTCTTGAAGTCAAGAAAGGGGATAAACTATACTTTACCACGGACGGATTTGTAGACCAGAATAACCCTGAAAGGGAGAAAATAGGCTCTAGTAACTTGAAACGCATTTTGTTGGAAATAGCAGACAACGATATGATTAAGCAACGCAAAACCCTTTTGGCTAGGCTAGACAAACATCGCGGCACGGCTGAACAACGCGATGACATTACTATTATTGGTTTAAAAATATAAAGAATCTACTTTCTATACTGCTAAAGCCTGTTTTTTTGTCTGAACATTTTTTTATATCAGCCTGTTTTTTTATATTTACGCTGCGCCTTGTAAACAGAATAGTCTAAAAGCCTATAGTTTTGATTGTCAATCTAAAACAATTTTATAAGGGGCGCGTTTAATTAAAAAGAAAGAACTTATAAAAAACTTAAATAAGACTTTTTAGCATGGATAACCCAGAAAAGATAAATAACCAACTCAATGACATGGGTAAAAGCCTTACAATGGACGCTGCCACCTACATAAAGGAGCGTTTAGAAGGGCAAATGAAATGGTTTAGTAATAAAAGTAGGGAGTGTCAAACTAAATACAAAAGCCTTAGGAATATAGAGTTTTGGATTTCCGCTTCTGTCCCGGTAGCAGTCAGTTTGAGTACCATGGCTGCGATGAATGTCACTGTTTTTATGGCGGGTACTGTGGCAGTTAGCTTTGGACATATTCTCCAAGTGGTTTCGGCTATAGGTGGTGTATTTCTGGTTGTTATCAGTAAACAAATAGAACTGCATGAGTACCTTCGCTACTGGAAAGAGTACCGTGCCACAGCCGAGATGCTAGTACAAGAAAGATTTTGTTTTTATACAAGGGTATCCCCTTATAATATTTCTGATAGCGAAGCATTTAGCCTTTTAGTGCAGCGCACAGAAACCATTCTAAGCGATGAAAAACAGCGTTGGAGACAAATGACGAATGAGCAACAGGGTAACAACGCGAACAAAAACAATCAGAATGCTGCTGGTTCAAATAACCCGAGTGAATTACTAAACGAGCCTTTATAAAGCTTTTTTGTCTTTTTACCCCAACTTAAAACGCAGAAAATGATCAGTAATTCTATAAGAACCCGTGTAAAAAAAGTGTTTCTAGGCGGCACAACTAGCGACTCTAAGTGGCGTGACTATGTCATGCCCCGATTAAAAATAGCATTTTTCAACCCTGTTGTGCCCACATGGAATGATGCGGCTTATCGCGAAGAACTTTTTCAACGTGAAAACTGCGATTACTGTCTTTATGTCATTACTCCACGCATGAAAGGGTTTTACTCGATTGCAGAAGTGGTAGATGACTCCAATGTTAGACCTGAAAAAACCATTTATTGCTATCTAGATGAAGATAATGGGCTTGCATTTGAGAAAGCGCAAAAAAAATCTATGGTGGCTATAGGCAAAATGGTGGAGAAAAATGGTGCCAAGTGGTGTCATAGCCTTGACGAAATTATAGAATATTTGAACACAAATGTCTAGAAAAATAATTTCTTTACTACTCTTGGGGCTGATTGCTACAGTTCCCCACTTGCTTTTGGGTCAAAAACAAGACTCCTTACTTCAGAAAGCTGCTGAAGAAAAGCTTAAGTCAGACATAAGACCTCTCATTGAAGTAGGTCAGACCAAAAGACCTTCGCGCATTCCTCTCATGGGCATTCTCAACAATGCCAAAGAGGAAGTAGAAGGCATTCAGAAAGATCTTAAAAATGTGCAAGCAGCTGCTAAAGAAATAAAAAACTTAAAATCAAATAAGGTTAAGAAAGAAAGACAGCCCAAAGGAACATATATGGGGCTGAAAGTAAAGCAAATGGTACTCAAATACGAAGATGGCAAAGATGAGGTTATTGAGGCATTTCAGATTCTGCCTGTTTACAAAGACCCTGCGTCCTATATTGATGCCAAACACTATTTCAACACCAAAACAGGAAAGGTAGCTCACAGCTCGTCTGTACCCAAAGACGAAGCTCTGCCACTACACGGTACTTACATTAAACGTATCAATAACAAGGTGGTAGAAAAAGGTCAGTATTATGTGGGTACAAAACACGGACGCTGGGAAAAATTTCATAAAAAAGAAGGTCATCTAGTTCAAAAAGAAGTATTTCACAAAGGGCTGCCTAGCGAATCGCTTTATTTATACTATGACGAGAAGAAGACAAAAATTAAAGAAATTATTGGGGTGGTTGATCGCTACAAAAACGGTCAATACATAGCTTTTTTTCCTAACGGAACAATCAAAGAAAGAGGCTATTACCAAGAAGATGTTCGCATAAAAACATGGACAGAGTACCATGAAAACGGGGTTAGAAAACGCGAAGTAAAATACGCCGATGATTTTACGCAGGGCAACGTGCAGCCTACTGTTCTCAAAGAATATGACCAGAAAGGCAAAGTGATTAAGTAGTTATAATCAGGCATGGTTTCTAGCTATTAGGCCATTAGATGTATCGTGCATCATAGTTTTCGCCTAAAGAGTTGTCAAAGTGCTCTGCAATTTTGGATAAAGACTAAACTCTTTGGACATAAAATCCTATAACATCTCATTTTTGGCCATGTAATTAGAACAAAACCGAAAATACGGAGCAGTTTTTGAGTGTTTTTATCTTATCATTGACTCAAAACCACGTTGAAATTATGTTAGTAGTAACAGGCGGAACAAAGGGCATAGGCCGAGCCATTATCGAGATTTTTGCAAAAGAAGGCTTTGATGTAGTCACTTGCGCACGCAAAGAAAAAGAGTTGATTGCGCTCAAAAGTGAGGTAGAAGCTCGTTATAAAGTGACAGTACATACAATGGCTGTAGACATGTCTCATAAAGAGGGTGTTATGAAATTTGCAGATTTCACCAAATCCCTTCAGAAACCCGTCAAAGTGCTGGTGAACAACACGGGTATTTTTATTCCAGGCCAAATTCATTCCGAAGAAGAGGGCATGCTTGAGAAAATGATGGAGACTAACGTTTACAGTGCTTATTATCTCAGCCGCGCCCTTATTGGGAATATGATGGAGCTGCGCGATGGTCACATTTTTAACATTTGTTCCACAGCCAGCATTACGGCTTATACTAATGGCGGTAGCTATTGTATTACCAAGTTTGCCATGTATGGCATGACCAAAGTGCTGCGTGCAGAAATGCGTGAACACAATGTGCGCGTAACGGCGATTTTACCAGGGGCTACGCTCACCGCAAGCTGGGACGGTGTAGAACTACCTCCAGAGCGTTTTATGAAAGCAGAAGATGTGGGAGCAACCATTTGGGCAGCTTACAGTCTATCCAAGCAGGCAGTTGTTGAAGAAATTGTGCTGCGTCCTATGCTAGGCGACATTTAGGGTCTTACAAGAGATGAGTGCCATCAATTAAGCCCTTAGAATATTTGATCCTAGAATTATTTTTGGGTAATCAAGATTATCCATTCATCAAATAACCCGCAATCAATTGTAGGCTTCTAGGATTTTAGCAGCGAGTTCTGTCCAAGAATACTTCATTTTGAAGCTCTCAATGGCTTGTGCGTAATTGGGTTTAGTTAGAAAGTGCTCCATAGCTGCTTTGAGAGCACTTTCATCGTTTGGATTCACCACAAGACCCGACTGATAGGGCTCTACGGCTTCGCGCAGCCCTCCCACATCTGTAACGATTACGGGGATGTCAAAGTGATAGGCTACAGACAGCACGCCACTTTGCGTGGCGGTGCGGTATGGCAAAACATTGACATCAGCCGCTGAAAAATAGGTTACCACGTCACTATCAGGAATGTATTTAGCATGAAAATGGATATTCTGAGCATTAGGACACTCTTGTATCAGCTTTTCATATCGCTCTAGTGGCTCGTAACACTCGCCTGCAATGAGGAGGTGTGCTTGGGGCTGTAGCATCTGCGCAAAGGCTTTAAGGAGGATGTCCAAACCTTTGTAGGCGCGTATCAAACCAAAGAATAAATAAACGGTGGCATCTTCGGGAATACCAAAATGCTGTCTGGCTTCTTCCTGCGCAATTTTTTTACCGAAGTGAGTATAAACGGGGTGAGGATGTAGAATAAACGGTTTTTGTGGCGCAAGTCGCCTAAAGTCCTCACTCACACCTTTGCTCATCACTACTCCAAAGTCTAATCCATTTACAAAATACTGATTCAGATGCTTATCCATCACAGACGGCTCGTGTGGGGTGATGTTATGCATAATAGCTCCCACTTTAATCCCCGCTTTATGTGCTTCTCTGGCCAAAACTCCCATGGAAAGACCAAAAAATGGCATCCAATAAGATAGAAACAAAGCATCGGGCTTACTGGCGAGGATTTCTTTTGCTGTAGAACGCCAAGAAAAAGGATTCAAAGTGTCTAACAAGCGTGGAATGTGGCTGTTTTCACGCATAGACTCAGCTGGTACAAGCTGGCTTGTACCAGGAAACAACAAACTGGGATACTGACGCGAAAAAGTGTAAGCATTTGCCTCGCAATGTGTTGAGAAAGCCTTTAAAAGGGCTTCGTTGTATTGCGCGATGCCTCCTCTGTAGGGATGAAAAACAGAAAAAAAAGCTAAACGTTTGACAGACACCTATGAAAATAGTTAAAAAATATTGAAATCATTAAAAAAGCCCTCTTTCAGGGCTTCTTTAATAACATAATTTAAACTTCAGAAGTAATCGAATCGCTTCAGACCATGCAAAACAGCAAAACTTACTTTTTAGCAAGTACTTCATTGACTTTGTCTTCAGTTACAATTTCTTCTTTGAAAGTATAAGCACCAGTTTTGGGTGAACGCACGGTGCGAATTACTTTAGCATACTTGATGCCGCCTTCTTTTTTGAGGGTAGCTACAACTTTCTTAGCCATTTTGTCAAGGGGTTTAAGAGATGATAAAAATTTCTAGCAAAACTTATTTCACTTCCTTGTGAACTGTAACACGCTTCAAAACAGAATTGTACTTTTTGAGTTCAATTCTTTGTGTGGTGTTCTTACGGTTTTTGGTGGTAATGTAGCGCGACATACCAGCCATACCTGAGTTTTTGTGCTCGGTGCACTCAAGGATAACTTGCACACGATTGCCTTTGCTTTTCTTAGCCATTTTTTACAAACAGATTGAGTGTTATTTTTTCAAAAAACCTTTTTCACGTGCTTCGCGGAGAACTTCCGAGATACCGTTTTTGTTGATTGTACGCATTGCAGAGGTTGTGAGTTTCAAGTTTACCCAAACGCCCTCTTCTGGCACAAAGAATTTCTTTTTTTGTAAGTTCGGATTGAATCTACGCTTTGTTTTGTTGTTAGCGTGAGATACATTATTGCCTGATCGTGGCCTTTTTCCTGTGATTTCGCAAACCTTTGACATGGTATTCAGAACAGTTTTAATGCAATTAAGGCCGCAAAGGTAATATCTTTTTTTTTCTGAACAAACTTTTTTCTGAATATTTTAGATTTCAATCTTTATGAACAATTGTACACTTGCTTGGTCTGATTTGCTATCCTTTACTCGGTAGTTTTTGAGGGATAGATTATCGGTTAATTCGCTTGTAAATTTTGGCGTTGTATCCGTAGTTTTCTGTCTGACTGATAGGTAAATAAGATAGGATGGTCTCCTTCCGTATAGGCAGTTTAATGTCCAGTTCTGCCACGAGTTCTAAGTCTGCGCCCTGTAAATATAGCTGCGCAATATCCCCTTTGTAGGTAGCTAGATGTTTAGAAACTACAAGATATTGAAAATTGTACTTTTCTAAGTGGTATTTGAGTCGCTCTGGTTTCGTTAGATAATAATCACAGAGCTGATAATTTGAACCTGCTTGGCGCACAGCATAATAATACAGCGGGTCGCCAATAACGCGGCTGCCTCTGGGAATGGTTGATTTGATAAGTTTGAAAGCATTTTCATGCTGGCGCAAAGGCCAAGTGAGGCCGAGCTGCACGATGCGCAAGCCTAAATAGGCAGCGTGGTGTGTGGCAAGCAGTAACATGAGTATAAAAACCAGACGCTTAGCCTGTAACATAATCGCAGTTTGTGCTAAAATCAAGTATAAAAATGGCAGAATAAATACCGAATATGGACCATAATCCTTGACTAATAAGTAAAATAATGCAATCACCGCCCAGCCGCAATAAAAAATGGCTTTATTCTCATCCAAAATTTTACTTTTAAAGGCTTTATAAATCACAAATATACTAGCAATTGCGGTAAGTAAGAGCAATAAATATTCATGTTTGGGTACATACAGTTCACCACCTACGAACCACGATAAAAAAGAGCTTCCCTTTTGCATCACAGCACGTGAATTTGTGTAATAATCCCAGAAAGTTATGTAGGATTTAAAATAAATAAGAATCCAAACACTGTAAATTAAAACCAAAATAATTACCCAATAGATTAAAATATTCCATTTTGCTTTTAAGTTTACAAAAAAGAAAGCAACAAACCCCAGCAAAACGAACCCGCAACGCGGCGTAACTTGAAGAGCCAATGCGGCTAAGAGACCGCTCAAGACAATAAAAAAACAGCTTTTGGTGAGTTCTTGACTTTTTTTGAGAAGCCAAAAACAAACCATGCAAAGACTTAGAGCGGTAATATCCATGCGCCCTTCGTGCCAGCTAACCGAGAAAAAAGGATCGGCACAGAACAACAAAAGCCAGTACCAACGTGGCGTTTGGGCGGGGAGCAGCCTGAAAAAAAAGACCAACAGTCCTAAACCACACAAGAAATTGAATAAGCGAAACCCAAAAATAGATTCACCCAAAAAATCTTGTAAAAAACCCACTCCTGCAAAATAAACCCATCCATAAAGCGGTACTTCATCCTCTATGGCAATGACAGGAACATGAAATGTACCAAACTGATAAAATTGCTGACCAAGAGACGCAAAAACGACTTCGTCAAACCACGGCAAAGGCTGATAGCCCAAAGAAAATAACTGCCATAAAACAAGCAGAACTACCAAAGAGGGTAATAACTTATCAGAAAACCACTTCTGCATCTAGCCTGTATTGAATAGGCGAAAGCCCAAAAACCTTCTGAACTCCTTCAATTCTGTAGCGTTTAAGTACATTTTGGCGCAGCTCCAAGCTCATAGCGCGCTCAATGTTATAAAGCTTACTAGTTTCTTTGTAGTGAATGTCAATTTGTTTGGGTTGCCCTTGTGCGTTTTTGAGGATGCGCAGGGATTTGACCTTAAAACGGCTGTCTTTTGCTGTATAGAGGGTTTCTTGGGGCGTATCCGAGCAAGTGTATTGATCTCGGATGAGATTTTTATTAATGTTGGCCTCGGCAAAAAGGAACAACTCGCGCTCCCAGTTTGGGAGTGTAAGTTCTTGTTTTTCAGAACCATTGGCTATTTTTTGTAGTTTTGCTTTTTTCGCCTGCAACACTTTGCTTTGCGCTTGGATAAACACAGAACTGTCAAATACATTGCTGCTCGTATTGACAAGCTCAGGTGTACAACCCCACAGAGCAGATAAACACAAAACTAAAAATAGGTGATATCGCCTCAAAGCGGTTATACAAAATAGCATAGGTGTTTGTTAAAACGGTTAAAATAAATAAACGGCTTGTTTTTCAACATCTTCCAGATCCACCCGAATGGTTTGATTGATTGTAGTAGAAAGAGCATAACCACGATAATTGGAGGCTACAGGGAATAAGTGATGGCTTCTATCCACTAAAATAGCTGTTCTGATAGATTTTACCCCAGCCGCTAAAAATGGCGCAAGCGCAAAAACGGTTGTTTTGGCTGTATTGAGCACATCATCAACTAGAACCACGGCTGCGTCTGCCAGTTGCGTATTGGGTTTCAAAGCAACCTCTGGTTGAATAGCATTAGTTTTTTCAAGCTCTACCTCCAAAAGCTCCAGCTCAAGCGGTGAGATATCCTGCAATACTGCCAAGAGTTGTTTGGCTAATAAAAAACCCTGAGGCGCAATGCCAGCCAGTACCAAACGCTTGTCCTCAAAATGATCTTCATAAATCTCAAAGGCCATTCTCCGAATCATTTTAGTGATGGAAGAGGCATCAAGAATTTGGTTTTCGGGAACAAAACCTGACTCAGAACTCATTGTTTTGGACGTTAAAATGTGGCTTTTGAGCAAAGTAATAAACTAATAAGCGCAAACATAACACATTTTTACTGACACTTTGTTGAATTGCTTTAAATTTTTGAAGCCTTCGGTTTGACCATCGCCCCTTATAGCCAACAGGGTAAGCAAGAACGGCATAGGTGTTTTCATGTCAATGCCGCTCTTCTTACAAAACTGCTCTAAAAATAAGAAATTTAGAAAGTCGTATTCACCGAAATGCCAAAACCGTTAGAGGCTGGTACTAGGCGGCAGATACCACCTACACAGACCAAACCCTCACGCTGACGCGCATAGTTCAAACTTAAGCGCGTACCGCCTTGCACATACACGAGACCGCCTGCGTAGAAGTGCTTGGCTTTTTTGCTAGAGCCAAACTCATGGTAGTTTACCTCATCTGAAGCATAAACAAACCACTTACCACCCAAACCAAGCTCGGCCAGAGCCATACCCCAGTTGCCAAAATCCTGCTTAGTGGATAAATGCTGCAACTCTATGCGCAAAGAACGTTTTTTGGACATCTTAATCACATTTTCTACAATCACAGAGTTGGACGTAACCACACCAAAACCGCGACGACCTTCAATTTGATCCTTGTCATATTTGAGATGCACCAAATAAAGAATAGTTTTGAGCTTAGGACTCCATTTTTTTGTGAGCTCCAAGTTGAAGTCTTGGTAGTAATTTTTTCTGCCCATTTTGAAAATCTCAGACTGCTGCGGGTTTTGATAAATGCCTGCGGTGTCAAGTTCGTTACAAATAGAAGCATTGAAGGCCACATCTAAGCCATAGCGACCGCCAAGCCAAGTTCCTTTCTTTATCTTGTAGAGCACATCTATTTGATAGGCCACCTCGCCGTTAACTTGTGTCGTATAGGGATACAGTGTTAGCAAGCGGTAAGTTTGTTGTTTTGTGTTGGCCGTTACAAAATTGATAATTGTGCGGTTGTCAATGGCATCTCGTTCGGTACGAAAATTCATATTGTGCATGCTCTGTGCAGAAAGGTTGATGCCCAAGCCTTTTTGGTTATACGAAAGGTTCACATACATCATGTCACCACCCGCAAAGCTGTATTGGTTCACTTTGTTGGGGTCGGTTTGCTTGCGCACATATTCTGCATTGATGCCAAAACGACCTTTGCTGGCCAGCAGGCGCGCAGAGTAAGCTCTTGAGTTAACAGGCACATTGTCTAAACCTCCGTCATAAGGCTGAAACTTGCTCACGTAGTTAAGGCTTAAATTTAGGCTGGTGTTGGACTCTGGCCTTATTTTTAGGATTTTATCTAAAAAAAATTCACCACTGACAGCGCGTACAGTGCCTTCAGACAACCTAAAGCCATCGCGGTGTTTGCCTATGAGCGTGGTAACTTTAACCTTATCTTTTAGTTTGATTTTTACTCTTGCGCCGTCAATGGCGTTGTCTATACCCAGCGGCCTTTCTTCTAAGCTTCTCAAAACAAGTCCATTGCCAAATTGCTCATAAAAATGACCAGCCGTGAGCTCAATAAAATCTTTTTCATAGCTTACAAATCTGTTCACAATGCCGTAGCCTGTTAAGTTAAGCGGAAAACCCAACAGAGCTGGAAAGTACGCCTCGTAGCGCACGCCTGCTCGCAGACCCCCGCGCTGGTACATGAGCGTCAGGTAGGAGTTAGAGCCAACGCGTTCATCAGGCAGGGCGGCATCAATTACAGTATCTTTGAGATAGTACTGAAAATCAGTTTGAAAACTTCCAGAAATACTTCCTTTTTGAGAAGCGTCTTCTTGATTATCTTGTGCAAAAGCCGCTACTGGCAACAAAAAGAGAAGGCTTAAAAGGAGTGATTTGACAAAATGTGGAACGAACATAAAAGACTTTGACAAAGAATAAAAAAACACTAAAAAAATGTGCCCAAATTTATACAAAAAAAACACTGAATAGTATAAATAAAGCAATAATATCAAACAAAACTTTTGGAAAAACGTTATTGAAGCATAAAAAAATATTTTTTGTTAGCCCGATGCCACACTTTGCTATTCATACCAACGTCAACAAAGACTATAAAGCCGTTTATGAGGGTTTTGACCGCCAGCTTTTTGATGAATTGAAGCCTGTTTTTCCGCGTTTGCGGGTTTTGGAGTTTGACGGGCAGCGCGTAGATGGCCGCGTAACGGTGGAGCTTGATTTTTTGTTAGCTAAGTTTATTTGGGGGGTAAAAATTGTATCTATATCCGAAAGCTTAGAGGAGATTGAGTTTGTAGACGAAGGGGTAGATTTGCCTTGGTTTTTGAAGTACTGGAAACACCGCCATATCATCAAACACACTGGCATAAGCACCACAATTGTGGACGACATCACATACTACACCCCAAACAAGTTTCTAGATTGGATTTTTTACCCGATTTTTAAGCTACAATTTACTATGCGCAGCCCAATTTACGAACGTTATTTTGCGTAAAATTTATTGGTCGTAGCCAAACTTATCGAGCGAGTTTTGTTTGGTGCGCCAGTCTGGTTCTACCTTCACATGTTGCTCCAAGAAAACTTTCTTCCCAAAGAATTTTTCCAGCTCTAAACGAGCCGCAATACCCACTTTCTTAATCATTTCACCCTTGTGGCCAATAAAAATACCTTTTTGGCTAGTCCGTTCTACAAAGATTTCGGCGCGAATAGCCAGAATATCAATCTTGTCTTTGAATTCCACTATGCGAACCTCAGAACAATAGGGGATTTCTTGCTCGTAGTGCAAAAATATTTGTTCACGTATAATTTCAGATGCAAAAAAACGCTCTGGTCTATCCGTAAAAGCGTCTTTGGAAAAATAGGGCGGATGGACAGGCAAATACTGGAGTAAAGTATCCAAAAGGTTTTGCAAGTTGAACTGATGTAAAGCTGAAATGGCACTTACAGCAGTAAATGGCACAAGTTCCGTCCACTTTTTGATTTGCGCCGTTACGAATTCCTGATTTACCAGATCTATTTTATTGACCAACAAAATAATAGGTTTTTCCTTAACAATAGAAGAAAGTTTACTGACAAGCTCTTGATCCTTAGTCCATTCGTCTTGTGCATCTGCCAGAAAAATCAGCGCGTCAGAGTCCGATAAAGACTCTTTGACGTAGGTCATCATGCGCTCATGAAGCTTGTATTTGGGCTGCTCAATAATGCCTGGCGTATCGGAATAAATGATTTGGTAGTCAGGCGCATTGATGATGCCCATGATTCTATGTCTGGTGGTTTGAGCTTTAGCGGTGGCTATGGCCAATTTTTCACCCAAAAGGACATTGAGAAGCGTAGATTTGCCTGCATTGGGTTTCCCTATAATGCTGATATAGCCAGCTTTGTGGTGTGGCGGAAAGTCTTCAGTGAGCATTTTTAGATCCATGAGGCAGGGGGCTTTGGGAAGGCGCAAATAAATTTTTACAGGGCAAAAATAGCATATTTGCATGATAAGGTATATTTTTTGCCCTTAATTTTTTGCTAATGACCAAAACAGAGCCAATAACAGATGACTACTTCCCTGCTCAAAAAACAATCATTTCCCTTACAAATCACATTAATTTTATGCTTTATTACAGTTTTCTGTGTGCCTTTATTTGCTCAAAAGAACCGTTTTGAAGTGTATATCAAAAAGGGCGACGCTTGTTTTAAAATCAAAGACTACAAGGAGGCTGCGAAGTACTTTGGCAAAGCCATCAAAGAAAATAACCGCCAAGTCTCGGCCTGGCAAAAGCGAGCTAACGCGCTCAAGCGGCTCAAAAAGTATAAAGATGCACTAAAAGACTACACTGAAGTAATTCGTTTAGAGCCAAATAATGGACAACATTACAATGACCGTGCAGAATGTTGGCTAGGTCTTAAAAAAAACGAAGGGGCTTGTACTGATCTGGAAAAAGCCTTTCAGTTGGGCGTAAAGTCAGCTAAACCCCTATCTAAAAAATTGGGCTGTGCTTGGTACAAAGCCTTAGCTAATGCGCCCTGTCCTGTTAAAAATAACATTATTACAGACATCAGTGTAGAGGCTTTTACAGGCGCGGTAGTGATTAGCAAGGGAATTGCATACGAAAAAATGATATTCTCACCAAAGGGCAGCGCGGGTTTTTGGGCAAGTGCAGAGCTAGGCGCGGAACAAGAAGTCCTCATCCGAGTGAGTAAGCCCCAAAATTTTTGTTTAGATCCTGATGATAACATCACCTTGGGCTGCGCTTTGCGAATTTTAGGACCTGGACAGAAAGAGGTCAGCAACCAGAAAGACATTTATCACAAAACCTCCTTTTCATTGATGCCCGCAGACTCTCTCAAGAGTTTGGTGGTATCCATACGAAGTAATTTATTTCCTCAAAAAAACGTCATTTACACCGTTGAATTGCGGTTTTATGACAAAAGAGGTCGCGGTGAACTGCTCATCACGCTTCCCATGTGCATAAGTGAACAGTCTCCTCTCGCTAAAAATGCCATTACAACGCACAATGCGCTGGGTATGGGCGTGCACAGTTCGGCCATAGGCATTGAGGTGAGAAGCTTATTGCTTCAAGACTCTAAAAAACAAGTAGTTAGATGGCTTGCGCCTGAACAAGCTCATTGCAGCCTGCAATTTGTAGGCTTTGTTACGCCCAAGTCAAAAACAACCACAATTATTCGGTGGGTAGATGCTTTTGGTCAGATTGTGAAGGAGGAGAAGGGTTTTTTGGATACCAAAAGTACTGACTCTCTTTTTGAATTTTCCACAAAGGGCTTAAAAAAGGGCGTTTATACAACTTGGATAAAGCTCAAAGAGCAGAACTCTGAGCGTACCTTTGGTGCAGTACTGCCCATAGAAATTAAGTAAAATGCTATCATGAAACCAATAGAAAACTTTTATTTGGAGAAAGACGAGCCAGTCCGTAGCTGTTTGATAACACTCCACCAGGTAATTTTGTCTCAAGACACCCTCATTAGCTGTTCTTGGAGCTACAAAATGCCTTTCTTTTGTTATAAAGGCAAACCATTTTGTTATCTGTGGTATCACAAGAAATACCAACAGCCCTACATTGGTTTTGTAGAGGGGTTTCGTTTTCAAGATGAATTTCTTTTGCAGGAGAAACGCTCAAGGATGAAGATCATGCTCATTGATTCTACACAGGATTTGCCAATCCTACAAATCAATGATATCTTGCAAAGATCTTTGGATTTATACCGTCATGGTGTAATAAAAACTTGATGAAATGACGGAATCTACAAGTTCATTGCTTGATTTCAAAGGGGCTTGTTTCAAGGTGCTTGCGCTGCACTTTGCGCTGTTTGTTTTGGGTTTGTTTTTTTCCCTGCCTTGCACGGCAGAGGTATCGCCCTTCGTGTTTCATCAAAATCATTACACGCACTCAGAAACGGTGCAGGCGATTCTTACAACCTATCAGAACGCAAAGCAAGACCCAAAACAGCTCGAGAAAGCTTTTTTTTTATTTCAAAATCTTAAAAATGAACGCCTCAAAGCCTATCAAAGTTCACAGAAAAGATTTGATAGTTTTCAGAAAGTCATAAGCTTGAGCCAAATTTCAGCTGCCTTAGATCAAGAAACTGTAGTTGTAGAATTTTTGGAATATAAACTTCCTTCTGATACTTGGCAGTACCGCTATTTGGTGTGTTATGTGAGCCATGATTCTGTAAGTATGTACGAGGAGATGATGCCTTTGGCTGTGTTTGAGCATCAAAAAGCTCAATTTCAAGAAACGATGAGCTACCCAGACTATCTTTTTTATGGCAAACACCTCTACATGCGCCTTTATAAGCGCATAGGGAAGGCTCTGCGCGGTATGAAAGCTTTTATTTGTCCAGATTTACTCATGTCCGAGTTGCCACATCACGCGCTTCTTCATGCTATACCAGCAGACAATCAGCTTTTTAGCTATTCTGCACTTAGTTACACCGCTAAGATTACACAGATTCACTACGCCCTGAATAGCCACGAAGCATGGCGTTTGTTGAAACAGACTCAAGTCCGTCGCTTACCAATTGTCAAGAGTGACAGTTTGCTTTCTGAGCCAGCTTTGTATTTCATTCAGAATAGTAAGAAAAACACAAAAAGGCTTTTTGAGGGACTTTTATGGGCTAAGCAGAACCCAAATTCGTCTTGCTTTTTTAGCTCTCCAGATACACCGCCTCGCATTTTAGAAGACTTCCAGCAGCAATTACAAAAAGGCTTACCACTTTATTTGGCTTGGCATTATGCCTTGAAATTTTATCTAGAAAGTACTCAAGTTTTGGATAAAGAAAAGCATATTGATTACTGGGCTTCTTCTTATCTGGTGGGTAATGTCTCTCCTTTGCGTGTTACCAACTTACCAGAAATGCTTTGGTGGCAGAAATACAACAATGCACTTTGGACGCTTTGTTTAGTTTTCTTGACCTTTCTAGTAAAATATTTCTGGAAAAAATGCCAAAGGGATTAACGGATGAGTTTGATGGGAGCTTTTCGCTTTTTAAACAAGGTATAACCGTTGCTGTTGAGAATGACCATGATAGAGCAGATAAAAAACGGCAGCATGGGGATTTTATAGCGCACCAAAGTTCCGAAATTCCCGCTGGCTACACCCATAAAAAAAGAAAAAGGTATAGCAAAAAACAGACCCACAATCACAAAGTGATTGTCTCGTATTGTCTTTAAAACATCTTTAAAATTTACTTTATAAAACGTATAGATGAGAAGCATCAATACAATCAAATTCTCTAGCGCAGCCAAAAGCATAGTGGGGCCGTTTATCTCCCACAAAAATGGGCGGAAGAGCGTGATAAAAATAGCGTTTGGTGCTAAGGCCAACAAACCTGTAAAAGTGCCATCAAGTTTACCCACATCATAAGATGCCCCTTCCTTACTAATTTTTCGCAGATAGTCAGAAGTTATTTTGGCTTCTGCTGCAATGTTATTGAGGTCATAGTCTGTTCCGCGAGAAATTTCTGACATACCATAAAAACCAGCTAGGCTAAAAACTGCAATAATTATAGGAGCTACCGTATTGCGTATCACTTTTACTTTTATTTTGTCCTTGTATATCAAAAATAACCACAACAAGCAGGCGGGTATAAAGCAGAGGAATATATAAATCTTGGTTTCTTTGAGCAGCCAACAGCTCACAGCGAGTATGATTAAGTTAAGAATTTTCTTTTCGCCCTTGATAATCCCATAGTAGAACCCTGAGTAGGCAAAACCTAACGCGCCTAACGTGATAGTATCCTTCATAAGGCCAGAGCCCCAGAAAAATAGTGAGGGTACGTACAAAAATCCGTAAGCAAATTCTTTATGAAGGTGAGGGTACTGATCTACAAAAGCTCTATACATGCGCCAGCAGCCAAAGAAAGAGTAGGTAGCAAAAAAAATAGCATTAAGCGTATAGGTGTTAAGCGTAAAAATGCCAATGGTTCCACTAAAGCGCACCACCATATAAGAAGGCGGATCTTTAAAATAAGTGAACTGTGAACCGTAAAATGCGGTGAGTTTGTCGGTGGCATTGCTCCCAAAAAGGAAGCGAAAGCCCAGCTCAGGATCTTCCCAGAACACTTTATACATGAGTGTGCTGTCTACAAAATACTGAATGGTGTCACCCCCTCTGTAGTAAAAAAAATAAATAAGGCCAAGTGCGATAGAACCAATTACTTTCAAAAAGTAGGCAGGCAAGAAATAATTTCCGAGTGATCCTTTGGCATAATTCAGTTTGATAGCAAACATGAAAGGAACAATCAAGGCTAGATAAACAGGAGTCAAAAGCAAATCTTGTAAGCCCATGGTCAGTCCTTTTGGTATTTTTTAGGGCTTTAAGCCGCACTTATACAAAAAAAGTTCAGCACTGTTCACGATACGGCCTGAGGCTTGTCGCATACGTGTGCGTTTGGCTGCCAAATAACCATTTTCATCTAGCTCATAAAATATCTCCGCAGTGGCGGCGGCTGAATCACTTCTGTTATAAAAGAACTCTATGCCAGAGGGTAGGGCAGTCCAAGCTTTACCATAAGGGTAGGGCATTTCTAAAATAGGTTTGGGACTCACCCCATTGGCGTAGTCCATGCGCATGCGTAAAACCTCCGAAAGGGTGTCGCGTGATGAAATAGTTTGTGTACTTTGCCTGAGAAGTTCTATCTGACCCTCAGCTACTTGGTAGGTAGTAGTAATCGTGGTGTAGGTGGTAGGTGGGCTTACTTCTGGGTCTTCGGCATAGCGTAGAACTTTTCGAGTAAGATAGCCTTCGCCGTCATAGCTGTAGGTGGTGGACTGGTGGAAGGTTTTGGGTTTGCCAAAACGTTCTCTTACCTCTGAAATTGGATTGCCCGCGTCATCTAGAATGGCAGTTGTAAGCCAAAGCAATGTGCCCACTGTATTGTATTCCTTAATGATAATGCGGGTTCTGGACGCGTAATCGTAGGTTTTATAGCCTATATAATTCTCGTTGCTATTGTAGAGAAAGGTCTTGTTCAAACGATTATTCACAAACTCGTGCCTGACCAGCAGAGAATCTGTACCGGCAAAGACTTTTTCTATGGCGCAGTTTTCAGTAGGCTCTGGCTCGCCGCCCTTTTCTGGCTCACAAGTACAGAGTAAACCACTCAAAATCACCATTAAAAAAAGAAAATGCTTTAGAATATATTGCATGGCTGTTTTAGAGACATTTTTTTAGTTCAATTACGCTATTCCACAGCAAAAGTGTATACTTTTTTGTTGGTTTGCCCAAGTTTGTCCACAGCTTCTACAATTAAGTGCAGTTTAGTGCCGCTTGGAACATCTGGCACTTGAAACTCATTTTCACCACTAGCAAAGTCATAAATTTTAAGCCCCTCCAAATCATCTTCGGTCAGGTTCACTTTTACTTCTTCTTCGCTCACCACGCCCCAGCTGATTTTGATACTTGCAAATGCAATGTCTTCTTTGATTTTACCTTCTATGCGAAGCCTAGAAGAGCGTTTGATAGCAACATCGCTGACTGTGCTTAGAGGAATATCTTCTTCAGCACCTGTTGGTGAGACTTCCCGTCCTGTAATGAAAATATCGGGAGGAGTATCTCGCAAGACAGTTATCAAAATTTTGTAGCTATCTTGATTACCGCGCTCGTCGGCTGCCAAAAGGGTCAGTTCGTATTCAGAACCTGGCCTAGCCGAAGCAGGAATAGGCACAAACACCAACTCAGGAATGTAAGGACTAGAGCCACCTACGGTGTCATTCAAAAAATCAAATTCACCTGTTGTAGGGGTGCGAAGAGAGGCTACAAATCGCTTGATAGTACGGTTATCGGTGACTTCTATTTGCGTGAGGTAGAGCGTGTCACCTTGCACAATGCCTGCCTCGTTGAGCTCGAGGTCTATTTCTGGGAGGGTTTCTATAACTGTGATAACGGGAGGTTCGCTGTCGCAGTCATCATCCGCAACTAAATCAAATTCATATCGGCTCGTGTTGCCATCAGCATCTTCAGCCTCTAGCACCAACAGGAACTTATCTTCTGGTTCTAAGCCTAAAGGTATTTTTAAGTCGTCACCAAAAATATTTTCTAGGTCAATAGTTGCCAAATCATCAAAAACTCTTGTTTTTTCCAATTCCTCTACGCCCTCTGGTAGATTTTCATAGAAGGCTGTTAATTTTGAAATGCCCAAATTATCGGCTAGTGTTCCTCTAAAGAAAACCGTTTGGCTAGGACAAGCAAAATATGTTCCGCCAAAACTAATCCCGTCGCTACCTGCCGAAAGCTCATCAGGCAGTAGACTAATAATCGTTACTTCATTGAAGCGAGGCCCGCGCTCATCACCACGAATAACAAACTCTTCTGTAGCAGACTCAATGTTGCCGCCTGCATCACGAACCGTAATATTCATAAAATAACCGCCGAGCTTTGCACGAGACGGAACTACTAAGAAGGTATCTAAATCATAAAACAAGCCGCCTCTTGTATCAAAACTATCCGACTTAGTCCAAGCCGTGGGATCTTCGGGGTCGTTATAGCCCACAGTAATATAAATCTTTTCTATACCTACATCGTCTGTGAGCTGCGCAGTGAGTTGGATACTGTCCTCAACAGCATAGCTATCCTCTAAATCAAAATCTAGAATAAAGGGTTTAAATTTGTCTTCTATCGGAATACAAGCCGAAAGTAGCAGAATTACCCATAACAACCAAGCATATTGCTTTTTCATAAGCAGCATTATAAAATCAATCGAGCTAAAAACACGACAAATTTAATCATTTTATCTTATCTATTTTCGAAAAAGGCTTGTTTTTTTAAACTTTAACAACACAAGTTTTCATTTTAACCACGACACTTTACGGTGTAGCTTATTTTTCTTTATCTTGCGACTCAATTTAGGGCAGAACGGAAGAAGGGACATCTGCCAAACAGCACTCAATTAAAGTAATGATTAAAAGAACCGCTACGCTAAAGAGTAAAATCAAGCTAAACTGGAACAGTTTTAAAAAGCGCGACGACACGACGGGTATTTTGCTTATTGCATGTACTATTTTTTCGCTTATCATGGCCAACTCTGCCTATAGTCAAGTCTATCTACAGGTCTGGGAGACAACCATTGGCTTTTTTGGAGGGAGCTATCATGCCGAAATGCATTTTAGTCATTTCATTAATGACGCGCTTATGACCATTTTCTTTTTGAATGTGGGTTTAGAAATTAAAGATGAATGGCTAGCTGGTTCTTTGGCGATTCCTGGCAGTAAGTTACGCCCATTTTTAGCGGCTGGCTTTGGGATGCTTTTTCCTGGCATGATCTATACAGCTTTTAACCTGAGCAGCTCCGCCTCGTCAGGCTGGGCCATTCCAACGGCTACTGATATTGCGTTTTCTGTGGGTGTGTTGGGGCTTCTGGGTAAGCGTGTGCCTGAGTCTCTCAAAATATTTTTGCTCGCTCTAGCCGTTATTGATGATTTGGGCGCAATCATTGTCATAGCTGCATTTTATACTAATGAGTTACACTTTGGTTATTTGCTGTTGGCTGGTGCTTGCTTCTTGTTCATGGCTTTGGTCTTGAATTGGATTTTGGATATCAAATCACCTTTTGTTTACATCTCATGCGGCGTGCTACTTTGGTATTTTTTACTCAAATCTGGTATTCATCCCACTATTGGGGGAGTTTGTACAGCTTTGTGTATTCCTGTTGGTGATGTAAACAGCAACAGCTCCCCGCTCAGGACTTTGAAAGCAGCTTTGCATGTGCCAGTTACGTTCATTATCATACCTCTGTTTGCACTCACCAACACAGCCTTGGTGCTGGAGGGCAGTTTTAGTACTGGCTTGGCCAGCTCATGCGGCTTGGGCATTATATTTGGGCTGTTTTTGGGTAAACCCATAGGCATAGTACTCAGTACTTGGCTCGCTGCCAAAGCGGGATGGATAAGATTACCAGAGAATACAAATCTTCAACAACTGATTGGTGTGGGCTTTTTGGGAGGAATAGGTTTTACGATGTCTATTTTTGTGTCTATGCTTGCTTTTGATGCCGGTTCTGACTATCTAGTGGATTCTCGTTTAGCTGTTCTGACAGGATCCTTGTTCTCAGCCATCACGGGCTATCTGCTCATACGTTTTGCGCCATATAAAGAGCTTTTGTGATAAGGCATCTGGCCAATTAAGTGTTATCCAGCCTTACTTAAATCAAAACAAGCTTTAGTATTCCTGCAATAACTCATTATATTTGCGCGTCATTCAAAAAGTACCTGTTCATGCAAAAAACAATTCACTCAGCCCTCGTTTCAGTTTATTACAAAGACGGCTTAGAGCCTATAATACACGAGCTAAATCGCTTAGGTATAGTTATTTATTCCACTGGCGGCACACAAAAATTTATAGAAAACTTAGGCGTACCTGTTACGTCCGTTGAGGAAATCACGCAATATCCTGCTATTTTTGGCGGAAGAGTGAAGACCTTACACCCCAAAATTTTTGGCGGAATTCTCTACAGACGAAACATTTTGCAAGACGAAAAAGAAGCTCTTGAGTTCCGTATCCCCAATATAGATCTTGTCATTGTAGACTTGTATCCTTTTAGCGAGACTGTGGCACAGACCCACAACGAGGAGGAAATCATTGAAAAAATTGATATAGGCGGGGTGAGCCTCATTAGGGCAGCCGCTAAGAATTTCAGAGACACGCTTATCGTATGCTCAAAAAATCAATATGCTGATTTAGAAGCACTTTTGAAAGAGAAAAATGGAAAAAGTGAGCTGCACGAGCGCAAACATCTGGCTATACAAGCATTTTTACATACAGCTTCTTATGATTCAGCCATTTTTAATCACTTTTTGGAAACCAATACCAGCGAGTATACCGCTCCCTCACACTTCCTAGTGGGCAATACTCAAGCGCAGCATTTACGCTATGGTGAAAACCCGCATCAAAAAGCCACTTTTTTTGGAAATTTGAACGCGCATTTCACACAGCTAAATGGCAAAGAGCTTAGCTATAACAATTTGGTAGATGTGGAAGCAGCTCTCAGTTTGCTAGATGAGTTTGAGGCGGAGGCTCAACCCGCGTTTGTTATTGTCAAGCATACCAATGCTTGCGGTGTAGCTTTGGGGCAGGATTTATTAACGGCTTATCAAAAAGCACTTTCTGCTGATCCTCTTTCTGCTTTTGGAGGTGTACTGGTCTGCAATAAACGCTTGGATATGCGCACCGCAGAAGCACTCAATACCCTGTTCTTTGAAATTTTAGTTGCCCCTGATTTTGAACCAGAGGCTTTGGCTTTGCTCAAAACCAAAAAAAATCGCATCATTCTGGCGCGACACGCAAGCAGAATGCCTAAAACACAATTTAAAAGTGTTTTGGGCGGAGTTTTGGTACAGGACAAAGATCTCAAAAGCGAAACGGCTGATGATTTAAAGGTGGTAACTACCCAACAGCCCACCGATGAGGAAGTTCGCGCTATGCTCTTTGCAGCCAAAATAGCCAAACACACCAAGTCTAATACCATTGTTTTAGCCTCTGAGTCACAGCTTTTAGCTAGTGGAACTGGTCAAACTTCGCGTATTGATGCCTTAAAACAGGCCATTCAAAAGGCTCATGCTTTTGGCTTTTCTCTTCAGCACGCAGCTATGGCCTCTGATGCTTTTTTCCCATTCTCAGACTGCGTAGAAACTGCTCATCAGGCTGGTATAAAAGCCGTTATACAGCCAGGTGGTTCGGTGAGAGATCAAGACTCTGTAGACTTTTGTAATCAGAACGGCATGACGATGGTCATAACTGGTACGCGCCACTTCAAGCATTAGACTGTTGTTTTTGTCAGTTCCGTTTTCGATTAGGCTTTTATAGGCTTTGGGTGCGTTCAAGCGCGCGTAAAGCCTGCATGAGCATGTTGTTTTCGGCAGGCAAACCAACTGAAATCCGCAGACAACCCAAACACTCGGGCAGATTAGAGCGGTTTCGGACTACGATGCCCTCAGAAAGTAGATGCTGAAATACCTTCTGAACGTCTTTGAAGCGTACTAAGACAAAGTTGGCTTGTGAAGGAAAAACATGATTAACCAACACTGAAGACTCTAAAAAAGAAACCAAACGATTTTTTTCCTCGACAATTTGCTGCACCTGTTGTGCTACTGTGCCCTTTTGATTAAGAATCTGAGAAGCACAATCCATAGTCATGCGGTTGATGTTGTAGGGTGCTTTGATTCTATTCAACCAAAAAAGCACATCGGGGTGTGCTATGAGCATGCCCAGACGAATAGCTGCCAAGCCCCATGCCTTTGAAAAGGTTTTGAGCACTACCAAATTGGGGCGGCTGGGCAAGTGTTTTAGCATAGAAAACCCACTAAAATCGGCATACGCCTCATCCACTATAACCAATCCTTTAGTTGCGTCTGTAATTTGCAAGATGCTTTTTTCGTCTAATAAATTTCCTGTTGGGTTATTGGGCGAACATAAAAAAACAAGTTTTACACAATCATTAAGGCGTTCTATTAGTGCTTCAGTTTGCAATTGATAGTCTAAGTCAAGCGGTGCATTGATTACCGAAACGCTGTTGGTGTTAGCACACACTTCATACATGCCGTAGGTGGGCGGTGTGATGAGAATATGATCGCGGTTGGGTTCACAAAAAGCCCTAATAAGCAGATCTATAGGCTCATCACTGCCATTTCCTAAAAGAATCTGCTCACCATACACGCCAAAATATGCGCCCAGTTCTGCTTTGAGCGATCGTTGAAGCGGATCGGGGTAGCGATTAAGACCATTTGGAAAAGGACTTTCATTGGCATCTAAAAACACTTTGGCTGTCCCCTTAAACTCGTCGCGAGCCGATGAATAAGGTTTCATTTTTAGGACATTAGGTCTTACGAGCGATTCAAATAAATTCATGGCTGAAACTATTGGCTTATTTTCTGTATCCGCAAAACAAACAATAGCTTTCTAAAAATACAACAGTCTATTGTCTTTTTTACTAATAGTGATAGGGCATCAACGAAGTTTTTGAGTAAAAATAACACGAGCGAGCAACCTTTACAGGACATTTGCATCTTTATGACAACATTCAAACTTTTAAACTCTTTAATTAGTATATGAATACTATACTTAAGACTGCACAAACATGTTGCTTGACACTCATTTTTTTGACCATGCTCATTTTTGGAGCACAAGCTCAGGATGATAAAAAAGATGATAAACCTTCTACTCTGGTCAAAGAAGTAGATCACTTTGATATTTACGCCATGCCTATGCTGAATTTTTATCAGTCTGGCGATGAGTTCTCTTATTCCCTAGGTTCAGGTTTAGCCATGGTGCTGAACCGCAAATATGTTTTTGGTCTTTACAATTCAGGCCGTTCTGATACAGGCAATTTTAGTTTCTCGGGTAGTGATTACGAGTCAAGTTTGCGTCATGGAGGTTTGATTTTGGGATATTCTATTAATGCCAACAAGGTTTTTCACGTGAACGTCAATACACTTTTGGGCTGGGGTAATGTCCGAATTTCAGGTTTGGAAGATGATGCGATTGTGGCCGTAACACCCTATGCAGAGCTTGAAGCCAATGTGACGCGGTATTTTCGTGTGGCGGTTGGTGGCGGCTACCGCATTATTGGCAATGCTAACAACACTTTTTATAAGCCAGAGAGCTTTAATGCACCCACAATGAACATATCGTTTAAATTTGGCTGGTTCTAGGCAGAAACCGTAGAGAT
This sequence comes from Cytophagales bacterium, assembly GCA_004293815.1. Taxonomy (GTDB): domain Bacteria; phylum Bacteroidota; class Bacteroidia; order Cytophagales; family Bernardetiaceae; genus RDZD01. The sequence goes on along the minus strand of RDZD01000031.1, from coordinate 19,391 downwards.
AGCCCAACAAAAAAAGCTCAGACTAAATCAGTGGGCTTTTTTTGTTGGGGACAATTTCTATACATTTAGTCTGTATTTTTGTCAAAAGAGCGAATGAGCTTGACCATTTGGTAAATCTTTTCAGCTGGTACAAAGAAATGTTCCAGAGCCAAAGTAAACATCTCGAGGGTAGTTTCATATTCATCTGTAATGACTTCATCTGCACCCAAATCTTTCATTTCGCTGACCTCACTCAAGTGGCGCGTTCGCACAATGATAAAAGCATTTGGGTTCATTTTGCGAACTCTATAAGTAATTTTTCGGGTGGAGAAAGGGTCGCCAAGTGTAATAACTACTACGGCAGCCAGCTTGATATCTGCACTTTGAAGGACTTCTTCGTAGGCGGCATCGCCAAACACAATAGGCTCTTTTTTAGCTACTTCGTACTTAACAATGATAGCGTTCTGTTCCACAATGATGTATGGAATACCTGCTCTCTGCGCACCAAGTGCAATATTTTTGCCGTGAGATCCAAAACCAATAATTACCATGTGGTTTTTTAGAGATTCTTCTTCGTCATAAGGAGCAGAGACCCGATTGGCATTGGCTACATTGTTATGGTTTTCGCCAAGCTCTTCTTCGCCAGCAGTAACCATTCTGACTGCCATCTGTGTGTTTTTTTGATTGCCATTAAAATTTTTAAAATTGGCTTTGTTTGGCACTTTTTGTATCAAAAGACGTTTGACAAACTGCGAACTTAAATTCATAATCATGGGCGTGAGACCAATAGTGACGATAGAGACCGCCAAAAAATATTGATAAATCTCAATGGGCATCAAACCTGAATCCGCTCCAGTTTTGCAGAGAACAAACGAAAACTCATCACCTACCTGACAAACGGCTAAACCAACCAGCAAAATAGTTTGGCGTGGAAGCTTGAGAGCTAAGGCAGCAATAAAGCCAATGATGGCTTTGAGAGTAACTGTTAAAAGCACCAATAAAATAATGGTTGGATAATTTTCTTTTAGAAAACTCAGATCCATCATCATGCCAATAGAAATAAAGAAAACACTCGTGAACACCTCTTTGAACGGCAGGATGCTGCCTGCTGCTTCGTAGCTATATTTTGATTCAGCAATCACTAGGCCAGCAAAAAAAGCACCTATAGCCAAGGAAAGCCCCGCAAACGATGTAAGCCAAGCAATAGCAAAGCAAATAACAACTGTGGCCGTAATAAATAATTCTTTACTCTCAGTACGCGCCACTTGAAAAAGCAAGCCAGAAATCAAGTATTTGGCAGTCAGAACTAAAGCCAATATCAAGCAGCCTACTTTAGCCACCAGAGTAGCCACATCTAACCATATATTTTCTGCCGTACCCGTCATCATTGGGGTTACGAGCATCATAATAACTACTGAGAAATCTTGAAAAACCATAATGGCAAAAATAACTTTGCCATGTTCTGTTTTCATTTCATTTCGACCTTGTAAAACCTTGAGAACAATAGCTGAACAGCTCAGCGCAAAGATAAATCCTATAAACGTGGCGGATGGGAGATAGTCATAACCAAAATAATAACTGATAGCTGCAAAAACGATAATGGTTAAAACTACTTGCACAGAGCCACCTACAGCCGCTATTTTTTTGAGTTTCATTAGATTGTCTATTGAAAACTCCAATCCTATCGTGAATAACAATAAAATAACGCCGATTTCTGCCAACAAGTCTACCTCTTCGGCTCCTTCTACCAAACTAAATCCGCCTGGCCCTGCCAACACCCCTGTTATCAAAAAGCCAACAATGGTGGGGACGTGTATCCTATGCAGAATAAGAATAACAATAATTGATGCTCCCAAAAGAAGCATCACATCAGTAAATATTTCCATTAAAATGTAATTTTTTATAGAATAGGTCTTGTAGATCGTATGATGAAGGCTGGTGGTAGACTAAAGCCCAGCATACGCTTTCATACAACGTACAATATTAAGTAATATTTACTCAAAAAACAAAACAAGGTGAGCTATTTTTTGGTTAGGAACTTAAGAAATAAACACCCATATAAAAATAAACACTATTTTTTAATCCCTTGGCTCGCGAGCGGGTCTTCAATATTCAAAAAAGAATAAGGGGGCTTGCAAAAGTAATTTTCAGGAAGTACATTTGCACTAATGCAATGATTCAAATCATCACTCTCAAAATAAATCTGAACACAAAGTAATTATAGCATGATAGAGCTGCCTGTAATACCTGCTAAAGTGAATGGTGAAAAAACACAAAGACCTACTTGGCTGCGCGTTAAACTTCCCTCTGGGGATAACTTTAAAAAAGTGCGGGGTTTGGTGGACACTCACAAGCTGCACACCATTTGCGAGAGCGGAAACTGCCCCAATATGGGAGAGTGTTGGGGAGAAGGAACAGCCACTTTTATGATTCTAGGCAATGTTTGTACCAGAACCTGCTCATTTTGTGCTGTACAAACTGGTAAACCGCCCGTTTATGATACCGATGAGCCTCGCCGTGTAGCGGAGGCTATCCGACTGATGGAGGTGAAGCATGCCGTGATAACTTCTGTAAACCGCGATGAACTGGCAGATAGAGGTGCTGAAATTTGGTATCAGACGGTGGTGCAGACCAAAGCCAGCAGCCCCAATACCACTATAGAGACCCTTATTCCAGACGTAAAAGCCAACTGGAATGCCTTAGAACGCATGATTTCAGCAGGGCAGGAAGTAGTGTCTCATAATATGGAAACCGTTAAACGTTTATACAAAACTGTAAGACCACAAGCCAGATATGAGCGCAGTTTAGAGCAAATAAAGCGAACAAAAGACTACGGTAAGCGCACAAAATCAGGCGTAATGGTTGGGCTAGGCGAAACTCAAGCAGAAATGCTCGAGATCATGCGCGATTTGGCCACACACGGTTGCGACATTCTCACCATAGGACAATATTTACAGCCTACCAAAAACCACCACGAAGTCATAGAATACATTAGTCCCGAGCTGTTTGCTTTTTATAAAGAAGAAGGACTCAAGCTAGGTTTGAAGTATGTGGAAGCTGGCCCTCTTGTGCGCTCTTCCTATCACTCTGAACGCCATGTGTTGGTGTGATTTACCCAATTACTTAGTCAAGGTCAAATCTCATATACTGCTTTTATCAACCTCAAATCGCATGAGTAGAATTCTCATTTTATTGATGATATGCTGCTTTATGGGGCATTTCAAAGTATTGGCTCAAACAAAGAATTTCATAGACCAGTCATACGTAGAGGTTAACGGCTATGCTGAGTTTGCTGGTGTTGAACGAGGGGTACGCATAAGGGGGGCAGACTAGTTTGAAAGACTCGTACTCACAAAAAATTGAGTTTGAAAAAATTAAGATCACTGAAGCTGTTAGCGTTAAGTTTCTCCTTAAAATAAGTTGGTTATTCCCTAAATTATTTACGCTCGCTAGCGGTTGTTTTAAATACTTGATGTATCTTTGCAAACCCCACCGAACCTACAAAACACCTTTCCACTTATAGCTTGTTAAAATGCAAAAGTAAGTTACTTTTGCCCTGCCCATGAAGTTTCTAGTTTTATATTTAGAAAGTTTTCGTTTTGCTTTGGGAGCTTTGCGTGAAAATTTATTGCGCACCACACTGTCGCTTTTGGGCGTTACGGTGGGTATTTTTTCTATTATTGGCGTTCTGACAATGGTGGACGCACTAGAGCGCAGTATCAAAGAAAGCCTTTCGTTTTTGGGAGATAAAGTGATTTATGTAGAAAAATGGCCTTGGATTTTTCAGCCGGGATACCCTTGGTGGAAATATGTCAAACGCCCTCAGCCAACACTCGAGGAATATGAGTTTTTGCAGAGAAACTTGACTAAAGCTTCTGCTGTGGGGGTTTTTGGCATTAAAGGCGGGCTTTCTATCAAGTACAACACCAGCAGCATTTCTGATATTTATATTCAAGGCATTACTTATCACTACAACCGCATTTCGGATATTCGAGTAGAAAAAGGACGTTATTTCTCTCAACAAGAAGCCGACAATGCCTACGATGTCATCTTACTAGGCTATACCATCGCTAAAGACCTCTTTGATATTGAAAACCCTGTAGACAAAGTAGTTAAAATAAAGGGGCGTAAGTTTAGGGTGGTAGGCGTATTGTCTTATCAAGGTCAGAACCTTCTGGGCGCACCCAGCACAGACAACATCGGTATTATCCCTTTTCATACACTGGGACGCATGTTTGAGGTGGGCGAGCGCGGTGTTTCGCCCAGCATTGCCGTTAAAGGCTTCGAGAATGACCAAAAGTTAGAAGCTCTTGAGGGTGAGGTGGTAGGGCTTATGCGCAATTATCGTGGTCTTCGTCCCATAGAAGAAGAAACTTTTGCCATCAACCGCCCCGAAATGTTTGCCACTTTTTTAGACGGTATTATTGCTGTTCTGACCCTTGCGGGTGCGGTTATTGGAAGTTTTTCTATTTTGGTGGGTGGCTTCGGTATTGCCAACATCATGTTTGTGTCTGTTAAGGAACGAACCAACATTATTGGAATCCAGAAATCACTTGGCGCACGGAATTCATTTATTTTAAGTGAGTTTCTGTTTGAGGCTATTCTTCTGAGCCTCATTGGCGGCGCATTTGGTCTGCTCCTTGTCTATGGACTCACATTTATTTCTACCGATACTTTTGTGATTGTGGTAGGGCTAGATAAACTTTGGGTAGGTGTGGGCTTAGCTTGCGTCATAGGTGTGGTGTCAGGGATTATACCCGCTTATACGGCTTCGCGGCTAGACCCTGTGGAAGCTATGCGTGCCAAATAGCGGTTCAGGTTTTTGTGCCTTTTGAAAGCAACTTATATTTTTGCTGACTACAATCTAAATTTTGATATGACCAACAAAGAAATAATCCAGTCTTTTAAGCTTCTAGTTTCGCTCATGGAGCTGCACAATACCGATGTGACACTCATCAAGCCTTTTACTAGTGCACTTTATCGCTTAGACATGCTCGATAAAGATTTGCTCATAAACGACCTTCAAGGCATACAAAAAGCTGGCTTTTCTAAGGCTATTGCCTCTAAAATAGCGGACCTGATGCAAACCCAAACCTTTGCGGAGCTTACGGAATATGTCCAAAAAACACCGCCTGGTTTGCTAGAAGTTTTAGAAATTAAGGGCATTGGTGCCAAAAAAGTCCGTTTGCTCTGGCAAGAACAAGGAATAGAAGACCTAGACGGCCTCAGAGAGGCATGTGAGGCGGGGGCTGTGGCCAAACTTAAAGGCTTAGGCGAGAAAACCCAGCAGCTGATTTTAGACAACATCGCTTTTTTTAATAAAAGTAGCGGCAAATTGTTGTTGAGTGAGGCCGAACCTTACCAAAATTTTTTGCTGAGCTGGTTAGAGTCCTTTGAAGGTGCAAGCCGTGTGGAGACTAGCGGACAGTGGCGTAGATGCACTGAAGTTGTTGATACGTTGTCCTTTGTGGTACAAGCAGAGTCTAAAACAGCTTTTTTTACATTTCTTAATAGTTCAGAGAGGCTCTCTTGTACACACCAAACGCCTTTTGTTTGGGAGGCACGTTTGGACGAACGCCCTGCACTCAAGGTGCAAGTGCGTTGGGCAAGTGCGGAAAACTTTCACAAGGAATGGTTTCTGGATACAGCTGCTGATGGGCACTTGTTTTTACCACTTTCTGATGAACAGCCTAAGAATTTGTACCAGTTGGTATGCGAGCAAAAAACTTGGGACTCCGAAAAAGCCATTTACGAAGCTGCTCAGTGGCCTTATTTGATTCCTTCCCAGCGTGAAGGTGTACATGAAAGCCTTTGGATAAAAGAAGGTAATGTTCCTGAAGCAGTTCAGAATCAAGACTTAAAAGGTATTTTGCATCTGCACAGCACCTACAGCGACGGCAAACACAGTCTAGAAGATATGGCAGTATTTGCCAAGTCTTTGGGTTACGAATACATAGGCATCACCGACCATTCCAAAACATCTTTTTATGCCAACGGTCTCAGTGAAGGTCGCGTAAGACAGCAACAAGAGGAAATAGATCAGCTCAATTTAAAGCTAGCACCTTTTAAGATATTTAAAGGCATAGAGGTAGACATTCTCAATGACGGACAGCTTGACTACGATCCTGAAACCCTACAGACGTTTGACTTTACGATACCATCCATACATCAAAACATGAGGATGCCTATAGACAAAGCCACCAAAAGGCTCTTAGCTGCTATAGAAAACCCATTTGCTACCATCATGGGACACCTTACAGGACGCTTATTGCTGCGCCGAGAGGGCTATCCTGTTGATTTTAAGCAACTCATAGATGCCTGCGCTGCCAATGGGGTAGCCATAGAGCTTAACTCTAGTGCATACCGTTTAGATTTGGATTGGCGTTGGTTGCCCTATGCCATTGAAAAAGGCGTTTGGATTAGCCTAAATCCCGATGCGCACAACAAAGAAGGCTATGAAAATATGAAATACGGCGTAGCCATGGCTCAGAAAGCGGCCTTAAAGCCCTCTCAAACCCTTAATGCGCTTAACAAAGAGCAGTTAGAAAGTTATTTTGTCAAAAGAAAAGCGGCCATAGTTCTTAAATGATTCAGCTGAGTTTTAAAAATCTGGTAAAAACGCCTTTACTGGACATTTGTGTGCTTATCAACGAAGCCTTTCAGGAGTACTTTGTGCCAATACAGTTTAATGTGGCGTTACTAAGCCGCAAAATTGAGTCCGAAAATATTGATTTGGCTCATTCGGTAGGCGTTTTTGAAGCTGAGAAGCTTGTGGGACTTATACTTGTGGGACTCCATGAAAACCGCATTTACAATGCTTGTACGGGTATCCTTAAATCTCACAGAGGCTTAGGGCTGGTACGCCAGATGTATACCTATTTGTTTAGTCACTTGCCCCCTTACCAACATGAGCTAGAGGTGATGTACGCCAACACACGCGCCATACGCGCCTACGAGTCTTTGGGCTTTAAAAAAACAGACTTATTGCACTGTTTTACGCTTACTGGTCTTGTTAAAAAAGATTTTGCTGTTATTGCACCCTTGCCCAAGACGTTGTTAGAACCTTGTGCGGCTTTTTTTGATGTACCGCCCAGCTGGCAGAACAGTATTTTTTCTGCTCAAATAGACTCTAGCGTTCAGTCTTTTGCGATTTACAAAGCCCAAAAGCCTGTTGCCTTTGTTTCGTTAGTCAAAGAAAGCGGTAAGCTTAAACACTTGGCTGTGAAGCCTGACAGCCGCCGGCAGGGTCTGGGAAGTTTACTGCTTTCCTACGCCCAGAGCTGCTGCGTCACAAGTACTTTAAGCATAGGCAATATCTCAGATAGTAACTATACAGCTCTAGCATTTTTACATAAGCTTGGTGCAAAAATCACTTTTCAGCAATGGCAAATGCACAAGTGAAAATTTGATTAATAGAATTTTACCAAATTGTCGGGTAACAACAAGGACTTCTATCAATGCAAAAGGCCGCTCTCTTGCAAGAAACGGCCTTGGGGCATTAAAGTGTTCGTAAGAACGTACTGTGCTTAGAAGATACGCAGGCCGAAATTGAGTGCATTGACTACAGGGCCTTGACCGCTTTCAAAAACAGGGCTTAAATCGTAAGAGCCAAATAAGGCAAAATCTGTACCGTAACGGCTTCCTAAGCCTATTTCTGCCGCCAAACCGTAGCGAATATTGTTGAAGTTGTAGTCTGAGCGGAAGTGATCTTTTTGTTTGCCGTCTGTGGTGCTGTAATACACTTGTTTAGAGTAGGTGTTCAAGCGATAACCCGCATACGCGCCAGCAGCAACATAAAGTCCATTGCGTGAAGAATGCGATTTCTTTTTACCGAAGTTATACTTCAGCATCACGGGTGCGTAGAGGTAATAAGAGGTAACTTTTGATTTTCTGAGGTCTTTGTCTGAGTCTACAAACTCTGTCAAGTTGCCGTTTTTGACAATTTCTACATTTTCCTGAAACATGAAATTGTTCCAGTTCATACCTAAGCCAAAGTCTAAACTAAGCGGTGTATGTTGTTTGTGCCCAAGCGCAACGTTTTGTCCTAAAAAGAATCCCACATATCTTGAGCCAAGCGGATTAAGAGAATATTTGGTATCAGAAACCAGCTTACTGTCTGCTACAAAGTTATTGAGCCCTAGATAGAAGCCTGTCACAGACTCAAAGCGGTGATAAGAAGGTTTTTCTTCATCGTTATCATAGTTGTCATGGTGGCTCTCGCTGTTGTTGTTAGAACTCCAATTCCAAGTGTTGCTTTTATCATTTTTCTGTTCTTTGTAAACAAAGCAGCCATCGCGGTCGGTGGTTCGTACACGTGCTGTGGTGCTAGAACCACCGCTGCCCACCGAAAGTTCTGTGCTCTGTCCAGTTGTGGAAGAAAGAGCCTGCTTGTTGGTGATATTAGACTTGCTTTTCTGAGCAGAATCCATAGTGGCCACAGTTTTCTGAACAATTTCGTTTAGATTCATATTTTTGAGCATTTCACGATCTTGCATGTTTTGAACCACCATGTACATTTTGCTGCTTCCAAAGGATACAACAATAGTATCAGGCGGATTGCCGCCTGCGGCCCAAACATTAGATGCAAGAGGTAAACTTGCCAAAAAGCTCAATAAAACAGCAAACAACTTGGTTACGGTAAAAATAGACAACTTTTTCATGGTTACTAAAGTTTTAAATAGTGTGTGTTTGAAGAAGGAATATGCGCAAAAGCACAATCTGTGAATGGTAGTTGATGTTGGGAGTTTAAAAAAGGTTTTAAATTCGGTCTTTAAGCTTTTTGAGCCACTCACCCATTTTATGAAGCGTCCGCACCAAAGGGTTTTTGGAAGACTCTTTCAAGTATCTGGGGTCTACAGGCAATCTTTCATCGCTTTCTTCTGCGCTGCCAGCTTCACCTAGCATCACAGACACGCTATAACTTGGTGATTGCATTTCATCAGCGTATTTTATGACATGAGAAGGCTTGTCACTGTTGTCTCCAGAGCTAGCTTGAATAGGCAGTGAGTCGGGCATATCTGCTGCAAAAGCGACAAGTCCCAGATTGGTATCTTCTTTAATGGGTGTTACTTGCTTACTTTTGTTTTTACCTTTTTTAAGTTTGTCCACCCTAGAGCTTGTTTGCAAAGCTATTTTACGGGATGTTTTGGGGTTGTCAAGCTTTGGAGCTTGCTCGGTTTTTAAGATTGGCTTAGTTGCTTCCGAGAGCTGGCTCGCCGCGATTGGTGCTATATTCTGGCTCTCATGAGTTTCTACTTGCTTCAGGTTCTGCATAGCGGCAGTTTGAACTGCTGCATCATGGTTGCCCTTTGTAATCTGGTAGTAAGCCAAACTTAGACCCAAGAGGGCAAGCGGTAAAAACCACCACAGCCATTTAGGGCTTTGTTGAGGTTTTTGAATGCGCTCCCACGCTTTGGCTGATGGTACTACTTCGTAGTTAGCCAGCTTGTCTTTAAAGAGCGAGTCAATATGTTTTGCTTGCTTAGTCATAAAAAAAATGGTTCAGCGGTTTGTTGGTTATGGATTAGTTTTAGCTGTTTTTGAATAGGTATAATGTTCGCCTTGTAGGCTTTCTATGGCTTGTTTAAGTTGTGCGCGGGCGCGGTTGAGCTGTGACTTAGAGGTGCTTTCGGTGATACCTAGTTTGTCGGCGATTTCTTGGTGTGAGTAGCCTTCTATGGCATACATCGAGAACACCGTTCTATAACCATCAGGTAGTTTTTTAATTAATTGCATGAGTTCGGCGGCTTGTAGGTCATCGGTTTGTACCTCAAAGTGACCTTGATAATCAGCAACTTCTATTTCGTCAAAAGAAACTCTGCCTTTTTTGCGAAGAAGCCCTAAAGCTTCATTCACAACAATACGGCGTATCCAGCCTTCAAAACTGCCTTCATTTTTGTATGAGTGAATGTGTTCAAACACACGCGTAAACGACATAACCAGGACATCTTCTGCTTCAAACGCATTGCCAATGTAGCGCAAGCATATTCCAAACATTTTTTTGGAATACTGTTCATAGATTTTACGTTGCGCAGAGGCTTTGCCTTTTTTGCAACCTTCTATGAGGTCTTGTTCGGTTTCGGTTTTAGAGAAGAAGCGCATAGTTGAGCGATTTACTGACAAGAAGATGTAAACAAAAAACCAAACGTTGCATCAGGTGTTCAAAAAAAATACATTTTTTTTAAATTATCTGATAGTCAGGCATTTAATTTGTGCGCTCTTGTGAAGAAAGACAAAGAGATTGATGGTGTTCATGTGTCAAAGCTGCATGAAACGCTCAAAAAATGTAAAAAATATGAGTGTTGTTGTGACGACTGCTTGCTTTTATGAGTCAGTCGAAGTATTTAACTGGCTATTATAAACGGTATTTTACAAGCTACTAGTAAGGCTGTGTTTCAGAAGAATTGCCTGCTCTTCTTGGCTGTAGGAGTTAAAATCAAACCCCAGTAAAAGTAATGAGCTATGATTGGTGTGCACATAAACATAGCCAATAAAAAAATAAACTTTCTGACTGCATTCTGAAAATCAAAATACAGTCAGAAAGTTTTCTGTTATTTAGAACTTAAACTTTAAGCCTTCTTGCGCTCGCGCATTACCAGGCTCATACTCCAAGGCTTTGTTCCAGTTGATGTCTGCTTTTTCTTTATTCTTGAGCAGTACAAAGCGGTAGCCCAGGTAAAGATGTGCTTCTACAAGGTCTTTCTTGTTTTTTTCTATCAAATCTGGTTTGGCAAGTATTAGTTCTACAAATTTTTCATAGTAGGGCTGTGCCAATCCTTGACTAGACTCAGGGTCTAAACGCACCTTGACACGTGCACGCCAAATATAACCATTCTGAACAGCGGGATATTCAGCAATCAAGCGACCAAAAGTGGTGTCGGCTTTTACGTTATCTTTCTCGAAGAAATAGGCTTTGCCCAAACTCAAAAGGTTATTAGCCTTATAAGTACCCAAAGCGATATATTGTTCATAAAGAGCAGCGGCTTTCTTATAGCTTTTGAGTTTGAAATAAATATCTGCTGCTTCAGCATATTGGTTATTGCGTGATTTGGCAGAATCCATTTGAGCCGTTTTGATGAGAAACTCTGCAGCCAAAGAATCCTGACCCGATTTCAGATAAATCCGTGTCATGTATTCGTAGTCTACAAACAGCACTTGGTCAGCTTTGGCAGCACCGAAAAAGGTTTTCATAGCGGCCTCAGCTGCGGGCTGGTTGCCCAGTTCATGCTCGGCATGTCCCAAAAGCCTATACAAAACAGGATCATCGAGGGTGGGTTTTAATTTGGTCAAAACATCTTTGCATTTTTGCCACTCTTTGGCCAAATACAAAAATTTGGCATATTTAAAGAGGGTGTAAGTGCTGTTGTCTGACATTTCAATGTACTTGGCATAGTTCTCCACGGCTTCAGCATAGCGGCCAGCTTTAAAGAGCAACTCGGCTGTTTCGCGGTAGCCAGGCGAGTAACCCGGATCCGCATCGATGCCTTGACGGTAGTACTTGAGAGCTTCGTTATAGTTTTTGGCTCTCACATAAATTTTTCCAATTCTGATATAGGCACGAGCAGATTTGGGATTTTGCTTGATGGCTTTTTCATAGGCAGAAACGGCCTCGCCCCCTGTGGTGGTCTTGCTCATGTAGGCATCGCCCAAGGTTAAGAAAATATCCTCATTCACCGTTTTTTGTTCAGCAGCTTCTTTGAGCAGAGCTACAGCTGCATCAAAATCTGTGCAATTTTCATAGGCTGTGTAAGCTTCGCCCACACGCGCTATAACGGTCATGTCTTTGTTTTTGGTAGCTTTTAGTGCTGCATCAAAGTTCATCTTGGCTTCAGCTTTTTTGCATTTGTACATCTGCACCATACCCACACCCACCTGGTTAAGGAGGTATTTGGGGTCTAGACTTAAGCCTTTACGGAAAAATAAATCTGCTGAGTCGGGAGCTTCCATTTTTAGGTGGTAGTAGCCCATATAAAAGTGAGATTCTGCAGAGTTGTTTTGAGCCAAAAGCTTGTTAAAAACGGCGCGCGCATTTGTGTACTGTTCAATACTCAAAAACTTTAGTCCTTCCTCTACTGTCTGTGCGTTTGAGAACAACGGACAAAACAGCAAGGTTGCCAGAATGAAGTGTTTGAAAATGTAGTGGGCGGTTCTAAAATTCATAATTACAATTTTTTGGGAGAAGCGTTTCTTGAAAGCTTTGAAATCTTTTTGTAGCAAGTTTAAGAACTTAACTTTTAGGCGGCCTAATGTTTTTTTAGTTTATGGCGCACCCGAAAAAAAATTATGCAAATATAAGACCTCTTATTTTGAAATATTATTGTGATGAAAATTAATTTTTTTTCTTTTTGTGCTTCCTCAAAGATTTATACATTGGAAGTAGCTTGGACGATGTTTTTTTATCATTTATATCGTTGTTTGGGTGTGTTAGAGGAGGGGTTGTGAGCATTAGGCTAGCTGAGAAGCCAGCTTAATGCGGACTCTTTATCGTCAAAAATTTTGAGCAAAAAGGCATCACCACGCGCTATGGAGCGTTGGCGAATAATCTTTGCAATAAGCTGTTCAAATAAGAATGGTGGGGCTACATGCGCCATACGTTTCATGCCCGCATTGATGGCTCTTGGCATGGCATTTTGAAAAACCCATTCATAGGACTCGTCCCACGCGCTGCGAAACTCAAAAGTATTGTTTAAAAGCTTGCTTGCATTGTTATGCTTCATTAACTCAATAGCCCTATTGGCACCAGTTTTGACCTCGTTTAAGGGTAAGAAGCCTGTCCAATTGACATATACAATTTCAGTCTCTGGCCAGTATTCAAGGGTACAATAAATTTTTCCATCATGATTTTTTAGCTCTTCTCTCATATCTTATTTGACCACTCAATGTAACTTGGCACTTAAAAAGTATTTTCTTGGCGGCAAATCAAGTGAATCTAAAAATATTGTCCAACAAAACAAAGATGTTTATTTTTGTCAGCAAAGGGCAAGCACAAGGCATATCGTTTGATGAAATTAAGCACAGAGTGATTTTTATCAGATACTGACTAAACAAAATTAAAAATCGCTAAAAAAAATCAAAAGCAAACGGATAAATTTGCTCTCAAAAAGAATCCTTAAATATTGCGAGTGAATGGCTGTTAAATAGAATTCAGAATCCTAAAAAAGCAAGGTCAGCAAAAGGAACAATCCTTAGTGGAGACTGGCGATGATTAATTAGATTATTCCAATATCTGGCATATATGGCGATGATACGGTGATGATACGGCGATGATACGAACAATATGCAAGAGTAATACAAACGTTGTTATATCATTTATTCAAGACGAAGGAATGCTTGAAACAATAGTCTCTAGCTCGGCGAGAGACTAAACAGAAATCCAACAGAAAATTCCTATTTTTGTGACAGAAACAAAAAAGGGATTTCCAGCTTAAAAACCCGTAAGGGAAGGGCAGTTTTTTTGAAAATACTGGAACAAAACCACCCATAGCGTTTAAATAAATCACTATTTAAAAAAGAAACACATCTAGACCTACTAGAAATCAACATAAAATTGCAGATGGAAACGATACAATTGAAACCAAGAAAGGCTCTCAACGAAGCATTTTTAAAAGTAAAACTCAGCAGAGCCGAAATTGAAGGTTTCAAGACCAATCTTATAACGTTGCTTGATAGAACCAATGACACTGAAAGTGAAGAGTTTCATAAAAACCTAGTGTCTGATTTTCTTAAAGACACTTACTACAAGCAAGATCATTTTATCAATACCAAAGGTAGAAACGATTTGGTCATTCATAATGGGAACAGTGCTAAAAGTTCTGTTGGGGTAATCATAGAAGCAAAAAAGCCAACCAACAAGGCTGAGATGATTACTACCCAAAAACTGAATGCTAAAGCCTTTCAGGAACTGGTTTTGTATTACCTGCGAGAAAGAATCACCTATAAAAATCTGGAAGTAAAACACTTGGTGGCTACCAACATCAATGAATGGTTTATTTTTGATGCTACCTTGTTCGAAAGTCTTTTTGCACAAAACAAAAACTTTGTAAAACAATTCAATGACTTTGAGGAGGGGCGTTTAGCAGACACCAAAACCAATTTCTTTTACAAGCAAATAGCAGAGCCTTTTATTGAGAGTCTCACAGAAGAAATCACGTTCACGTATTTTAATCTTCAAGATTTTCAAGAACCGCTCCGAAATCCTGACAAAGCAGATGATCATTTGCTGATAGCTCTGTTTAAATTGCTTTCGCCTGAACATCTTCTCAAGCTCCCCTTCATTAACGATAGCAACAGCCTCGATAAACGCTTTTATAGTGAGCTGCTACACATCGTTGGCCTGACAGAAACAAAAGACGGAGGCAAAAAGCTGATTGAGCGCAACAAGGAAGGCGAAAGACACACAGGCTCTGTACTAGAAGACGCAATTATTCAACTAGATAGTTTAGATAAACTGAGCCGACTCACAAAACCAAGTCAGTTTGGAAGTAACACCCAAGAAAGGCTATTTAATGTGGCTATTGAGCTGTCTATTATTTGGATCAATCGCATTTTGTTTTTGAAGTTATTGGAAGCCCAGCTCATCACCTACCACAAAGGCGATAAGTCTTATGCTTTTCTCCATTCGGACAGAATCAAAAACTATGACGACCTCAACAGCCTCTTTTTTCAAGTGTTGGCACGAGAACACGATGAGCGAAATAAAGATGTCAAAAAGGAGTTTGAAAAAATACCCTATCTCAATTCTTCTCTTTTTGAACCTACTGAATTAGAACAAATTACTTTGTTCATCAGCGGACTGAAAGGCGATAAGACCGTTCCCATTTTTTCGCAAACAGTGCTCAAAGACCAGCTAGGCAAAAAACAAACGGGCGACCTCAACACACTCCAATATTTGTTTGCGTTTTTAGATGCCTACGACTTTGGGGCAGAAGCAGGAGAAGAAATCCGAGAAGACAACAAAACGCTCATCAATGCGTCGGTGCTGGGTTTGATTTTTGAGAAAATTAACGGCTATAAAGATGGCTCATTTTTTACGCCAGGATTCATCACGATGTATATGTGCCGCGAAACGATTCGCAAGGCAGTGCTACAAAAATTCAATGAGTACTGTCTCAAACAGGGTTGGCAAGAGGACAAAATGAGCCGCATTGAGGATATTGAGGAGTTGGTGCCGCAAAAGATTTCAAGGAAAACAGCCAATGAAATTGTCAATTCTATCAAAATATGCGACCCTGCCGTAGGATCGGGGCACTTTTTGGTTTCTGCCCTCAATGAAATTATTGCATTGAAAAGCGAGATGAAAATTTTATTGGATAAAAACGGCAAATTACTCAAAGACACCTCTATACGTGTAGTCAATGACGCACTTTATATCATAGATGCCGAAGCCGATGAAGAGCATTATTACATCGCTCCCGCGCCTCGTTCGGAAAAATCCGCCAAGCATTTCCTTGATGGCGACAGCCTTAAAAACAAGACCCAGTTTGTGAGCGAAAGGCAGAGGGTTCAAGAAACGCTTTTCCATGAAAAACAGACCATTATCGAAAACTGTCTTTTTGGGGTGGATATCAATCCCAACTCTGTCAAAATATGCCGTTTGCGATTATGGATAGAGCTTTTAAAGAATGCCTACTATACCTCAGAAAGCAATTTTACTGCGCTAGAAACCCTGCCCAATATTGACATCAACATCAAATGTGGCAACTCCTTGGTGAGCCGTTTTGCCATAGAGACAAACATCAAGCAGGCCCTCAAAAAAAGCAAATGGACCATAGACAGCTACCGCACGGCCGTTGCCACCTACCGCAATGCGGAAAGCAAGGAACAGAAACGAGACATGGAGCGACTGATTGCCGACATCAAATCGGATTGCAGAAGTGAAATTTCTAAGAACGACCCCAAATTGGCCAAAAAACGCAGGCTCGAGGGTGAACTATTTAACTTGATGAACCAAACCTCGGTGTTTGGAGAAACCGAGAAAGAAAAAAAAGAAAAAAACAAAAAAGCAGAGCAACTCACCCAAGAAATACGAAAACTCGAAGACGAGATTGAAAACATAAAAGGCAACAAGATTTTTGACAATGCTTTTGAGTGGCGGTTTGAGTTTCCGGAAGTGCTCAATGAGGAGGGCGATTTTGTGGGCTTTGATGTGGTGATTGGCAATCCGCCGTATGTAGACTATCGAGAAATTGATAAAGCACAAATATCTCATTTACAATATTTTAAGACCTTAGAAGAATCGCCAAGACCTAATTTGTATCAATTTTTTATTGAGTTAGGTTACATGGTTATGGCTAAGAATGCTCATTTTTGTTATATTAATCCAAATCAATTTTTATCCATAGATGCTGGATATGGAATAAGACGTTTTATAGTAGAAAATACTATTATACAGTCTATAGATGATGTCTCTAAAATAAAAGTTTTTGATGAAGCAGCCACTTATACCGTTGTGTGGTCTTTTAAAAAGGAAAAAAATGGTAATTATCCTGTTCGGATTAGTAAGTGTATATTGGTGGAAGATATTGGGAAAGAAACCTTATTAGTTCGTAAAAATGATATTATAGCCAATGGTAAATATTTGATCATAGCAAATATCAATCAAATAATTATTAGGAAGATAGAATTGAATAAAGTAAAACTAGGGACATTATGCGATATGATTTGGGGAACTTCTCAAAGTGGCTATGGTAAGAAAAAAATTCTTGCGAAACATCATAAACAACTAGATGAAAAGGAAAAAATAAACTACGCACCCATTATTCAGACCAGAGATATAAAAAAATATGTGATAGATTGGAAACAGGAGTATATTCCTTGTGAAATATTTTCAAGTAATGCTATTGCAAAATTTGAAATAAAAGAAAAAATTGTGATAGCACGCATGACTTTACGCTTGCAAGCAGCAATTGATCAAAAACAATATTTTGTTGGTAAATCAACAGTCGTTTTTAATCTCAACAAAAGAATTAACCTCTATTTTTTATTAGCATTATTAAATTCTAAAATAATTAATTTTTGGTATGTTAACTATTTTGAGAATACACATCTTTCAGGCGGGTATATTCGTTATGACATTCCTTATTTAAAAAAAATCCCTCTAATCATACCAGCAGATGATTTACAAAATAAAGTTGTCAAGTTAGTCAAACAAATTTTAGCCAAAAAAGAAAAAAACGAAGATACCACCTCCCTCGAGAGCGCAATAGACCAATTGGTTTATGAGCTTTATGAATTGACAGAAGAAGAAATAAAAGTAGTGGAAGGAAACCTATAAGGTTTTAAAAACCTTATAGGTTTAAGGGTTTAATAAAAAAAGGCGCGACATAGTTTGACTTACGAATACTTTTAGGTATTTTTGCGCTTCCATTTTGGAAAGTATTGTCAGTTTAGTTCAAAAAAAGATATAAAAAGATGACCGAGCTCATCATCATCCTAGTAGTTGTGGCCAGTATCTTATTGGCTTTAATGGTTTTGGCGCAAAGCCCTAAAGGCAGTGGGCTGTCTTCTCAGTTTGGCGGATCAGGTGCCACTCAGCTGATGGGCGCAAAGCGTACCGTTGATGTTATTGAAAAAATGACATGGGGAACAGTCATCTTGATTTTTATCCTGTGCTTTATGGCCAACGTGACACTGGACACTAACAAAAACCCTGGCGGTGTGCAAAGCCCTAACATGGAGGCTGCCAGCGAAAAAAGCACAGCCACAGGAGCAGGTTTGCAACAAGGCACCTCTTCGGCAGCTACCAGCACAGCAGCCCCCGAAAATACCTCTGCTGCCACTTCTAGCGGCAACTAAACATAGAACTTTCTCCTAATAAGAACCTGCCGCATAAAGTAATCTTCGTTGTTTGCTTTTTTGATGCAGGTTCTCATTTTGTATTGAAGTTCTCAACAATCAAAGTTTCTTCACCCCAAACCTCAGACGCTTTTGAATGTTCGGTTAGCTAAGTTTATTGCCATTGTCTTTCACCCTGCTTTTGCCACAACAGTCATTTTTTTGTTGCTAGGCAAGTATTATCTGATACCCCTAGGAGGTTCGCAGTATCTGTCTTTTATAGGCATTATCTTTGTTATTACGGTTCTTTTTCCTTTGATTTTTATTATTCTGCTCCGCCGCATGTCTTTCGTGAAGTCCTTTGAGTTAGACTTGCGTCAAGACCGTTTTGCGCCTTATATTTTAAGTACAGCCATTTACGGTTGTACGGCTTATTCGTTTTATCAGTCAGGGGCTTTTGGTATGCCAGCGGCTTATACCATGATGAATTTAACGGCACTTTTAGCTACTTTGCTCGTTGTCAATTTCTTTTATAAAGTGAGTGCTCACGCCGCGGGGATGGGTGGAATCTGTGGTTTGTGGTTTGCCTTTGCTTACTATTTTGTGTCCATAGATGCGCTCTGGGGTGCTGTTTTGAGTATTGTTTTGTCAGGTTTGGTTCTAACATCTCGTTTGGCCACCAACTCTCATGGCTTTGGCCAGTTATTTTTGGGCTGGTTTTTAGGCTTTGTGAGCGTGTTTAGCATTTTTGAATGGTTGCGATAGGGCACTAAGCTCTGAGAATAGGACATGCCTATTTGATAATTTGCAAGACACATGGACACAGTCGAGGCAGACCATTGAAACAGCTTTTTGTTGAGTTTGTATAAAAAAATGTGTGCTGTCTTTTGATAATCATTTTTGACTACCTTTGCGTCATGCCAAGAGAGGGAGCTCTGCTTTCTTGTTATGGCATACATGATGAAAAGTTAAGCCCTCTTTGTCTTTTCTTGCAGCATCTAAAAACTTAGACCACAACCCAAAAAAGAGTTCTCCATGGCATTAGAAGAATTGATGGGCGTTGTTTTGTGCGGTTTCTTGGCTTTTTTAGCTTATCGTCTTGGAAGGAGCTCAAGTTTATTGGATTTACTGTTCCACTTTATATTTTTGGTACTTGGCTTAGTGGTCTGCCAGTTGGGTCTTGGGGCTGACGTAGTAGCTTTTACAATGCTTTTGGTGTTTGCAAGCGGTATTTTGATACTTATAGCCTTGGGTTTACATCTTAGTCCAGAACACCCTAATGAAACGGTTGTTAAGCTAAAAGTTTGGATTCATTTATCTCCTCCAAGCCAGCAGAACAAGTTACGCCCAAAAACAATTTGTATGATGTAGGCAAGCTGCTTATAGAGAGTCATCTACTGGTTTTTGAGTTAGCGGGTCTGTTTTTGACGGTGGTGCTGGTGATGGTGGTTCATATTTTAAGTTCGTCTCAGCAGCAAAAAGCGTAAGCAGACAAGCCAGAGTATTGTTGCTTTTCTGTTAATTTCAGAGTGTTGTTTTTCATTGAAACTTCACTGTTTAGTTACGCTAATTAAACGCTTTTGGGGGCTTTAAGAGCTAATTTTGCGGAAAAATAATCTGTTACCGCTATGCGCTTCTCT
>RDZD01000012.1 GCA_004293815.1 Cytophagales bacterium | reverse complement strand
ACCTGTTGTTTTTCAAAAAAAGACCAATACCATGAGGCGGCTATTAAAATGATGTTTCAACAAAGAAATGATGCCTATCATACATTTTGAAACACAACCGAGGAAAATACGATGGCTTTTGAAAACAGCAGAATATCAAATACTTCGCCCACAAGAGTTTTATCTTTTGTCGCCTCATGTAAAAGCGAACTAACCAAATCATTGATTACGTCATAGCAGCTCTTGTAGTAGCCTAGCTTTTCACTTTCGGAAAGAAGTGGGAAAATAGCCTTGATTTCTTGTTGTTTAAGATTATAAGCTTCTCTAAATAAAGGTAAAGCCTTTTCTTGCTTTCCTTGCCGCGCATAAAATCTACCAAAGTCAGTATAGGTTAGTCTCAAGTCGCCTTTTTTTGATGTGTTGTATTCTTTAAGCGCAGTCAAAGCCTCAATATATAGAGTCTCCGCTTGTGAAAATTGCTTTTGAGTTTCATAAAAGTGCCCAAGAACACGGCAAATACTGGCATATTCTGAGTGCTTTTTCCCTGCGTTTTGTAGTTTTTTATCTCTAACTGCTGTCAAAATAAGCTCTGCCTTCTCAAAGTTAAGTTGCGACATGTACATCAGACCTAGATTTTGCTCAAGTGTAGAATAGTCGTTATGATTGGTCCCCAAACGCTTGGAGCGCAACTCAAGGGCTTGTAAGTAGTATTTTTCAGCCTCGTCGTACTGCTTAGATTTTGATTGCACCATAGCCAAATTAGCAACAACGGTTTCATAGGTAACTGATGAACGACCAGTCAGTATATTTTTCTGAAGAATACTTTGGGCTTCAAGCAATAAAGATTTTGCTTGTTCATAGAGTCCTAAGCTAATGTATAACCTGGCTATGTTATTGCACGTGGTGGCGTAAGATGATAATTCTTCTGGCAGAAGTTTTAGTTTGATGTTCTTACTTTTCATATAGCAGTCCTCCGCCTTAGCGTAATTACCTACACCCCAATAAAAAGCACCAATGTTATTAAATGCCATGCCAGCTTCTTTGCTCTCAAGCAAATTGTAAGCCTTTAATGTATCTAAGCAAGCTAGGTACAACGTCGCTGGTTGATTGCACTGCTCTAGATGCTTATACGTGTCTGCGGTGCTTGCTAGGGCTTTTAAATACTCTTTGATAGCACCTTGCCCCATATTTTGGTAAATCCTAGCAGCTAGTTGATACTGCCCAACGGCACGTTCGTAATCTTGCAAGTAATAGGCACAATCACCTCTTTTAAAGACTAGCATTCCAAAATCAGAGTCTTGCTGGCCTATCTTTCGTTGTGCCAACAGCCAGAAACTATCTGCTTGGGCGTACTCAAACTTTCTGAAGCAGGCAATGGCTATGCTATCCAGCTCTTGCCATGTTTGAGCATATAGCGGTGCAAAGAAAAAGCTGGTAAAGATAAGTAAAAAGGTCTTTCTCATAGCATGTCTTGCCTTTAGTGATTGATTACCATTTCATAAGGTTTAAATTATTGACCCCTAAGAGCTTTGCGGTCAGATGGATATAGTTAGCCATTTTATGGTCGCTGCCTAGATCTAGCCCAACACTGGAACGAACTCTGTCCCAAAGCATTTCCATCGTGCTTAGACGATCATTTCTAAAGTCCCCGTCTGCATCTATATACACCATTTGCCCAGCATGTTGATAGCCTGAAAAATAAGGCACACGAGGTACGACATCATTGTTGTTTACAAAACGGAACAGCTTATTAGGCAAAGCCCTATCAAACCACGCAGCAAAATCAGTATTACCCACACGCGGCTGCCCAAAAGAGTAAATGCCTTGTAATGGGACTTTTAATGTCCATAGTTCTGCTGCTGCCAAGTGAGCTAAAGCACCGCCTAAGCTATGTCCACAGAGCCAAATAGGACGCTCTTTTCCTTTGGCTTGCATTCTACATTCTTCTATTTGAGACAAAAGTGTTGTCCAAATAAGATTAAGAGCCGACGAAAAGCCTTCGTGTGTGCGCACGTCGCCCAGAGGCTGCCACAAATGCGCGCCCCAAGGGACATACTGGGGCTTGTCCCACAGCACCAAGTCGCGATCTACGTCGGTGGCGATATCTCTAAAATCGCTGATTTCTGTTCCCCTGAATGCAATAATAATTTTTTCATTATCTGCCACCGTAAACGATTGCGTACCATTCAGATCAGTATACTTGAAATATTCGAAACCAATATTTTGTATAACTTTTTCTACCAAAGGCCAATCAGCATATACTAGTTCGGCACATATTGCCAAACACGCGGCATTTTTGGCAGAAAGCTGTATGGCATTTTGTTCAAAGCCGCTAAAAACATGCGTTAGATAGTGATTAAACTGCATAATAGATTCTATTTTTGTGAATCAAATGTTTATCCCACAACAATCAAGCCCCAAATTTATTGCCAACTCGTTGTTGCTGAACTCTAAAAATTAAAACCATTGCTAAATTCAATAGAATGTATTCCAATAAAGCCCAGCAGTTGGTGTAGCTCGATGCGTGAATAGCAAAGTAAGCTAAAAAACTACCTTTTTGCAAAGTCCAAAAGATAGGTAGCCAGTTTTGAACCTCTAATAGCGGCTCTGAAATAGGCATCAGTAAATGGCTTTGTAGTGAAAACAAAATGGCTACAGTCAGAATCTTAAACCAAGCGGTACATTGCTGATTTTTTATAAGCTGTATAACCCAAAGCAACTGCAAGCACTGCCCCCAGATCAGAAAACGCTCTGTGTCACTTCCGCCCACCCAAGCTAACAAGGCAATACCTATACCTATAAGCCACCAACTTGTCAAAGAAAACATCTGCTTACGCATTGGCCAAAGCCAAAAGGGCAAAAGCGTATAAACATAAAAGTAAGACAGCAAATAGTCTAATAAGCTTTTATGTCTTAGCCATTCCCAAGCCTTGGCTAAAGCGTTATAACTGCCAGTTTGTACTGGCAGTAACTGACATCCCCCCCATAACAAAGCACCACAGCTAATCCACAAAAGGCGTTTGCGGTAACATATCCTTTGCTCAAATGCCCAAGTCAGTGCTGCCAAAAGAACATATTCCCGAACTAAGACACCAAGTAGAATGCAGCAGCCGGAAAACCAATAGAGCCAACCGATTTCTTTGTTCGCTTCTCGCCATAAAGAGTATGTGTAAAGAGATGCCAAAAAAAATACCATACTCCAAATATCTACTTGCACTGGGTAAAACCATACAAAACGCAAACCACCAAGCCAGTGCGCTTGAACAATTATCCAAAGCAATACAGAAAACAGAGTACTAGGGAGGTGTTTTTGTATCCAAAACCAACTCAAAACTGCATAAAAAGCCGTTCCAAGCCAATTGATACAGAAAAATAAGTCAGCCCAACGGTACTGTGGGTAATTTTTTTTAGCCTGCGCCACCATGTAAGGTACGCCCACACGTGCTGCAAAGGGTGCGTTAGCTTGCCAATGCCCATCCAAAAGATTTTGGCTGAGCTCCACATAACGAACACCATCCCATCCCTGCCCCTCATGTCTTTCTATTGGATACTGTTTACAAAAACATAGGAGTTGAAAACATGCAAAAAGACTTCCCAAGAGGCAAGCCAAAGCCCATTTGGGAAGTCTTTTTTTTGTAAACAACAAGATGTAGAAAGTTTAGCGTTTAGTGACTTTGTAAACCATCACAGAGTTGCCCCCTCCTGAGGATTTACCTTGGGCTGTAACGACTACCAAGCTGTTGTCAGGTGAAACCGCCAAGCCTACGGGGAAGGAGTCGGCTGCCACAGTGGCTATTACTGACATGTCAGAGGCGCGTATGACAGCTATTTTACTTTCGTTATTCACTGCTGCAAAAATATATTTGGCATCGGGCGAGCTGTCTATGGTTCTAATGCCGTTGCCTGCAAAGCAGCCTTCCCAGTTAAGCATGACATCTTTGCTTTTTTGGGCAAGTTTGGCATCAAGTAAAGTCTTGAGGGGCAGCTTATGCACATAACCACTGCTGTTAGTACTCACGAGTACATAGTTGTTGCGGATAATGAGGTGTCGGACGCTGCCTTTCATGCCTGTAACCAAGCCCAAATAGTCCCAGCTGCTCATGTCAAAAACCGCTATGCCCCCCGTGGTCATACGACCCACTAGCAGATATTTGCTGTCAGGCGTAAAGGTAGTGCCGCGCAAGCAGTATCCACACTCTTTATCGCGGTCTATTTTTTCGGTATCGCTAAAGTCCATACTTAAACGCTTACCCACAACGAAATGCTTAACGTACTTGAAATCAGCAGGATTTCCTGTACTGACATCTATCAAGCCAACTGTGTTGTCGCCCCAGTGAGTTACGGCCACATAACGCCCGTCAGGCGAGGCTGCCACCATCTTGGGTAGAGGGCCTGTGGGCATCACACGCACGATAGCATCTGTTTGAGTATCTATAATGGCTACAGCAGATGGGTCTTGGGCGTTCATATCGTAGCTGCGACGGTAGTAAGTGACCCATAGGTAGCGACCGTTATGCGAGAGACAACTTTCTACAGGTTTGCCCTGAAAATAATTTTTATCTTTTGTGCGCTTTTTAAACTCGTAATCAAAAGCCGTAGTTTCACCTTTTAAGAAAAGTGATTGGTTGGCACTATTGAATGTATGACTAATAATTTTAACACGCTTAAGGGTGCTGGCGTTGTAAACTAAAGTAGAAAATCCTTCAAGGCTATTGATATAAAACTTTTTTCCGTCTGGTGTAAAGATAGCAGATTTTGGTGAGTAAATACCCTCATCAAAGTGGTCGTCAGCATGAGAAGGCGTAGCATCTATGTGCTGGAAACGCGCTTTAAGAGAAATGCTAATTTCGGCTGTAGTGGGCGTGGAGGCTACACCTATCTTCACGCGCTTCACCTGCGCGCTGCTGAAGGTGGTGCTTAAGAAGGCCGCAAGCACAAGCCCTGCGGAAAATATTTTTAATATCATTTGTTTATAGCTTTACTGGGCGTAAAATAAAACGCAAAGCTAATACAAGTTTTGGCTCTACAAAAATGATTTTGGCTATGGCTTTATCTAACAGGATCTCGATCTTTTGAATGTCTTGAAAATCAATTTATAAATACATTGGGAATAAAATAAATGATTGAATGGAAGGGCAAATAGTAGAAAACTTTTAAATTATAAGCACAATAAAAAGTACAAAGAAACACTTATCTCTGAAAGGAAGAAAGATGACAGATTATAAAAAGTTTATTGAATCGTGTTGATGATTAAATCATTCATCAATTAACTATCTTACAGTCTATCAAAATTGTATTAATTTTTCAGATTACTTTGTAATAAAAAAACAAAAAAATTTTTATAAGTAAAAAAAAAACATATCTTTGCAAGACTTTATCACTAACAGCCTTTTATTCTTTAAAACTTAAGCGTGTTATTTTAACCAATCACTATTGTGGACACCATGAAAGGCACTATTAAAGAACTTATAGAACACATCCTGAATGAATATGCGCAGGGTGATCCGCTTTCGCGCCGACTTATTGAGACCAAATTTTATTTGCGCGGCATCAATATAGGAGATTTTAAAGAAGATACTCCAGACAGTCCTGCAATCATGGAACGCATTAAAGCAGTAGAAAAAGAGCTAAAAGCTGTTTACGGGTAGTTTTTTTAATAAACTAAAACTGCTAACTTTGCGCGTTGTTATACAATCTTATACATTTCAACGCAGAATAGCATGAAACTCATTAATGGCCGCTATCAAGTACAAGAAGTAGATTTGCTCACTCTCTGTCAAACATACGACACTGCTCTCTATGTTTATGATGCAGATATCATATTGGGGCAGTACTTAAAGCTTAAACAGGCTTTTATGGGTATGCGAAATCGCATCATGTACGCTGCGAAGGCACTTTCTAATGTAAGTATTTTATCGCTTTTAAAACAAGCAGGCGCAGGACTTGATGCGGTATCTATTCAAGAAGTGCGTTTGGGGCTGCTTTCAGGCTTCACACCAGACAATATCTTGTTCACGCCCAATGGCGTAAATATTCAAGAAATTAAAGAGGCTGTTGAGCTTGGGGTGCATATTAATATTGACAACATCAACGCCTTAGAGCAATTTGGCAGCCTTTATCGCAACAACGTGCCCTGTTGTGTACGCATCAATCCTCATATTGTGGCTGGCGGTAATACCAAAATTCAAGTAGGTCATATTGACTCTAAATTTGGAATCTCTATTTTTCATCTTCGCCACCTGCTGCGTGTGGTAAAATCTTATGATATTAAAGTCAATGGGTTACACGTTCATACAGGTTCAGATATTTTAGATCCTGAAGTATTTGTAAAAAGTGCTGAGGTTATCTTTGAGGCTGCTGGTGAATTCCCCGACCTAGAGTTTATAGATCTTGGCAGTGGTTTTAAAGTGCCCTACAAGACTGAAGATGCCTTTACAGACGTTTACGAGCTAGGCGTACAAATGGCAAGTGCCTTCAAACAGTTTTGTTCGCAGTATGGCCGTGAACTAGAAGTTTGGTTTGAGCCAGGCAAGTTTTTGGTAAGTGAGGCGGGGCTTTTACTAGTGAAAGTAAATCAGCTCAAACAAACGCCAGGAACAGCTTTTGTAAGTGTTGATTCTGGGCAGAATCACCTTGTGCGGCCTATGATGTATGGGGCATATCACGATATCGTGAATATTTCTAACCCAGAAGGTCAGCTAAAACTTTATTCAGTAGTGGGTTATATTTGTGAGACGGATACCTTTGGTGCGGATCGAAAGCTCAACGAAGTGAGAGAAGGTGATATTCTGGCTATTAAAAATGCTGGTGCATACGGTTTTAGCATGAGTTCTCAGTATAATTCGCGTCCAAGACCAGCAGAGGTGCTCATCTATCAAGGGCAACCTCACCTGATACGCCGCCGCGAAACGCTAGAAGATTTATTACAAACACAAACTAATATTTTTTCAACACAAAGCGTTTACCAATAAAGATTTAATCTAAAGTTTTCTATGCTAAAAATATTTTTCTGGCTTGTTTTGTCTCTTTTACCTTTGGCTTTGCTTGCAGAAAACGAAGATAAAATTCTCAAAAAAAGCATTAAGAATTTAAAGCTCTTGCCCGAAGCCAACGAACCGCAACGCCAGATGCTTTATTCCGCCCTGCCTCTGGCACAAGAAAATCCACTGATTTTAGAATTTGACGAAGTAAACGAAGATTTTGTGCGCTACACGCTTAAAATTATTCGTTGCGAAGCAGATTGGAGTCCGTCACGGCTTCA
Source organism: Cytophagales bacterium (assembly GCA_004293815.1). GTDB lineage: Bacteria > Bacteroidota > Bacteroidia > Cytophagales > Bernardetiaceae > RDZD01. Next base: position 133,273 of record RDZD01000012.1, on the reverse strand, counting down.
GAATACTGAATTTTTGGACGACTATAATGAGTTCTACATTACGGACTATATGCAGTCTTTCAATACCAAGATGCCATATTTGCGCTATCAATTTGCATTGCCAAAGCTCAAACTTTCTGGCAACTACCTTGTACAGGTGTATGAAAGCGATCCTGAAACCGACTTAGCATTTCAAAAACGTTTTTTTATTTATGAAGAAAAAACCGTTATTACAGCAGCCAATGGCAATGTCGCAGGTGTGGCGCAATTTTTAACACAGCAACGGCTAGATATGACCGTTACCTACGGTGCACTGAACGCGCAAAACCCTCACCAACAGTTCAAAATGGTGATAAGGCAAAATAATCGTTGGGATAACGCTATCTACAATATCAAGCCCATGGGAATAGATTTAGCACAACAAAAATTGATTTACAATAATCCGCTTTCTGAACAAACCTTTGAGGCAGGAAATGAGTTCAGGATGGTAGACTTGACCAACTTAGATTTGCTTTCTTTCAGAGTGGATAGTGTGGCTTCGCAGCCAAATTATTTTGAGGCTTTTGTTGAAAAAGACGTTATTCGTAATGGCTGGGTGTATGACCGCCGCTATAACGATATGAATGGGCGTTTTATGGTGGGTGCACGTAATATGCGCGATGCACAGATACAAGGCGATTATATGCTTGTTCATTTTTACTTAAAAAGCCCTCAAGAACTATCCCAAGAGGTCTATCTATTCGGCGAGCTGAGTAACTGGGAGATAAGAGAAGACTTTAAGATGAGCTACAAAGCACCAAAGCAAGCCTATGAAGTTGCTGTGTTTTTAAAACAAGGCATTTATAACTATCTCTACGCCTTTGCTGGCGAAAGCAAAGCTGACACCCAGACTATAGAAGGCAGCTTTTGGCAAACCCGCAATGAATATGATGTTCTGCTGTACTATCGCCCTTTTGGCGCAAGGAGTGATCTTTTGGTAGGCTATAGGCGGCAAGCGGAAGAGTAAGCGTTAAAATACGTTAATCTTGTGCTTTTTTGCACGCTTTTTTAGAATTCACTCTATTTTTGTAGCCTGGTCAATCTTTCTTAATGCTCAATATGTTGTATTTATGGCTCGTGTCTCTCTATTGTATATTTTCGGAATTTTACCAGTGCTTTTGACATTGGCTTCTTGCAAAAAGACAGAGTTTGGCAACAAAAAGCCCATTCCATACAATGGTCCCGCAGTGATGTTTGAAGAAATTAACACGCTGTATAGTGAAGATGCTGTGCTGCGTGTCAAACTCGAGTCGCCACTCCAATTGGTGCAGCAGAACGGCGATGTATTGTATCCTAAAGGACTGAAAATGACAGTTTACGAAGTAGACGGTACAAAAACGTCTATCATACGCGCTGATAGTGCTATTTATCTTAAAGAAGAAGAAAAGTATAGCGCGTTTCGTAAAGTAGAAGTGGTCAATATTGTGGAAATGCAACGCGTCAATACCGACGAGTTGCATTGGGATAAACGTAAAAAAGAAATTTTTACAAGCAAGCCTATTACCATTACCACACCAAACGAAACCATTTACGGCGTGGGCATGACCTCAAACGAAACTTTTAGCAGATACAAGATATGGAAAACTAACGGCATTTTTACGGTGGCTGAGGGTGGCGCACCCAATATGGTTGTCAGGGATAGTTCTGATTTCAAGCCTCAAATGCAAGCACCTAACCCGCCCAACCTACAACCCAATATAGATGAGCCAAAAGACGACAAAACTGCACAACCTGACAAAAAACTCGGTAAATATAAACTTTCGCCAACCTTAAAAGACCCTACCAATTAAACTAGAGACAAAACATGAAAGTCATTTATAATGTCACAGTAAATATTGATCAAGAAATAGCTCAAGAGTGGCTAAACTGGATGCGCCACACACACATACCCGATGTGATGCGCACAGGGTCATTTTTAAGCTATAAGGTTCTCAAGGTGCAGGCTTTGCAAGAAGACGAAACTGGTGAAACCTATGCCATACAGTATATTTGTCCTAGTGCAGAGCATCTCAAAAACTACCAACAGCAGTATGCGCCAGCTCTGCAAGCAGAACACAATAAGCGATACAACGGCAAGTTTGCCGCTTTCAGAACAATACTTGATATTTTGGATGAAGGTTAGTAAGATTTACGCGGAAAACTGATTGGCATATACCAAAAGAAAAGGTCTAGTTTAACAAACTAGACCTTTTCTTTTGGTATTCTCTTTGAAACTTATTTGCTAACCACAAAGGTTTTGAGCACAAGACCTGCACTGGTACTTATCTTGATGTAATATGTGCCAGAAGTAAGCTTGGAGATATTTAAATGCAAATAATGTTTATCCTTAGCCCAAAGCTCGACCTGATGCGACTTTCCTAGCAAGTCATACACAGAAAACTCATCTTCAAATATGGCAGTCTCAGGGAGCAAGACAAACAGTTCACTAGGTGTGGGATTTGGATAAATATGTGTTTTCTGACTTATAGTTTGATCTGCTAAGCCTGTTACACCATTCAGTATCTTATTAGAAAATGAGCTACAACCCAGCTTATTGACCACCAGTAAAGCATAAATGCCGTTCTCGGTAGGCGTGTAAGTAGCTTGATTTGCACCGTCTATAGGCTTGTCGTCTTTATACCATTGGTAAGCCCAGTCAGAGCTGGTCGTATCAGGCTGGAGCTTACCATCTACAAGCGCAATGCTCACATTAGGCGCAGATTCTACACGCACTTCTACACTATTCGTATAAGCCACACAACCCTTATCATCACGCATTTCTACTTGATAAATACCTGCGCGTTTGGCTAGCAGAGAATCCGTAGTGGCAGCAAAAAGCTTGTCACCATTTAACATCCATTGTACTTTGAAACCACTTGCATTCAGCACCGCCAATTGCACTTTTGTAGGCTCATTGTCACAAAGTAGATTTGGTGTAAGTGCCACAAGAACTATATTATCAGCAAGCTTACAACCTGCTTGTGCGATAATAGGCTTGCGAATGAGTACCAACTTGGGGAACTTAGCGTTTCTCACCTCAGCCAGATAGCTGCCCGCGTCACTTTCTTTGAAGTCTGTTATAAGCATTTCACTGGCATTAAAGCCGCTATAGGACGACACAGCACCATTTTTATACCACAAATAGGTATTATCTGTTCCACCTGCAACTACTTTTAAACGAAAATCTGAATCAAGCGCAACGAGTGTGTCTATTCGCGTATTCAAATCGGCTTGTGGCGAGTACTCAAACTGATCAGCCTTGTCTCTTAGCACTGCCAAATCGTCAAATTCTAGATAGTTGCTAGACACATCAACTAACTCAAAACGACGGCTAGCCATACTGCTTGGCAGCGCAGCAATTTGATTATTTCGTGCCGAAAAGCGTTTAAGGGCAGGATGTTTACTAAAGTCCATGCTCAGATTGCCAAGCAGGTTGTCATTTAGATAAAGATCTTCCAATGCTATCAAGCCGTTGTAGGCACTTGGCCAGGATTTAAGCTGAATGCCGTTTGCATAAAAGGCTCTCAAAGAGGTCATATTGGCAATACTGGCAGGCAATGTTCCCAAAGGATTTTCGCTAACATCTAAGAGCTTAAGCTTTTGCAAGTCGCCAATGCCTATGGGCAAAGCAGAGAATTCATTCCCACTAAGCCACAGTATTTCAAGCTCTTTAAAGTTAGAAATGGCATCAGGTATATCACCTTTCAAATTATTACTGCTTAAATCTAAATGGCGCAGTCTGGTGAGTGTGTAGAAGGTAGAGGGGATTTCTTCTTCTAATTTATTGCCAAAAAGATTAAAGTATTCCAACATGACTAAGGCTCCCTCTGGCCCGCCAAAGACACTCGGCAGTACACCCTCCAGATGTTGATTTGGCCAATTCACACTCGTAACACGACTGCCTTTCATGCCTATGCCAGTCCAATCTCGCAAAGGTGTTTCGGGGTCATCGCCCCAAGGAGCAACCGAAGCATCGGTACGAAGCGCACCAAAAATAGCCACCAAGGCAACAGAATCAGCCTTGTAAGGAGCAGAAATTACCTCCAAATAAATGGCTTTTCGCTTGATGACAATATCAGGAACCACTGAGTTACGCACCTCACACACATACTTACCCGCGTCCTCAGGTATTACCGCTACAAGACTTAAACGCTTGGTGTTGGCAGTTGGAATCGTTAGCAAGCTATCGTTTTTGTACCAGGCATACAAGTTATGTTCGCCACCAATCCTTACATCGAATTCGATACCTTCACCTTCCTTAACTAGAGTATCCAGCTCTTCATTAACTTCAGCTTGGGGATTGTATAAAAATGAGTTCAGACCTTTCATTTGGAGTGGCTCTAATGAGGCATAATCTAGTGCATTATCTGCCACATTGACATTTTTAAGCTTGAGTAAGTTATAGATAGGCTCAGGGATTCTGTTACAAAGACCTCTGTTCTCTAAGTTTAAAGCTATTACTCTTCCTTTAGCATAACTTACACCTAGCCAGGTTTTTATAGGATGCGTAAGTACCCACGCATCCGACCAAGAAGATCCGCAGGTGCTGTCATAAAGTGCTACTAAGGCCAAAGAGTCTGACTCGTAAATACCTGGAATAACTTTTACTAAAACTCTTTTGCTTAGCCTTGTTGTACACAAACTCGAGGGATGGCGTGCTACAACAGAGTAAAGCGTTGTTTTTGTGATGGTATCGGTATCAAAAACAACCGTGTCGCCACCAAGAGCAATCTTTGCGCTGCCTATCAAGCTTCCTGTGGAGTCGTTTCTCAGTGTGTAAGCCACGCCAGCTTGACCTGGCCAAATTCTTATTTTGGTGGTTTCATCGCGCATCACCACGCTGTCATCAGCTACCACCGAAAGTGTAGCACTTGCAAGAGGTCTTGGCGTAGCACGAAGGGTGTCGCCCAAGTCGTAGGCCAAAGAAGCACAAAGCGGGTCGGTCACGCGACGCACCCTAAGGTATCGTCCTATGCGTGTAGAGGGTCCTAAAGGTATTCTGAGCTTATCAAGTAGAGATAAAGTGGTGCGGTCGTAAACGCCATTGTCGTCTAAATCTACGGCATAGAGTCCCGTGCCGCTTTCTAAAGTAATTATCAAAGTTGCCGTTGTATCATTACATAAAACAGGCTGCTTCAATTCAACCGTAGTAATGACTGGTTTAGGCTCTACAATAGAAATCGGTGTGCCTACCGAAAAACTGCCCTTACAGCCGTTGGCATCTGTTACCGTGAAATCGCTATAAAGCCCCGTGGGCACTGGAGTAAAGTTTATCAATGGGCCAATAGCTCCTATACCGCTCAAATCAGGAGTTCCGTCGTTATTCCAGTCTATACTATATGGGCTGGCTGTACTGCTCGAAAGCATCACCTCTAAGCGACCGCTCCCAGCAGCACAAGAAGGAGGAGAAAAACCGACTACATTCATAATAGTAGGCTTAGGATTCACAACCAGAGGAAGTATATTGCTAAAACCAGAAGGTGCAGCATCTATAAAAACAATACGAATTTGATAAGAACCCGCAGGAGTAGCTACTAAGTCTCCTTCCACAAAATCAGCCGTTGTGCCAGAAAAGCCAGATGTCAAGAAGGGGACAGTTGAGATATTTGTGCTCGTAGCAAAACCATCACTAGAGATAAAAACGTTAAAGGAACCCGTAGGAAAGACCCCTGTGGCCGTGAAATTGACAATAATCCTACCCCCAGAGCAAACAGAGCCGGGAGCTATAGATGCGGTAATGCAAGAGCCTATTGTGAAATTATCTAAACTAAACGATGACGGAATGATAGAGATCGGGTCTGAGGCAACAACACGAACCCTGTAACCTGCGCCACTAGGAGTAGAGGCAGGGATCGTTAATGTGGGCGTGGGAATAGTCAATGCGCCGCTACCCGCATATGGTAATGTTCCAATCGTAACAGGCGATGCAAAGCTGCCGCTGGCATCTGAAAGCTGGAAAGTAAATATATTTCCTGCATTGAAAGCACCAGCAGCAAAAAATGAACCGCCGATAGTCTCTCCCGCACATAAAGTAGTGGGTGTAATAGCACCAGAATTGATATTGATGCAGTTACTGATACTATACGGCCCTATTTCATTACTTATCCTAACTGTTCCAGAAACCGTAGCCACTCTGAACTTATAACCTGTACCTTGGGGTGTGCTAGGCGGCACAGCTACACCCGTAAATGAGCGCGATACATCACCAGAAATTGAGGTAGCTAAGGTCTCAGAGGCCACTACCGTGGGCGAGGCAAAACTACCCGCAGCATCTGACATCTGCAATTCAATGATTGTGCCTATGGGGTAGTTGCCGTGCAGGACATAGCTGTAGTTGGCAGGCGATGTTACGCAATCAGGGGATGAGCGAGTAGTGCTGAGCCCGTCTATGCGCACGCGTTCAAAAACAGCATATCTGATGACATCCCCGCCTGTAAGGCCAGAGGATACACTAGCACTAGTAGGCGTAATGGCTAAGGGTACTAGAGAAGGAAAAATAGATGTACTAGTAGTGATGTTATGTCTTGCAATGCGCATTTGAAAGATCTCCCAGACACCCACTACATTCGCAGGCTGCCATTCCATGCTCAGGTTGTAGTTTGGCAGAGAGGTTTGCATCTCCCACACCACATTGACAAAATCAGAAGCTGGTGAACTAGGAGGTTCAGGGTCATCAAGTACTATTGAATTAATGGCTCTAGCAGAGTGCGTGCCCGAGTGCGGCGAGCCTGAATTGTTGATTAAAAGAAATGGTGCATACTCGGTGCTGGTTCCTACAGGAAATCGGAAGCTGCCTGATGTTGCGATAGTTTGTGTTATTGTGAACAAACCTGGACCATTAGTAGCTATATAAGAGTTGATATTTGGTGGTGATGAGCCACTCACGGTTGCGGTTGGTGTCATAATAAAATTGTGCGCCCCCATTTCTAGTGTTTTACCAGCACTGATAGAGCCAAAACAAAGAGAACCTTCCATTAAAATGGAATGCGATGCTCTAACTCTTGCGGTACCTTTAATGTGCAAATCATTGATTACAATAGGTGACGCAGGCATTTCGTTTATTTCTGCCAATATTGCCACGTTGTTATAGTGATAAGAAACCCCATTGTGCGGCGTGGTAATAGGATTCGTCAGACCGCCCAGATTTCGCACTACTAGGCCGCTTGTGAGAACATGTGGCTGAGCAGTAGCACTGCTATTGTTGATTGAGCCAGCTAGTAATGAAAGAGTGCTTATAATCTCTAAATGGCCATTAATCAAATTTACCGTTGCTAAAGAGTTATTCAAAATTAACTTATCAATTTTTGGATAGGGAGAACTTGAATCCATAGAGAGAGTCTTATTAAGAGCAGTGTTTACCAACAAGCTGTCGTTATTAAGTTCTGCGTCAGCCTGAACGTGTAAAGTCCAAGTGTTAGGAATGATATCAAAGGCCTTTTGAATGCCAAAAGTAGCAATGCCCTCATTGAACTCTGCTTCCTTAACGGGTTGAAAACCTCTGGTGCCCCCATCAGAATCTGTGCTACTGGTAAGCCATACGCCACAGCGCACGCCAGCTGGGGTTGAAAGCATTGGTAGAGTTAAACCAACAATGTGTGTGCCATACGTTGGCTGGTTGGGGTGCGAAGACCAAGAGTTTAGCTCGGCGTCAATAGTGGCTGAGGTAATAGCATCGTTTACCCTCAAGTCAAAAATTGCCCCTCTCAAGCGATTTTCGCGGATCATGATTTGATTTGTAGAAAAATCGCCATTAGATACTTCGATAGCAATATTATCTACCTCTAAAGAGTTCTGACTGATGGTATTGAGTCCAGTAGTTTCTAGTAACGGGGTTGGGTTGCCTATTTTTATGCCGGCAAGCATATTGCCAGCACCAGGACTACCAACAACATTTTGCTCAATGAGATTATTGGCTAATACGCCAAACACCGTGTTGATAAGATGTATGCCCGCGCCAATATCAGCCGAGCTAGATAAGATGCTATTGCCTCTAATGATTGTATTTTCTGCACTATTCATAAAAATACCTACGTTACCAACAGTGCTTTTTAAGTTGCTAATGACATTGTCCCTGATTATTACACCTTGTGTCCTGAGCGCAAAAATCCCTGTTCCATACGAGCCAATAAAATTTCCTTCTACAACGTGATTGAGGGTGAGGGTGGTCGGTGCTAAATGAATAGCAGTAGAAGTCCCCATAGAATTGCCTGAAAATACATTATTTTTTACGGATACAGCGTTGTATGCAAAGGCGGCCAAGGAAATTGTATTTATGTAAGTAGAGGTTGTGATGTTACCTATAAAAAGCCCACTGATGGTGACATCCCCATTTTGAATATCAAAATAAAAATCACCGTCTAACTGTGTTTCTTTTGCACCTCGCAAAGCACCAGAAGTGGCTGGCGAATCTGAATAAAATCCTTTAATTGTAATCTGTTTCGTTATCGTGAAAGCAGTAGCAGAAAATGTATAGCTCATAGCGTCCAGCTGGATAATATCTCCAGTCGCAGCTACTGTAGTGATGATCGCAGCTAGGTCTTCTATATGAAAGGGTACGGTGGTTGTACCAGAGCCACTTATGCCAACGCTCGAAACCGCAGCGGAAGAGCAAAGATCACCTGCCGATACCGCGCCATCGTTAACATAATATGTAGCAGCGGAGGAAGCCTGAAATGAACACAAAAAAATGATAAGCAGCAGTATGAGTCTTTTCATAACAATTGAGTGATTTATAGGATTAGGTTTGTAAGCAATCCATGTGATTTTTTTGTTTTATACTCACAAAAATCGTGCAAAGATTAGTTTTTTGTGTTTTTTAGCAACCAATCCTTATGCGTCATCTAAAAATTTCACGCAGAACAGCCAGAGATTTAATAGTTCCAAAGTCAGGAATATTTATTTGGTAGAAGCCAATCAAAATGCTCAATAGTAAATACTTAGATTTATTAGGAATTTGCTCGAGCTCATCATACTCGCAGGTCAGTAGCCTTGTAAGGATTTGTAAATGCTCTTCGTCTATGTGTTCATTGATATTGCTTTGCGCCAGCAAAACCTCTACGTCGGTAAGCCCAAAACCCAAAAAAGCCGCTAAATTGACCAAAAAAACCAAATGAAAACAGTCAAATTGACTATCCGAAGCAGCATCTAACCACTCAAAGCTATACACTAAAAAGGCAAAAAGCGGTTCGTTGGCCTCTTCTTCTTTGAGGCTCTTGAGCAGAATTTCCAAGATGAATAAAGCTAAAGCCCGCTTGTGGGGGTGCAACAAGGTATGGTGGAAGGGTCTCAACACCTGACACTCATTAATGCGCCCAAAAGTGTATTTCTCTTGCCAGTAAGTAACCATATCTAGCAAGTAAAGCGGTTGATAAGGTGCTACTTTGTTTGCTCTCCTTTTTTGGGCTTTGCTTTTTTCTAGAATATAGGACTTTATCCCTTGCGCTTCAGTATAGACCTTCAGCACGAGGCTATTTTCACCATAATTGAACTGGCTCAGAACCAAGCCCCGCGTGTGTACGAGCATAAGTTACCTCAAAAAATAATCACATACGCTCAGGCGACTCTATACCTAGCAAGGAAAGCGCGTGTTTGAGTACCTGCCCCACCTTGTAAGAAATAGCCACCCGCAAAGCGCGTTTGTCATCGTCTGTTTCGCCAAAAATAGACAATTCTGCATAAAAACGCGAATACAAACGCGCTAACTCGTAGCCATAGTTGGCTATGAGAGCAGGCGAATAGCTCTGTGCCGCCTCTTTTACAGTGCCCTGATATTGAGCCAGTAAGCTTAAAAGCTCTATCTCTACGGTTGCTAGCTGTTCTATGTTTTCGGCACGCAAAAGCTGAATATTGAGTTGCTGTGCTTTGCGAATAATAGCACAGATTTTAGCATGCGTGTACTGAAGATAAACACCTGTATTGCCTTGAAAATCAATGGACTCTTCAGGGTTAAACATCATTTTTTTCTTAGGATCTACTCTCAAGAGATAGTACTTTAGCGCACCCAGTGCGAGCTGTCCATACAAATCTTGTCGCTCAGATTCACTAAAGTCTTCTATTTTACCAAGCTCTGCGGTTCTTTCGGCTGCCACTTGGCGCATTTCGTGTACCAAGTCATCAGCATCAACAACTGTGCCCTCGCGAGATTTCATACGACCAGACGGCAGCTCCACCATGCCATAAGAGAGGTGAAAAAGTCCCTCTGCGTAGGCACGGCCAAGCTTTTTGAGAATCAAAAACAAGACTTGGAAATGGTAGTCCTGTTCATTGCCCACCACATAGACCGACTTATTCATGCCAAATTGCTCAAATTTGAGGTCGGCTGTACCTAAGTCTTGTGTAATGTAAACAGATGTGCCATCTGCACGCAATACCAGCTTTTCATCTAATCCGTCTTGGCTGAGGTCTATCCAAACCGACCCGTCTGATTTCTGAAAAAAGATATTGTTTTCCAAGCCTTGCTTGATAAGGTCTTTGCCCAAAAGGTAAGTCTCTGACTCATAATAAAATTTATCAAAGCTGACACCAATCGTTTTGTAGGTTTGTTCAAAACCTTCATAAACCCAACCATTCATTTTTTGCCAGAGTGCTATCACTTCTGGATTGCCCTTTTCCCACTCTTGTAGCATTTTTTGAGCCTGCAAAAATATAGGGGCTTCTTTAGCTGCCTTTTCATTAAGCTGCTCATCGGTCAGACTAGGATTCTGAGCTTTAAGACTTGCCTTCTGTGTTTGGACTTGTTCTTTGAATACTTGATCGTATTTGACATAATAATCGCCTACAAGCCTATCGCCTTTCACGCCTGCTTCTTGAGGAGTTTCATTTCGTCCAAATTGCTGATAGGCCAGCATAGACTTACAGATGTGTATGCCACGATCATTAACCACATTGGATTTGATGACATCATAACCAGCAGCTTGCAGTATTTTGGAAACCGAGTAGCCCAAAAAATTATTACGCAAATGTCCCAAGTGCAAAGGTTTGTTGGTATTGGGTGAAGAATACTCCACCATAATTTTTTCGCCATGCCAGGGTAGATTGCCAAAATTATTATTTTTGACCATCTTAGACAATTCATTTAGCCAAACTTGAGTTTTGAAGCTCAAATTTAGAAAGCCCTGCACCACATTATACGCCTTCAGATTACTATTGCTTTGGAGTAAATACTGACCAATTTGCTCAGCAATTTCGGCTGGCTTTTTCCCTAGAGCTTTGGTGTAGGGAAAGACCACAAAAGTATGCGTGCCCTCAAACTCTTTTTTAGTGCTCTGAAAACTAATATTTTCTAAAGGACAGTCATAATCATAAATGCTTTTGAAAGCACGAGCAATATCCTGAGTCAGTGTTTGAACAATAAATTTCATAGCTTTTAGAATTAAAATAGGCTTTAACGGATAATTAGAGCCTATTTTCGGTGCACTTAATAAAATCTGGGCAAATATTTAAACATTGAATCGGAAGTGCATCACATCGCCGTCCGTAACCACATAGGTTTTACCTTCTACGGCAAGTTTACCAGCGTCGCGGCAAGCCGCTTCAGAGCGTAACTTAACGTAATCGTTGTATTTTATGACCTCTGCACGGATGAACCCACGCTCAAAGTCAGAGTGTATGACACCTGCCGCTTGCGGAGCTGTCCATCCCTTAACAATTGTCCAAGCTCTCACTTCTTTTTCACCCACCGTAAAGTACGTAATGAGGTTTAAAAGCGTATAAGAAGCTCCTATCAGACGGTTAAGACCTGGCTCGCTCAGGCCATACTCTTGCATAAACAGTTCGCGTTCTTCTGGATCAAGCGCAATGATTTGCTCCTCCAGCGAGGCACAAATCACCACCACAGCCGCTCCTTCTTCTGCCGCCACTTTTTTCAGTGCGTCCACGTGTGCATTACCGCTCTTGAGTGCTGCCTCGTCCACATTCGCTACATAAATGACGGGTTTGTTTGTGAGTAAGCTAAGCTCTTCTATATCTAGCAAATCTTCTTTTGAAAGCTGCATACTTCTGATGCTTTTACCTTGCTCTAAGGTAGCTTTGCAGCTGGCTAGAAGCTCAAGTGTTTTTTGAGCCTTCTTATCGCCATGTTTAGCCACTTTTTCTACCTTTGCTATGCGCTTTTCAACGGCATCAAGGTCTTTGAGCTGAAGTTCAAAATCAATGGTTTCTTTGTCAGAAATAGGATTTATTTTGCCGTCCACGTGCACAATATTGGCATCTTCAAAGCAGCGCACCACATGCAAAATTGCGTCTACTTCGCGTATATGACCCAAAAACTGGTTGCCTAAGCCTTCTCCCTTGCTTGCGCCACGCACTAGGCCAGCAATGTCCACAAATTCAATGACGGTAGGAATCACTTTTTGCGGCTTCGCAATAGAGGCCAAAGTGTCTAAGCGCACATCAGGTACGGTGACCACGCCCACGTTAGGCTCTATGGTACAAAACGGATAGTTGGCTGCTTCGGCTCCTGCCTGCGAAAGTGCGTTAAAAAGCGTAGATTTACCTACATTGGGCAAGCCTACAATGCCACATTTCAAACCCATAATATTTTATTTGCTGATTTTAAGGCAGCAAAAATGATATTTTCTTTTAGATAAAACAAAAAATACAACAGATTAAAGCAGATTCTTTTAAATCCAAAACATGCTAGTTGTGTTTTGAACAGAGTGACACAGCTATTTTTAGATTTGCCAAGAACATAACTCTAGATTAAACCTGTGTAGTTTTGAGTGTTGGCTCAAGTCAAAGAAATTAGTTTAAGGCTCAAAAATTTATTTTTCAAAGAATTGCTAGAAAAAAGCGGACTTCCTATTACTTTTGAAGCATCTAGCAAAGTTTTTTGTTGACGACTACATGTGTGGAATATTAGGTTCTTGGGGCTGGGCAGATGTCCCCATTTTTGAGAATGCCCTTGCAAAATTGGCGCACCGAGGACCAGACGGTCAAGGTTTTTGGCAGCAGGAAGACCCCAGAATCATGCTCGGACACCGCCGTTTGTCTATTTTGGATACCTCTGCGCTGGCTGACCAGCCCATGCGCTACGGTGGGCGTGTGATAGTTTTTAATGGGGAGATTTACAACTTTTTAGAAATCAAACAAGAGTTGCTTAAAAAAGGCTACGCTTTTTTGACGGAGTCTGATACAGAAGTGGTTCTAGCAGCCTACGACGCTTGGGGCAGTGCCTGTCTCCAACGATTTAACGGCATGTGGGCACTGGCCATCTGGGATATTAAAAAGCAAGAATTGTTCATCAGTCGGGATCGCTTTGGCAAGAAACCTATTTTCTATACGTACGCACAGGGAGCCTTGATTTTTGCTTCTGAGATGAAAGCTCTCATGCCGTTTATGAATTCGCCCAAGCCGCATCAGCACTTTGAGCGTTTCAGTGGGCGGCTTATGGAATACGAAAACGAAGAAGACTGTCTCATTGAGGGCATCAAACGCTTTCCAGCTGGTTCTTTTGCACAAATTCGTTTGGCAGATTTAAAATCTCAGAAGCTTTTTGCTTCCAAATTTTGGTATCCATTAGAACACCTACCACGCGTCGCTTCTAGCTACCCTGAACAAGTAGAGGAATTTAGAGAGCTGTTTATGAGCGCAGTACGCTTACGTATGCGGGCGGATGTTCCTGTGGGAACGGCTCTGAGTGGCGGCATAGACTCCTCGGCAGTGGCTTGTGCGATGCACCACATTGCGACCAAGATAGGCGACCAGAAATTGGCTAAAAGCTGGCAAAAGGCTTTTGTAGGCACTTTTGAGGGCACTATTTTGGACGAAACCCACTATGCTAAGGCTGTAGTAGATAAAATTGGTGCTGAGGCCACCTATATCAGTATGGATCCCGCTAAAGGAATAGAAAACTTGCAGGAGTATCTCTACTACTTTGAGGAGCTCTATCTGACTAGCCCAATTCCTATGATAGAGGTTTACAAAGCAATTTCAAAGGCAGGTGTAAAGGTTTCTATTGATGGGCATGGTGCCGATGAGCTACTTTCGGGATATGGGCACACGCTTCATGCTCTAAAGGACTGCGGTTTAAGCACTGACTACATCAAGCATATTTTAGAGCTGAATGGCATCAAAGATTATTCTCTAGGCAAATATTTTAAAGTGCTCGTAGATTTATGCGGCGGACGGCTTGGGTTTGGATCATTTTTGTTTCAAAAGCTTTTTGGCTTACATCGCGACAATCCAGCAAGTCGGGAGTTAGGCTACTTCAACCAAGCTTTGTTTGTGATTTATAACCAGACTATTTTGCCTACACTGTTACGCAACTACGACCGTTATGCTATGGCGGCGAGTGTGGAAATCCGAATGCCTTTTTTAGACTACCGTTTGGCTTCTTACTGTTTTGCCTTGCCATGGCAGAGTAAAATACCACTTGGGAGACCTTATACCAAGTCTATCATACGTGATGCCTTAGGCGACCTAATGCCTGATTTGGTGCGTTATCGCGCTACAAAAGTAGGCTTTAATACGCCAATTTTGGAGTGGATGAAAGGCGGATGGCGCACATTTTTATTAGATACTGCTCACTCTAAGGACTTTTTACATTGCAGTTTGGTGAAAGGTGAAGACACCAAGCACGCTTTAGAGACATTTTTAAGCAATCCTAACGCCTCTTACTACGAAGCCGAGCGAATATGGGCTTCTATGATGCCTTATTTTTGGCAAAAAGCCATGTTTAAGTCTAATTGAATTTGATTTTTATCTCAAAAAAAGCCATGTTACTCAAAATAAACACTCCTGACGAATACATTCAGAGTCTTCCTAGCGAACGCCAAGAAGTGATGACCACATTGCGCCATATCATTAAGCAAAATTTGCCGTCGGGTTTTGAAGAATGTATGAGCTATGGCATGATAGGTTATGTAGTGCCTAAGTCGCTGTATTCGGCTGGTTATCATTGTGATACTAAATTGCCGCTGCCTTTTTTAAGCTTGGCCTCGCAAAAAAGCCATATTGCCATTTACCACATGGCCATGTTAGAGCCTAGTCTTTTATTGGAATGGTTTCAAGTAGAATTTGCAAAGGTTTCCAAGAAAAAATTGGATATGGGCAAATCCTGCATACGGTTTAAAAAAGCAGAAGACATTCCACTAGTACTCATTGCAGAGCTGGCAAAGCAACTTACCCCCCAGGACTGGATTGAAATTTATGAACAGCATATCAAAAAATCTAAACCTACTAAATCCGCATGAGTTCATATCAGTTTTCAAAATACCAAGGCTGTGGTAATGATTTTGTGATGGTTTTGGATTTAGATGCACAATTTCCAATCACCGCTCAAGAAAGCATTGCTCAGCTCTGTCATCGCCGTTTTGGTGTGGGTGCAGACGGCTTGATTGTGATTAGGCCACATTCCCAACTTGATTTTGAGATGATTTATTTCAATTCAGATGGCAGGCTAGGTTCAATGTGCGGTAATGGTGGGCGTTGTTCGGTTAGATTTGCGCATGAACAAAGACTTTGCGGCAAGCAAACACGCTTTGAGGCGGCAGATGGTGTACACGAGGCTGTAGTATGTGATGACGGCGATATAAGCCTCAGCATGAGCGATGTAACCCATATAGAGATAGCGGGTAATGCTTTTTTTTTGGACACAGGCTCACCTCATTTCGTAAGATATGTGAAGAGTGTTGAGGACACAGATGTGGTTCAGCAAGGCAGAGCGATCCGTTATAACGAACGGTTCAGTGCGACGGGGACTAATGTTAACTTTGTACAACAGTATCAGGATGGTAGCATACGCGTGCGCACTTATGAACGCGGCGTAGAAGACGAAACTTTAGCTTGCGGTACTGGTGTAACGGCATCTGCACTTTGTCATAGCATTATAAGGCATCTAAAAGGCAACATCCAAATCCGTGTGGAGACTTTGGGCGGTTCTATGCAAGTATTTTTTAACCGAATAGGGCTTACTTTTACACAAATACGACTCAAAGGGCCAGCAGAAAAAGTGTTTGAGGGTATTTTAAAACTTTGAGCGAAATAAAAGACCACAGTTACAATATTTTTTATTGAGATAAAAACACTTTTCAAAGCTTGGGGTTTTAGTGACTGCAAGACAGCATTCAAATACTTTTTCTTCATTAAAAAAAAATAACAATGACAAAGCAGAAAGTTCTGGTGGTAGGTGCGGGCTTAGGTGGTCTTTGCACCGCTCTGAGACTAGCCAAAAAGGGATTTGCAGTAGAAATTCTCGAAAAGCACCACCAAGCTGGGGGTAGACTCAATCAAATTAAACAGGACGGCTTTACATTCGATGTAGGCCCTTCATTCTTTAGCATGAGCTATGAGTTTGATGAGCTGTTTAAAAGCTGTAATATAGCCAACCCATTGTCTTTTAATGAATTAGACCCGCTTTATGCTGTTTATTTTTCTGATAAAACCAAGCCTTATTTGATTCATAAGGATCTCAAAAAACTGGCTCTGGAGTTTCCTAACGAAAAAGATTTTGAGTTAAAGGCTAAAAAATATTTGGCAGCAGCCAAAGGTATTTTTCACGATACCGAGTACCGGATTGTGAAGCGGAACTACAATTCATTGTTCAGCTATGCCAAAGCCTTGGCCAGCGTACCACTCAAACATGCTCCTAAGCTTTTCAAAAACATGTGGTCGGAGCTAGAATCGCACTTTACAACACAAGAGGTCAAGGTGATATTTTCTTTAGTTGCCTTCTTTTTAGGTGCTACCCCCTTCGATACACCAGCAGTTTATAGTCTCTTGAACTACACTGAACTGGAACATGATGGTTACTGGAATGTGCAGGGCGGCATGTACAAAATCGTAGAGGTTATGCTCAAAGAGCTGCAAAAAGAAGGTGTTAAAATTACCTACCATACAGAAATTGTGTCTTATGAGTCTCAAAATCAAGTTATTACAGGCTTAACAGACAAGCAAGGACACACACATGTGGCGGACTTATATGTTATCAACGCCGATGCAGCAGCATTTAGAGGAAAGATATTTAAGCAAGAGAAGTTTTCTACTGAAAAACTTGATAAAATGGACTGGACACTTGCGCCCTTTACGATTTATTTGGGCGTGAAAGGCAAAATTCCGAATTTTTATCATCACAATTACTTCTTAGGCTCAAATTTCAATGAGTATGCCGACAAAATTTTCAAGTCTTCTGTTGCGCCCGAAAAGCCCTATTATTACGTGAATGTATCTTCGGTACACAACCCTGACTCTGCCCCAGAAAACTGTGAAAACCTATTCATACTCTGCCCAGTGCCTGACTTACGCTACAAAAAAGACTGGAACGATGCCGAAGGACTGGCCGATAATATCGTGGCAGATCTTGGCAAGCGCATAGGTTACGATATTCTTAATCAGACTCTTACTCGCAAGGTGATGCCGCCTACAGAGTGGGAAAGCACTTTCAATCTTTATCGCGGTAGTGGCTTAGGCTTGGCGCACGGTCTCAATCAAGTAGCAGCTATGCGACCCGCCAATAAAGACGAAAAATACAAAAATGTTTATTATGTGGGGGCTTCAACCGTTCCAGGAACAGGTTTGCCCATTGTAGTGATAAGCTCACGCCTTGTACAAGAGCGCATTGAGCAGGATCTCAAAGAGCTTGTAACAGCATAGATAAACTTGTTTAGTTGTAAGACCGCTTGTATTGGCTTTTAAAGGTATTGCAAGTGGTCTTTCTATTTTCTAAAGGAATGCAATTCATCAATTGTTCTCAATGAAAATCATGTGTGGGGATTAAGCTGAAACCCTATCACCAGAATATCATCCGTTTGAACTTCATGGCCTTCTCCTTGCCAAGCCAAGAGGCGTTTTTCAAGCAGTTCTTGCTGATTATCAAATGAGAGCGCACTGGCTTCTAAAAGCAAATCTTTAAAGTTTTTGGTCAAAAACTTACGCCTTTGAGGCCCTCCAAACTGATCAGGGTAGCCGTCTGATGAAAGGTAAAAGGTAGTCTGTGTATGGATATCAATGGTATGATTTTGAAATACCCTTATCTGTTCACGTTGCTCACCGCCTACAGGCATTTTATCGCCTTTTATGACTAGCAATTCATTGTTTTGGACATAATAAAGCGGGTTTTTTGCGCCTGCAAATTGCACCTGAGTTGGATGTTTTTCTTGAGCAAAACTCAAAAGCACGACATCTAGGCCGTCATGGTTGTGAGACTCTTCTTGGCGCAATGTTTTTCTAATGCCAATGTGAAGTTCCTGAAGAATTAAACTTGGTTGGGTGAAGTGCCTAGCTAGTATGATATCATTAAGCAAATCATTAGCAACCAAGCTCATAAAAGCTCCTGGTACACCATGCCCTGTACAGTCCACAGCCGCTAGCAAAACCTGACCTTTGTGTACTTGGCAGTAGAAAAAATCACCGCTTACCACATTTCGCGGTTTAAAGAACACAAAAAACTGCCCCAGTACATGCCTCATCTCGTTGCTTGTGGGCAATATGGCATCCTGAATACGCTTTGCGTAATTGATGCTAGACATAATTTGCTCTTTCTGGTGCTCTATTTCGTCTTTTTGCAAATTAACCGTATCAAGGGCAGAGGCTAGTTCTTCATTAATTTGTAAAAGCTCTTGATTTGTTTCGCTTAGCTCATAGGTTCTTTCCTTTACCTTTTGTTCAAGAACTTGGTTAGCCTCCCCTTGGAGTTTGAGAGCTTCGCGGTCAGCCTTTTCTTTTTCTTTTTTAAAAGCTTGATAACGACTGCTCAAGGCTAAAGAAAGCAGAACAGTTTCTAAAGCAGAGCCAATTTCTGCCCCATGTGTAGTCCAAAAACTGTAAGGCAAACCACCCATGTCACGCTGTAGATTAAGAGTTCCGCCAACGATATAGCCAATCCAAGCCAGTGTGTAATAGCCCGCGTAAGTCATCCCTCTACGCCATGAAGAGATGCCAGCATAGAGAAGAAGAGGCGTTTGTATACTCAATATGGCATAATAAACATGCTGGGTCTCTACTAAAAACTTGGTTGAGAACAGAATAAAGGGCATAACGCAAAAAGCTGCTATCTTCATCCCATTAAAGACTTTGTTGAGAAAAGGGTTGATTCGTTTAAGCTCTAAAAAAACTTGAGTAAAGGTAAGCGGCACTACTATCAAAAAACAGGAACAAAATTCTAAGAACTGCCGCTGAATTGCTGGATAAGCAGATAAAAAATACTCGTTTATCTTACCGCTGGTGAGACCAAATATAAAGAAGGTAACTAGAATGCTTGCAGTGTAGTAAAAATAAGCCCAATCCTTGAGAGAAAACGTCAGAAAAGCGTTATAAAGAAATAACCCCAATAAAACTCCAAAGTAAAGTCCATAAAATATAGTTTCTGTCTTAGAATTATCTATAAACTCTTGTTGTTTAATGACATACAAAGGAAATAGTTTTACACGTTCGCTAGTGACGCGTATAAAAATGGTTTGCTTACTTTGGGCAGTAAAATTAAGTTTTTTGACAAAAGTAGAGTGTGGGTATTCGCGCAACTCAAAAGGTAAGAGCTTCCCCATTGACGTTTTTCGCCATGTCGCCGCACTATCCTCTTTGGTAAAAAAATCCACGTAGTTCAGCTGGTTGTGATTAAGCCACAAAAGCCAGTCAGTTGGCGTGTCCGACGCGTTCTCGATGACTATTTTTAGCCAATAAACCTTACGATTGATACCACCGTATGGCACATCTTGCTCGGCGGGCACAAAGCTATGCGTCTGCTTCAGGATATCTTCAATGGACATCGTCTTGCTTTCATCTACGAAAAGTGACATCTTTTTCCCTACCAAATACTCTCGTTTGTCTGTCAAACGCAAGACTTGCTCTTCGGCCAGAGCAGGCCAAGCCTCCCACCAAACGAACAAGAAAAAAAGCATTTTGAGTTTATGCACGTAGGTAAGGAATAAATATTAACTTTTGCGTAGTAATCAAAAAGGCATTTTGCAATGCAAGTATAAGCTTTTAATCCCAAAAATTCACAGATTAACACAATATCTTGAGGCCAAGCTGTATGTTTTATTCTCAGTCCTGTATCCTTTTATGAACTGCCGCCTTTTGCCAAATCCAAAAAAACTTTGAACAAGCTCAAACTGATATTTGATTTTCTACGTAAAAATCTACTACTTTGATGCGTGAAACTGATTATTTGAATAAGACGATTATGGCAGCTAAGCAATCATGGCGATTTTTGGGCAATTTTTACGTTCTTAGCACACTTGCTTTTGTGTTTTGGATGCTTTTTTTTGATGGCAACGACTTAATGAATCAGTATAAGCTCAAACAGGAACGCGCAGAGTTGGTATCTCAAAAAGAGTTTTACGAAAGTGAAATTGGCAAGATAAAACTAGAAACCAAAGCCCTTAAGCAATCACCTTACTTACTAGAGCGCATTGCCAGAGAAAAATACCTCATGCGGCGCGAAGGTGAGGACATCTATATTGTGCCTTCTGAAAATTTTCAGGCTAAATCAAATACAAATAATCAGAACCCTTGATTTTTTTTATGCGTTTTTACAAACTTTTTTAATCCCTCGTTGTTGTGGTAACGTAAAAACACTATTGTGTCAAGATAAGCCAAATATGATTTCCCTTTTTAACGCTTAAATTTTACATTGTTTTGGAAAACCATTATTATAGCCAAGGCAAGCTTCTGCTAAGTGGCGAATATTTCGTGTTGGACGGTGCGCTGGCTTTAGCTCTACCCACCAGAATGGGGCAGAGACTAAAAGTGAGTTATCAAACCTCAGAGAAAAAAGTTTTGCACTGGAAAAGCTATGACAGCAATGGACAGCTTTGGTTTGAAGCCATTTTTGATGGTGAAAATTTTGATTGTCTTGAAAAATATGCAGAGCAAAAGTCTTTGGTGCTTGAAAAAATACTGAAAGTAGCCAAGAAATTAGCCGTCAATTTTTTAAAGGACAAAGAAAGCGTTCTAGTAGAAACTTATTTGGAATTTCCGCGCCTTTGGGGGCTAGGTACAAGCTCTACCCTGATCAATAGTGTAGCCAAATGGGCAGGCATCAACCCTTACGAGTTGTTGGCCAAAACCTTTGGCGGCTCTGGCTATGACGTGGCTTGTGCTGATTCCGACGGCCCAATTTTCTATGAAAAGCACGCGGACGGTCCTCTGGCTACTACAGCCGAGTTTGATCCGCCTTTCAAAAATAATCTTTATTTTGTTTATCTAGGTCAGAAGCAATCCTCCGCTGATGGCATTAGCTACTATAAAACCTTACAAAAAATTACGCGTAAGAAAGAAAAGCTCGCACAGAAGATTTCAAAAATCTCTAAAAAGCTTATCAAAGTGCGTATTTTGGGCGATTTTGAAGACCTTCTGGCAACACATGAGCAAATTATAGCCGAAAGTTTGAACCTTCCTAAAGTCAAAGACTTATTTTTTGCTGATTTTTGGGGTCAAGTAAAGTCATTAGGGGCTTGGGGTGGTGATTTTGTGTTGGTTACGAGCAATCAAAGCGAAGAAGAAACCAAACAATACTTCTTAGATAAAGGCTATGAGGTGTTTATTCCATACACTGAGATGATAAAAACTCGTGACTAACTGCCAATGGTTCTAGCTATACCCCTCATTAAACACCGTTGCCATACCTACAAAGAGGTCTCGCTACTGAATCTTGGTTAAGCCACATAAATTGGACAACTGACTGCCTCGACAATATGTTAAAATTTTTCTAGTGGGGTTATATCTTAGAAGTTTATCGTAATTTTTTGTACCTTCGCGCGTCCGAGCCTGTTGTGAGTATCAGGTATTGTGTTCATAAAACATTCCAACTAGCTAGTATTATGCGTATTGCGAGTTTTTTTAGCATTCTTTTTGTATTTTCTTGTGGCTTAGTTTGTGCTCAGAGCAACACCAATTCGCCCTATTCTCGGTTTGCATTAGGTGATCTAATTCACACCACTAATATCAACAGCACGGGTATGGGTGGCGTTGGACTAAGCTTTACAAACCAGTTCAGTGCCAACATTTTAAATCCTTCGTTACTTTCTCGCAATAACAACACCACTATATTCGATGCAGGCGGCTTGGTTGAGCGGAAAGTATTGACCAATAACCAAGGGCAGCAACGTGATTTTGGCGGTAATCTGTCCTACATGGCCTTTGTATTTCCGCTCAGCCGCCGCAGCGGCATGAGTTTAGGGTTTTTGCCTATCAGTAAAATCAACTACCGCTCATTTTCAATAGAAAAAGATCCTAATTCCAACAGCTTTACTCAGTACATTTACACTGGAAGCGGTGGAGTTACGCAGCTTTACGCATCGGTGGGCTATCGTGTTTGGCGTGGCTTATCGTTGGGTGCGCAAGCTGCCTATAACTTTGGCTTAATAAAAAGGCAAGCGGAATCCTTGGTAGATGAGCCAGGATCGCTCTATACGATAGAAAGGCTCAGACGATACAATTTTGGCGACGTGAGCATGAAAATGGGACTGAGTTATCGCCAAAAACTCAAAGAGTCTCTTTATGCAAATATTGGTGCAGTACATAGTCTTGAGTCTAACTTAAACGCCAGCTATCTTTACGCGCTCCAGCGCAACTCGATTGTCAATGGACTCACGCTTGTCAGCGACACCATTACCAACGCGGGCGATTTGAGCTTTACGCTGCCTTCCTCAAACAGCATAGGCATTAGTATAGAAAAAACGTTGCACTATGCCATTGCGATTGATTTTAAAACTCAGGATTGGTCTAACTTTAAAGGTTTTGACAACCAAGATACTCTTACTAGTAGCTACGAATGGCGCGTGGGCGGCGAGTGGACCCCCAACTTTAATGCCACAACGGGCTATTTTAGACGCGCCAATTACCGACTGGGGTTTGCCCAACGCTTCTTGCCTATAACTGTTCGCGGCACTCAAATACAGGAAAATAGCATTTCTTTTGGCATTTCCTTGCCAGCCATTAAACCAACCGATTTGTACCACAGCTTTTCGCGCGTCAATTTAGCTTTTGTACTGGGACAGCGTGGAACATTGGACAATGAGCTGATTCGTGAACGCTTTTGGCGCATTCATTTAGGGTTGAATATTAACCAATTGTGGTTCTTACGCCGTAAATATGATTAAAGCATGGAACAAGAGTTTGTTGTATATTTAACAAAAGCTAAAAAGATAGACGCTCAGGCATTTCAAACAAATGAGCCAATACGCTATGCAGAATGGTTAGAATTATTTAGTTTGGTGCATCTCAAAAACTTTGAGCAACAAAAATTATTTCTAATTAATGCACTCCGAAAACGATTTCCTGTTCAAGATTCATTGTTTTTATCATAATTTAATACTTCTACACATGCTTAAATTCAAAAATATTCTCCCCTCAGCTATTGCTATTGTCTTTTCCTTAGAGTCTTGTGCCGTCAAAACTTCGCCTGAAGATAACCAATCTACTAAAACGGTTACTAAGGCAGAATCTGCCACCAGCTTCCAAGAACTTATCCAAGGCAAATGGATACATACTGATGACCCTGATGCTGTTGTTGAGATTGTGGGCGACCAGTGGGCGTTTTGTCACAAAGGCGTAGAAGTTTCAGAATCAGACAAGTACAAGATGACCTTTACAGACAAGCTGACTGATTTGCCAAGTGGTGAGTCGCAAGACAACACGTCATATTTGGTGCTTTCTGGTTCTAACAACGAAGATGAATTGCAGTATCAAATTTTAGATATCACCAAAGACTCGTTGAATTTGATGTATTTACCAGCTGGTAAAATACACCAGTACAAGCGTTAAGGTCAAAATCTTTCTGAAATCTTGCTGAAATGCAACTTTTGACGCATAGTAAGCATCTCTGTTTTATACAGTGACAGTTTAGATATTTATTTTATGAAACCCTTCTTTTTAATCTTGCTGTTTTGCAGCTTGTTGATAAGCCCATTGCTTGCGCAGTATCCTTATAAAGTTTTCGGCACAATCACAGACGAGAGTGGCAAAGGAATGCCTTTTGTAACAGTACTTCTGGAAGGGACTACACGAGGCACCACTAGTAACGAGTCGGGCGAGTATAGCCTGCCAGTGGATAAAGGCAGCTTCAATATCGTTTTTAGACTGATTGGTTATAAAACCGAGTTAAGGAATATTGCTGTGGGGACATCTCATGTAGAGCTGAATCTTCGCATGAAAGAGGAAGTCTATGGTTTAGAGGGTGTTACAGTACTTGACAAGGCTTTAGATCCTGCCTACCAGATTATCAAAAATGCTCAAACATATAGAAAGTTTTACAAGTCTCAAGCTCAAAAATATAGTTACCGAGCTTATATAAAGGGCGTTCAAAAAATCACAGAAAAGCCCGATAAAATCATGGGGAAAAAAATAGATATTTTTGAAGGTATGGATACCAAGACAGGTATTTTTTATCTTTCCGAAAGTCTTTCTGATTATTATTTTGAAGCACCAAACAAAGAAAAAGAAATCATTATCAAGTCTAAAGTGAGTGGCAACAGCAAAACTATTACTTGGAATAGCGCAGCGGCCTTCAATACATTTTCTATCTATGACAATGCCATTGAAGGGGTTGCAGAGCGCGGCATTGTGTCGCCCATAGCCACCAACGCCATGATTTATTATAAATACAAATACCACGGCGAGTTCACAGACCAAGGCGTGAGAGTAAATAAAATTGAGGTAATTCCCAATAAAAGAGGTGCACCGCTCTACAAAGGTTTCATTTATATTCAAGAGGACACTTGGCGCATACACAGTTGTGATTTGACGATTCCCAAAGAAGCTGGGATAGAGTTTGTGGAGTATATTCGTATCAAACAAACCTTTGTACCTGTCAAGAAGGATCTCTGGATGTGTGGTACAAGCGTTATAGACTTCAAATTTGATGTAGGCTTTTTGAACATCAAAGTCAAGGGCGGGGGATCGTTCTCAGGCAGTTTTTCCAATTTCAATGTGCGTGCTTATAACCCCATAGCTTGGCAAAATCCACAAAAAGCTTTGGAGCAAGCCGAGAAAATAGATGAAAATCCTCAAAAACTTCGCAAGCCAATCGCACCAAAACGTCCCAAATTGACCAAGGAAACTAAAAAGACGATTGCGGTGCAAGATAGTCTAGCTATAGATAGCAAGGATAATTTTTTCAAGCAAGAGGTCAAAGTCATAGATAAACAATCCATTGAAAACGATACTGCTTTCTGGACACAGTATAGGCCAGTGCCGCTTACTGAAGAAGAAAAACTAGACTATATCAAAAAAGATAGCACCGAAGCTGTTCGTCAAAGCCGCCCTTATCGCGACTCTGTTGATAAACGAAGCAATAAATTCGCCATACTAGATGTGGTAACGGGCTATAGCTACCGTAACTCTTATAAATTTTATAGCTTCAGTACTTCACCTTTACTTGAAGGAGTTCAGTTTAATACGGTTGAGGGCTTGGTGATGAATGCGAGAATAGACTTTAGCAAGTATATTGACCCTGAAGACGATGTCAGTCGCAAGAAAAGTACCTCAGCTTTTGTACATGGACGTTATGGATTTTCTAGTCAAAAATCTTATTTCAAAGCTGGCTTCACACATCGCTTCAATGCCATTAGCAGGTCTTTTGTGAGTGTGGAGGGTGGACAGTTTATACAACAATATAATCGCCGAGATCCCATATCGCCCTTGGCTAATAGCATTTATACGATTTTGCTTGAGCAAAATTTTATGAAGCTCTATCAAAATACCTACGGCCAAATTAACTTGGGCGGTGAAGTGATTAATGGCTTGTATCTCAACTCTCAAGTGGCTTACGCACAACGTAGCCCCTTAGAAAATGCTGTGCCTTTTCCCAAACCTTACATTAATGTCAAAGACCGGGAGTATAGCAGCAACGATCCGACTGTGGGTTATGCAGGCAACGATGCACCACTTATTGCACAAAGTAACGCCCTGACTTTCTCCCTCACCGCACGCCTCCGATTCAAACAGACCTACGTTTCCTACCCCAATGCCCGTTATACAAACGCAAGCCCATATCCTACACTGGTTCTCTCCTATACACGCGCTGTACCTTTGCAAACCGATGATGCAAACTATGATCGTGTAGGTATTAGACTTGAAGACGCGCTAAATTTAGGAATTTTCGGGAATACTGACTGGTGTTTTGCAGGTGGTGGTTTTTTAAGAAACAAGAAATCTTATTTTGCAGATTATAAGCATTTTAGCACTACCCAGATTCTGTTTTCTTCTTCAAACTTTGAAAGTTTTTTTGCTCTACCTTACTATGCCTACAGTACTACCGCAGCATATATCGAAGGCCACATTGAGCACCACTTTAATGGCTTTTTATTCAATGCCTTACCCATAACGCGTAAGCTCAAATGGCAACCTGTAGTAGGTGCGCACCTCCTGAGTACGCCGTTTGCGAATCCATTCTCAAAAACAGTCCCTGTAGATTTGTTCTGGTATGGTGAAATTACGCTCGGTATTGAGCATATCTTTAAAATGGGGCGTGTAGACTACGTCTTATCCTACTTACCAAACTCAAAAGTACCAAGCAATAACTTTAGAGTAAGTATTGGCTTCTAACCCAAAGAGCTTTTTTACTTTCCTACGTACGTAAAAGGTGTAATTTGCAACAGTTCTTGTTTGACCGAGTCCTTTACTGCCAAAGACTGTACAAAAATCTGTATATCCTGTGCAGAGATCTTGCTTTCGGTTCTTGTAAGGGCTTTTAAAGCCTCATACGGGTTGGGATAGCCTTCTCGCCTCAGAATGGTTTGTATGGCCTCTGACACCACCGCCCAATTATTTTCAAGATCGGCCTGTATAGCCGACTGATTGAGAGCTAGTTTACCTATGCCTCTGCTCAAAGCTTTGTAGGCAATAAAACCATGAGCAAGGGGTGTGCCTAAGTTGCGGAGGACAGTTGAGTCGGTCAAATCACGCTGCAAACGCGACACAGGAAGCTTGGCAGATAGAAACTCTAGTAAAGTATTCGCTATCAATAAATTTCCCTCTGCATTCTCAAAATCAATTGGATTAACTTTATGCGGCATTGCCGACGAGCCTACCTCATTGGCTACAATGAGCTGCTTGAAATAATTCATAGATACATAGCTCCACACATCACGTGCAAAATCTATGAGTATGGTATTACAGCGTTTGTGAGCATCAAAAAAAGCTGCTAGATAATCGTAATTAGCAATTTGGGTTGTCCAGCGCGAGCGTTTGAGTCCCCAGCGTGTGAGCATCTCATCTGCAAACTGATGCCAGTTAATATGTGGGAACGCCACATAATGAGCATTGAAGTTACCCGTAGCACCACCAAACTTGGCATCATGCGGCACAGCGCGTAAAACGGCCAATTGCTCACGAAGTCGGTACTCAAACACTTTCCACTCCTTACCCATGCGCGTGGGCGAGGCGGGCTGCCCGTGTGTATGGGCAAGCATGGCTACATTGACCCAGTCAATACTTTTTTCAGCAAAAATATCCAGCAAAGACTCCATTTGTGGGTAAATCAGCTCTTCTGAGGCTGCTTTTAAAAGCAAGGGAATGGCTGTATTGTTGATATCCTGAGAGGTGAGACCAAAATGTATATATTCGCTATAATTCTCCAATTGAAGATTTTTGAAAGCATTTTTGATAAAATACTCTACTGCTTTTACATCGTGGTTCGTAACTCGTTCAATGTCTTTGACTTTCTGAGCGTCTTCCACAGAAAAACACTTGGCTATATCCCAGATAGCAGCTTCTTGGTGTCGTGGAAAATTCTCAAATGCAGGCAAATCCAAGCGGCTCAGCTCTAAAAAGTAGGCTATTTCTACCCAAACACGGTATTTGATGAGTCCAAATTCTGAAAAATAAGGAGCCAGAGCTTCTGTTTGTTTACCATAGCGTCCATCTATGGGTGAAATGGCAGTGAGAGCGGTCAGCATCGTTAAGGTTAGCTTGTGGGTTGGCTTTAAAAACAAGCCGCAAAGTTATGAAACCCAATGACAATACTACCAAAAAAAATAAAAAAAAGCAAAAGCTCTTTTTCTGAACCCTCACTAGCCCTCACACCTATTATTTTGAAGCCTTAATGGCACGTATTGCTTGGTGAATATGCCTTGTTTGATGCTTAATCACAAAAACAAGCGCGTCTGAAATGCGTATTTTTAGCCATTTGATAAATTCCACCCGTACAGTTTTGGCATTGATATCCTTGGTAGCAGCTTGCTGAAGAAGCTTTAAGAATTCTTCTTGATGTGTGCAAAACTCATCAAGGCTCGTATAATCTAAGGGACTCACACCCGTGAGGACTGGATTAAGGTGCTTAAGCGTCTTATTTTTACTTTTTGGGTTGGTTTCGCTGACGGTTTTAGTGAAATAGTTACCCAGAAATCCGTGCTTAACTTGAATATGATCAGTCTCTAAGAATGTACTCTCGGTAATGGTGCGGCGCAGCTCAGGCAGGTAATAGCGGGCATAACGGTTCAGATGCTCTAGGCATTCTAGCGCAGACCAACTCTGAGGATAAGCTTTGTGATTGAGTTGAGTCATGTCTTGAGTTTGCAGCGTTGTTTTTACCAGCTCGAGACCTTGCGCTATTTCTTGTGCAAGGATTTTCAGATGTTCTTTTTGCGTAGTCATTTTGATAGTTTTTAAAATTGACCCTGCAAAATTGGTGGCTAAAATGCAGAAAAAAATTGACTCTAATCAAGATTTCTTAGCGCGTATACGGCTAAGTGTTTCGGGTGTCATACGCAAGTAGGAGGCAATGTATTTGAGAGGTATTTTCTGAAAAATATGAGGGCTTCTGTCCATTAGTTTCTTTAGACGCTCTTCGGGACTTTTAATAAACAGTTCTGTTTCGCGTTCAATGCGCCCTACGAGAGCCTGTTCAAGCAAAGTTCGCCAGAGTCTCTCAAAGTCGGCGTGTTGATTCAACATTTCTAAAAAAGCACTGCGCTTAATGCCTAGTAATTTAGCCGAACTAATAGCCTGAATATAGTAGCCAGATGGCAAATTATTGACAAAAGAAGGGAAAGAGCATAAAAAGCTATTTTCATAACCGAAACCTACACAAATTTCTTCAGCATCTGGGGTCATAAAAAATAGTCGAAAGTATCCTTCTAAAACCCAATACAAGTGACTTTCGGTTTGGTCTGGACGAATCAAAAAATCAGAACGTTTCATTAAAGTGGTTTCTGTCCAAGCGTCTAACGCGGCCTCTGCCGCATTTTGACTCAAATAGGTGCATTTTGAAAAAAACTCTCTCAAAGACGCATTTTCCATACGGTCTTTAGATTTTGGACTTAAAAAACCACTCCAAACGGACTTTTACTTTGTCGGTATAAGGCGAAAAAAACAAACTAAAAGGCGAAAATCCGCTCCATTGTCTAATCACAGATTTACGGTTAGAAAATTCCCAAAAACCATATTCGCCCTTAGACTTGCCAATACCGCTTTGGTTCACACCGCCAAAAGGAAGTTTCTTGTGTGCTAAATGAATCAAGCAATCATTGATACAGACACCACCCGCAGATACACGCGCCAGAATTTGCTCTTGGTGTACCTGACTTTCTGAGAACAGATACAAAGCAAGAGGTTTACCAAAGCGTCTAGAGGTTAAGAATTTTACCAAATCTGTGATGCTTTTGTAAGTAAGGATAGGCAGCACAGGGCCAAAAATTTCTTCTCGCATGAGCAATGTGTCGAGCGGTACATTCTTTAGCAATGTGGGTGCAATAGAGCGTGTAGCGTCATTTGTGTGAATCGGCGTGATGGGCTTTGCACCAAGATCTATGGCTTCTTGAATAGCATTTTTAAGTCGTAAATAATGCTTATCGCTCACAATTTTAGCTAAATCATGATGCGGTGCAGGGTCTGGGTAGCGTTTGTCAAGTTCTTTTACTAGAGCAATTTCTAGCTTTTCTGTTACGGATTCGTGCACCATTAAAAAATCAGGGGCAATACAGGTTTGTCCCGCATTCACGAATTTGCCCCAGACAATTTTTTTGGCAGCATCCTCTATGTTGGCTGTCTGATCCACAATTGTTGGCGATTTGCCGCCCAGCTCCAGTGTTACAGAGCTGAGGTGCTGAGCAGCTTTCTGCATAATGATGCTGCCTACTTGTGTACTGCCCGTAAAAAAAATATGATCAAAGGGCAATTCAAGCAAAGCTTGAGCCGTTTCGGCATGTCCTTGAACTACAGCCACATCTTCAGGATTGAAAGTGTTGTAAATCAACTCTTGAAGAACTTCTGAGGTGTGCGGTGTAAGTTCAGACGTTTTGAGAATAGCGGTGTTACCAGCCGCAAGTGCTGATACCAAAGGGCCTAATGTCAAGAAAACAGGATAGTTCCAAGGCGAGATAATGAGTGTTACCCCCTTAGGCTCCGCCACAGTCCACGCCTTGGCAGAGAATGTGATTAGAGTTTTGCCCACCGCATGCTTTGCGGACCATTTTGGCAGTTTTTTGATAGCATAACGCACTTCTGACAAGGAAGGATAGATTTCAAGCATCCTCGTTTCAGTTTGCGCGCGCCCAAAATCTTTAAAAACTGCATTCTGAAGCCTTTCCTCGTAGCTCAAGGTGGCGTTTTCTAGTTTTTTGAGGAGCATCAAACGATGTTTGATAGGCATATCGCGTTTTAGAACAGCTTGCTTTTTCTGAATCTCCCAAAGCTTTTGTATGTCCAAATGAGAGGGTTGGCTCAGCATTTGAAGTCTCTTAGGATCAGTATCTTTCAGGGCAGTTTCCAGCATAACGCGTGTCGCTTTTGGGTAAAAATAGCTTGTTTCTGTTTTTTTGAACAAGAAACCTTATAAGAACGCAAAAAAAATTGGCCTAGTATGCAAAAGTCTTTGAATAAACGTAAAACATAGAAAACAGTTGCTTGAGCTGGCGCGAAACGAGCCCCAATTATGGCCTTAATCATTGTCTGGATTATCTGTTGTTTCAGATGATCCTAGTAAATTTTGCGCTTGATCAAAAAGTGTTGGTTGACTATTATCTATGGTATTGGCTAGGTCTAGCTGCACAGCAGGGAAGTCCAACTCTTCTGGCAGAGGCAAATCATCAATGCTGTTGATACCAAAGTAGTGCATGAACTTTTCAGAAGTTCCGTAAAGCAAAGGGCGACCAGGGCTTCTGGCTTTGCCTTTGATAGAAATGAGTTCTTTTTCAAGGAGTCTTTGAAAAGCATAGTCTGCACTCACACCTCTAATGCGTTCAATGTCAGCTTTTGTCACAGGCTGCTTGTACGCAATGAGTGCCAAAGTCTCGAGGGCAGTTCGCGACAGCTTGCGCTTAGATTTCTGCTTGAGCCAAATGCTAATGATTTTGTTGTATGCTGGCTTGCTTAAAAATTGATAGCCACCGCCAATTTCGCAGATGCCAAAAATACTGTCTTGTTCGTCATACTTTTGAATCAAGGAGCTAACCTGTACTCTAATATCGCTTTTTTTGATAGGCTCGTTGAGCAGTTCTTCTAGCGCACGCTGAATTTCCTCAACCTTGATGGGCGAGGGTGCACAAAAAATAAGTGCCTCTATTTGCTTTTGTAGATAGCTCATGCGCAGAGAATATTTTATTGCTCGTCCTTTGGTTTAGCGTAATGCACCACCACATTGAATATTTCGCTTAGCGCACCAAGCTCTTTGCAAGCGGAGCGAGAAAGCTTTACAACTACGCGCTCGTCATCAATCTCGTTACCAATGACCTCTACCAAAACGCTTTCACCGTTGCTAGGGTTGGCTACAGTTATCATGCTACCTACTGGAGCTTTGCGATGCAAAGCCATTTTTTTTGTGCTGGGCGTGTTAGTACCTACCATAGCCGCCATACCTTTTTCACTAATCATTCGCAAACTAGGATTAACAGTTATCGTGCTGCCAGTATATCCTGATTTATTCACAAGTAACTTTGTGCCTGTCTTAACTATGTTATTTGCTAGCTTATTCCATGCTTTTAGAGAGTCTGTAGATACTTTGAATTTTCGTGCTATGCCGTAAAGCGACTCGCCATTTTGTACTGTATGGTAAACGCTACCGCCTGAGCCAGAAGTATTGACAATCTTTGTCTCTACAGAGGTATTGAGCATGAGCACTTGCCCTACTTGTATTTTGTCGTCTTTGAGCTGATTGAGTTTTTTTATTTCGGCAGTCGTGGTCTTAAATTTTTTGGCAATAGTTGAGATATTATCGCCTTTTTGTACGATATAGGTCTTTGGTGCAGTTTGCGCGTGGGCTAAATCAGCAAATAATAGAGTAAGAAAAGCAAATATTGCACCTGTGATAACTCTCAAAAAATACAAACTGCTCATGGTGATTGAATAAACGTTAAGGCTATTGTTTTATAAAAATCTTTGCAAAGTTAATAGAAATTGTGATTCTCACAACCAAAACACCATTAAAAATGCATCTGTAACCCGCAATATCCTTTCATCAATCTGCTTTTTTAGCTTCGCTATGCCGATACACTGCCAAGTTGATGGGTTAAATATAATTTCTTCTTTTAGGTGTTATACAGTCTTTCTCCTAGTTTGTCTTGATCTACCTAGACACAAATGTGTTTGAAATGTATAAACAAAGCTAAGAAATACAAAACATGGTTTACCACAGAGTACTTTTAGCTAAAAACTTTACTCATTGAGCTTGGTTTTAGACACTTTTTTGTAATAAAATTTGGATTTTCAAAATCTAATGTAGTTTTTTACAATTCTATCATCATATACTAGCACCAGAAATTGGCAATGACAAGTAAAACAAATAAAAAAATACTGATCATTGATGACGAAAAATTCATCAGAAATACGCTAAAAGAAATACTTGAGTATGAAAAGTACAAAGTAGACGAGGCGAAAGACGGTCTGGAGGGTTTAGAACTATTTGCTCAAAACGAGTATGATGTGGTGCTGTGTGATATAAAGATGCCCAAAATGGACGGATTAGAGGTACTCGAAAAAGCCATGGACTTGGGTAAAGACGCTCAGTTTATTATGATTTCTGCACACGGCAACATAGAAACCGCCGTAGAAGCCACCAAAAAAGGAGCTTTTGATTTTATAGAGAAACCACCAGATTTGAACCGACTCTTGGTGACCATCCGCAATGCGATGGATAAATCTTCTTTGGTGGCAGAAACGAAAGTTCTCAAAAAGAAAATTGCCAAGAACATTGAAATGATTGGCGACTCTGAGGCTATCGTACGCATCAAGGATGCTATTGAGAAAGTGGCTCCCACTGAAGCGCGTGTACTAGTTACAGGCTCTAACGGCTCTGGTAAAGAGCTTGTCGCTAAGTGGATACATGCCAAGAGCAACCGCTCGGGTGGCCCTATGGTGGAAGTCAATTGCGCTGCGATTCCTTCAGAACTTATTGAAAGTGAATTATTTGGACATGAAAAAGGGTCTTTCACCTCAGCCGTAAAACAACGCATAGGCAAGTTTGAGCAGGCAGATGGTGGTACGCTTTTCTTGGATGAAATAGGCGACATGAGTATGTCAGCTCAAGCAAAAGTTCTACGTGCTCTGCAAGAAAATAAAATTACACGAGTAGGCGGCGAAAAAGAGTTTAAGGTAAACGTCCGAATTGTGGCGGCTACCAATAAGGATCTCAAAGAAGAAATCAAACACGGACGCTTCAGAGAAGATCTTTACCACCGCCTCAGTGTGTTTCTGATTCACGTACCAGCTCTCAACGAACGTTTGGACGATATTCCGTTGCTGGCCGAGCACTTTTTGGGTGAGGTGGCACGCGAATACGGCCAACCTCAAAAAAAATGCAGCGCGGCAGCTATTAAAGCCTTGCAAGCCCGCAACTGGACAGGCAACATCAGAGAGCTGCGTAACGTCATGGAGCGTCTAGTCATTATGTCGGGTGTCGAAATAAGTGATCAGGATGTTATCAAATATGCATAAAATCTTATAAACAACACCTTGCTAGGCTGTCCTTGCAAGGTGTTGTTTATTAATAAGTTCTTAAAAATGACTTTTGATTTTAAAACAATTTGTTGCACAAATCGTATTTACCCTAGTAGATAGTTTAATATCATAGCAAAGCCATGCAAACGCAAACAACTGATTCTAAAGAAATAGCTTTTCAGAAGCGCATAGATGCGGGTGACAAAATAGAACCCAAAGACTGGATGCCTGAAAAATACCGCAAGCAACTCATCAGAATGATGTCGCAGCATGCACATTCTGAAATCGTTGGCATGTTACCAGAAGGCAACTGGATTACGCGCGCACCCTCGCTCAGGCGTAAGGCATCGCTTTTGGCCAAAGTACAAGATGAAGCTGGACACGGTCTCTATCTTTACAGCGCGGCTGAAACCCTCGGCATTAGTCGCGATGAGCTGATAGAGCAGCTGCATAGTGGAAAAGCCAAGTATTCAAGTATTTTCAACTACCCCACCCTGTCGTGGGCAGACATTGGTGCTATTGGCTGGCTGGTAGACGGTGCGGCTATTATTAACCAAGTGGCACTCACGCGCGCCTCCTATGGGCCTTATGCGCGAGCCATGGTGCGTATCTGTAAGGAAGAAAGTTTTCATCAACGTCAAGGCTTTGAGATCATGAACACGTTGGCCAACGGTACAGCGGCTCAAAAGAAGATGGCTCAGGATGCACTCAATCGCTGGTGGTGGCCTTCTCTCATGATGTTTGGACCACCTGATGCTGAATCCCCTAACAGCACCGACCTTATGGCCTGGCGCGTAAAATCCGACTCAAACGACACTCTGCGTCAAAAATTTGTAGACAGAGTGGCTCCTCAAGCTGAGTTTATGGGCTTGCGAATCCCTGACGATCAACTCAAGTACCATGAAGAAACCGAGTCTTATACCTTTGGAACAATAGACTGGGCAGAATTTAATCAAGTCATCAAAGGCAATGGCCCTTGTAATAAACAGCGCATCAGAGCGCGTGTAAAAGCTCACGAAGATGGCAACTGGGTAAGAGAAGCCGCCTTGGCTTATGCCGAGAAACATAGCAAGACGGCTTAGTCTTATCAGTCAAAAATAGCTGAGGTTTGTACAAAGGTTCAAACCTCAGCTATTTTTTAAGCATCCCTAATACAATAGCAACTATTTTTAAAAAATTTGGCTTTGAGTTAAAGTCTTTCTGAACCGCCAACTAACTGTTAAAATATGTCAATTTGGGTTACAGGATCCCAAGGGCAACTTGGGCAGTGCTTACAAGAACTTGCACCAAACCACCCACACACCTTTCTTTGGACAAATTCTTCTATACTTCCACTTACAGAAGAGAATATTCTAAGCTTCATTGCTCAGCACCAGCCCAAAGTATGTCTTCACACCAGTGCTTATACGGCCGTAGATAATGCAGAGACTGAGGTTTATAAGGCTTTTTTGCACAACAGTTACATCCCTCATTTATTGGCGCGTTTATGCAAGCAACATCAAGTACGTTTTATTCATTGCTCTACCGACTTTGTTTTTGATGGTAAGGGCAGTCAGCCGCTTCAGGAAAATAGCCCTGTAGCCCCATTGGGGATTTATGGTCAAAGTAAAGCACGCGGCGAGTCGCTTATTCTAAAGTCAAACCCCGAGGCTTGTATTGTTCGTACCTCGTGGCTTTATTCGCTTTACGGCAAAAATTTTTTTAAAACCATGCATCAACTAGGTCAAGAGCGACCTCTTTTGAGAGTAGTTTACGACCAAGTGGGCACACCGACCTATGCACCCGATTTAGCTGAGGTTTTGCTCAAAATAGCCACTCATCCGCAAACACTCAGTGGGATTTATCATTACTCTAATGAGGGTGTGGCATCTTGGTATGACTTTGCGACCACAATTTTTCATGAGTTTTCTCTAAGCGCAAAGTTAGAGCCTATAAGAAGTGAAGAGTATCCCACACCAGCTAAACGTCCTGCTTTCAGCGTGTTGGATAAAGCTAAGATAAGAAAAGCTTTAGGTATTCAAATTCCGCACTGGCAAGAAAGCGTAAGACTCTGCGTTGCGAAGTATATGGCAACCAAGCCCTGATTCTACAGTCTGGTTCATTGAAAGCCCTATTCTGGGATAATTTCCACCTCACGGAAACGAACAGGTTGTAGCCAAGTCACATCTCTCAAGCTAAGGACATAGCTCATGGTCTGTTCTGTATCCTGCAAACGTTCCATCAATAAATAGTAATATACGTCTTGAAACTGGCTATTCTTGATGTTTACTATCTTATGAGCCGCTTTATTTTCAGCACATAAGGAAACAAGCTCGAAGATGGCTTGCTCTATGGCAGGCGGAAACACACCAAGTAGAGAATCCCCCGCACAAGGCTGGGTCTTAAACGTACGCAAAGTATAAGCTTGTAGAGCCGCGTTAATGTAGGTAACAGTTTTGTGTTGATTGAAAGCTACTTTGAAATCAGACACGGTGTTGAGTAAACTAGTAAGCTTAAGTTCTTCTCTTTTAAGCTCTTGCTGATTCCTATTCATGGTTTCTTGCGTAGCGGCGAGTTCTTCTATGGTCTGCACCATCTCTTCTTCTTGCGCGCGCATTTGCTCTGCAAACTCTTGAGATTCAGAAAGAAGAGAAGCTGTTCTCTTGTTTATCATAAGAGATGCCACCGCGCTTGCCATACTTTCACAGAGCTTTTCTAATAAATCAATTTCATGTGGCTCAAACACCTGAAAAGATGCAATCTCTAAAGCCCCATACACTTTATCTGCTGAAACAAGCGGAACGATGAGCAAACATTTAGGCGTGGCCTCACCAATTCCAGAGGTGATGTAAGTGTAGTTATTGGGTACATTTTTAAGTAAAATGCTCTTTTTCTCTATCAAAACCTGTCCTACTAAACCCTCACCAAACTTGATATGTCTATACAAAAAACGCGGTTTATTATAGGCATAAGCTGCTGTAAGCTCTACCTGATCTGGTTCGGCACTAGAGATAATAAAAAACGCTCCTTGATTAGCCTGAACATATTTGATGATGTAGCTTAGCAGCAGACCTGTAAAGTCCGACATTTCCAAGTGGTTTTTGCGAAGTAACTCACCAAACTGTGCTACGCCCTCATTAATCCAGTTTCTCATCAAATCATCTTGCGCATTCTTTTTGAGATTTTCTCGCATAGTCTGCAAAGCCAACGCCAACACATCATGTTTACTTCGCACAACCAACTCTG
This sequence comes from Cytophagales bacterium, assembly GCA_004293815.1. Classification (GTDB taxonomy): domain Bacteria; phylum Bacteroidota; class Bacteroidia; order Cytophagales; family Bernardetiaceae; genus RDZD01. The sequence goes on along the minus strand of RDZD01000012.1, from coordinate 96,244 downwards.
CATCAAACTGTTCTTGTCCTACTTTATTGGCAAAACCTGTAACGCTCTGAAGATACGCGGTCAGTTGGTTAATAGAAGCTACAACGTTCCCTATCTCGTCTGCGTTGGGGTAGTGGATATGCTTAACCGTACCGCCTTGTGCAAGTACAGAAAGCGCGTTTTGAATCATGTTAATTGGAGCCAAGATGGCTTTGTAAAGAAAGCGCAAAAGCATCACTAGAATTAGGACTGAGGCCAGAACCAAAATGGATGCAAGCCAAGCAACCCAAGCTAATTTACGTTCTAAGCCTTCATGCGTAGCCTCTGCGATTTCTTCTGCAAGCCGTTCGGTGTGGTAAATGTGTTTGCCAAGCTCTTCGGAATACAACTTGAGTGCGAGTGGAAAAACAGGAAATTTAATTTTTTTGAGCTTAAAAAACTGCTTATCTGATGTTGTAAAGTAGTCACTTTCAATCGGATCTTGTAACGCCAATACATCTGTTGCACTACTATCATTATTTTGTACGCTCAGCTTGCTCTCTGCTGGTTCTTGCAAGTGCTTGCTGGCTAAAAAATACACCTCCCAGTTTGTACTATCCAAGGGCTGTATATTCTTTAAGATTTTACTGATACTAACTTGATGCTCTTGGCACATCGTATATAACTCATACACTTGAGGCTGTAAATCTTTATCGGCCGCCTTCACATACACCTCCTCATACATATCTAGATAAGGTGTGTAGCCACCTTTGAGCAAAATATCAATGTTTTGTTTCAAACGGTTAGCTTCGTTTACCAAATTATCAGTATACGCCATTTCACCTTTTTGAATGCTGAGCGCGTAAAATGCTATTTTATGTAAACTGTTAATATTTTGTTCTGAAATGCGCAGTAAATTCTGATTTTGCTTGATTTCGTTCCTGTACCAATACAATAAGAAAAAACTAGACAAAAACGTGATGCACACCACCACAAACAAGATACGGATCTTTCGGTTGAGGGTAATATTTTTGAAATCAAAAAGATGTCTTTGCTCAAACATACTTTAAGAATAAAACTTGCGCAGGCTTCAAAAAAGCCAATTATTGAGAAATAAATCCTTTAATAGCTTATATCGCCACTCATTTTTTGTGCTCATATAATACGCACAAACCCGTGAGGGCAGCTATGCAAAAGTACAACTTTATTCTAAACTTTCTAAAGTAAAACAATATATTTTGCTAAAGCTTCAAAGGGGCTTATTTAAGAGCTAGAACAGAAGAATGACTTAGTCCGCCCACTTATAAAGCTGATCGGCTATCTGACGGTCATTCGAGAGACGCGGTACTTTGTTTTGTCCACCAAGCTTACCCAAAGATTTCATGTATTCTCGGAATGCGTCTTTTTTTAGAGCCTTAATAACCAGTGGTTTTAAGATACTTCCGCTAATCAAATCGTCGTAATAGGCATTCAATCCGCGCAGTGTTTGGTCTAACAAAGCTGCAAAAGCTGCCGAGTCCTGAGGTTGAGCATCAAATGCCATAAGCCATTCATGGTAGGGTAAACCTTCCTTAGGATTAACTTGCGGTGCCACACTGAACTCTATAACTTTAGTTTCAGGAAACTTAGCCAGAGCCGTTTTGAGTGCACTCTCCACCTCTTCGGCAATAACATGCTCGCCAAATGCAGACGTGAAATGCTTGATTCGCCCTGAAAAAATAATTTTGTAAGGCTTGAGTGATACAAACTTAATGGTATCGCCAATTGAGTAGCCCCAAAGACCCGCGTTGTTATTGATAATGAGCGCGTAGTTCACGCCCAGCTTCACGTCTTGAATAGACAAACGGGTAGGATTTTCGTTAAAGTATTCATCAGCAGGAATAAACTCAAAGAAAATACCACTGTTGAGTAAGAGCAGTAAACTAGGGTCTTCTTGGGTGTTTTGATAAGCAAAAAAGCCTTCTGAAGCCGGAAATGTTTGTATGGAGTCTATTTTTTTGCCAATAGATTCAAAAATTTTGTCGCGGTAAGGTGTAAAATTAACTCCGCCGTACACAAAGAGGTTGAAGTTTGGAAAGATATCTTTTATCTTTTTACCTGTTTTGGCTTGCAAACGGTCAAAATACATTTGAACCCAAGGCGGTATACCCGAAATGAGCGACATATCGGCCTGAAGTGTTTCTTCTACAATGGCATCCAGCTTGGTTTCCCAGTCCTCGATGCAGTTCGTTGAATAGGAAGGCTTTTGGTTTCGCCTTAGCACAGCGGGAACATGGTGATTGACAATACCTGAGAGTCTGCCTAAATTGAAACCATTCTTTTGTTCCAGCTCGGGACTCCCTGACAAGAAAATAAGGTTTCTATCAAAAAACTGCGCACTGTTTTTTTCATTGGCATAACAAAGGAGAGCATCTCGCGCCGAATTAATGTGGTTAGGTATGGAATCTTTGGTAAGCGGTATGTATTTTGTGCCAGAGGTAGTTCCAGAAGTTTTAGCAAAATAAAGGGGCTTACCAGGCCACAGCACATCATTTTTGCCTTCAAAAATTTGGCTTACATAGGGAGAAAGCTGTTCATAGTCTCTTATAGGTACATGCTTTTTGAAGTCATCATACGTTTTAATGTCGCTAAAATGATGGTCTTTTCCAAAAACTGTATTTTGGGCTTTTTTAATTAGGCTTTGAAAAATGGTTTGTTGACTTTCGATGCCTTTGGCTGTCCAAACCTTTTGCTGTTTGGCCACCCATCGCGCTAGCCAAAGCGCGGCAGTAGATTTTATCATATTATCAAAGCTTTAGTAGTTTTTGAATCAGGGATAATGCTAAATCAGACCTTGATAGGCTCTGGACTAAAACAAAGTGCAAAGATAAGAAGAGAAATCCAAGCAATTACTTTTTGTGTTGTGCTAAGCGGAGTTTCGTGGTATGCAGGAGGATGATAAAGCCCCAAAACCCGCCCTATGAGCAATGCCAGCACCAACCAACCAGAATAACCCGTTAGGCTTGGCCAAATTAAACGCATTGCAAACTGGCCTACAAATATACAAATGGCTAAAATAGCTACATGCCCCTTGTCTTTGAACATGGTATAAAAAACTAAAAACAAGTAAAGTAAATACAAAACATTGCTCGTTGCTTCATCCCAAAAATTATTGTATGGTTCAACCATACCCAAACCAGCATAAAAGACAAAGGCTGCAAAGCAAATTCGGGAAATGCTGCGGTGTTGTTCATAGCCAAATAAGGCATAAATGACGTGACCGCCATCTAACTGCCCCATAGGCAACATGTTAAGTGCTGTAAAAACCAAAGCGAGATAACCCGCAAAAAGCCAAGGATAGTGAATCAACTCAAAACCGTTGGGCACAGCTGCTGGATCATTAGCCACAAAATGTTTAAAAAACTCAAACAGCAAATTACTGCCTAGTTCTATATTGCCTGAATTGGCTGCGTCATTATAGACATATTTGGCATAATCAAGACCATAAGCTTTATAATCAGGATGTATCTCAAAAATAAATTCAGGCGGTGGCAAGTGTGTAAAGCCCCAAAAAAGAATACCTAAAGCCACAATAAAGCCTAAAATAGGCCCTGCCACACCTACATCGAATACTTCACGTCGTGTTCTGAAAGCTGACTTAATGCTGATAAAAGCACCAGCAGTGCCAATGGAAATAGGGCCACCCAGGAAGCCAAGCCAAATAGGTATAAAAAACGGCATGCTGACGGCCAGTTTATGCTTTTGGGCATAATAAAAATGCCCAAATTCGTGCAAACTCAAAAAACCAAGAAGTGGTAAAGAAAAACGGAACCCCACTGAATAGTTCTGCCAAAACTCGGCATAGTTGCCAGTCCAAAGCAAGTGGAATAGCGGACTGCCTTTCAGCCACTCAGCACCTGCCCATGTGGTGGTAAGCAAAGTGAGCAAAAACAATGTGCCGTGCAGGAGATATTGCCTAGGGGTGTAGGACATGTTATTAACCGTTTTGAGGTTGCAAGACAATGGTAGAGAGCTGATTGACATCAAAAATTTCATTCGAAACCTCCATGAGTTCCGAAGCACTTATTTTATCAATTCTATCAAAGATTTCATGAAGCGTTTCCACTCTGCCGTAGTCTAAAAGCGATTTACCCATCATCAACACCATGCCTGAATTGCTTTCTTCGGACATCGCCAATTGGCCTTTGAACTGCTGTTTTGCACTGTGTAGCTGTATTTTACCAAGCTTTTGTGTGCAGAGCGTTTTGAGTTCTTTGTGTGTCAGTTGTATGGCCTTTTGAAGTGTTTTGGGTTCGGTGGCAAAGCTCACGCAGACGTGTCCGCAGTCCATAAAACAGCTAGCTGCTGCATCTACGGAGTAGACCAAGCCATATTTTTCTCTTAAAATTAGATTTAAACGAGCTGTCATACCGCTTCCACCAAGAATATTAATCAGCATAAGCATGGGTAGACGCAGATAATGATGTAGCCCATAAGCTCTTGCTCCTATGGCACAATGCGCTTGAGAGGTGTTTTTACGCATTTCCACCTGCTGCGCTTGGTAATCGTCGCTTACGTTTGTGCGTTTTCTATTGCTGCTTTGGGGCTTGATATGATTCAAGTACTTTTCAAAATACCGGCTTATCTGCTTCATGGATAGCGAACTAACTGAGCTAACAATGACACGTTTAGTGTCTAAATTTTCTTGTATAAACTCTTGCAAGCTCTCACGACTAAAGGCGTTGAGTGTTTCCGTTATGCCTAAAATAGGTTTACCAAGTGCATGATTTGGAAACATGATTTCGTCAAAACGATCTAGCAGGCTATCAGCAGGGGTGTCGGCATACATGGCCATTTCTTCCAGAATCACGCTGCGTTCTTTGATAAGCTCTTTTTCGGGAAATGTAGCACCAAAGGTGATGTCAGCGAGCAAATCGAAGGCTCTTTCTGCATAAGTGTCTAAAACAGAGGCATTGAAAAAAATCTTTTCTTTGGTTGTAAAAGCATCTAAGTCGCCCCCAACAGCCTCTAAGTAATTTAGGATATGAAAAGCGCGTCTTTTTTGAGTACCTTTAAAGGCCAGATGTTCCCAAAAATGCGCCATACCGTTTTGCCGAGGCTTTTCATCACGGCTACCAATATCTAAAACAAAAGCCAAGTGGGCAATTTTAGTGTGTGGGACTTGCTTATGTGCCAAGCTGATTCCATTTGGCAATTGATAAAATTCGTATTCGTTTTGTATGTGCATGGGACAAAATTAAGTGTTTTTTGGGTAGTAGCGAACCTTGTGATTAATTTTTTGCATGCCTAGATCCAGTTTTTTAGTAAGTTTGCCTTATGGGCTAAAAAATCTTGCCAAATATCTTCTAAAATAACTTTTGCAGACTGTATTTGTTTAATGCTAGCTGCCACTTGCCCAATTTCTAGCTCGCCCTCATCTAAATTGCCTTCAAAAATTCCTAGCTTGGAGCGACCCCGTCCAAGCAACTCGCTCAGTGTTTGGCGATCTGCACCTTGGTTTTCAGCATTTTTGAGCCTCTGATACAAGCTGTTTTTAAGCATACGAGTAGGCGTTATCGCTTTAATAATTAGATCTGTATCGCCTTCTTGAGCTTTAATAACAGCCTCTTTAAACTGACGGTGTGCCGATGATTCTTCAGCAGTGGCAAAACGGCTACCTACCTGCACCGCGCAGGCTCCCATGCCCACGGCCGCCAGCATGGAGCGTCCACACGCAATACCACCAGCGGCCACTATTGGCACTGTAAGTTGCTTTACCAGCTCTGGAATCAAGCAAAGAGTTGTAGTTTCTTCGCGTCCATTGTGCCCACCTGCCTCAAAGCCTTCACCTATCACAGCATCTACACCTGCTTGCTGGGCTTTAAGGGCAAATTTGGTACTAGAAACTACATGCATAACACGACAGCCAGCACTTTTGAGCGCGGATGTATAAGTACTCGGATTTCCCGCAGAAGTAATCACCACCGGCACACGCGCCGCGATGATGCTTGCTACGTGCGCCTCTGTATGCGGATACAGGAGCGGAAGATTAACGGCAAAAGGTTTAAGGGTACGCGCTTGACACTTTTTGATGTGATATTGAAGTGTTTCTATGTTCATTGAACCAGCTCCCAATACCCCCAAACCGCCAGCCTCACTCACAGCACTGGCTAGCTTCCAACCACTACACCATACCATACCAGCTTGTATGATAGGTATTTGCACACCAAAGGTTTCGCAAAAAATATTTTTCATGACTTCAACTTAAATATATTTCGCGGCCTGCCAGTAAGACTCCATTTCCTCTAAAGTCATGTCCTGCAATGCCTTGCCGTCCTGCTTTGAGGCCTGCTCTAAATACTGAAAACGCTTAATGAATTTTTTATTGGTGCGCTCTAGGGCATTTTCTGGATTAATGTTAATGAAGCGGGCGTAGTTGATAAGAGAAAATAACAAATCGCCAAATTCGGCCTCAGCTTCATCAGAAGGCTCCTCCTGATTCATATCCACATTGTATTTTTCTTCAAACTCTGCCATTTCTTCTTCCACTTTGAGCCACACCTGTCGTTTGTCTTTCCAGTCAAAACCAACGCCCCTGGCTTTTTCTTGCAAGCGAATAGCTTTGACCAAAGCAGGCATAGTTTTAGGCACGCCATCGAGTACACTGGCAGACTTTTTTTCGCCTTGTTCTTGAAGCTTGATAGCTTCCCAGTTTTTGATGACCGCATCGGCGTTTTCTGCATGAACATCGCCATAAATGTGCGGGTGGCGGCGAATGAGCTTTTCGCAAAGACTCTCTATAACATCCGCCATATCAAACTTTTGGTGCTCATCGGCAATTTTTGCATAAAAAACCAAATGCAGGAGTACATCACCCAGTTCTTTTTTTATATTTTCAAAATCATATTCCTGAAGCGCGTCAAGTAGTTCGTATGTTTCTTCTACGGTTAGATAGCGCAGAGTATCAAAAGTTTGTTTCTTATCCCAAGGACATTTTTCTCTCAAGTCGTTCATTATTTGAAGCAGCTTGATGAATGCAGCGGCATACCTGGGGTCGTTTGGCTCTACCATAGTTGAGAAGGCTATTTGAATCAATGTGTTTAGAGAACAATCTCAAAAGTTCAAAATTAGCTATTGTTTAGCAAAAGCGAAAGACTTTTAGACTAATTCTGAGTCTGCTTGCGAATTTCAAATACACGATCCGCTTGTTTGGCCAGTTGTAAGTTATGCGTAACAATCACAAAAGTGTGGCCGAGTTGCTCTCGCAACATAAAAAACAACTGATGCAACTCATGAGCATTTTGTTCATCTAGATTACCACTAGGTTCATCAGCAAACACTATTTTTGGCGAGTTGATTAGGGCGCGCCCCACCGCCACCCGCTGCTGTTCGCCGCCTGACATTTCGGAAGGTTTGTGGTTTGCTCTTGACTTAACACCCAATGTTTGCATCAGCTCTAAGGCTTTTTTTTCAGCCTCAGCTTTGCTTTTTCCTCCCAATAGAGCAGGCATGCAAATATTCTCCAGAGCGGTGAACTCTGGAAGTAGATTATGCGCCTGAAAGACCATACCCAGCGTTTGGTTGCGAAACTTGGCTAACTGTGCGCCTTTGAGCTTGGATGTATTAAGTTGGTCTAAATATACAGTCCCGCTTGTGGCTTCGTCTAGCGTTGCTAGAATGTGCAAAAGTGTGCTTTTACCAGCTCCAGAGCTGCCAGTGATACACAAAAACTCGCTTTTTTGTACTTCTAAAGAAACATTTTGAAGTACTTGGAGTGTGTTATAGATTTTACAAATGTTTTCGGCCTTTATCATTTTTTATTTTTGAGAATTACAGACAGAATTTATAAAACTTATTTGAGCATTTTCAGAATCTTGTCACCAGATTTAAGGCCGTGCCCTGAAAAAAGCGTCACCACAGTGCCGCAATCACTGTTATGATTACAAAACTTCATTGCGCCTGCTATGGTAGCAGCAGACGTTGGCTCAATATAAAAGCCTTGTTTGGCCACAAGCAAAAAAGCCTGAGCTATTTCAGCCTCACTAACCACCAAGAACGTACCCTGACTTTGTCGCACTGCCGCGAGCATTTGCCCGCCACGCACAGGTTCTGCAATTGCTATGCCTTCAGCTAAAGTGGGCTGGACACTTACAGCGATTGCATGACTGGCATTTTGTTGGTAGGCAGCCACCAAGGGAGCGCAATTTTCAGCCTGAATACCCACGATTTTCGGCATTTTATCCGTAAGCCCCATTCTAAGTAACTCCTGAAAGCCTATAAAACAGCCCAAGACCAAAGTGCCATTTCCAGCTGGCAATACAAGAACATCAGGGCTTTTGTAACCCAACTGCTCCCACACCTCGTAGGCAAAAGTTTTGGTGCCGTGCAAGAAAAAAGGATTCCAACAGTGGCTGGCATAATAAGTTTGTTGAGCAGCTTTCCATGTGGCACGGGCAGTATCTTCACGGCTTCCTGGCACACGCTCGATGCACGCATTAGCAGCTTTCATCTGGACTATTTTAGCCTCAGAGGTTTCTTCTGGCAAAAATATTGTGCAAGATATTCTAGCCAAAGCTGCATAAGTGGCTATAGCACAACCCGCATTGCCAGAAGAGTCTTGCACAACAGATTTTATTTGAAGGTAGCGGGCTTGCGTCATCAATACTGTTGCGCCGCGATCTTTATAAGAGCCAGACGGAAACAGCTGTTCTTGCTTCACGTGTAAGTGATGCTGACCAAGAACCAGAGGCAGCATGGGTGTAAAGCCTTCCTGCATACTCACAAGCGGCGTAGATGAGGCTATAGGAATAGCTTCTCTGTATCTCCAAAGGCTTTTTGGGCGATTCTTTAAATCTTCTACAGGTAAGTAAAAGTCGGCCTCTATGTCTAACAACTCTTGTTGCATTCCACACCAACGAGGTTCATGGATGGAATAGCGATTGTCTGTTGTAGTGGAAGCGAATTGAAAAAATGGCAATGATTTCATCAAAAGCAATCTTCTAGACAGTTTGAGCGTAAGCGTTAAGCGACAACAGAACCAACGTGCAAGCCTCTAAACAAGCTATACCAGCTGCTGCAGCAAGGCTTTTTAACTCTGGATTCTCTGTACCAGGATTAAATATAAGACGTTTAGGCTTGGTTTTTAGAATATAATCGTACCACTCAGGCTGGTTGCGAAGACCTACATAAAGTGTTATGGTATGAATATCTTCCAAAATCACGTTTTTGTCTGTGATAACGGTCTGGCCAAAAAATGGAACTGGCTTAAGACCAACACCTGCTATTTCAAAACCATGTTTTTGTAATTCAAAACCAGCCTTATAGGCATACCGTTCGGGGTTGTCTGTAGCACCCAATATTAAGGTTTTCTCTTTCATCTGTTTATTTTTCTTGCAGAACTCATCTGTAATGCGCAGCAAAAATAATCAATATATTTCGCCTTTTTACTTTACAAACGTTTCACCAGCAAAATTAAACGACAAGTTAGCTTTTATGTTTGTCTGATAGTTTAAAAAGATAAACAAAAAGCCCCAAAACACTGCTTTAAGGCCAAAATTAGCTATTCTAAAGCGTAAAGGACTTCACGATCATAAAGTATAGCGGCATGCCCAGAGTGATGTTGAAGGGGAACGTTACGCCCAAAGCCATAGGAATGTAGAGTCCAGGGTCAGCCTTAGGAGCAGCTAATCTTAGCGCGGCAGGCACTGCTATATAAGAAGCACTAGCGGCCAAAATAGAAAAAATGAAGCGATTACCCACGTCGTCGGTTACAAAAGCACTCAAGAAAGCCACTGCAACGCCGTTAACAAATGGAAAGAGTACACCTACAAAAGGTGCGTAAAAACCGTATTTCGTAAAAGCCGAAAATCTTTTAGCTGTTACCATGCCCATTTCCAATAAGAAAATAGCCAAAAAACCTTTAAAAATATCGGTTGTAAAGGGTTTTATACCCTCGGCTTGTTTGGTGTCGGCAATGATGCCAATGATTAAGCTTCCTATAATCATCAAAACGCTGCCGTTGGTCAGCGAATGTTGCGCCACAGATCTTAAACTGACGTTATTGTCTTTGTCTGTTTCATATTTCATCATCAGAATGACACCTATGATGATGGCTGGTGACTCCATAAGAGCCATAACCGCTATCATGTGGCCACCATAGCTAATTTTCTGCATTTCAAGAAAAGAAGCAGAGGCAACGAAAGTAACAGCACTTACCGAGCCGTAAGCCGCCGCTACAGCTGCCGCATCGCTGATACTTAAACGGCGTTTGAGCACAAAGAAAATATAGCAAGGAATCGAAGATGCGAGAACTACCCCAAAAGCAAGAGAATAGAATATTTCCGTCGTAAATCCACTATGAGCTAGCTCCTGTCCACCTTTGAAGCCAATAGAGAATAATAAGTAAAGCGATATAAATTTGATAGAAGGGGCTGGTATTTCAAGGTCACTTTTAACAATACTCGCCACAATACCTAATACAAAAAAAAGTAATGTAGGGTTAGTAATATTTGAAATTAGGATGCTAAAATCCATGAGAAGATGGTACAGAAATCAATTAAAGTAGATTATTGGAGAGTCATAAGTTAAGCTACAGTTATCCTTGACTAGAAAAATGTCATATTTAACCATAAACAATATACGCTCACGTTTTGTTTAACTCGATGGTATAAAAATACCGCATTGTAACTATTTAAATACCTTCTCGTTTGTTGTTAGATAAAAAAAGTGTTTGATTCTTAAAAAAATAGAGGAAGTCTTATTAGTTTTGTGCCATGAGTGCCACATTCTACAAAATATTAGAACTAAAAGATTTTGCCTCCATAGCTGAAGTGAAGCGGGCCTTCAAACGCCTGTCCCTAAAATATCATCCCGACTTAAATCCTAACGACAAAACAGCCGAAGAAAGATTTAAACAAATTAATGAAGCCTATTCGGTACTGTCTAATGAGACTTCTAAGAATAGTTATGATGCAAGGCTGAACTCGCTCACAAACAATTTCATTGACTATTATAAACAGCAAGCTCAAAATTATCAACAGTACCAGGCCGAACAGAAAAGACGTGCTGATATTCTCGCCAAAGCAGAAAAAGAGCGTTTCGCGAATAGCAGACTAAATATTGTTGTGTCTTTTTTGAGTATTGTGGGCGTTTGTTATTTATTGATAGCCACCAACTCTATTTTTTCTTTGGTGAGTCGCATTAAATACTACCAAGCTGTTCAATATGAAGCTAAAGGGCAATATAAAGCGGCATGGGAGGTAGCAAATCAGTCGCTATTTTATGACGAGCGTTACGCTGACGGGCACGCGCTTGTGGCCAAAATTTTATTCAAAAACTCAAATCCTACGGCTAGTCTTTACCAAAGTATTGCCAGCGCATTCGCTTACAGGACCAGTAAACACTTAGAATGCTTAGAGATGCGGATTTTTACAAATTTGAGTTTAGATAGTTCTCGCTTGGCCATAAAGGATTATGCGCTTTTGCTCAAGCTCATGCCCAATGCTGCGGTCAAAGCCACGCAAATATTAGATTCGCTCTGGTTAAATACACGGCGTTATAACGAAATAGCCCAAATAGCAGATATTTGTATCAAATATAATCCAAACAGCCCCGACGCGTATTTGATAGCCAGTCTGTCCTATTCTTTTATTGGCAAAGATGACCTTGCAAAAGCACGATTTGCCAGATACCAGCAGTATGGCAAGCCCAACCCTGAGCGTTTGCATACTATGCTACAAAACGCCTATTACACTAAACAACAGCTAGCAATTTCTCTTATTTTAGCTTCTGCACTTCTGGATCAGCCTAGCAACAACTACCGCCAGACGGCACTTTGTGTACGTGCACATGCGTACAGAGACAGCAGACAATATAAAAATGCCTTTAAAGATTATGATGCCGCAGTGAAGGAAAATCCATTGTCAGATTCTTTACACTATTTTAGGGCTTTAGCATATCTAGATCTAGGGCTTGCCGACTCGGCTTGTAGAGACTGGGATAGAGCCTTTAGGTTAGGCTTCAAAGGCAGAAACACAACATTAGAATATTTTTGTACTGACTAAGAATATCGGTTTTTTTAGGTCAAAACCCGATACAAAGGAATATTTCTAGGTAAAAAAAATAGCTCAAGCAAAACAATAATTCCATCTTGCGGGTTTTGAGCTTAATATTTAGAGACCTATGCCCAATTGGGCAAATTTTTGTGCCATTTTTATATAAAAATTCAACGCTCACCATGGTAAAACTTGCCAAAACGGAGTACCCTGTTACCGAAAACATCAAAAACCGCTGGAGTGCCAGAGCTTTTTCTGAGCAACACATTTCACAAGACACACTCAACACTCTTTTAGAGGCCGCATCTTGGGCTTTCAGTGCCAACAACGCTCAGCCTTGGGAATTTGTATACGCACATCGTGGTACACCTGCCTTTGAGGCTATATGGGCATGTTTGTCGGGCGGCAATCAGCCTTGGTGCAAACAAGCAGCAACTTTTGTAGTTTGTCTAACTCTTAACCAGTTTGAGAACGGCAAGGCTAACGCATGGGCCCTGCACGATTTGGGCGCAGCCAATGCTACAATGATGCTGCAAGCTACCTCAATGTCTATTTACGGACACCCAATGGCTGGTTTTGACCGTCAGAAAGTCACAGAACTGCTCCAGCTTGATGCTGAAAAACACACACCTTGGGTCATTATGGCTCTTGGTTATTTGGACTCGCCCGAAACGCTAGTAGATCCATACAAAACACGCGAAACCACACCTCGTACGCGGCGGGCAGTAAGTGAAATCAGTCGTCCACTCCATCTCTAAAAAGCAGTTACATGTCGGCCTATAGGTTTCCAAAGCTGGCTTTAGATGTGGGCAATACCGCTACAAAGTTAGCTTTTTGGCAAGATGTCAATGCGCCTATTCAGTTTTTGAACATAGCTAATACACAGGATTTATTTGCTCTGATAGTCCAAAAAAACGTCAATAGCTTAGCTTACTGTAAAAGCGGAAAGTTAGATGCCCGTACGGAAACTGCGTTGCAAGAGTATGTTCCTCAAGCGATTAGCCTTACGCACGAAACGCCTATTAAGCTCCAGAACAACTACCTGACCCCTCACACGCTAGGCATGGATCGTCTCGCAGCGGCCATAGGTGCGGCAAGTGAATTTCCTAATCAAAGCAGTTTGATAGCCGATGCAGGTACATGCCTGACTTTAGATTTTTTAGAGAATGGTCAAATATTTTGGGGTGGAAACATCTCCGCGGGCTTAGCCATGCGTCTAAAAAGCCTACATCAATACACTGCAAAACTGCCAGAGTTGGACTTGGCTGCTATGCCACAACCTTGTGCACTTATTGGACAGAGCACAGCGCAGGCCATGTACTCAGGCGCAATGAACGGTTTAATTTACGAGATTGAGGGGACTTACAAAGCATTGCAAGCAAGGCATGGGCATTTGGCTTTGTTGCTGTGTGGCGGCAACAGCTCTTTGATTGAACGTTGTCTCTCTGTCTCATTTATTAGAGCTGAAAATCTGGTACTTAAAGGACTTTTGCATCTTTTAGCATAGAGTATTTTTTATTGAGCTTCCTATCAATCATTCAAAAAGCCACAAAGTAATTTAGCAGGATTGGACAAACCGATTCTTCATACTGTTAAGTATTTTTACTCGTGATTTTTAACAAAAATACTTGCAACCATGAACAAGCTACCTCTATTTTTATTCTGCTTTTTAACAGTTCAGGTTTATGCCCAATCGGAATTTGAACTAGCAAATGACAAATTACCTCTCTCAGCCATTGGTGGAAATACCATGGACGTACGAGCCGCAGACTTCAACGGTGATGGTTTTTTGGATATTGTGCTAGCCAAAGAATTTCAGCGAAACAGAATTATGTTTAACGACGGAAAAGGAAACTTTACTGATGTTACAGCAGGAAGGCTCACGAATGTCAAGCACGACAGCGAAGATATTGCCATAGCTGACTTTGACGGCAACGGCTGGCTTGATATTGTTTTTGCTTCGGAGGACGACTTCACGCACGAAATGTATTTGAACACAGGCATGGGCAACTTTACCGATGTGAGTAACCGGCTGCCTCAGTCGGTGGCCAACGCGGTAGTAACAACCGACATTAACGGAGACACATTTCCTGACTTAATTTTTGGCAATGAAGGACAAGAGCTTTTGTTGATTAATGATGGCAAGGGCAATTTTACAGATGAAACCGCCTTGCGCCTTCCTACAAGAAACGATGTCACACAAGATTTGCTCTTAGTGGATGTGGACGCTGACAAGGATTTAGACATTGCCGTGGGCAACGAAAACGGCAATAGACTGTTAATCAATGACGGCACAGGCAAGTTTGCTGATGAGACTCTGGCGAGATTGCCTCAAGGTGTCAATATGGAAACGCGAAAAGTGGTTACAGCTGATGTGGACAGCGATGGGTTTGCTGACTTATTTTTCTGTAACATGGCATCAGTTGGAGGACGCGATATTCGCGACAGATTGTATTTGAATGATGGAAAAGGCGTTTTTAAAGACGTGAGTACAAAAAATTTACCTCGTGAGGCATTGCAGACTTTTGACGCAGTGTTCAATGATTTGAATAGAGACGGCCACTCAGACCTTTTGGTAGCCTACTTGCCCAACGAGCTGCCTAGCGTTTTTATCAACAACGGGAAAGGCTCTTTTTCGGATAAAACTTCTGACTACTTAGAAGGCGAAGCATCGGGAAATAACATAGCCGCTTTTTTGGCTGACTTCAATGCGGATGGAAAAGAAGATTTGTATTTAGGTTGTTTTCAGGAAGCAGATAAACTGTTTTTCCGCAAAAACAGCAGCGCAAACGATACTAGCACGGTCAACGACAGCAGCATTGTCAGCAGTATAGCCACTTATGAGCTTTCACAAAGCCGCATCGTTGTTTATCCTAACCCTGCCAGTGGTCATGTGAATATTGAGTTCAATGATTTGTCAAAAACAAGTTATAATCTAGAAATTATCAACCAATCAGGGCAAGTTGTATATACCAAAACACTAGATGGCTCTATCCAACGTCATGTCATTCAGCTTGATAACCAACCAGCGGGCGTTTACTTCTTGAAAATTTCAGACGGTTTGAAGAGCGACACACAAAAACTGGTCATTCAACGATGACATATACTCGCCTGATTTTAAAATGCTCTTTTGTTACAACTCTTTGCTATTGAGCTTGCGATAGTAGCAATGGTTTTGGATTCTTGGTCAAGTTAAATACCTGTCTAGAAGGTATCAGCCGCATAGACACAAGAGATAGCACAACTTAGATTCACTACAACAAGCAGGACATAAAAAATGTGTCCTGCTTGTTGTATTGCGAAGGCTTTTGTCGTATTTTTGCCAAAATATTACTATCATACCAAGAGACCTCATGGAATCTAAACTCAAATTTATAGATCATACACGCTCCGAGTTTTTTGCTACACTCAAAAGCCGTGTGGATGCTTATTTCAAGGACAACCATATTTCAAAACACGCTAACGCCGCTATGGTGTTTAAAAGTGTTCTTTTTATTGGGTGCTTGGTGGGCACTTATCTGCTCATCATGCTGGGCGGTTACGGCCTAGGTACGATGTATTTGCTGTCATTACTTTTGGGGGCTTCTGCTGCATTGATTGGGTTTAATGTTTGCCATGATGCTATTCACGGTTCGTATTCTTCTAAGGCATGGATAAACAACGCCCTGAGCTATGTTTTTGATTTGATAGGCGCAAGTGCTTACGTGTGGTCAGTGTCGCACAACACCGTGCACCACACATATACAAACATTCCCGAGCACGATGAAGATTTGGACGTTGCACCTGGACTCATTCGTGTTTCGGTGCATGAGAGAGTGAAGCCCATCATGCGCTATCAGCACTTTTATGCGTTTCCCCTTTACGGTTTGGCATCTTTGTCTTGGGTGTTTCGTAAGGATTTCAAAAAGTTTTTTCAGCCTGCTATAGGCCATGTTCCCATGAAACGCACCCTTAGCAGCTATTTTAGACTTTTTTTCTTTAAGTTTTTGTATTACACGCTATTTATCGTATTTCCGCTTGTGTTTTTGGATATCACTTGGTGGCAATTTCTGATTGGCTTTGTGAGCATGCACATGTTGGAGGGTTTGATTTTAGGCTTAGTTTTTCAGCTTGCGCATGTCGTAGAGGGGGTAGACTTTCCCGAGCCTAACGCGGAGGGCAACATAGAGGAAGCTTGGGCACTTCACCAAATGCAGACCACGGCTAACTTTGCGACAGATAGTTTTTGGGCAAATTTCTTTTGTGGGGGTCTGAACATGCAAATTGAACACCATTTGTTTCCTAAAATTTGTCATATTCACTATACAAAGCTGCAGAAAATAGTGCAACAGACCGCTCAAGAGTTCGGTGTGCCTTATGTAAACAACCCAACTTTTATGGGTGCCTTGGCCTCACATTACCGCATGCTTTATAACATGGGCAAAGGTGCACTAGAAAAACAAGCTTCAGAAATTCAGAAAGCTGTTTCTACTTCTGCCAACAAAGTTTATGAGTCATCAAACGCTTAAAGTTGCGCTTGTTCAGTCGCTTATTCACTGGCAAGATGTGGCCGCAAACATAGCACATTTCCGTGAAAAAGTGTTGTCTATCCAAGGTGCAGACTTGATAGTTCTGCCCGAAACTTTTACGACAGGCTTTTCTATGCAGGCGCACCCATTCGCACAACGCGAAGACTCTCAAGTCTTTGAGGAAATAGAGTATTGGGTCAAATATACTTCTGCCGCCATTGTAGGCAGCTTGTTTGTGGAAAGTAATGGGTTATTTTACAACCGCTTATTTTTTATTACACCCGAGGGCGAGCGTTTTTTTTACAACAAAAGGCATTTGTTCAGTATGGCCAAAGAAGACCAGCACTACGAGAGAGGATCTAGCAAACCTGTGTTTAGGTTTAAAGGCTGGAATATTTGCCCTATGGTGTGCTATGATTTGCGTTTTCCGGTTTGGTGCCGAAACCAGTTGCAAGCCGACAATAGCCTGTCTTATGATTTAATCCTTTTTGTTGCCAATTGGCCTGACCGCCGCATTCATTCTTGGGACGTACTTTTGAAAGCCCGTGCTATTGAGAACTTGGCATATGTTGTGGCCACTAACCGCGTGGGTATTGATGGCAATCAAATTCCATACACGGGGCACTCTGCAGTCTATGATTTCTTAGGCCAAGCATTGGCTTATAGTGAAGCAGACGAAATTCTAAGGGCTGAGCTTTCTAAAACTGCCTTGCAGGATCACCGAACAAGTTTTCCTGCACATCGGGATGCAGATAGTTTTACACTGACAATATAAAATCTTTTGGTCTAGTTTTGATAAGTGCTTTGATAAATTTTTTATTACCTTTGCGCCCTAATTTAATGCAGTAGCTCTTTTTCACAGCACTGCCCCCACCAACCAAACCTTTATGATAGCCTTTCTTGCTGATAAAAAGCCTCAATTTAGTATTATTGCCAAAACTTTTTTTGGCTTAGAAGACGTACTAGCGCGTGAGTTGTTTGACTTGGGCGCAAGCGATGTAGAGGTTCTGAACCGTTCTGTTATTTTTGAAGGCAGCCTAGAGGTATTGTACAAAGCAAATTTGCACTTAAGAACTGCTTTACGCCTAATTGTTCCTTTTTATACCTTTCGTGTGCGTGACGAGCAAGATATTTATGATGAGCTTGTTACCTTGCCATGGCATGATTATCTTACTGCCGATCAATCATTTGCGGTAGATGTGGTCATCAATACGCCACTCATCAAGCACTCCCAATATGCCATGCACTTGGCCAAAGATGCGATTGTAGATGAAATAAGAGAAAAAACAGGGGCAAGGCCATCTGTAGACTTAAAAACGCCTCATTTGCGGCTTAACTTACACGTTTTCAAAGATGTTTGCACGTTGAGCTTAGATAGTACGGGCGATTCGCTTCACAAACGTGGATACAGACAGGAAACTAATGAAGCTCCTATCAATGAAGTTCTTGCCGCAGGGATGGTTTTACTCTCGGGCTGGCAGCGCGACTGCGATTTTATAGACCCGATGTGTGGCTCAGGTACTATCCTTATTGAAGCCGCGCAGTACGCCCACCGCATAGCACCTGCACAAGCGCGCATGGACTTTGATTTTATGAAATGGCCCAATTATGACGAAGCACTTTGGCTTAAGATAAAAGAAGAAGCAGACAACAACGAACTAGAGGAGTTTGATCATTATATTCTTGGCTCTGACATTTCTGAGAGAAACATCAATATTTGTAAACAAAACGTCAGAAGAGCTGGATTGCAAGGGAAAATAAGCCTTTTTCGGAAAGATTTTTTAGAATTTGAGCCACCCCAAACCGAGCGCGGCGTATGTGTAATGAACCCGCCTTATGGCGAACGAATGGCTACAGATGAAATTGAAAACTTTTATAAATCGATTGGCGACACACTTAAAAAGAAGTTTAAGGGCTATAAAGCATGGCTCATTTGCTCAAACGAGTTTGCGCTTAAGCATGTGGGCTTAAAGGCCAAAGATCGGATGACACTTTACAATGGTGCCTTAGAATGCAAATACCACTCCTATGAATTGTATGAAGGAAGTTATCAGAAACCTTCTTCAAGTGATGAGAGTGGTGCTGAAACAGAAGAGTTTAAGGAAGAAGGCTAACTTTTTTAGATTTTTATTCCCAATAACGTAATATCGTCAACCTGCATAGCGTCTTGACGGTGTTCTTTGATTGCGTTCAAAATCTGTATTTTTTGCTGTTCATGTGCGAGTTGGTGAACACCTTTGAGTAAATCCACCAGTCTACGGCTAGTGAATTTGCTCCTAGAGGGTGAAAACTGATCACCCAAGCCATCACTCATAAGGTATACATTGTCTCCTTTCTCTAGCTTAACCTTAGTGGTAGGGTACACAGGGCGGTGTTTACCCTCGCGACCGCCTAGTGAGTGTGGGTCACCTTTCACAACGGTTATTTCACCTTGGTGTGTATAAACAAAAGGTCTGGACGCTCCTGCAAACTCTACCGCAACCTCTGTGTTGTTGATTACTTCAACACTGCAAACAGCTATATCAATCACATCATTATTGGCTGCTATATCCTGATTGAGCAATTGTCTGTAACTGTTATCCATCAAACGGATAATCTGCGAGGGGTTTAAAACGCCGTATTGGTTGACGATATCTTCAAGAATGGTATTGGCAATAGCAGACATAAAAGCACCTGGAACACCGTGTCCAGTACAATCAGCCACTGCAATCAAACGGCTTTTGTTGACTGTTCTAAACCAGTAAAAATCCCCAGATACAATATCTTTGGGCATATAAATCACAAAGGCATCTGCAAAATAGCTTTTAATGTGTGCCTCTGTAGGTAAAATGGCTTCTTGTATTTGTCTCGCACAGCGTATACTGTCCGTAATTTGTTTGCTTTGCTGACTAATACGATCTTTTTGAAGAACAGCTTCATTACTTTTGCTCTCCAGATCTTGATACAAGCGTCTTTTCTCACGAATGTTTCTATACATGAAAAATGCTAAAACTGCCACAATCGCAGTGGAACAAGCAAAGCAAATAATAACAAGACGATGTTCATGGAGTGCCTCTTGCTGGGCTTTGACCAATTCTTCTTGAACTTTGGCATTCTGTTCAGTCTTTTCTACATCGTATCGTATACTCATTTCTGTGAGCGCATTGTTCTTCTCAATAGTAAAAATTGAATCATTTAATGAGACGAAAGCCGCCAGATTATCGTAGGCCGTTTTATAATCTTTTTTATTGGCGTAGAACAGGGAGTATACTCCGTACACCTCACGTAAGGCTAGCTTATTATCTGTATAGCGTGAGATATCTTTTGCACGATCCAACGCTTTAATGGCTTCATCAGGCTTACCCAATGAGTCATAAATGACTGATTTAGACAACCAATGTGAGCTGAGTCTCACGAAATCATCTATCTCCTCAAAGCACGCTATGCTTTTGTCCAAATAGTTTAAGGCTTCTTGATATTGTTTTTTTTCTGAGAGAATAGCTGCTATATTTCCATAAATTGTCCCCAGAAGTGGCTTCTTAGTTGCTGTAATGGGAGCTTTTTCTAGTTTAAGATATATTTCTAGAGCTTTGTTTAATTGTGAAGTGTTTAAGTAAATCGTGGCTATGTTGTTATTTATAACAGCTAGCTCAAAGTCTTTACCTTGCATGGTTTCGTAAATCTTTCTAGATCGCTCATAATAAATCAAAGCTTTATCAAATCTACTTTCATTATTATACACCTGTCCCATATTATTGGACAGTCGCGCAATGAGAGTGTCGTTTTTCAAAATCTCTGCTTCGCCTAATGCTTCAATCCACAGTTGTGCAGCCTTGTCGTAGTTTCCCGAAAGACTGTGTACACCCGCAAGTGTATTAAGAGAAAGGATAACTTGTCTTTTGTTTCCCGCCTCTCTAAAAAAATTAAGAGCTTTCATGCCGTAAGCATAGCCTTCATTTTCTTTACCCAAACTGCTATAGCTGTAAGATAACCAAAGATAAGAATTGGCTATACACTCAGGATCTTGTATCTTCTCTGACAAATCTAGTGCTTGCTGGGCATACTCCACAGCTTTAAGATTATCGCCTCCATGCCAAAGCTCTGCTAACTTCAGCATGAACGTTATGCGCTGTCTGTCATCTTTTGCAACTTTAAGTTGAGCTAGAGCGTTTTCTTGAGGGGTTTGGGCTTGTACAAAAAAATAGCAGCCACAACACAAGAGTATGCTCAGAAAAATAATGCGCAAGACGTGACGGCTTTTGAACATGTAAGTACTTTGGCAGGTAATAATTTAGTTAACAGTCAGTTTTAAGCCGCGTATCCCCATATCCACGACAGATTCACCCTTGAGCGGTTCCCATTGCTTGTCTGCTATAACATCTTTCCACTCAAAACTGTTGTTTACCGAAAGCGACATCGTTACTACCATATCTTTAGTTTCAGAGCCTGTGATGACTAGAGGCTTAGGAAAGGCCGCTGTCACTACACAAGAACCAGGTGGTATAGGCGAGGTGCTTGCAATTGGATTTGGTACAGTTGTACCCGCAGCATCGCCAGAGTTGACTGAATAAATTGTTTCAAAAGCCCAAAAGCCTTGCTTTTTATTGCTATTGACGGTTAAATCTTTGGTTTTGATTTTGAAAGAAGGAACATAAGTGTTAAAGCCAATAAAGCTCGCTAGTGTGCCATTAAGAATTTGATCTTCAAACTTAAACTTGATGTCATAGTTTTGGTAAGCCAATGAAACACGTAGATACTCGTAAGTACCCTTTGGGATTGTACTAAGCGGCACTTCGAGAGCTACTTCGCCTTCTTTTACGATACGGCACTTTGTGAAATCTATGGCATTACTGCCGCCCATTGAGGTCTCTGGTGCCCAATACAACACCGCGCCTTTGCCAAGAGGCGTAAGAGCGGTATTACCAAGCTCATAATAATGCGCACTCATTCCGTTAAAAACAGGGCTTTGACCGGCATTACCCGCAGGCATAGCGGAAGGCAGACCCAAGTTGTTGAGCCTTTCTTGTGTGGGGTCAAATTTAAACTTAAAAATCAATTTGGCCTCAGAAGAAGGATTTAAGGGGTCTTCTTTAGGGGTACAAGCATTCAATATTGCCATTACAACAATCAGCAATCCAAAATTAATGTTTAAACGCATACCTTTTAAGGGATTATGTTTGATGCAATTAAAAACAAATTTGTATCCAAAACTAATTTCAAAGAAAAATAAATTACATTTTCTCACAATAACCACATTTAATACACATAAATTGTGTAACAACCACACCAATATGTTGTTTTAAGTAAAAATTCATATACATTTGTAATAGTTTTTAATTAAGTCTAAATAGAAATAAGAACCAAAAGCTATGAAACGCGCCACTGAACTTCTAGTGGGTGAGCAAACGCAAATCGAAAAATTGGCAGAAGTGCCAGTTGCCTTAAAACTACTCGAGCTTGGCCTTGTTCCTCATGCGCTTATCACGCTCATTAGAAAAGCTCCCTTGGGTTGTCCCCTCTATTTTTCAGTTGATGGTAATTTTCTCGCACTACGCCAAAACGAAGCCGAGCATATTTTTTGTGCTTAAACAATCCTGCAATACAAAGATTTTATGACTTTATGACAATTAATCAGACTATCCAAATTGCATTAGTGGGTAACCCTAACAGCGGTAAAACCTCTATATTTAACAGAATGACTGGGCTTAGTCAAAAAGTGGGCAATTTCCCAGGCGTTACCGTAGAAAGGAAAGAGGGACTGCTGAGTCTGCCAGATGGTACAACGTGCAGTGTGGTAGACTTGCCAGGTACGTATAGTCTGCACCCCAACTCGCCTGACGAGCGGGTTGTTTTGCAATTTCTAGCCCAAAGCCTGGAACCCTCAAAAACTCAACAGCCACACCCAAAAACCATTATCCTGTACATTGCAGATCTTACTAACTTACAGCGGCATTTGCTGCTGTTTTCGCAAGTGGCTTCTTTGGGTTTAGAGATGGCTCTGGGAATTACCATGGGCGATTTAGCTGAAGAAAAAAACTTGCTTTTTGACAAAAATAAATTAGCAGAGAAGCTGGGCGTACCAGTTTTTATGTTTAACGGACGCAACGGCGAGGGTTTAGAAGCATTGCGCCATTGGGTGCAAAACCTGAGTCCCAACGCAAGGCCAGCAAATATCTGGTTTGAGGCTAATAGGCTGGCACCAGAGTTTGTGAACGAGCTCCAGCAAAATCTCCAAACATCAAACCCTTATTTAGCCTTACTCAAGGCTCAACACACCGAAGTATTCTCAGACCTGAACACTACTCAAAGCCAAGCGATAGAGGCCGCATGGCAAAGGCATCAGGTAAAAAAACTCACACTTCAGATTCAAGAAACCTTAGCTAGGTTTGGCCAGATCGCCCCTATTGTACAGGCGGTTCTCACACAAAAAAATGCACCGCTGGCGGCCTCGTTTACAGGACGCGTAGACCGAATTTTGACTCATAAAATTTGGGGTACTTTGTTGTTTTTGGGATTACTTCTACTTATTTTTCAAGCCACATTCGACTGGGCCACTTATCCTATGGACGCTATAGAAAGCCTTTTTGCATGGCTTAGCGGCTGGATACACGAAACGCTCCCTGATGGTTTACTGGCAAACTTCTTAGCCGATGGCGTTCTGGCGGGCTTAGGTGGTATTGTTGTTTTTGTACCCCAAATTGCTATTCTGTTTTGCTTCATTGCCATTCTAGAGGAGGTGGGCTATATGGCCCGAGCAGTTTATTTATCAGACAGTTTGATGCGGCGTTTTGGATTGAATGGACGCAGTATTGTATCCATTTTTTCAGGTATGGCTTGTGCTATTCCTGCTATAATGGCCACCAGAACCATTTCTAACTGGCGTGAAAGACTCATCAGTATTTTGGTTACGCCCTTTGTATCTTGCTCGGCGCGCATCCCTGTTTATACCGTGCTTGTTGCGTTGGTGGTGCCAGCCGAAACTTCTTGGTTCTTCTTTAATGCTCAGGGACTTATTTTATTGGGTTTGTATCTTTTGGGGATTTTCACGGCTCTTTTTGCAGCTTATGTGCTTCGTTTCTTTATTCCTGCCACAGATATGAGCTTGCTGACCATGGAGCTGCCTGTTTATAGGCCTCCTATCTGGTCTAATGTCCTTTTTATGGTTTGGGCTAAAGTAAAGGATTTTCTCTGGGAGGCGGGCAAAGTGATATTGGGCATCTCTATTTTACTATGGTTTATGGCTTCTTTTGGGCCAGGAAACAGCATAGCAGATGCAGAAAATGACATCAAAATACGTCTACAAAACAGCCCTGACAGCAGCAAATTGCCTAGCATACTAGCCGCTGCACGCTTAGAAAAGTCTTATGTGGGACACGTAGGCAAGGCTATAGAACCTCTCATTGAACCCTTAGGGTTTGACTGGAAAATAGGAATTGCGTTACTTTCATCTTTTGCAGCTCGTGAGGTTTTTATAGGCACTTTGGCCACTATTTATGCCATAGGGAGCGAAGAGAATAGCGAAGAGGGGGTCAGGTCGCGGATGGCCAAAGACATCAACGCCAAGACGCAAAAGCCTGTCTATACAGTAGCTACATCGGTGGGATTGATGTTGTTTTATGCTTTTGCTATGCAGTGTATGAGCACTTTTGCGGTGGTAAGGCGCGAAACGAATACTTGGCGTTATCCTATTTTACAGTTTATCAGCATGACGGCTCTGGCTTACCTCTCCAGTTTGTTTGTTTATCAATGTTTTGGGTAAAAACGGCTGCTGGCTATGCGATGTCTTTAAAAATATATTGACAATCAGGTAGTTATTTTTTTAAAGACGTTATTTTTTGCAAAAAACAACGTTTTTTCATTGGTTTAAAATATTAAAGTCTCTTAAAAATTTATAAAATGAAAGCCCTATTAACTTTGCTTTGTGTGTGCTTATTCTGGCCTTTTGCTTTTGGACAATCTTGGCTTGGCGACTTAAAAAAAGCTGATTCTTTGATAAAGATTCCCCAATACAGTGCTGCTGTACAAATTTATGAGGCTTTGCTACCCTTGATAGAAAAAGATTCTGGTAAGCAAAGCTTATTCTATCTAAGGGTTCGCAATGATTTAGGATACGCTTATGTTCGCAATAACGGTAAAGAAGCTCCCGTGCGGTTTCTTAGAGAAAGTATAGCTATGAGTAAAGCCATTAATACCCAGAGTGATGCCTATGCAGAATCTATTGCTCATTTGGGCTATTTTTTTATTAAAACTGCTAATTACGATTCCGCAGAAGTTCTTTACAAAGAAAGTCTATATATCAAAAAAAGTGTTTTAGGTGAAAAAAGTTCTGGCTATGCTGTCATCTTAGGCAAGTTGGGATTTTTATATCAAACTACTGCCAAATATGCTATTTCGGAGCAATATCATCAGCAAGCTCTATATGTTTGGGGTGAAACTCATGGCAAAAAGCATCATAGCTATGCTAGTGCGTTGCATAGTTTAGGCATTGTGAATTATTACATGGCTAACTACCCTGTAGCCGCTGCACACACCCAAGAGGGCGCAGCAATCAGAAAAGATATCTTAGGTGAAAACCATCCAGATTACCTCAACTCAATTGACCTATTAGCTGTTATCTACCGTTCTATGGGGCAATATGATGAGGCAGAACGCTTGCACAAGGAGGTCTGTGCACGGCATAAGGCTCTCCCTGGTAAAAAACATGACGGTTATGTTCGTTCACTAAGCAATTTGGCCAGCTTATATCTGCTGTTGGAAAATTATACGGCTGCTGAGACTTACTACAATGAATCTATAAAAGTTCAAAAAGAGTTGTTTAGTGAACGTAATTTTACTTACGCAGATTTGCTTAATAATCTAGGGGCCCTTCATTTTCTAATGAGTAACTACAAAGCAGCAGAAGCCCATTACAAAAAGTCCATAGACCTAACACTTTCACTGGTGGGTAATAAAGATGCAGTTTACGCTCGCGCCATGCATAATCTGGCGGAAGTATACAGGTATACAGATAGATTTATAGAAGCAGACACTTTATTCAAAAAAAGCATAGCTCTGCGAAGAGAAGTTTTTGGCGAAAAACATTTAGTGTATGCACAGTCATTGGGTGGTATCGCTGAACTTAATGAGAATATGGGCAATTTTACGCTTGCTGATAGCCTCAGAAGAAGTGCCATAGCTGTTTACCAGGAAGCACAGGGAGATAAACACCCCGAGTACGCTTATTTATTAGGTAGTTTAGCATACCTTTATACAAACATGGGCAGGTACAAAGAAGCTGACAGCTTGCAAAAAGCTTGTCTTGACATTCAAAAAGCTACTTTATCTCGAACAAATCGCTATTATATAAATTCTTTAAACAACTTGGCTTTCATTAATTTGGAAACTGGTGACTTAGATGCCGCTTATACAAAAATCAGCGAAGTAAAAGACTTATGTCTTGAGAATTTCGATAATAAATTTGCCTACCTTTCGGCATTTCAACGAGAAAATTACTATCGCAGGAATTTTTCAAGATATCTCAATACTTATTTAGCTTTTGGTATCGCGATGACAAAAATAAAAACAGATGACCTCTTTGATGTTCAACTTGCCACAAAGGCTGCTTTAATGCAAGCCAACCAAAAAATGAAGACTCGTATCTTGAACAGTAATGACACAGCTCTGATACAAAAGTATAAAGAGTGGAATACTTTGAAAGGTAAAATTATCAAAGCTAGTGAAATGACAATACAAGAACGTATAGAGAAAAGTATTGATATGGAACAACTTGAAGAGCAAAGTGAAAATCTAGACAAGGAACTAACCAGAAGGTCGCAAGCCTTCGCGGTACTCACAGACAAAACACGGCCAACTTGGCAGGATATTCAAAAAACACTCAAAAAAGGCGAAGCCGCTGTAGAAATGATTAGAATCAATAAGTTTGGACTTGTCAAAACAGTAACAGATACCTCTGATGTTAAAAAAGCACCAAACTTCCCTCAGTACCCCATTTACGGCTTGACAGATACCATTTATTACGCAGCTTTGCTTGTGACTGCAAAATCAAAGCAGCCCCAACTAGTGCTCCTTAAAAACGGAAATGATTTAGAAGGTAAATACTTAACTTTCCAAAAAAACGCAGTGCTTTTTCAACAAGAAGACGAAGAGTCTTATGCGCAATTTTGGAAACCTATAGCTGAGGCTCTACAACAGAATCGCATTAAAAAAGTTTATTTTTCGCCTGACGGTGTCTACAATCAAATAAGTATGAATACTTTGTATAATCCCGAAAGTCAAAAATACTTGCTCAATGAAATTAATTTGCACATAGTCACCAGTACTAAAGATATTTTGGCCTTTGGTAAATCGGAAAGCAAAACTCTTAGAGCAGAATTACTAGGCTATCCAATTTATGATTTTGAAACCCCAAATGCAGATGAGGCTAGACAAAGAGAACTAGAGGCAGATACAACACGTGCTTTCGCTAATTTTCAAAAAGTATCGCTTTTGCCTGGCACTAAAACCGAAGTAGAAAATATTTCAGGGATTTTGAAAACAAAAAACTATGACTTAGAAGTACTCATTGAGGGAAACGCCACAGAAGAAAATATTAAAAAAGTAAAAAACCCCAAGATATTGCATCTCTCAACACATGGTTTTTTTATCAGTAAGGCAGAAAAGAATAGAAACGTTAACCCTATGCTGCGTTGTGGGCTTTTGTTTGCGGGTGTAAGCGATTATGTGCGAGCCGAGCTTAAGCCCGAAAGAGAAGATGGTGTTCTCACAGCCCTAGAGGCTGCAAATTTAGACCTAGACGAGACAGACTTGGTAGTACTCTCGGCCTGTGAAACAGGTTTGGGCGATGTGGAGGCTGGTGAGGGTGTTTATGGTTTACAAAGGGCTTTCAAAGTAGCTGGCGCAAAAACCATTGTCATGTCTATGTGGAAAGTAGATGATACCGTTACTCAGAAACTTATGACGCTATTTTATCAAAAATTTGCGCAGTACAATCATGCCCGAAAAGCCTTCAAAGAAGCTCAAGCCGAAATCAAAAAACAATATCCTCAGCCATACTACTGGGGGGCTTTTGTCATGTCGGGCGAGTAGTTTTAGAAAACCGAAGGCATCTGCCAATTGAGTTCAAATAAATAGGTTCAACGCAAACGTTGAACCTATTTATTTGAACTACTCATTTTACTTTGGACGCTTACATATTGCGTCTGTACTGACCACCCACTTCAAACAAAGCGTTGGTTATCTGTCCTAGTGAGCAGTATTTAACCGTTTCCGTGAGTTCATTAAAGATATTTTCGTTATTGATGGCCGTAAGCTGAAGCTTTTTGAGCATTTCTGCACTTTTAGCTGCATGGCGGCTATGCAATGCTCTAAGACCATCTATCTGACTCATTTTCTCGTCTTCGGTAGAGCGAATAACTTCTTTTGGAATCACGGTGGGAGAACCTGTTGAAGACAAGAAGGTATTCACGCCCACAATGGGGTACTCGCCTGTGTGCTTGAGAGTTTCGTAGTAGAGGCTTTCTTCCTGAATTTTGGAGCGTTGATACATTCTTTCCATTGCGCCCAACACACCGCCGCGCTCAGTAATACGGTCAAACTCACTCAAAACAGCCTCTTCTACCAAATCCGTAAGGTCATCTATGATAAAAGCCCCCTGTAGAGGATTTTCATTTTTAGCTAGTCCAAGCTCTTTGTTGATAATGAGCTGAATAGCCACAGCACGCCGCACGGAAGCTTCAGTAGGCGTGGTAATGGCCTCATCGTAAGCGTTGGTATGCAGAGAGTTGCAATTGTCATAGATGGCATAAAGAGCTTGCAGCGTGGTGCGAATGTCATTAAAGTCTATCTCTTGGGCGTGCAGTGAACGTCCAGAAGTTTGGATATGGTACTTGAGCTTCTGAGAACGGTCATTGGCTTTATAGAGGTATTTCATTGCTTTAGACCAGATTCTCCGCGAAACTCGCCCGATAACCGCATACTCAGGGTCTATGCCATTTGAGAAGAAGAAGCTTAAATTAGGCGCAAAATCGTCAATTTTCATGCCTCTGCTCAAATAATATTCCACAAAAGTGAAGGCGTTGGAGAGCGTCAGAGCCAGCTGCGTAATGGGGTTGGCACCAGCTTCTGCAATGTGGTAGCCGCTAATAGAAACACTATAAAAATTCTTGACCTGCTTTTTGATGAAATACTCTTGGATATCCCCCATGAGCTTGAGAGAGAACTCTGAGCTCATAATACAAGTATTTTGCGCTTGATCCTCTTTCAGAATATCTGCTTGAACAGTCCCGCGAACAGCTGCTAAGGTTCTATTGCGAATGGTTTCATAAATCTCTGGCTCCAGCACCATGTCGCCACTCACGCCCAAGAGCATAAGTCCAAGACCGTCATTGCCTTTTGGCAGCTCACCGTGGTACTGTGGTACTGCAAGACCATAGCCTTCGTATATTTTTTTAATTTTGGCCTGAACCTCAGCTTCCAATTGGTTTTCTTTGATATACAACTCACATTGTTGGTCTATGGCTGCATTCATAAAAAAGGCACACACCGCAGCGGCTGGGCCGTTGATGGTCATAGATACAGAGGTGGTGGGATCAGAAAGATTAAAACCAGAATACAGCTTTTTGGCATCGTCCAAACTGCACACATTCACACCAGAGTTGCCAATTTTGCCATAAATATCTGGTCGCAAGTCAGGATTTTCGCCATAAAGCGTTACAGAATCAAAGGCAGTAGAAAGGCGTGTGGCAGGCATTCCTTGACTTAGATAATGGAATCGCTTATTGGTACGCTCGGGGCCTCCCTCGCCTGCAAACATGCGCGTAGGGTCTTCTTCGGTGCGCTTGAACGGAAACACACCAGCTGTAAATGGAAACTCGCCAGGAAAATTTTCTTGCAAGGACCAACGTAAAATATCACCCCAAGAACGGTACTTAGGAACAGCTATTTTGGGTATTGGATTACGCGAAAGCGATTCAGTGGTGGTTTTTACCTTGATTTCTTTGTTTCGCACTTTATACACAAAATACTCATTCTGGTAGTTTTGTATGGTTTCAGACCAACCGGCTAGTATTTGCTTATTGCCACCGTCTAGTTTTAGTTCAATTTTGTTGTACAGGCTTTGCAGCTCTTTGAGCATATTTTGCTTTAAAGTAGCATCCAAATCATGGTTTTGATTGAGCGTTTCTATCGTTCTATGCAAAGAATATAGCTCATCTGCGATTTGGGCTTGTTCCTTAGCCCAAGCATCGTAGCGTCGGTTATTTTCACTGATTTCAGAGAGATATCGAACGCGGCTAGGCGGAATAATGTATTGTTTTTCAGACATTGCCTGAGAAATTTCAAAAGAAGATTTGAAATTGACTCCTGCTTTCTGATTAATTGTATCAATGATAGCACGATAGAGTGCATTAGTACCAGGATCGTTGAACTGAGAGGCAATAGAACCAAAAACTGGCAACTGCTCATCGGGAGTCTCCCAAAGTTGGTGGTTGCGCTTATATTGCTTACGCACATCACGCAGTGCGTCCAAAGCTCCTTTTTTGTCAAATTTGTTGAGAGCTATAAGGTCTGCAAAGTCCAGCATATCAATTTTTTCTAGCTGCGTGGCAGCACCATACTCGGGGGTCATGACATACAAAGATGCGTCCGAGTGGTCAATGATTTCAGTATCAGACTGACCAATACCCGAAGTTTCGAGAATAATCAAGTCAAAACCTGCCACTTTGAGAATGTCAATGGCTGACTGAACGTACTTAGACAGGGCCAAGTTAGACTGTCGTGTCGCTAGCGAGCGCATATACACACGCGAATTCGCGATGGCGTTCATGCGTATGCGGTCGCCCAAAAGCGCGCCGCCTGTTTTGCGCTTGGAGGGATCTACCGAAACAACCGCTAGTTTTTTATCTTTAAAGTCAATCAAAAAGCGACGAATGAGTTCGTCTACCATGCTACTCTTACCTGCTCCACCCGTACCTGTAATGCCTAAAACAGGCACTTTGGTTGCAGTTTGCAAATGCGTCTTGATTAGGGCGAGTAAAGGCGCAACCAACTCTGGGAAGTTTTCGGCAGCAGAAATTGCTCTAGCTAGTGTGTAGTGTTCTTGTGTTTGTAGTTTTTCTATGGTAATATCGCCAATACTATCGCCAGTAGGAAAATCCGATTTCTCTAAAAGGTCGTTAATCATTCCCTGCAAGCCCATGCTGCGCCCGTCATCAGGGTGATATATGCGCGT
This sequence comes from Cytophagales bacterium, assembly GCA_004293815.1. Lineage (GTDB taxonomy): Bacteria > Bacteroidota > Bacteroidia > Cytophagales > Bernardetiaceae > RDZD01. Next base: position 65,540 of record RDZD01000012.1, on the reverse strand, counting down.
AATTCCATAGTCGTGCAATTCTTTAATCTCTGAAGGCAAGATCACGCCGCCGCCGCCGCCAAATATTCTGATATGCTCGCAGCCTTTTTCTTTGAGGAGATCTCTCATATACCTAAAGTACTCGTTATGACCACCTTGGTATGAAGTAATGGCAATGGCTTGCGCGTCTTCCTGTATGGCACAGTCTACAATTTCGAGCACCGAACGGTTGTGTCCGAGATGAATCACTTCTGCACCAGAGGCTTGTATGATGCGACGCATGATATTAATGGCAGCATCGTGGCCGTCAAACAAAGCTGCAGCAGTAACAATTCGCAGTTTGTTTTTGGCTTGATAAGGGGTGTTGTTCATTTTTCTGTCGTCAGTTAGATTTTGGGCAGCAATACCAAAAGATTTTGGCGCAATTTAATGACTTTTTTTAATACCTCATTCATTGCTTTCTGATAATTCTAGTTTTATGAACCATTATTGCCACAAAATAATTGAGGCGGAGCTATCGAAATTAAAAAGTATTTTCATAAGCTCAGAATTGATGTTTCCTATAAAGTCTAGACAGAGTTAGAAGAGTTTAGAGAAAGATTTTTTTGATAATAGTTGGGTTTTGATAAACTATGATTTAACTTTGCAAGCTATAAAAAGATGACAAAAAAGCTGTACAGGTCGTTTCCATTGTAGCGCGGGCTTTTTAATTTGTTTCCTTTGTAACAAAATTCTTTGTCATTAGCAAAAGAACTTCAGGTTATTTTCCTGTCGCAGAGATGATTAAGCGGTAACAGTTCTTATAAAGTAAACGTGATTTTTTTTCTTAATGTAATTTAGCAGAGCTATTTGTTCAATAGGCGTACATTGCCATTGGATTTTTTTAATACTTTGCTGCCTATTAGCTCCTTAAATTAAGACGTGTGTCTTGCTTTGGTGCTAATTTGTGAATTAAAAGATATAGTTTGCCATCGAGAGTACATTGATTACTAGTAAATTGTTTATTGTTACATTTACATTACTAAAAAAACTGTGCTTGTCCACGTGTTAATAAGGACGTTGCTTACAACAGGTCTCTTTTGGGGCTTATCAACGTTTAGTCTTTTCGCGCAAGGGATCTCGAATGAGCATCTAAAAATGCTGAATGAAGCTAAGCGCCTTGAAAGCAAGGGCTTCCTTCTTCAGGCGGAAAGACTTTGTAATGATTTGCTAAGACAATTACCAAAGCACACAGATCTCTATAATGAGGCAAGAAAAATGTCTATTGAGATTGGTTCTAAGCTAGGCAATGAAAAATCAAAAACTAAAGTAGAGCGATTGCTAGAAAGCCCTGAACATGCACTTCAGAGCAAACAAATCCGTATCACACAAATACGAGAACTATTCAAATCACCAGCCAGTGCGCATTTACACGTTCAAATTGGAGAGCTAAGCAAGCCTTTGATTAGGGTAGACCCCAAGAAAAAAGTGCCAGCTGCTAATATGCACAAGTCTAAAGAGCGGTCGTCAGCCAAAACAACGCCTTTAGTGGTCATACAAGACACGGTTATGGCTGAAATAGTGTACATTATGGGAGTATTGCAAAGCAGAGACGCTGATTTTGAGGCTAATGATCCTAAGAATTACTGGGAGTGCTATCTTGATTATAGTCTCCGAAAAGAGACATCAGATTCATACTGCACCGCGGAAAGATTGTATTTTGTTTTAGCCACCTACCACAACAGAGGAATAACGGATAAGAATCGTATTAAAACAAGAATAAATAATTATTTAAGCAAAAAGAATAGAAACAAGCAAAATGCGCACTTCCTGAATATGTTGGAAGAGCTTAGACTTCAAATTATACACGAGCAAAGGTTTGAAGGTAAAGTAATTACAGTACAAGAGAGAGACTCTCTTGAAAACTACTACACAAAACTTGCCAGCTCCAATCTAGAAAAGATCCAACCTGAGAGACTCTATCTTTTTGGTGTTATGGCCGTCAGAGACAAACAATTGGATGAGGGTATCACACTTTTAGAAGCTGTTAAAAACAAAATAAATCACGATACCCTAAAATATGCTTTAGCGGACGCTTACTACAAAAAGGGTGAATATCTTAGTGCAGCTGTTCTTTATGAGCAATTGAATTTAAAACCAAGCAGTCTAGCTCTTTGCAAAGAAAATCTACTCAGGTTGGCGCAGTGCTATGATGCCTTAGGCCAAGAGAAAATTTATTTCGGGTTTTCTGCTCTCATACAATATAGCTCCGCACTGCATACATGCAGCACCTTCGACCCCATAGATCTTGATATCTTGCATGTTGTTTATAAGCTGTTTATCAAGTTTGGCAATTATCAAGAAGCAGAAAATACTTGCCAGAAGTTCCTTTCAAAACACGATTCTATACTCACTGCTGAACAAAAGCTACAAGTTGATGAATTGGTAGCAAACATTTGGTATAAAACTAAAAATTACAAAGCATATACAGACTATTTACAAAAACGGATACTACTCACACGCAATAATGCTCAAAAAGTACCCTATCTTTATCAATATCAGAAAGCTTGTGTAGAGAACGCACAAATTTACTTTAATCAAGAAGACTATCTGAATGCTATCGCATGGTATGATTACTCATTGGCGCAAGCCACATCTGTTCCCTTAATGGAAGATGCCACCTACTACAAAGCTCTTGCTTATTATAAGCTGTGTGATTATGTTACAAGTAAAAGCTTGCTCAATAAGCTAGTAGATCCTAAAAATAAAGGCTCGCGATGGTATGTGTTAGCTATGAGGCCATTAGCTTATATCTATTTCCATGAAAAAAAGTATAAAGATGCAGATGGTTATTTTGAGGCTTACTATAACATGTCTAAAACAACGGATGGAAGTAAAGAAGATGCTCTCTTAAAAAGCGGTGATTGCTCTTTCCATCTAGCCGATTATGCACAAGCAAAGGCTGAATACAAACGGGTGATTACTTCGCCTTACATCAAAAAAAGCACTAAGGCGAGCGTCTTATTAGGTTTAGCGCGTTGTGATTACTCCATGGGCAATTGGCCTGAAGCTCTTGAATACATTCAACAATATGGAAAGCAGCAAGAAGAAGCTGGTCAAAAAAATGATGCTATTTTCTTGGAAGCTATGATTTTGATTAAAGCCAACAGACCCGAGGAAGCACTAGCCAGCTTGAATACTTTTATTTCTCAGGCTGTTGAGCATGAAAAGTATGCTGAAGCTCTGTATGAGAAAGCCAAATTGTGCACTGAGAATGCTAAAAAAATTAGTATAGATACTTATACTCAACTGATTACCGACTATCCTTCTTCGCCTTTTGCTGACAAAGCTTTGACACAGCTCGAGCTATATAGAAACCAAGGCGTAACCGTTCAGATGGACATTGAGCAAGCTAGAATGAGTATCCTAATAGCTAAAAATAAAGCAAGTACCATACACCAAAGTGAATTGGATAAACTCTATCGCGATATGCATGTATTAGATCCTCAGTTGGTCTTAAAACGTCTTGATGCGATGGAAAGTGTGGCAAGAACTGCCCATGAAAAGAATCGTCTTGATATCATCAGAGCTGAGTGCTTGCTTAAATCTCGTAACTACAAGAGAGCCCTAGAAGTGGCCGATGCCGTCAGAAGACAAAACCTAAAAGGTGATATGCGAGATAAGACTCTCTACTTAATGGCACAAATTAGTGAGAAAGGGGGTAATGCAATCTCGGCCTTGACGTACTATGATGACTTGCTCAAAGTAACAAAAGAGCAAACTTACATAGAAAAAGCTTTGATACGCCGCATGATTATTTATAGAGAAAATAAGCAATATCAGGATGCAGAAACTATTGCAAATATTATCTTAAAACAAAGCACGCCTGATGGCTATGATGATGCTTATCTAACTCTAGCAGGGATTTACCTTTCTAAAGATAAATCTAAAGCAATGGCCTATTTTGCCAAGGCTGCTCAGCACATGCCTTCCTCTCAAACTGCCGATTTGGCCATTAAAGGCATTATTGATCTTTCTCTCGAAAGCAAGAGTCCCGAAAAAGCTCTTGAAGCAATTAGCAACTACGTCACTCAGTGTCAGCATAATAATGAAGCAGGTGCTGGACTTTTGCTCGACATTGCAGAGATGCTGATGCTCGTTGTGGCTCAAGAGAAAGCTATACCAGCAGAACTTTCTAAAAAACTTGATAGAGATATATTGTCTCATGCAGAAAAATTGTGTGTCAATATTATTGAAAAATACGAAGACTTTAGCGCGTTATTGTACAGAGCCAAAGACCTCAAAGCTCGTATTGAGAAGTTACAAAGAAATTAAGCTAAAAAAACATGGGTGCTATCCTTAAATCCCTTCTAGTTTTTATTTTTGTAGTAGCCTTCTCTCCTAATCTTTGGAGCCAAGATAGAGATACTACAGAAACCTTAGATTCTAAACAAGAGACTGCTGGCGGAGATTTGATGCATGTAAGACCTAATCGGGAGCAATATACTTCTGATACCATTCATACAACAATCATAAGACCAGAAGCTAAAACACCTGCTTTTTCACTTCCTCAACTAGAACCGATGAGTCAGCAGAGCTTAAACCCTCGCTCACTATTGAGTAAAAGAAAGTATTTAAATCTGAGTTTGGGAATGGGCAACTATAGGCACGGGCTCATGCAAATAGATGGCAAACAGGAGCTAAGAAACGATTCCTTACACCGCCACTCTATGGCTGGCTTGATTCAGCTAAACGCTTTTGGACATGGCCCCACGCAAAATGCCAGTTCTGCCTATAACGCACTTAAAATTGATTTAGAATACTATAGAAATAAACAGCAAAAACATGGTGAGCGCGAGCATGCTTTTCACTTTGTCAATCAAACATTTGGTGGAAGACCGTTTTTTATAGCCAAACAAGAGCCTGCTGATACCCTCCGCTATAAAAGGTTAAATTATCATTTAAGCAGCTTTGATTATAGCTTGGTTAGTTATCACACCGACATGGATTTTGAAAACAATATAAAAGTTCAGCTTTTTCAGAGCAATCGCCAGCAACAAGAATTAACGTTTCAAACTACAGGTTTGTTTAAAACAAGAAACCTAGTAACTCATGCCAAAGAAGAAGCAGTAGCAGGTAAAAGCAAAAAAAAATCTACACGAACTGATGTCTGGGACGCATTTTTTAATTATAACTTGCAACTGATTAATCACACGAGCTTACAGCGCAGACAGTCTCGTGGTTTACTGCATTTGACGGGAGGTGGACATTTAAAGCTCGGACACACCAATAAAACCGAATGCACGTTGGGCTTAGCTTTGCTAAGTACTTTTGATGCAGATAGTCTGAAACCTACACACTCTCTGGGTTTAGATTTTGATGCCTTTGTTATTTTGATACCTGAAAAACTGCGTTTCAGCTTGCACCATAAGCCAGAACTCATAGCCAATAACGCCGCACATCTCCTGCAACTCACCTCGTTTGTTTCTGAAAGGTCTCTTTATTCTACCTCAAGAAGACCTATCAATGCTCTGGCCATTCTGCAGTTTTGGATAAATAGTGAACTGTCAATAAGTCTAGGCGGTAATTACTCCCAGACTTACAATCAGATACTACTTATCAATGATCCCAAATCGCCTGCTTTTATGACCATTGAAACTCTTGGAGGCATTGTAAAAAAGCAATCTGTTAACGTATCCGTTAGAAATGAAGTGAATAACAAACTATCCTTTCATGCGAGGGCAGAACTCAATAATTATAAAGCCGCGGATGGCAAAACAATCTTTCACCTGCCAGCGGCGGATATGAATGCCCTAATGAGCTATCAATTCAATAAAAAGTTAACCATTAACTGTTCGGGGCAGTTTATGTATGGAATTATAGCCAAAAATCTCAAAAACAAGGCTTACAATCTGCCTATGATGAGCAATCTTGGAGTGGATTTGCAATATCACCCGTCTCAAAAACTGAGTATTACTCTTGAGGGCTTTAATCTACTCAACACGCCCAACATGCGCTTTTATGGCGGCTACGAAGATTTTGGCCTACGCGCACGTGCAACCGTTATGCTCCGTCTTTAGTGATCCAGATTAGCTCTAATTGCTGCTCTAAAGCCAGATACTCAACGCTATATCTTTTGAGGCTTTTGTACAAGTTTAGAAAGACATAAAAATAAAAGGCTGCAACTTTAGAGCTTTTGAATCTTTCTTATTCAAAATTTCGTACATTGCACATTCAAAACACGAAATAAATTGCTTCAATGGCCAAAAAATTGCCAAAAAAAACTGCCAAACCTAGCCGAAAACAGCCTAACAAAGAAAGTCTAAAGAAAATTGTAGCCTGTATACTAGACCTTTTAGACGATCATTTCTCTGCTCCGCTTTCTTCTCGACAAATTTTCAAAAATATAGCGGGTATTAGGCTTGCAAATGTGAATGATTTTAGGATTATTCTGGAAAAAATGGCCGACCAGAATCTTATTCTTAGAACAGACGAAGACCGATATGCCAGCAAAAACCAACACAAAGTGGCTAAAAGCTATGAAGGTAAGGTAGATATGGTCAGTCGTGACTATGCTTATATTATCTGTCAGGGATTAGAAAAAGATGTTTGGGTATACTCAAATAACCTCTTGCACGCGCTCGATGGCGATATTGTGCGCGTAGAAATCACCAAAAAAAGAGACCGTGGAAATTTAGAGGGCAGGGTGGTAGAAGTTATTAGTCGTGCTCGTACAGAGTTCGTAGGCCGCCTAGAACTGGTTGGTTCTGTGGGGTTTGTAGTGGCAGATTTACGTAAAATGCACCAAGATATCTTCATTCCCTCCCAGAATTTGCTCAATGCTCAAAAGAATGACAAGGTATTGGTAGAAGTCATTTCTTGGGATGAGAGCGAGAAAAACCCAGTAGGCAATATTGTCAAAATTTTGGGCAAAACTGGTGACCATAACGCTGAAATGCACTCTATTATTTATGAGTTTGGTCTCAGTACGGAGTTTCCTGCCAAAATCCTTGCGCAGGCGGCTGAAATTTCGGAAGGCATTACCGAAGAAGAAATTGCTAAAAGGCGTGATTTCCGTAAAATTCTCACTTTCACCATAGATCCCCACGATGCCAAGGATTTTGATGATGCCATTTCTTTTCGTATTTTGCCTAATCAGAACTACGAAATTGGCATACACATTGCCGATGTTACGCATTATGTGCGCGAGGGTTCAGCCTTAGATACAGAAGCTTACAAGCGCGCTACTTCGGTTTATCTTGTGGACAGGGTCGTACCTATGCTGCCCGAAAGACTCTCTAATGAGCTTTGTTCTTTGCGCCCCAACGAAGATAAACTTACGTTTTCGGTGGTCTTAGAAATGAACCAGCAAGCACAGATTTTAGATACGTGGATAGGAAGAACCATTATTCACTCTCAAAGACGTTTTTCTTACGAGGAGGCCCAAGAGCGTATTGAGACTCATAAAGGCGATTTAGCTGAAGAAATAACCCTTCTTAATAACCTTGCTCATTCACTTACAAAACAGCGTTTTAAGAATGGAGCTATTGGTTTCGAAACCATTGAAGTCAAGTTTTTATTAGAAAGCAACGGCAGCCCTATAAAGGTTGTCCCAAAGGTCAGAAAGGACGCTCACAGGCTCATTGAAGAGTTTATGCTGCTGGCCAACAAGGCTATAGCAGAGTATGTTTATAACCACCAACAGGGTCGCGATAATAACCCAATGGTGTACCGCATTCACGATTTGCCCGATAATGACAAGCTACAAAACCTGAGTAACTACGCGCGTAAATTTGGTTATGAAACCCGATTTAGTGCGGATATGGACAATCTGGCAGACCGACTCAATGATCTCATCAAAGCTTGCGAGGGCAAGCCAGAGCAGAATATTTTGCAGCAACTCGCTATCCGCTCTATGGCCAAAGCCAAGTACTCACCCGAAACAATCGGACATTTTGGACTGTCATTCTCACATTACTCGCACTTTACTTCGCCCATTCGTCGCTATCCTGATATGATGGCTCACAGGCTCATTTGGGCTTATATGCACCATTTGTCGCGGCCACCGCTCAAACACATTGAGGCTCAATGCAAACACACTTCTGAAATGGAGAAACGCGCTTCTGATGCTGAACGCGCCTCTATAAAATACAAGCAAGTGGAGCTCATGAGTAGACATAAAGGTGAAATCTTCAAGGGCATCATTACAGGACTCACCGAAAGGGGAATTTATGTAGAAATTACAGAAACACTTTGTGAGGGCATGTGCCGTTTGAGTGAGTTGACCCATGATTACTACAGCTTTGACCAAAGTCGTTTGCAGGTAGTGGGCAGCAACAGCGGACACATTTTTAATCTTGGTGACCTTGTGGAGGTAGAAGTGCTGGAGGCTAATTTAGAAAAACGCACCTTGGATTTGCGAATTTTAGAGTAGTTTTTAAAGTTATGGCGAATACTTATACGCAAGATAAAACTTTCGGACAAGTTGATTATCTGCCTAAAGGCGAGTATGATAACTGTATTTTCAATAACTGCAATTTTGCCCAGCAAGACTTATCGGACTTTAAGTTCGTAGATTGTCTCTTTAATGCTTGCGATTTAAGCTTAGCAAAGCTCAGCTATACTTTGTTTAGAGATGTCAAGTTTAAAGACTGTAAGCTATTGGGATTGCAGTTTGATAGCTGTGACCCGCTTGGATTATCCTTCTTATTTGATGGTTGTCTGTTAAATCACTCGTCTTTTTACAAAACCAAAATCAAAAAAACGCTGTTCAAGAACTGTCAGCTACAGGAAGTGGATTTTTCAGAAGCAGACTTGAGCGGTGCTGTGTTCGATCATTGCAATTTGGCTCAAGCGGCTTTTGATAGAACTCTACTTGAAAGAGCTGACTTTCGTACCGCCCACAGCTATAGCATATATCCTGAAAGTAATAGAATCAAGAAAGCAAAGTTTTCTATTTTGGGCGTATCGGGACTTTTGCAGAAATACAATATCGAAATAGAATAAAACACCTAAACACAAAGAACATCAAGTACAAATTGAACAACTTTTTGACGCAATCAGCGTTATAGAGTTAAATTTAATTTCTTAATTTTTACCCGCTTTCAATTGTATCCGTTTATGCGTCGTTTCAAAAGCATCATTGCACTGATTATTTGTGCTTGCTTCATGTATGGTTGTGCTAAAGCCAGCTGTGGGCATACGAAAGGCCAAGCCAAGCGCAAAAGAGCGTATTATAACAGCTTTCAGTATCGTTAAAAGTCATTTTTCTGTAAATTTAATGTGCGTGGTAATATTCTAACATGACCACTGTCAAGTCATTTTTAATATTTATGCAAATACACTAGAAGTTATTTCTCAAATAGCGTAACTTTTCGTGCTCATTTTGTGCAGACCTCACAAAAAAAGCTTAGGTTTGTAGGCAACCTTTTGGTTAGTGATTGCTTGTAAAACAACAGACTAAACTTTATCTAAAATCCTATGTTGGTCTTCTCTACACGTTCCTATCAGTATCTACAAGACGAACTGTCACGCTTGCCTAGCTTTGAGGCAGGAGTTCTGACACGCAAACAATTTCCAGACGGCGAAACTTACTACCGCATCGATTCAGAAGTAGAGCACCGTGAAGTAGTTGTTTTAGGTGGTACGATCAGTGATACTGACACACTTGAGCTTTTTGATTTAGCATCAGGGTTGGTGAGTTTGGGCGTTAAAAAGCTGCATCTTGTGCTGCCTTTTTATGGGTATTCTACCATGGAAAGAGCAGTCAAAAAAGGTGAAATTGTGACTGCAAAAACACGAGCAAAACTTATATCTGCCATACCAAAAGCCTATTATGGCAACCGCGTGCTGATGATAGACTTACACGCAGCTGGCATAGAACAGTACTTTGAGGGCGATGTACACACGGCTCACCTCTACGCCAAGCCGCTTATCATAGAGGCTGCCCGCGAGATAGGCGGTGAGCATTTCGTATTAGCCTCTACCGACGCGGGACGCGCAAAGTGGGTGGAGTCGCTAGCCAATGACATGGGCGTAGAAGCCGCTTTTGTGTATAAAATGCGAACCAGCGGTAGCGAAACACACATTACAGGCATTAATGCCAATGTCCAAGGCAAAAAGGTGGTTATTTACGATGACATGATACGCACTGGTGGCTCGCTTGTGCAGGCAGCTAAGGCATACAAGCAGGCAGGCGCAGCCGAAATCAACGTGATTGCCACGCATGGGCTATTCCCTGCCAATGCGGTGCAAAAACTAAAAGACTCTGGCGTGATAAAGTCTGTTACAGTAACCAACACGCACCCAGCAGCTAACGCTTTTCAGGGTACTTTTATTCGCATCAAATCAATTGCTCCTTTACTGGCAGATTTTCTTGCTTCAAAAAATAATTAGAAATCTTGTTATGAAACTCGCTTTTTTTAACCTCACTTGTTGCTTTTTGCTCATGTTTGGTCTTGCTTCTTGCCAAGTGGGTCGCTTTATATTTTATAATTTTGCTAATATTTCCGACCATAAAAAATTTCCAGCGCGTAAGCTGAGTCATAACCATGAAGCAGCTTTTAAGTTTCACCTACCTGGAAATGCAGGCAAGAAGCCTAAATCTATTACCTTGAATGGCAAAGAACTCCCATTTGATAAGTTTTTAAAGCAGTCAAACACAGTTGCCTTTTTGATTATCAAGAACGATACCATTCAGTACGAAAGCTACCAGAACGGCTATGAACAGGAAAGTATTGTAGCCTCATTTTCAATGGCTAAATCTGTACTTTCCATCTTGGTAGGTTGTGCCATAGACGAAGGACTCATTCAGTCAGTGGAAGAACCGATTACCAACTACGTTCCAGAACTGGCCACAAGAGGTTTTGAACGTGTCCGCATCAAGCACTTACTACAAATGACCTCTGGACTCAAGTTTAATGAGAGTTACTACAATCCATTTGGGGATGCAGCCCGATATTACTACGGTCGTCATTTGCGCAAGTATATGAAGCAGATGAAGTTAGCCAAAACACCTGGTACTGAGTTTTCATACACAAGTGGTAACACGCAACTCTTGGGTCTGGTTCTAGAGCGCGCACTCAAAAACAAGCGCGTTACAGAGTATTTACAAGAAAAAATATGGACTCCACTGGGCATGGAGTATGGCGGATCGTGGAGCATTGACAAAAAGAAGAATGGTATGGAAAAAACATTTTGTTGTTTGAATGCACGCGCACGTGACTTTGCTAAATTAGGCAGGCTATATCTCCACAAAGGCCAGTGGCATGGCAATCAAATTGTATCTCAAAAGTGGGTAGAAGAATCCACCACGCCAGACCTAAGCGAGGGCGGTGTAAACTACTACAAATACCAATGGTGGCTACCCTCAGACGACGGGGATTTTATGGCGCAAGGTATTCTGGGTCAGTATGTTTATGCCAATCCCAAAAAAGATTTAATTATTGTCCGCTTGGGCAAAAATCACGGTAAAGCCAATTGGACGAATATCATTCAGGGGTTGGCTAACTTTTATTGATTAACTCTTTGATTTTATAAATTCTCAATTGCTTGAATTTCAATTATTTATTAGACATTGATCCTATTTCTTTGAAACTTATTGTTTTTTTTACACTAAGATTGCATCTTTTTTTACTTGCCTACGTTTTAACAGCAGTTACTTGTTTAAAAAACTCTTAGAAACCCTCAAATACAATTGCTATGTCACAATTCGATGATCTCAATGCTTTAGATTTCAACTTAAACTACGGTCATTTTAATCCCGACGAGATACAAACCGATGAAACCATAAACGCGGTTTTTGTAGTAGATATTTCGCCTTCAGTCGCTAGCTATGCCTCAGAACTCAACTATGCTTTCAATGATTTTGTGCAGAGTATGCAAAAATCACATGTAGCAGATCGTCTGCTTGTGTCAGTGATAGAGTTTAACGAGAAGATAAAAGCGCGTAGTGGTTTTCAGCCGATAGCGCAAGTGCCGGCTACACAGTTTGTACCCAGCGGCAGCGGCACAGCTCTCTATGATGCGGCGGGTTCTGCCATCAAAACCGCCATGGACTACCGCCAAAACTTAGAAGCTTCTGGCGTTATGACCAAAACACTTATTTTTGTAATAACAGATGGCGAAGATAACAGCTCAAAAGGTTCTGCAAAACAGGTATTTAATGCCTTGCAAAAAATTAGAAGCGAGGAGAAAAATGCATTTTCTTTTGTCACGATTATGTTTGGCGTAGGCACATCGAATTCTTTTGAGAAGGCTCAAAAAGACATGGGATTTCAACATTTAGCGCGTGTAGGTCAGACAGGCGCAGACATGAAAAAAATGATCGGTTTTATAAGCCAATCTATATCTGGTGCTGCCAACGGCAATATTCAATTCTAATGGTGCTGAGTCCATGTTTTGGCCTCGCTTTGTGCAAATCGTGGCACAAAGCGAGGCCAAAATTCTTAGTTGCGAATCAGTTTTATCGCAAAAGAACCGTCAGTTAGGGTAAAACTAGGCGATGTAGCACCTTTAGGGCGTACTTTGCACGAAAAAGTGCCCTTCAATAAATCGCCCTCTTTGCTCGTGATTTCCATATCCACTTCAGAGTCTACAGCCTCATAAGGCTCATTGGGGCGCGGCGAGTAAGTAACTTTTACTTTACTAGGTCGGTGTGGAAGGGTGATGTTATCTAGGTCAATACTGGTAATACGGAGAACCATAGTGCCATAAACTCCGCTAGGCAGCTCACGATAGATATTAATAAAGCGGGCAGCAGGAGTGTAAGCGTTTGTGGCATCAGCGGTAAGATTGCCTGTAGAAATAAAGCGGTTGGTTCCACCGTTTATGTCTACCATGATTTCGCCTGTACGCAGACCTGGTTCGTTGAAGGGATTACCGTCGTCACCGCAACCACTCAAAACCGCTAAAAGAAGCCACAAGAGGAGGGGAAGTGGACGCTTGAGTGCTAATTTATTTTTTAGAAACATATTTTTTGTTCTAGTTTAGAATGATATTTTTAAAGAAGTATTGAACAAACCTGTATTAAAAACGCAAAAAAAGAATAAATTGTTCTAATTCCAACAAAAAGGGCTGTCGGTGGTTTATCTGAGAGAGGGTAGCGGTGTATAATTGAGAGGCTGATTTATCAATTGCAATTCTATGGCGCAATTTTTAGTTAAAATTTCACACCTTCTGTCTGCCTTTTGCCTACTTTTGCACTCTGGCAGTGAGAGCAATTTGCCTTGCTGATAGAGTTTTTTACTTAACCAGACTTATTATCTCGCCCTTTGCGTCACCGTTTAGATTCCATGCTCACCACAACCAAAGAGCCTACTATTTATGGCATAAAAATTTGGCCAATAGCAGTTTATCTCACTGTTGCTATGCACTTTTTTGGCCTTTTGTTTATGAATTTTTCGTTCAGTCGTGAGTTGTTTGAACGCCTCACCCCCGTAAATTTGCTCTTTTCGGCTCTGTTTCTGGGTATTTTCCAGACGCACAAAGTACAAAAATTCTGGCTTTTTAGTGTGCTGGTGGCTTTTTTGGGGTATGCAGCGGAGCTGCTAGGGGTTCATACCGGTCTGGTTTTTGGTCACTATTGGTACGACAATAACTTGGGCTATAAGCTATGGGCAGTGCCACCGCTTATTGGCTTAAACTGGTGGACACTAACAGTAGCCAGCAATAGTTTTTGGCGGGAATATGTCTCACAAAAATGGCTTTTGGCAATTTTAAGTGCTTTGACTATGACTTTTATGGATTACTTGATAGAGCCTTTTGCAATGCAGCGAGGACTGTGGAGTTGGCAAAATGATAGTGTTCCCTTTCAGAACTATGTGGCTTGGTTTGGATTTTCATTTTTGTTTTCGTGTTTGTACCTCTGGCTAGTGGATGAGGAGGCTTCAAACAAATTTTCTAAAATACTTTTGGCGTGCATGCTTGCTTTTTTTGGACTAATGCTATTATTTTGATGCAAAGAGTGTTCTAATTAAAGCGTAAACAAATAAGATATGGCATTTTATCATAGGCTGGGAGCTGTACCGCACAAGAGGCATATACAGTTTAGGCAACCCAACGACAAGTTGTATCATGAGGAGTTGGTAAGTTCTATTGGTTTTGATGGTATCTACTCGCTCATGTACCACATTTACCCACCCACACGCATCAAGCAAATGCTTGAGCCTATACCCTGTGTGGACGAAATTGCAAATTTGGGCTTGCAGCCAATACATCTTAAAACTTCTATTTCAGAATTTACGGGCAAGGACTTTCTTGACGCGCGCCAAGTTTTAATGATGAACAGCGACTGTAAAATTGCCATTTGTAATCCTGAAAACTTCACCACTGATTATTTCTATAAAAATGGTGAGGCGGACGAGGTGATTTACATGCACGACGGCGACGGCTGGCTGATATCCCCTTTTGGAAAACTGCGTATCCGCAAAGGCGACTATGTGGTCATTCCGCGTACTACCATCTACAGAATAGATTTTGATCCGCTCGTTCACCCACGAATGCTGATTGTAGAGTCTCGCATGCCTATCGAGACTGTGGGGCGTTATCGCAATGAGCTGGGTCAGCTTTTAGAACACTCACCTTACTGCGAACGCGACATTCACCCCCCCACCTCGCTTTTGATAGAAGAAGAGCCTAAAGAGTGTGTGGTTTATGTTAAGAAGCAGGGTGCATACCATCGCTTTCTATACGATACCAGTGTACTGGACGTGGTAGGCTGGGACGGCTTTTTGTATCCGTATACTTTCTCTATTTATGACTTTGAGCCTATTACAGGCCGTTTGCACATGCCGCCCCCCATACACCAAACGTTTCAGTCTAGGGGCTGCTTTGTAATATGTTCTTTTGTGCCGCGCTTGTATGACTATCACCCGCTTTCGGTACCTGCACCTTATAACCACTCCAACATAGATTCAGACGAAGTTCTTTTTTATGCTGAGGGGCATTTTATGAGCCGCAAAGGTATAGACAGAGGCTCTTTTACGCTACATCCGGGAGGTTTACCGCATGGCCCTCATCCAGGTACGATGGAAGCTAGTTTAGGGAAAGCAGAAACCAAAGAGTATGCTGTGATGGTGGATACTTTTAAGCCTTTGCATGTTACCCAGAAAGGTCTGATGTATTTGGATAAGGATTATCCTTTTAGCTGGCTTTAGAATTTCTTTCTTAAAAAAATGACGTAACAAGCTTCCGAAAGTACTCCGAAGCTTGTTGCGGATTGTAGGCCACTTGTGCCCGAGTTAAAAGGGAAAGTGTATGCCACGAAAGTAGCGAATATCATCCAATGAAATCAGAAACTGAAACGCTTGTATAATCTTAGAACGGTTTAAAAAAATAATTTTGGCCGTTTGTTTGTAGTTTATAAATATAAAGCTATTTTTGAAAAAAACAATTGTGTAGATGCAATCATTTTCCAGATACACACCGTTCGGCGCAAGTGCCATGACTTCTAAAAGTTAATGTTTTATGAAACGATATTTTACCGCATTATGTATTATTTTAAGCTTTAGTTTTTCGCTTGCAAGAGCTGAATATGACCAAAGAGCAAGCGTTCTAAACATTCTCGCACAAGGTGATGTTTTTATTTTAACAGACTGCTCTGATGCGCGTCTGTTGCTAGAAGCTAACAACATTTTAGTGGCTGACAGAGCTGAAGCTTTAGTCTGGGAGGAACAAACAGAATTCTGGATATTGCGCGTTTTACATACCACAGAAACAGGCACAGCTTGTTTAGTCTGTACTTTTGACTACGAGGGCAAACTTATAGACCAAGCACAAATACCAATTTATGAAACATTTAATACAAAAAATAGTTCATGTCGTGTAGAGTTGAGCGATGAACTGAGCATTAAAACTGTTACGACTAGTTCAAGCAACCCACAAAGAATACTCTGCTATAAAACAATTTTCAATATTTCTTTGGATGGCGAAATAGAAGAAGAAAAATGATTCGCCTTGTTTTTTTGATGCCATGAAGGTCTATAAAGTTCTAAAAAGGGGCATGAGCCATGCTGATTTCTGTGAAGATGCCATTTGGGGTGCTGAATGGAGAGACCTTTATGTGGGTATAGTTTCAGATGGTTGTTCTAGTGGCGAAGATTCCTATTTTGCTTCTGCTCTCACTGTTAAGCTTTTTAGACTAGCTCTTCGCAAATTCGATACCGAAGCGAATCTTCCTCCTATTAAAAATTTGGGGCCTGCACTGGTAGAGGAGTTTTATAGGCAATTTAAGACGGTCAGACAAACCCTAGATCTTAGTCTTCATGAAGTTCTGGCCACAGCGTTGTTTTTAATCGTCAACCCCGCCTCCAAAGAAGCTTGGATTTTGGCTATTGGCGACGGCCTCTGGGCTATCAATGGCGACTGGGTAGAAATTGACCAAAATAACACGCCCCACTATCCCGCTTACGACTTACAAGACCGCAAGTTTGATGCCTACGCTATGGCTGACAGCAAGAGTAATTTCTATGACAATGTCAGCGACGTGGCGGTGTCTACCGATGGGGTCATGTCTTTTATTCAAGAGTTCGCAACTATGCCAACCTCTGTGTCACCTCGTAATTATTTGCTGATAGACAAGAGCTTATCTCATGTCAATCAGATGTTGGTGAGGAAGTTCAATATTCTTAAAACCCAGTACGGCTTTAGCCCACAAGATGATGTGGGTATCATCCGCATCATTTTTTAATGCTTTGTCTAGACAGAGAAAACAAAAGCTTACAATTTTCTATACGCTTTAAAAAATCACGTACTGTTGCTGGCTTTTGATATAGCATTTCTCAAAAATAACTGTACCTTTGCAATTCAGAATGAGTATTATGATTTTAAGAACCTGATTATCAATACATTTAAAAACAAAACTATGCTCTTACACATTCTTTTGCAGGCTGCTGGTACCAATTATATGCAATTCGCAATTTTGGGTGGTATCTTCGTGATTATGTATTTTTTTATGATCCGTCCTCAGCAGCAAAAACAAAAAGAACAAAAAGGCTTTTTATCACAACTCAAAAAGGATGATTTGGTTGTTACGGCAGGTGGTATCCATGGCCGTATCACATTTATCTACGAAGACGATTCTATTCAACTTGAGATAGACAAGGGCGTTCGTGTTCGTGTGGAGCGTGCATTTATTTCTTACGAGAACTCTAAAAACTTGCAGCCTAAATCGCCAGAAAAGCAAGAAAGTAAAACAGGGGCTGCTCAAGGCTCTTAGGGTCAGCGTTTCAAGAAAAGATTTTTGAACTTATATCTTTGAGGGGGATGTAATGCGGGTATTCTGGAGAATTATGAGCTATACAAGACCCTACAGAAATTTTGTACCTCTGTATGTGATTTTAGCGGCTTTAGCTGTTGTATTTGGTACAGTCAATTTCACGTTACTCGTTCCTCTTTTTGATATTCTTTTTCAAAGTACGGGTTCAAAAGCGGTATCTTTGCCTCCTGAGCCTGTATTTTCTTGGAATATTATTTATTTCAAAGATCTCTTCAATTATCACTTTATCAGAATTTTGCAGGCTGATGGTGCCTCATCTGCACTGATTTATGTTTGTGTGGTTTTGATTGCTTCTGTTTTTGGAGCCAACCTATTCAAATATTGGTCCTTCTGCGTGATTAATACAGTACGAACCAGAGGTATTCAAAAATTGCGTGATAAGATTTTTGAACAGCTTCTGGGGCTTCATGTGGGCTTTTTTACCAACGAGCGCAAAGGCGACTTGATGTCTAGAATGTCTAATGACCTATCACAAATAGAGTTTCAGGTTATCAATGCCATGAAAAGCATCTTTAAAGAGCCGTTTACAATCTTGGTTTACTTTGCAGTGCTTTTCTATACCTCACTCGAACTCACGCTTTTTACACTCGTATTTTTGCCGCTTTCGGGTCTTATCATAGCGCAAGTGGGTAAATCGCTGCGTAAAAAAGGACGAGATATTCAGAATTTTTCGGCTAACCTGCTTGAAATCTTAGAAGAAGCTATCTCTGGTATCAAAATTATCAAGGTTTTTACAGCTCAAGATTATGTTCTGAAGCGTTACAAAAATCTCAATAAAACTTATGCCGATACCGATTTGAGTATGGAAAACAGGCGCGAGCTGGCATCGCCATTATCGGAATTCCTTGGTGTGCTTGTTGTTACAGGTATTTTACTTTATGGTGGCTCTATGATTTTAAGCCCAGAATCAGGTCTAAGTGCTTCAGAATTTGTTACTTACATAGCTATTTTTTCACAAGTTTTGCCACCTGCCAAAAGTATCAATACGGCTATCAGCAATGTTCAGCGCGGGCTTGCTGCTGGTGAACGGGTTTTTGAGCTTTTAGACAGCGTCCCTCAGATACAGGATAGACCCGACGCGCTTGTCAAAACTAGTTTTGATGACAAAATAGAACTTAAAAACATCAATTTTCGTTATGCTGAAAACTGGGTCTTGCAGGGCATTAACTTAGTCATTCCCAAAGGCCAAATCATCGCGCTGGTGGGTGCATCAGGAAGCGGCAAATCTACTTTAGCAGATTTGATAGGCCGATTCTTAGAGCCTCAAAGTGGACAAATCCTGATAGACGATACCAACATTCAGCATATCAAACAACACAGTTTGCATACCTTGATGGGCTTTGTCACACAAGAGTCTATACTCTTTAACGACACCATAGCTTCAAACATAGCCTTTGGCAGACCTCAAGCCAATCAAAGCGATATAGAAAAAGCTGCTCAAATAGCTAATGCACATCTCTTTATCACAGCCACAGAACAAGGATACCAAACCAACGTAGGCGATAGAGGCGGCAGGCTTTCGGGAGGACAACGGCAGCGTTTGAGTATAGCAAGAGCCGTATTTAAGAATCCACCAATATTAATCCTGGACGAAGCCACTTCTGCATTAGATTCTGAGTCAGAGCAGTTAGTACAGGAAGCCTTGCAAACCGTGATGGCTGATAGAACGGCTTTGGTTATTGCTCACCGTCTCAGTACCATACAAAAAGCCCATCAAATTGTGGTTTTGCACGAAGGTAGAATTGTAGAGAAAGGCACGCACGATGCGCTTGTGGCCGAGAATGGGTATTACAAGCGGCTCATAGACATGCAAAGCTTTGGTTAGACTCGATTTTTTTGTTTCACAAGGTTGTATTTTTTTTATTTGGCTTGTTTTTCTATATTTACGGACTAATCATGTTATTAAAAACAATTCATTAAAGATATGAAAAAACTCATTACTGGCGCATTCTGTTCGCTTCTTCTGTTCGTTTATTTGCAAAGCTGTGTGGTTGATACGTCCTCTAATAAAGATGGACAAGCCAAGGAGGAAAATTATACAGAGGACACTGAATCTACCACGGCAGAGAACGAACAGGCAAGCTCTAAAAGCAGCGATTTAGCCACCCAAATGGTGGGTATGTGGCTGTCTCACCATGAACCTTACGGCTACGAATTCCGAGCTGATGGCACTTACGATTTAGTAAGCAGTGATCCTATTCATATCGAGCAAAGCGGCTCTGGGATTATCAGCAAAGGCACATGGCAGCTCAGTGGCGATATGTTGCAGCTCAACGACTCGCAAAATGGCGTAGAAGAGCCTCGCAAAGTAAGTTTTCTTAAAGGTATCATGTATTTTGGCGAGATTCAGCCGTTTGACCCTAATTGCACCGAGTGTCCATACAAGAGTCTGGAAGAATACGTTACGGAAATGGGACTGCATAAGCAGAAGTGATTTTTTGATATAGCCTAGTATTTCGTAAGGGGTTGTTCATTCATTTT
This sequence comes from Cytophagales bacterium, assembly GCA_004293815.1. GTDB lineage: Bacteria > Bacteroidota > Bacteroidia > Cytophagales > Bernardetiaceae > RDZD01. The sequence continues at coordinate 45,826 of RDZD01000012.1, read as the reverse complement.
GCGTATTTTCTTCACATAAATTTGATGTGTGTAGCTACTTTATTTTGTTGCTAGCACTTACTTTTGCACTCCATTAGTTTTAGCCCATGCTTCTGGCCAACGACTCCACCGACCTTAAACCCACTGTCACTTTGAGTGTTCTCAAATTTGCAGGAAGTGTCTTGTTCTTTTTTGTAGGCTTGCGTCTACTGGCTAGTAGTTTTAGTTGGGCTGATGTGATTTTAGTGGGCTTAGAGACAGAGCCTTTTGTTTGTTTTTTTAGCGCGCTTATTTTATCAGCGGTCTTGCAAAGTCACGCGCTTTCAGTGTGTGTCTTATGTGCCTTGGGCGCGAACCACTATTTGGGTTTAGAAGAGCTCGTGTATATGCTTTTGGGAAGCAATCTAGGAAGCACCATTTCAGGCTCGCTGTCGCGTTTAGGCCGCTTTAGTGGCAAGAAAGAGTTTAAAAGAGGTTTGACGGTTCTACTTTCAAATCATTTTGTGAAGTTGCTTATGGTGTTGTTTTTTTTCCCCTTAGAATACTACTGGAAGGTGTTAAGTAGAAGTGCTGCTTTTATTCAACTTCCAAGCATACAGTGGTTTGAAAACTGGCCTAGCCCCTTGGCTGTCGTTCAACTGTTCTTTTTGTTTCTAGGTCTTTTTCTTTTGCACGTCTCTTTTTTGCTTTATCGCCAAAGTAGCACGTGGGTATTGTTATCGCAATCTTCGTTAATACCTGCCAAAGAGACCTTTGCAAGCGAGTACAAAACATTTATTTTAGGCATTCAATTGGCCTTTTTATACCAATCTAGCGGGGCGGCACGTGCTCAAGTCCTGTCCTCGGTGGCACGCCGTGACTTAAACCTCAAAAAAGTCTTTCCTTTTATTTTAGGCAATAACTTAGGAATTACGGGTGCAGGTCTTCTAGCTGCAGTTTGTTTTTTGGAACAACCTCATGTAATGGCTCTAGTTATACTAAATATCCTTATCAATACGGTTTGGTCTGGTCTATTTATGATTTTCTCTTGGCTGCGTGAAATGCCCATAGAGGCTGCTAAATGGATTAGTGATACCAGCACAGAGTACAAATTGATTGGCTTTACGTATGTACTACTGGTATTCTTCTTGTTGCCCTTTTTGTTCATTTTCGGATCGGTAAAAGGTTTTGATTTGCTCTAAAACCCAGATGAAGTCTTAAGACTTTAACTCCTGAGTCATATTAAACGCTCTCAATAGACATTTTTTTTCATTAAATGTTCACGCAAGAAAGCATAGTTTATGACTTCTAAGCCCTAACTTTGCATTTTAAAATGATTTATCAATAGCTTTTTGTATGGAAGCAAACACCTATAGAATATTGATTGTAGACGATGAGCCCGATATTTTGGAGCTTCTCAAATACAACTTAGAAAAAGAAGGTTATTTGGTCAAAACAGCCGAAGACGGTGTAGAAGCCATAGAGCAAGCGCGCAAATTCTTGCCCCATTTGGTGCTTATGGACATTATGATGCCACGCCTTGATGGCGTGGAAGCATGCCGTCAAATGCGTGTTATTCCAGAATTGAACGACACTTACATCATTTTCTTAACAGCACGGGCTGAAGAATACTCCGAGGTAGCAGCCTTTGAAGTGGGTGCGGATGACTACATCACCAAGCCCGTGAAGCCTCGTGCGCTTTTGAGTCGCTTAAACGCCCTTTTCAGACGTGATCATAAAAAAGACTTACAAGAAACGCCCAATACCCAAAACGTCATCAAGATTGCTGATTTCGTCATCAACCGCAGCAGCTATACCTTTTCGCAAAATGGACAGGTGATTGCATTGCCCAAGAAAGAGTTTGAATTGATTTATTTTCTGGCGCAAAATCCGAACAAAGTGTTTAGCAGAGAAGATATTCTTGTAAATATATGGGGAACAGATGTTTACGTTCTCGCGCGTACGGTAGATGTACACATTAGGCGCATACGTGAGAAGATTGGCGAGGGCTTTATCAAAACCGTAAAAGGCGTTGGCTATAAGTTTGAACTCTAATTTTTTTAAGTCAGAAAACTCCGCAATATGTCATGTTTGTAAACGCCAAAGCCGTTGCCCTACTTCTAGCTACGTCGGTGTCGCTCATCACCACAGCTTTTTTGTCACTTCTGAGTGGCACACCTCAGCTAGCAGTATTTGTGAGTGGGGTTTTGTCTTTTGGTGCTTGCTTTGTGCTGACATTTGTCACCTTTGAGTTTTTGATATTTCGTGAAGTAAATAGCATTTATAACAAGTTTAGCAAAATCAAGAAGCGTGAGTTCGGCCATGAAGCATCTTTAGATACAACTGCTAAAAACGCAAACAATAATTTTTTTACAAATCCTATCAGGCAAGTTAATGAAGAAATTGCGGCCTATACGTCTGAAAAGCAGCATGAAATAGAAAAGCTCAAAAAAGTGGAGCAATACAGACGAGAATTTATTGCCGACGTATCCCACGAGCTTAAAACGCCTCTTTTTGCAGCGCAGGGCTTCATACACACACTTCTTGATGGTGCCATCAACGACGAAACCGTGAGAAGTATGTTTTTGGAAAAAGCCGCCAAAAACTTAGACTCGCTCACTAGACTGGTTAAAGACCTTCTGACACTTTCGCAGATAGAGTCAGGTGCTATCTCAATGCTACCCGATACTTTCAATTTACACGAACTTTGCAAAGATGTGCTTGAACAGCTTGATGATCAAGCTGCCAAGCGTCACGTTCAATGCAAGCTTATTTTGAAAGCACGCAAAACTGACGGTGATACACCTTTTAATGTCTGGGCAGACGAACACCGCATTAAGCAAGTTCTCATTAACTTGGTCATCAATGCTATTAAATACGGTAGAGAACAAGGCAATGTGTGGGTAGAACTAAAAGCTAATGAAAGTTCGGTCAAAGTAACTGTCAAAGACGATGGACATGGGATTGATCCTGAGCACTTGAGCCGTATTTTTGAACGCTTTTATAGAGTAGAAAAAAGCCGTTCTAAAATGCAAGGCGGAACAGGTTTAGGCTTGGCTATCACAAAGCATATTTTAGAAAAACACAATAGCAGAATAAACGTATCCAGTCAAGTTGGGCTTGGCACCACATTTAGCTTTAGGCTTCCAAAAAGCTTAGATGGCGAAAATACTTAAATGCGTCTATAAGCTATAAGGTTTGATATCCTCAGGATCGGTGGGCAAGAAAATAGTAAACTTACTTCCCTTATTGAGTTCGCTTCGTACATTGACCGTACCACGGTGCGCTTCAACAATACGCTGTACGTAACTCAAACCCAAACCGAAGCCCTTCACATTGTGAATGTTACCAGTGGAAATCCGATAAAATTTGTCAAAAATACGGTCTATATCCAACTTTCCTATACCCTGTCCCTGATCGCTGATATGAATCTTAATACCGCGCCTCACCTTTTCGGTTTTGATGTGTATGCGTGGCGGATTGGGTGAGTACTTATTGGCGTTGTCTAGTAAATTGATAATCACGCTCATAAGATGTGCAGTATCTGCTCTTATCAGGTGCTGCTTGGTCATAAACTCTGTCTCTATTACGCCATTGCGGATTTCTACCTGTAAGATAACATGCTGAATAGCGTCTTCAATGAGTTCATTGATGTCTAAGTCGTCTAGCTTGAGTTGAATTTCGCTGCGGTCTAGACGGGCTATTTCCAATACTTTCTCTACTTGCAGTTTTAGTCTTTCGCCTTCGTCCTTGATGATGCGGAGATAACGTGAATTGGCTGTCTCTGATTGTTTTACGCTGCTATCTTGCAGCATTTCGCAAGCTAAAGAAATACTTGTAAGTGGCGTTTTGAATTCATGCGTCATGTTGTTAATGAAATCGTAAATCACCTCAGATATTTTTTTCTGCTTAATAATCATGTAAATAGCCGTAATAAAGCAAAAAATAATAATGCTGATAAATAGGGCAGAGCTCATTAAGACAATCCACATCTGCCCAAACAAATAGCTTTCTTGCTCAGGAAAATAGGCTTTGAGGTAATATTCATTATTCCAAAGATCATTTTGAAACAGTTTAACGCTAAAATTCGAGTCAAAAACTCTTTGGCGGTCATCTGTGGGACGCGAAAAATGCAGGCGGTAAGAACTGCGGTCAAAAACCCCATATTCACAAATGGTATTCACACCCTTGTTATGCATCTCTATGCGTACAATGCTGTCTAAATGTACAAAATTAAGCCTTTTTTCTATATTGGGCGGTGTGTCGGCTAACATCTTGAGCACAAACGTCACCATTTGATCGCCGTCTATCACGCGCACACTTTTGCGCTGACTGTTTTTAGAAAAATCTATTCGGGGAGTTTTGTTGAAGCGATAATCCCCGTTTTCATTCACTTTACCATGCAGAATATCTTTTTCCCATTGAAAAAAAAAGTCTGTAACGCCACCCGTCTGGCGGGTTACTTCGGCCATATAGCTATAAATGGCTTTCTGGGTTTGACTCACCATTTCGCGTTGCTCCAGTCGCTGAGCCACAGCCGTAAGAGCTTCAAAGACACTTTGTTCAAAGCGTAGCTTATTTGCTTTCAAGGCTCCACTAATCCAGTAATACTGCAAACCTATCAAGCCTATGAGAGCCAGACTCATTAAAACGATAATGACACGGACTTTAAATATGCTAATTTTGCTTTTATTCATAGCTACTTACCTGTTCTTGAGCAAAAGTACAGTATTTTTATCTTGAAACAGCACTCTTTTAAGATTTTTAACATTCCAAGTGGATTGCCAATAATCTACTAGGCTAGCTCATAATGCTTCCATGGAAGTGTCTTAACCAAATTTTTTAACTCTAGCTCAAAAAGTTTAGCTCCCACAGTGCTTATCGGTAGCTGCGTGTAAATGGCTATCTCGTCGATTTGCAGCTTGCCTTTGTGGCTAAGTAAATCAAAAATCAATTTCTCGGCCCCTTCTAAGTTTAAATTCTCTGATTTTAGAGCACCTTGTAACTTCTTCGGAACTAATTTATAATCAGACATATCCCATTTCAGTGCTTCCTCAATATCTTTGTTACTGGTATAAATGGTTGCTTTTTGCTGCTGGATGAGCTTATTACAACCAACCGAAGTGTTACTACCCAAGTTGCCTGGCACAGCAAAAACTTCGCGATCATACGAAAATGCAATATCAGCAGTAATGAGTGCGCCTCCTTTTTCTGCCGCTTCCACTACCACCAAGGCATCAGAAAGCCCAGCAATGATGCGGTTGCGCGAGGGAAAGAGTGCCGAGTCTGGCGGTGTGCCCAGTGCACGTTCACTCACTAAGGCACCGCCTTGCGCCAAAAACGCCTCCACGTAGGACGTGTGTACCAGAGGATAAATCACATCAACACCACAAGCCAAAACAGCTACTGTGGGAACTTGATGCGCAATACAGGATTTATGCGCCTGAATATCAATCCCATAAGCCAAGCCGCTCACTACTGTAGGCTTAAAGTGTGTCAAATTCGCTACAATCTGCTCAGTAATGCTCTTGCCGTAAGCTGAAGCCTTTCGCGTCCCCACTATGCCCAGAGATTTAGGCATGTTCAGATTAGCCTCGCCTCTTACATAAAGCAACAGAGGTGAGTCGGGCAGAATTTTAAGCCTATTCGGAAAATCCTCGTCCGTGTAGAGCAAGAGCTTGACCCCCATATCACTAGCCTTGCGAAGTTCCTCTTCGGCGCGAAGCAGTGATTTCTCACGATTTTCAATAAGTCCTTTACTTAGCTTAGGCCCTATATCGGGTATCTTTTGAATTTGAGCGGGCGTTTTTTGCCAAATTTTAACGGCAGATTCACAGCTAGCAATCAAATACTTAGCTATTTTATGACCTATGCCAGGTACAAAGCTCAAAGCTAAAGTATGAAGTCTTTCGTCCGTACTCATCCAAGTGGTGTTTTCTTAGACTGTAAAAATATGAATTATGTTCTTTCTTAAAAAATAGCTCTAAAATAAAATACTTCTGAAAGAAAATTTTAAGCTCTAGCTTATTCCCTAGTTCACGAAAGCAAAAGAGCTGCTTTGTTTCTTTTAACAAGCAGCTCTTTTGCAGACAATCTATTACAAAAACTTATTTTGCAGCGTCAGGCTGAATATAAACCTCGGTCAAGTCACGGTACTGAATGGCATTGTTAGGGAAGTTCTTTACTTTGTTTTTCAACAAACGGAAAGCCTCATCATACCAAAGTACTAGAACAGGTGCGTCGCGCATGGCCAAATATTCTGCTTGCATAAAAAGCTTAAGAGCTTCTTCTTCGTTTACAGTGTTGAGTGCTGCTTCGTAAACATCATCGAATTTAGGGTTCTTGTACCGTGCCAAGTTAGGGAAAGATACCTCATCGGATTTGGCTGGAACGCCCTTGCCGTAGAAGAAACGCACAAATGACTGAGGGTGCGGATAGTCTGCAATCCAAGACAAGCGAATAAATTTGAAGCTACCGCTTGTGCTTCTGTCAGTTACCTGTGAGTGAGACATGATAGAAAGCTCAGCGTCAACATTCAAAACCTCTTTGAGTTGTTTTTTTACTTCCAAAGCTACACTTGCATGACGGTCGCCCTCTGCGTTCAGTTCAATGTAAATCTGAGGAAAGCCCTTGCCGTTTTTGTAGCCAGCTTTATTCAGATAGTAAAGAGCCGAGTCTTTGTTAAGCGTATAACCACGTACATTTGCCGCTACGTCATAACCAATATCCTTGAAAGATGGTGATGTGATGCCATATTCGCCTGGTGCAAAACCTTCACCCAAAAGGGTGTTATCCAAAATATTGGCGCGATTGATAGCAAAAGAAAACGCTCGACGAACATCGGCATTGTCAAAAGGTGCCACTTGAGTGTTAAATACCAACAGTTGTGTTTGCATTTCTGGTGCGCGAGAAAGCTCTGCATCTTTCAAACTGCCATCGGTACTTTTCTCCATGATTTCTACCAAATGCTCTGTTGGGAGGCGATACATCATGTCTAAGTTACCTTTATTAAATTCAAGAAGCTCTGTTTTCTTTTCTTTGATAAAACGAACGCTTACCGCATCTAGGAAAGGTAGTTTGTTACCATCTTTATCCGAAAGATAATAGTTTTTGTTTTTCATGAGCATGATATTGGTCTCTTCCTCTACTTTGCCAAGCGAAAAAGGGCCAGTACCTATAGCTTTAGTGCTCAAATCTTTACCATATTTCTTAACAGCCTCTTCTGGATAGATAAAAGCAGCAGGACGCGCCAAGTGGCACGTAAATAGGCTGTAAGGCTTCTCAAGGACAAACTTAATTGTGTAGTCGTCAACCACTTTGACACCTTCAAATTCAAAAGGTGGCTTTTTGCCTTCGCCTGAACTTTCGTAATAGTTCTTAGCACCTTTCAAAATGCCATCAAAGAGTTCAAAGTTTTGGTTATCAGCAGTTTTAGTACAAAGACGCTCCATGCAGTAGAGAATATCTTTTGCCTTGAGTTCACGACCTTTGCCGCCTTCAAAACAAGCATCGTCATGGAACATAACCCCCTTACGAAGCTTAATAGTATACGTCGTTTTAGCGTCATCTATGGTAACGCTTTCAGCTAAGCCGTTGATAACTTTCAATGTTTTAGGATCAAATTTGAAGAGACCTTCATAAATCTGAGCCGCTACACGGTAAGAGTACACGTCAAGAATGCTTGGTGGGTAAAGCGTGCGGATATATTCGCTTTCATTGATGTGCAACACACCGCCGTAAAATTTACCGCCTTTAGCCTCGGCAGTCTCGCCTTCACCGCCTTGCTTTTCACCACTACATGCAGAAAAAGCAAGCGCAACAAACGCTATTAGGATAAGATGACTTAGATTTCTAAACATAATTACAAAAATTCGTTTCTTGGGAAATTACCAATACATCAGGATATAATAAAATAACGTTATTTTTGCTATAAAAATATTTTCTTATTGTGAATAATACAAAATATTAGCTGCTTAAATCTTGAATTTTGTAAATTATTATGCTAATCCAAAACAGGAACTTGAACTAAGGGTTTGTTTTTCAAACTATTAACCCATGTTATTTCGCTCTTTTTAAGCCGCCTGTATTGTTTTCTCTTTTAAAAATTTTATAGCGTACCAAGAACTTTAAACACTGAACCGCTCATATTGTAAATATCATAGCCTTTCAGCTTGGCTTCCGCTAAACTGAAAGGCTATGATTAAAAAACATCCAAAGTCAATTATTCTGACTTAGCTACAGTTTTAACAACCTCGCCTTTGCTGGTGTTAATCTTCAGATTGTAAGTGCCAGTTGACAAACCTTGAAGGCTAATTTCTGCTTTGTTTGTGCTAGTAGCATCAAAACTATGCTTAGACAACACACGACCCAACACATCACTTACTTCCACCACTACTAAGCCATGAAAGCCTTGTAAGCTTAAATAAACGATGTCGCGCGTTGGGTTTGGATAAACAAGCAGATTTGCAGCCCAGTTATCACCCTCATCTGTTTTTATAGACAGCACGCCAAAGAATCTCACCGTGTTAGTTTCGGTATTGCAACCGTTTGCAAAGCCAATTTGCGCTTTATAAACACCTTCTTTGGTGGGAGTGATACTGGTTTTTCCTGTAAATTCGGCTTGCTCTTCGCCGTTCAAGAACCAGCGTACATCAGCCACAACAGCACCCTCAGGCACATCAAGCGAAAGTATACCAGTCAGCGTGTTGTCTTTGAGTGTAACTTTAGGCGTATTTAAACGGCTAATCGTCAGCTCGTCTGTGTTTTTAAGACAACCATTTTTATTGATAACTGCATAAAACACGCCCGTTCTAGTTGTGCGAAGCGTATTGGTGGCAGTAATAAACTCACGTTTACCGTTTCTAAACCATTGGTAGCTAGCTCCCGCTATGCTAGGCGCAGTCAGTTCAGTCTCTGTGTTGGCACAAAGCTCTGTGCTACTTGCACTCAAGCTCATATTCGCAGGGAAGCTCTCTACTACCACTGTCACGTCCGTAGCATTAGAACAGCCGTTTTTGCTCACAACCAAAGTGTAAGTGCCACTGACGATAACGGGCAAGCTTTCGCCTGTACCAGCCAAAGTCGTACCCAAAAACCACTCATACGTAGCATCAGATACTCTTTTAGCGTTAAGTGTGCCACTCTCACAAAAGGTTGCTTTGCTGCCTTCTAGGATCTGTGCTATTGGTTTATAATTAACCACGGCTCTAATTTCAGCAGATACAGCCAAACAGCCATTTCTGACTACTTGTACCGAATAAAAGCCCGTTTGCGTGGCTTTGTAGCTTGGTACTGTAGTAGATGTTACAAATTGTTTGTTTTTGTACCAATTATAAACGCTTCCTGTTCCTGCATCTTCTGCCTCAAGCATGAGTGTGCTTGCACAACCATACTGCACTTTTTCACCAAGAATCAGAGCCACTGGACGGTCTTTGACAAACACCGTAACAGCTTGACGAGGCGTACTTTCATACTCTCTGCCCATAGCCGTAACGTAGAACGTACGGGACATGGTAATAGGAGGTGTCGTAAACTCACTGCCCTCAAAAGGAACACCAGTAGCAGGATTTAGAATTGGCGCGATGGCCGTGAGGCTCTCATACCAGAAGAAGCGACCAGTCTTATGATCGTTGGTGGCTTTAATTTTACCTGACTCATTGAAGCACGCATCACTCAAAACAGTGAGTTTAGGCACATTTGGGTAAGTATAGCCAATAGCTTCGTCCGAGGTAGCAAAAATTTCTCCTTTGTAAGGGCGTACAAAATACACGTAGCGTGTGTCTGAAGACAATCCCGTATCTACATAGTTCATCTCGCCTGTTCCAGCTGGCACAGTGGCTAAAAGACCAAACTCATTGGTAGTTTCCAAAGCACGATAAATTCTATAACCCAGTTCATCAGTTGCCAAATCATACCAACGCAGGTCAATAGATGTCGTATTGATACCTTTCGCGTAAATCCAGAGCGGTGGTGGAATCGTGCCCGTAGAACCTATGCTTGCGCAAGGAGTTTCTATCGTAAAGTTCCATGCGGTAGTTGTGTTAATGCCTGCAAAGTTAGAAATCGCTGTAGGTTGAATCTCTACGTAATAGCTTTCGCCACAAGTAAAAACTGCTCCCACGTTAAAGGTCATTGCATTACCAGACACAGTAGCTGTTGTGGCCGCAACTGTAGCCACTGCCACGCCGTCGCTGGTGCGACGTATAATCAAGTTTCCACAACCTGCTGACGGCACACTCGTAAATGTGATAGTCACTGCCGTTGTGCCAAGCGAAACCCCTGTTGCGTTATCTAACGGACTAGTGCTTGTGCTTGTGATGTTGGCCAAACTAAAGCCTACCAAAACTGGGTCGTGGTCAGAAGAACGGAATGGAGTAGGCGTGTAGTAGTCAGGAGATGTTCCGCCTGAGCTAACCTTAAAATTGGTATTGTAATCAATGATAACTGGTTCGTCACCATTAATATGCCACTTTTTACCACTCGTCAATTGCGCCGCCATAGAAGCCGTAGCCAATGCATGGTCAAGAGAGCCGCTCTGTGCATCAAACATAAACGAATAGCTGTTCTCAATCAGTGAGGTGAGGCCGCCTGCACGCATAAAGTCCATCGGGTCTTCTTGCTCGTAGGCGTTATAATCGCCCATAGTAACGATGTCGCCATCACAAGCAGTCGTTTTAAGGATGTCTATGAATGACATAAGCGCAGTAGCTTGTCTCTTACGCTTGGCATTCCAACAACCTTGTCCGTCGCCCGCGTCAGCTTCTATGCCCGAAGCACCAGTACAACTTTTTGATTTAAAGTGATTAATAACATACGTAAACTTGTGGCTTCCCACTACGGTTTGGAAGGTCTGTGCTACAGGCAAGCGATCGAAGTCCACAGAGGCAAAGCTTTGAGAAGCACCTATAGGAGATACAACGGCACTTTTGTAGATAATTGCCACTTTGATTTCATCTGTACCTACACCTGTAACAGGATCTGCGATGAAAGAATAAGTGGGCGCACCACCAATAAAAGCATTCAACCCGTTTACAAGATCTTGTAAGGCAGAGTTCGCGCCAATGCCGTCATTTTCTACTTCTATCAAACCTACCACATCGGCATTCATTGCCGCCAGTGTGGCAAATGTTTTTGTGCGTTGGCGCATGAACTCTGTCATGTTATCCGCTCCTCTTGAGGTAGGGAAGCCGCCACCAAGACCATCACCATTAAAGTAGTTTAACACATTAAAGCTAGCAACTTTCAGGTTAGCAGCACCTACGGTTGGTACGGTTGGGCGTGGGGCAAAGTTAAATACAGGGAGGGCAGCAGACAAAGGCTGTATTCGGTAAGCCGAAAATCCATAACTCATTACGCCGAAGAGATTGTCTACAGTCGTGCCTAGACGGTGCGTGTTGATTCCAGACTGCCAATGTTTGATGACTGTTGGGTTTTGTTGCGTGAGACCATCATCCAAGATAATAAGGCGACGTCTGTTCAAGTCCGCTTGTGCCAGAAGAGCAGGAAGGTTACTTGTACCAGTAGAAGTTGTGCCAGTAGCCACTGCATCATTCAAATCAATTTCATTGCTTGGGTTAATCAATCGTCCATCGGCAGAAAGCCCAACTTCACCAAAACGACCCAAACGGAAATGATCTGTAGTAGTCATTGTTTCGGGAATATTGATGTACATATTCTCAAAACGCTCCAAGTAAGCCACACCCGCTACAGGTGCAGGAACAGGAAAATCAATAACTGATGCAACAGGTAAAGGATTGCCCGTATTGATAACTGTAACTGTAGGAGGTAAAGGTCCCGTGCCTATTTGAGTTTGGTTGAAAAACTCATTCACCAAGCCCGTAACACGGACACGATCACCCACATTAACAGGAGTCATAGAGAATACGAAAATACCTTCAGAAGTTGTGGCGAGGGCATCCTTATCAAAATCTTCTTCTTGCAAATAGAAGCCTCCAAGTCCGCCTGTAGCAGTGGGTTCTTGAAAGTCGCCTACCACAATCCCTTCTAATGTGAAGTTAGCCAAAACAGGCGGTACGTCGGTTGTACCTTGTACCGTGTGTATTTTAGTGATATCCACCACTTCACCCGTTAAAGGAAGATTGACAGAGGTCACACCTGTGCTTGCATGAAGGACGTTGCCTGCTGTAACACCCACAGCAGTAGGTACAAAGCGAATATAAATAGTTACTGGCCCTGCGTTGGCAGTGGCTACAGGAATAGTAACCGCTGAGCTGAAAGGTCCACCAGCTGCTAAGCTGATTTCAAACGGTGCAGATGTGGTCAAATTCAAATCATTGGTGAGACAGTTGCCTTGTACGGTATATGTTTGCACGCCCGATGGTGTACCAACAGCTGGACTGGTGAAGTACATTGGGCCAGCAGTAACCGTCATAGCAGGGGCTACATTGATTTGGAAAACAGATGTGCTTCCGCTTACTTCATTGCAAACCACCAAAAGTGGGCTACCTGTATGGCTTTCAGAAGCTGGTATAAAAATCAAGCCTTCTGGGCCTAAGTCCCCAACCGTAGCGACATTAGCAAACAGAGGGGTTACGCCAAAGTTACGGTTATTCAAATACTGGACAAAAATAGGCTTCACGGGGTTTGTAATATCATAAACCATCACGCCACCAATGCGCTCCAAGCCTACGAAAACATATTTTTTACCGCAGATTTCACCATAAGCAATACCTTCTGGTTCGGGGCCTTTGTTATCGCTTCGGCTATCTATGGTGTTGCCTGTAGATCCGCTGTGGGTACAGTTAAAATTACTGGGGTAGGTGAGTGCTGTTATCTGCTCAAAGTCATCACCGCTGTCATAAATCAAATTGGCATTGGCATCACGCACCGAAAAAGAACGTGTACCAAAAGCCCAAAGATCATCAAAATCACCATCGCCATCTGTATCGCCTGCTCGGTTGGTTACGCCCACGCGACCAGCATTCAAAATATTCTGTACAGCGGCAGCATTAGGAAATACGCCAGCGTCCAGAGTAAGGGTATTCACACGAACCTCTTCTTGAAAGCCAGCCCCATAGTCACGGGCATCGCCTTCATTAGCCATGAGCAAATAAGTATTGCTGCCCACCATAAAGCTATGAATAGCATCTGGCTGATACATTCCTTTTATTGGCAATCTTGCAATATTGATGCCTACATCAGAGTCTGTAGCATCAAGACCATTACCATTGGCTACTGCTGTGCGGTGATTGCGTGTTCCTAAAGGCTTGATTTCTGTAATGGTAGAAGTCAATATATTCAGCTTAGCTATGGCATTGTTTTCTTGAAGGGTAATCCAAGCTGTAGCACCATCATCAGAAACTGCAATATATTCGGGCTCCAAGTCCTGAGAAAGCGTTGCGCCAGCATATCCAGTCAAATGCACACCGGCAGCCTTCAGTGTAGCAGCAGAGGCATCAAAAGCTGCAAAAGTGGCGGTAGTAACGACAGGAGTACCTACACCAGAAGTGATGTCTATGATACTGACTGAACCCACTGGGTCAGGGGCGTATGTAACGGGTGTAGGCTCGCCTTCGTTAGCGACCAATACTTTCTTGCCGTCTTTGGTAAAAACTAGCATGTCTGGCAACGCACCGACTACTGGGCGCGACAGAGGAGCAGCATAAGGGCCAGCGGCGTTATAAAAAAGTACTTCACCAGGAAGCTGCGCATTAGAGTTTTGTACGGCAATAGCCAAAATGCCACCTTTACAAGCCACACTGTTAGCAGAACCACCTGAAAACGTACCAGTGGCAGTGCTGAGGTCTATGCTAGTAATAAATGCCATAGTGGTGATGTTAAGCACATCAATACGCTTGGTTGAACCATTAACTACAAATAAGCGTTGTGAGGCGGGGTCGTGGGCAGGAATTTCTGCTGCACCTGTATTAAAATCTGCTGCAACTAAAGCAGCAGAGTAGCGTCCTATAGGTGCTGCTGTGAGAATTGGCGTTGTGGGAGATAAATTGACCCTTAAAACGAACACATCTGAGGCTTTTCCGCCACGCCCATCGTCAGCCTTTACTTTAATGCGCATGATGCCCGCAAAACTATTGTCGGGTGCTGTTCCGCTAAATGTACGTGTGGCAGGGTCAAAATTAAGCCAAGTCGTGATAGCTATAGGGTTTTCGTCTAAGTCGTCAAACACTGCGCTATAGCTGAGCGCGTCACCATCAGCATCAGTAAAAGTGCCAACAGGAAAAGTGTAAGTAAAGGCCGTTCCTACAGTCGTAACCTGATCAGGAATTGGTATGGCCACTACAGGCGGCGTGTTAAAAGGGCCAGGAGAACCGAAGTCACCACCGCTGTTGGGGTGAGCAGCTGGTGTCGTGGTGGCTGTGCTTTGGTAAGTAGCAAAGCAGCAAACTGTACTACTAGGCAACACCGACAAAGTCCAGTTAGCAGCTATATCGTTAGCCGCTGTGGTGGGTGCTACATTCAAGTAGATAGAAGATGCGTTGTTTGGTATCGGCCAAGGAGATACACCATCATAACTTACTTGGTCTATAGCGTTAGCAAAAACACGCGCGCCATAACTTCCGATGCTTTGCCAGAGTGCTATTACATCATCATTATTGGACAATGAAGGCCAGTTCGTAACTGCCACCAAGTTGATACCGCTGCCCCAAGCCGCCGAGAAGTCAGCTGCTGCCAGTGCATCGGCGTTGTAAAGTACAGCTGTTTGGCCAGCAGGAATAGAGCCTGAAGCAATATTAGCAGCTGCTAGAGGTGCACCCTCATCGTCATCAAACACAAAACCACTCAAGTTGACAGCCGTAGCACCTGCATTGTATATTTCCACCCACTCCCATTGGTTGGTTGGTTCTGGGCTATTGCAATTATACATCAGTTCGGTCATGACAAGGTTTGGCGGAGATGCCGCGCCAGTACTAACCGACACATTATCAATACCATACTCATCTCTGCCACCAGTGCCAACAACGTCATTACCCGTCCAACGAATAAATATGTTAGAGCCTGCGGCTAGACTCAAACCAGTTATGGCTATGCTGCGAGGTGTGCTAGCCCATGTTGCACCAGTAGCAGCAGCGGGCGTAGTAAAATCGGCGGCGGGAAGTGGCGTGAAGGTTACGCCATCTGTAGAATAGGATAGGTTTAATGAATTGCCTCGTGGCTGATCATTGAAAGTCCAAATATCATAGCTGAGGTTCAAGGTACTCACTGTGCTCCCTGTGGTGTTGTTGAGGCGCAGAGTGAGAGTTCCATTCACGTTCCAGTCTGAACCTGTGGGCTGCACACCCACGATGTTGTTACCAGCAGCCACAGTAAAACTGTAGAGTCCACCCGTTGTAACGTTTCCAGGTGAGTTGCCGCGCGCAAAGTCGCCTGCAATACTTGTACCTCCAAAAGTGGTGGCACCATCAGAAAAACCAGCCACAGTCCAAAGATCTGAATCAAGGCGGCCTGCTACTGGGGCAGGGTCAAACCCTGTACCAGTATAGCTGTTAAAGTCTTCTGTAAATGGTATTTGGGCTTGAGCTGTGAAGCTAAAGCACAAAAGCAGTGAGAAGACTAAGTAGAAAAGTAATGATTTTAGGGTCATTGGAGTCTATTTTGGAGATCAATAAACAAATTATTGTTTTTCAAGGATGCAAAATTATGTTTTTTATATGAACAACTTGTTGCATTGCTGCAAACTTATAGTTGCTTAGTCTATAAACTTGCTGTACGCGCTGTGGAATGCAATTTTTTTTTCAAGAATAAGATACTACACTATTTTGAAAAGTCTAGTTAACCCTTTAGAAATCCTATGGTCTTTTTCTCAAAACCAAAAAAATAGATTCTAAAGTATAAAGTGCTCACTAAAGGCTTACATTTGTAGTCAAAAAAATAGATATGACCGCTTTTAAAAAGATAGAAGAAGAAGACTTGCGTTTTTTTACACAGCTTTTAGGCCAAATTCATACGCACACCAGTCCTGAGAAGCTAGCCATTTGTGCCAAAGACGAGACAGAAGACTTCATGTATATGCCCGAAGTTGTACTTTGCCCTGCTACAGCTTTTGAAGTCAGTCAAATAATGCGTTATTGCTCCACACATCTCATCCCAGTAACACCACGCGGCGGGGGTACAGGCCTGAGCGGAGGTGCACTGCCCGTACATGGTGGCGTGGTTCTAAGTATGGAGAGGTTCAATAAAATTTTAGACATTGATACTGTTAATTTACAGGCCACTGTAGAACCTGGCGTAGTTACTGAGGTTTTTCAAAAAGCAGTGATGGAAAAAGGTCTTTTTTACCCGCCTGACCCTGCCAGCAAGGGCAGTTGTTTTTTGGGTGGTAACTTGGCAGAGTGCTCAGGTGGCCCGAAGGCCGTCAAATATGGTGTTACAAGAGACTATGTACTTAACATAGAAATGGTTACAGCTCAAGGCGATATTTTTTGGACAGGTGCTAATGTGCTCAAAAATTCCACAGGCTACAATCTAACCCAGCTTATGATAGGCAGTGAGGGAACTCTAGGCATTATTACCAAAATTGTATTTAAACTTCGCCCTCTACCAACCAAGAGCTTGGTGCTTTTAGTGCCTTTTTATAGCTCTGAAATGGCATGCAGAGCTATTTCTTCTATCTATTTAGCTGGTATTGTGCCGTCGGGTATGGAGTTTATGGAGCATGATGCCATCAATATCACCTCCGCTTATTTGGAAGAAAAGCTCAAATCAAAGTCTGTTGTGCCACATCAAGAGGGTATAGAGGCACACCTCATCATAGAACTGGACGGCAACAAAGATGAAGAATTGCTTCAAAATGCAGAACTCATTCATGAAGTATTGGCTGATTATGAAATAGGCGAAATTTTGCTTGCGCAAGACCACACACACAAAGAAGAACTTTGGAAACTGCGTCGACAGATATCACCTGCTTTGAATGCTTTTAGCCATACCAAGTCAGAAGACTTAGTCGTTCCAAGAAGTCAGCTGCCCAATTTAATCTTGAAAATCAAAGCAATAGCTAAGCTTTACGGGTTTAGAGCGGTTTGTTACGGACATGCAGGCGATGGCAATTTACATGTCAATATTCTCAAAGAATCTCTTTCAGATGCTTATTGGCAGCATGAAGTGCCTAAAGCCATGCGTGAAATGTTTGCCGCGTGCATCGCTTTAGGCGGAACACTTTCAGGCGAACATGGCATAGGCTGGGCCAAGCGTGAGTTTATGCCGATGGCTATGCCCGAGATTAAACTTACCATCATGCGTGGCATTAAACAGGTTTTTGATCCTAAAGGTATTCTTAATCCAAGTAAAATTTTTTAGTTCAAAACTTGGGGTGTCATTACTTTGTTTAACAAAAGTTCACAAAAAGTGTATGCGTTTGTAATGTATCTAACATGATTTTCGTATCACTTTTAGTAACGCCACCCCAAACGATATCCTCATGCAACACCATGATGACTTAACGCGTCTATTTACCCAAGAGTTTATACCTTGCGAACGCGCCCTGCTCGCCTACGCCTACAAGCTCACCCACTCGCATGCAGATGCTCAAGATCTTGTTCAGGATACTTTCATCAAGGCATTCAAAAACATAGACAAGTACCACCAAAACTCAAACGCCAAAGCGTGGTTACTCAAAATACTTTATAATACCTTTGCTACACAGTATCGCGCCAAAAAGAACTTGCACGAATTGAGCATAGACGATTCTCAAGAAAGCCAGCTACCCAGTAGTTACAGAGCCGTTTCTTTTGAAAGTGATTTTTCGGACGAAACGCTATCTGCTCTCAAAGCCTTGCCAGAGGAACTACGTCTCACTATCTTGCTTTGTGATGTGCATGGCTATAAAACAGAGGAGGTGGCTTTACTTATGGGTATTTCAGAAGCTACTAGCCGCACGCGTTTGCATAAAGCGAGGCTCAAGCTGCGCCGTAAACTCTGCTCAGAGCTAGACCTACTTAAAGCCAAAGAACTTCCTTTGAAAAATACCGCCTGCTAAGTCCATTCATATCACGCAGGAGTAAACCGCCTTCTTTGTGAACCCCTTCCACATACGCCTCAAAGGCCTCCTCTGTTTGGAGGTCTCTGAAATTTCGGCATTGATTTAAACCAAACATCTGAGCGTGATAGTCTTGCGAAAGCTGTTCAAAACTCCTGTTTTTGAGCTGAAAATACCGCTTTTCAAGATGTTCTACCACGCTGACAAAGACAGCAGATACCTCATAGTGCAAACCAGTGTATTGCAGCAAAGAAATTGCATTGGGGGTTAGAAAGCTTTGCTGGTTGATGTTTAAGCCTATGCCAACAATGGCAGAATCGATGTTTTCACCATGCAAACGGCTTTCAATAAGCAAACCGGCCAGCTTGCGTCCCTGAAGCATCAAATCATTAGGCCATTTGATTTGTGCAGTATGTATCCCCATGGCTTTAAGTGCATCTGTAATACCCAAAGCTACAGTCATGGTTAAAAAATGTCCCTCACGCGCCAAAAGAAACTTGGGCTTGAGTAAACAAGAAAAAGTAAGATTTTGATAAGGCTCTGATTCCCAAGAATTATTGAGCTGTCCACGCCCCTTCGTTTGCTCATGGGCCATCGCACAAGAGCCTTCCCAAACCTCACTGGCTGGCAACTGCGCAAGATAGGAACTGGTGGACTCACAGGTTTCTAAACCAATGCAGTGCTGCCCTATAAAAAGCGTTTGCGGTTTTTGTAGCGCATATTTCATACTTTTTTATACAAACAGTTCTTTTAGGCGTTTGATGGTAGGCGCAATAGTTGCTTTTTCATTAGTGCCTAACTGAAGCTTTTCCACGGCCTGTACAGCTTTGAGCGCATTGGTTTTATCTTTATTTGCCCAAAAGTAATATTCAGCTTTGCGCAATGTGTGGTGAGCTAGCAACCCAAGTTTTTTGGTTTTTTGAGCCAAGCCAATTGCTTTGTCAAAACTAGATTTTGCTTTGGAATCCTTTTTTTGCATCATAAACAAATAAGCAATTTTACCTTCTTGTTCAGCTTGCCCAGCAAAATTTTTAGCCTCTTTGTAGCCTTCTTGAATGGATTTAAAAATATCAAAAGCACTTTTATAATCCCCGTTTAATTGATACAAATAAGCCACATCATTGCGTAAATTAATCACTTTTTCTTTTGTATGTCCTTTTGAACTAAGTTGCAACTGTTTGTACTTAATGGCGGCCTTATAGTCTGCACCCGCCTGATACAAGACACAAAGCAAATTGGAATAGAGGGTCTTGGCTTCTTCACTGCGCTTGTGTGCATTGATAATAGCCTCCAAAATTTTAGCTTTCTCGAGCGCATCACGTTGTTCCTGCTCGGGCAGGTAAAGTTTAACCGGCCATAGCCTGTTTATCACCTGTCGCGGTACGGTCAAGCGATCCAAGACATTTTTAAAATTACCGCTCACTGTCCATATTATTTCAAGCTCTTTGAGAGCACTTTTATAATCTTTGTCTTTTAGGTCTTTGTCAAAAACCAAAAAAGCAGAGTTTACATACATCTTTTGAGACGCTTCGTCTGTTTCTTGCTTAATAAGGTTGCGCCAGCGCGTCATGGAAAAGCGTTGACTGGAGTTCTGAGGACTCACAAAGCGCAAGCGAATATAAGAATCTACTGCTTCTAGAATTTTGATATAAAAAGCTTGGTCGTTGGACTTTTTGGCATATTCCAATGCTTTGAAGTGCAAGTCTTCGGCATGTCTAAAATATCCAACAACATGCGCAGACTTCCCAAGATTCAGAAAAGAGGTTGTCGCTATTTTGCTCGAAACTTTATTGGCAAGCTTGGCGTAAACGTAGGTATATTTATCAAAATTGCTAGAGTCTCTAAGCACAGCGGCATCATGCATATATGCCACACAATGTGAAGCTGCCTCTTCATTAGAAACATAGCCCGCAGAGAGTATGAGCTTGTGGGCGGCCAGCTCCATTTGCAACGCATTTTTGGATATAAAGTAAAACTGTCTTAAATTGATGAGGGCCCTAAGAAGTGACTGCGTATCATCATGCCAGTCGTATAAGTCAACTAAAGACTTGAGATAAAACTCGCTCCTTTTATTGTCTTTTATAAATTGACTATGAAAAAAATAAGCGCGGCTGAGCGCGTAAGACAAAAGCAGAGGACTGCTTTCTTTTTTTCGTTCCGAAATACATTCATCAAGAAGCCGTGCGGTAGTTTCTAAGCTAACCATGTCTTGCGGTATAGCTCTACACTTTTTTTCCCAAGCTAAAGCCAAAAGCATCTGACTTTTTAGAAACTCTGGCCTATTCTTTTTAGCATTGGTGCTTTTGAGGTTAGCCTGAGCCAGTGCAATAGCTGCTTCATAATCGTTGTTAAGAGCCAAATACCGCTCATTGTCAAGATCTAAGCTAGCGTAGGTTATAGATGAGCTTTGAATACTTTGGGCATTCAGTGGCTGCCACAATATCCCAAGCAGGAGGATGCACCAAAGTGTAACTTTTGTTGTACTGTAATTTTTCATAGTTAAAAAATATCAATGGTAGATCCAGCAATACCAAACTGCCTTTGGGCATAATTACCTGTATCGATGTTAAATTTGGCTTTTGGCAATAATCTCGGCTAAATCCAGCACCCTCACCTTGCTTTCTTTTTCAAAGTGCTTTACGCCGTCGCTCATCATCGTCATACAAAAGGGGCAGGCCACTGCGATCACTTCTGCGTCTGTGTTTAGGGCTTCTTCTGTACGCTCTATATTAATGTCTTTTTTGCCTTTTTCGGGTTCTTTGAACATTTGCGCACCGCCTGCACCACAGCATAATCCATTTTTCTTAGCTCTGCGCATTTCTACCAAGTCGGCATCCAGCTGCTCTAAAATAGCTCTTGGGGCTTCGTAAATATCATTGGCACGCCCCAAATAACAAGAGTCATGGTAGGTTATACGTTTCCCCTTAAACTCGCCTTCGCCTTTGAGCTTGAGTAAGCCTTTGTCAATGAGTTCTTGTATGAATTGTGAGTGATGTTGCACGTCATAGTTGCCACCCAGAGCTGGATACTCGTTTTTGATAGTATTGAAACAGTGTGGGCAAGCCGTTAAAATGCGTTTGATTCCGTAGTTATTAAGGGTAGTAATATTCGGTAGAGCTTGCATCTGAAATAAAAACTCATTACCAGCACGTCTTGCGGGATCGCCCGTGCAGCCTTCTTCAGGACCCAAAACAGCATAGTTTATTTTCAAGTGGGACAATATCTGGATAATAGCTTTTGTGACAGATTTGTAGCGGTCGTCAAAAGCACCAGCACAACCCACCCAAAAAAGAACGTCAGGTGTTTGACCTTTTTCGAACAACTCGGCGGCGGTAGGAATATTTAAACTCATAAAATGCAAAATTTAGAGTAAGAGTATGTTAATATCTATCAAAAATTATAACTCAGATGAGGCATTTGACTACTTTTAGGCACTGACACCTCTAAACTTCCCAAAGGCACACATTGACAGGCCAATCGTTCATCAGCCTTCAGTGCGCCAAGACGTTTAAAGTTTTGTTCTGAATGGGTTTCTTCGGATATATTTTCAGATCCCGACCAAACTTTCAGCTTACAGGTAGTGCAACGTCCTTTGCCGCCACAAGAGTGCAAGAGGTCTACGTGCGCAGTGATGAGCTTGAGTAGAGCCGTTTCGCATGGCAAAGTAAATTCAATGCGCTTATTATCCAAATTTTTGATATTTATTTCAGGCATTTTTTTATCAATCAGTTGAAATGATTTTAGGATCATGACAAAGTATTTTGTGCTGTTTCAGATACCCATAGCTTAAGCTGCTCTACTTCAGAAACAGGATTTAGCCAAAAATTTCTGCTGTGTAGGCGGCGATGAGGCCAGCCTTTGGCTGTTAGCAAAGCTGGTACATAAACATGGGCATCTTTAGCAGAAAGTGCTGCATGGTAAATTTGGTCATCGGTACGAACAAGAGCTGTCAGATGCGCTTTGTCATTCAAAACACTCAAATCAGCAAAAGGAAGATTGCTTTCAAGCTTATAACTGCTATTTTGCCATTTGTCTTTGAGATTTTGCCATAAAAACTGTGAAAAGCTCGGCTTATTTTCGCCCAAAGACAAAGAAGGCTCCCAATGCCCCTCTGAGACATCTAAGGCATATTGCAAATAAGCTTTGAGCATCTTGGGGCCTTTGTTCGATGTTTTCTCTACGTTTAGCTCGTGCGGCCAGATACTGCTCACCACATAAA
This sequence comes from Cytophagales bacterium, assembly GCA_004293815.1. Lineage (GTDB taxonomy): Bacteria > Bacteroidota > Bacteroidia > Cytophagales > Bernardetiaceae > RDZD01. The sequence continues at coordinate 23,696 of RDZD01000012.1, read as the reverse complement.
TCTGCTCTCTGGCACGGGAAACAGCCACGTTCAAACGGTTTTCACCGCCCTCTAGGTTTAGAGACCCAAATTTAGCTTCAAACCTGCCCGACTCGCTTGGCGCATAACCCACGGAGAAAATAATTATGTTGCGCTCATCGCCCTGTACATTTTCAATGTTTTTGACAAAAAAACTAGACGGAAGAGCAATTTCCATGAGGTCGAGCAAATCAGTGATCAGCTCTTGCTGCTTATAGTTAAAAGTGATAATGCCAATATCCTTTTTACCGCTATAGATAAGAGATTTGACTAAGCGCACAACCTCCATCGCCTCGTCTTGGTTTTGGCTGCGGAAGTTTGTGCCCTCCACTTTTAGATAGCGAATCGAATTTTGAGGCTGTTGGAGTGTGCTGAAGTGCGGAATGATGCGGAGTTTATTTTGATAAAAATGTTCGTTTGAGAAGGCAATCAGCGGCAGTGCTTGGCTTCTGTAATGTCCGAGAAGTGTGTATTCGGGCAAAAACTGCTTTCCTAAATCCAATAAAGACTCCACCTCCAGAGCGGTTTGCTCAGCCACTGAAGCTTCTTCCAAAAGTTCTGAGTCATCCCAACGATTCATATAAAGGTCTGAGGGGCGCAGCTGTTTGTCATCACCCGCAATAACCACCTGTCTTGCTCTGAAAAGCGAAGGAATACCGCGTTCTGCAAAGCATTGCGAAGCCTCATCGAATATGACCAAATCAAAGTGAGTATTGATATCAAACAAGGCAGAGACAGACTCTGGCGAGGCAATCCAGCAGGGCAGTAAATCAAAAATTTCAGTCTCAAATGTACTAATCAGCTTGCGAAGTGGCCAAATTCCGCGCTTTTTCTTGCACTGATGCTCAAGGTCTTTATAAGTACTGCGGTTTTTTTGGCGGTTGTATTGCACATTTTTATAGGTTCGCTCTTTGGCTTTTAGAAGTAGAAACTGGGTATTTAAGACTGCTTTTTGGGCTGTAGCCTCCGTCAAAAGCTGTACGTTCTGTTCATAGGCCAAGCCAGACACACTTCGCAGTATACGACTATGCGACTCAAGCTCATTAAGCCAACAAAGCCTCAGGCTATTTTCAAAAAGCCTAATCATGCTCTCTGATTCATAACTTTTGAGATGTTGGTACAATAGCTCTATGCTTTCCTGCTCGTGTGGGCGCAAAGACGCTCGCAAGCGATCAAACTCACATAAGAGATCAAAATCGGTTTGTAAAGTGCTACACAGCTCTTCGGCCAATGGCTCATGGGTAAAAATCGCGCCGATTTGTGCTTCGGTAAGCCATCTTCTCCACTGTTGCTTTTTAAGAGGAATTTCCGAAAGTTTGGCATACACTGTTATCAAAAGCTCTTGAAAAGGCTTATGAAGCTGATCTGGAATATTGAGATCTGTTTGGGTGAAAGCCAATAACTTTTGAAGCAAAAACTTGGCTTTTAATGCCGTCTTGTATTTAGCAAACCATCTCACAAATAGTTCTTTACGCAGGTTGTGAGGTACGTCCATCAGCCAAACAGCCGCTTTCAAATCCAGCAGCTCCCTTTCTAAAATACGTCTTTTTTGGAGGCGTTTGATGAGAATATCAAGAGACTCTGGAGAAGAAGTCAGGTCGTTTCTTAGTAAACTTTCTTCTACTAATTTTTTTTGTGTAGGGGAAAACAGTTGCCAATAAATCTTACTAAACATTTGGCTCTGAGCTTCCTTATAGGCTTTCGCGGCTTCTTCTACGCGATCCAAATCGGCTAGAGTCAGATGTGTCTCTATGCCTTCGCCTTCAAATGTTTCCAAAACTCGTGCTTCACAGGCATCAAGCCAGTCAATTTGCGCTGATTTATGCGGAAAAGCAGTTTTCATAAAAGCAAAGGTGCGCTCATCTTTGATGTACTCCAGCAGTTGCTCACATTCAGGCTCAAGCAGCCAAAGAGCCTCACAATTGGGATATGGCAGAACACTAATACCTAAGAGTTGTCCAAGAGCTAGAGTAAGCTGTTGTTTAAATTGCGGGATTTCTTTGATGGCGAGCACAAAAGCACTCAAATCATTGTGCTGGTAGGTCTCAAAAGATTGACGTTTTTGCCATAAATACCCTGGCTTATCAAGTGCTTGACCATACTGGGCGTAGCGGCGTATGATTTGAAGAAAATTTTTGTAGGAAGAAAAATGAAACTGCTTAAACTGCGCCTGTAAGGCAACATGAGGCTGCTGCGGATGAGAACTTAGATAAAGGTCTTTGGGTGAAAGCCCGCAAAGATTGGTATTAAAAAAGGCTTGTTTAAAATCTTCTAGTTCTGAGGCAATCCTATCTATGGTTCGGCAAGCTTGCTTAAATTCTCGCTCCAAAAAAACAGTATCCAAACCGTTATTTTCTTGCTCATACGCTTCTAGGGAATCTATCTGCGCCGCCACTTTTGTTAAAATATCTTTGCGGTCATGCCTAAAATCATGCACCAAGGCAATAAACTGCCCTAAACTTTTAGCCTTGAGGCGTTCAAAAACAACATCTAAAGCAGCTTTTTTCTGACACACTAATAGTACGCGTTGATGTCTAGCTGCCGCATCAGCTATCAAATTACTGATAACTTGAGATTTGCCTGTACCTGGAGGGCCTTGTACAACCACAGAGTCACCACTGCGAACTGCTCTCAAAACTGCTTCTTGTGAGGCATCGTGTTCAAAAATATTATAGATATCTTCTTCTTGAACAACACGTGTAGGCTGCTGAATACCTTTGAAATAGCCTGCCAAATCGCTATGCTCATCAGCTTGCAACAAAAAGTCATAATCCGGCGAGAGGTATGAGCCAGCCTGAGGGAAAAGCCCCAAAACTGCATTGGGCGACAGTCTTAAACGTCCTTGCTGTTGGGTCTGCTGCCATTCTTGCTTTGTACTTGCTCTAAATGTTTCTAAACGCTCCGCCAAAGTTTCAGGATTAAAATCCAACTCAAGGGAACTTTCCTTAAGCAGCTGATAAAGTTCAGTCAAAAATTTCAGACTGTCTTTGCTAAATTCATCAAAATCTGCATCTTGTATGTTATCATCGAGTCTTATCTGATTAAAATGCGAATAAGCCAGTAAAAAACTCTTATTAAAAACAATTTGCTGTGCATCACGCGGCTTCAAAAACCACATATTTTCTTGCTTTTCTAGGCTCACAGGAAAAAACAGCAGCGGACATCTAATCAGTGTATCGTCTAGCAATTTGCCTTCTACGAACGGATAACCCACATAAAGATCTTGCGCACCACACTCGTCGGCCACATTTTTATCCATTCTAGAAAGCATTTTTAGCTGGCGGCTTAGTACATTAGAAGGCTTGTGCCTGCTATCAAGCTCAGCGCAAAGCGAAATTTTGCCAGCCTTAGATAAAAGCTGCTTAATAATGTAAAAAGACGAGTTTTTTAGCAAAAAATCAGCCTCGTGCAAATCTACAAACTGCCCACTGAGCAACTTTAGTAAAAGCAAAGAACGGTTATTGGCCGACAGATTGGTGAGTCGTTTCTGATAGAGACGCAGGACTTTTTGCACGGCTATTCGGGTTATTTTTGGGATTAAGATTTGCTGCAAATATAAATTTAAATCGCTAGCCTTCTATAAAAACTTGTGCTATGATTTTATTTCTTCAAAGAAATTCAAACAAGTAAGTACAGTTTTCTAGTTTTTATCACCTTAATCCTAAAATTTCTTAAAAGCCTACTGCAACATCTTAAGTACCTTTTTAAGAGACTCTACAAATATCTCCACTTCTTCTTTGGTGTTATAAACAGCGAAAGAAGCTCTCACGATTCCCTCTAGCCCAAAATGCCGCATCAAGGGCTGAGTACAATGATGCCCCGTCCGCACAGCAACGCCCTGAGCGTCTAGTAGCATTCCCACATCAAAGTGATGCACTTTGTCCACCACAAAAGACAAAACGCCTGCTTTCTGAGGCGCAGTACCGATAGGCTTAAACCCTTTGATAGGCATTAAAAGCTCTAGTGCATGATCATGAAGTGCTTTTTCGTGGGCTGCAATGGCAGTTTGGCCGTGCATGTTTACAAACTCTATAGCCTCAGCAAAAGCAACCGCATCAGCGATATTAGGCGTACCAGCCTCGAATTTGTATGGCAAAACATTGTATGTGGTATGTTCAAAGCTAACTTCTTTAATCATTTCACCACCACCCATATAGGGCGGCATAGCTTCTAGTAAGGCTTTTTTACCATACAAAATACCAAATCCCGTAGGGCCGTAAACTTTGTGGGCAGAGAAGACATAAAAATCAGCGTCTATATCTTGCACATCAATCTTGAAGTGTGGGGCGGCTTGTGCCCCATCAACAAGCACTACTGCGCCAACCTCATGCGCCATTTTGACCATGTCTTTAACGGGGTTGATAGTACCTAAAGCGTTGGATACATGCGTGAAAGCCACGAGACGGGTTCGCTTGGTGAGAAGCTTGGCATAGGCTTCTTGATCCAAAGTACCATTTGCCAGTACAGGGATGACTCGCAACACCGCGCCGGTAGCTTGACAGGCCATTTGCCAAGGCACAATATTGGAATGATGTTCCATACCAGAAACCAACACCTCATCTTGAGCTTTCAGCATTGTGCGTGCGTAGCTGCTTGCTACCAGATTAATGCCTTCTGTTGTGCCTTTGGTGTAAATAATTTCTTCTAGGTTTGCGGCATTTATAAACAAACGCGCCAACTCACGGGTCTGCTCAAATGCTTCAGTGGCAGCTGCAGCCAAGGTATGCGCACCCCTATGTACATTGGAGTTGAGCTTCTCATAATAGCCGTTAAGCGCGTTGAGCACACTGCGCGGCTTTTGTGAGGTGGCTGCGTTATCAAAATAAATCAGTGGTTTATTTTTTACTGTCTGCGATAAGATGGGAAACTCTGCGCGAATTTTAGATATATCAAGCATACTTGGTTCTAACGAAATTGATAATTTGAAGCCTTATTCTAAAAACTAAGCCAACCGTGTATTAGTTTAAAAGAATCTTAGTTTTTATTAGAAAAGAGCCTCTGCTATCTTACGTGTACCAACAGACCTTCCCATGGTATAGTAGTGCAAACAAGGTATGCCGTAATCAATGAGTTCTTTTGACTGAGAAATAGCCCACTCTATACCCACTTGCCTTACATCTTTGTCATCTTTACAGCTTAGAACTGCTTCGGTCAGCTCCTCGGGAATATCTATATGAAACAGACGTGGCAGTAAGGTCAGGTGCTCTCTGTTAGCAATAGGCTTAATACCAGGAATAATAGGCACGTTAATCCCAGCTGCGCGGCATTTTTCTACGAAATTGAAAAATTTTTTATTGTTAAAAAACATCTGTGTCACAATATACTCGCCGCCTGCATCTATTTTTTGCTTCAGGTAAGCAATATCCTGAGAAAGATTAGGGCTTTCAAAATGCTTTTCTGGATAAGCCGCCACTCCCACACAAAAATTTGAAGCTGAACTGTTTTGTAAGTCTTCGTGCAAATACACCCCCTGATTCATACTCACAATCTGCTTGATAAGATCCACCGCATAGCTATGACCGCCTGGTTCAGGCACAAAACCTGGCTCGGTTTTGATGGAATCCCCACGCAATGCCAGTACGTTTTTGATACCAAGAAAGCTTAAGTCTATCAGTGCATTTTCGGTTTCTTCGCGTGTGAAGCCGCCACAAATGATATGAGGAACAGCATCAACTTGATAGCGATTAATGATTGCTGCGCAAATCCCCACAGTACCTGGCCGCTTGCGAGTAGTTTGTCTGTCCAAAAGGCCATTTGGTAACTTTTTGAAGACGTATTCCTCACGGTGATAGGTAACATCAATAAAAGGTGGCTTAAACTCCATGAGTGGATCTATGGCATTAAAAATTGACTGTATGCTCTGACCCTTGAGTGGTGGAATAATCTCAAAAGAAAATAGTGTTTTGCCCTTGGCCTTCTCAAAATGCTCTGTTACTTTCATTTTTCAGTGTTTGCTGTATAAAATATTGTTGCAAAATTAGCGTAAACAAGCGTAAAAAATGTTTATCTGAGAGCTTTTTTTATTGTTGCTTTTTTGAAAGATATTCTTGATCATGTGACTAAATTCTTCATAAACAATTATTTACTTGCGCTAGTCTTAGCATAAATCAAGCATAAAATATTTTCTTATACAGGTTTTTTAGCTTCGCAACCACGGCAAGAAAACAAATAGTTGATGAAAAACGTTTATATTTGTGCTTTTATTTAAGCTATCAGAATTATGCAAAACATTACGCCAGCCGTTAAAATACTGCTCGCCATCAACTTCTTGCTTTTCCTTCTTACCTTTTTACTAGGCGAAAACGGCGAGATGATGAAGGATTGGCTTGGCTTGCATCATTGGGAATCGCAACATTTTTTCCCGACGCAGTTCATAACGCATATTTTTATGCATGCCGATCTTTGGCATCTTTTCAACAATATGCTTTCGTTGTTCTTTTTTGGAACGCTTCTGGAACAGGTCTGGGGCAGCAAAAAGTTTTATATTTTCTACTTTGCGACGGGTCTGGGCGCATCGCTACTTTTTTCGGGCGTTAGGATGTATGAAATGCACACCATGCATGCAAGTTTAGAAACCTTTATGGCATCACCTAATCCTGATGACTTCTTTCTTTACTTTAAGACTTATGCGCCACACATGTTTCAAAATGAGCAATTTGATGCATTTATGAATAGTTTTGACAAAGCCCCAACAGACCCCGCTGCTATTGAGTCTGCAAGCTTTTTTATGCAAGAACTTTACACGCGGTATTTAGATGTGGGCATGATGGGTGCTTCTGGTGCGGTCTTTGGCCTCTTGATAGGCATTGCGCTGATTTTCCCGAATATTGAACTTTATCTCTTTTTAATTCCTGTAGGTATTAAGGCTAAATATTATGTACTTTTTTATGGTGCATTAGAAGTGTATAGAATTATTGAAAACCGTCCTGACGACAATGTGGCACACTTCGCCCATTTGGGTGGCCTATTGATTGGTTTTATTTTGATAAAAATTTGGGGTGAAAAGCCTCGTGTATAGCAATATTCAAACGCATTTCGTTATCTTTTAGCAGATTTCGTTTCTTATGAACAAAACCCCTTTTCAAAGCATCAAAGATTCTGTTTGGGACGAATGGCACAAAACAGATAATAGTTTGATCAAGTTGCTGATAGCTTTTGCCTTTAGCTATGTGTTGCTTTTGTTGGTTCGTTTGGGTCTGTCCATTTTTTTGGATAATGTAAGCGCACTCCATTACCACAATCTGATTATCCAAAAGCTTACTTTGAGTGCTGATTTCAGGGTCATGTTTATGGAGCAACCTTGGGCTTTCTTAACCTTTATGTTTGTTTATCAAAGCTTTATAGATATTCTTTTTGGGCTTTTGGTGCTTTATAGCGCAGGGCGTTTGTTCATGTATGTGTTTGGTGAAGGTAAATTGATGGCTTTTGCTATGCTTTCTGCTTTGATGTCAGCTTTAGCCTACTTGCTTGTGGCTGGTATATTGCCATTTTTTCAGGTGGCTTATTCACCTAGCTTTGGTGGTGGCGCAACAGGGCTTTCCTTTGCTTTGCTTACAGCTTCAGCCACGATTCGTCCGAATGAACCCATTCGGCTCTTTATTTTTGGACCATTTAAGTTGAAATACGTGGTTTGGTTTTTGGTGGGCATCACCTTTCTGGGTGTTTTTGGCAATCACGTACCAGGGCATCTGTCGGCCGTCTTAGGTTGCAGCTTATTGGGTTGGATTTATGCCATGCAGTATCGAGCAGGCTATGACTGGGCTGCGCCCTTTAATAAAATCTTGAACTTTTTGGGTAATTTGTTTGGTAGAAAATCAAAGGTTTATAAATTTAAGAATCAAGGCCAAAGAGGCAAAACTGATTCGCAGGGACAATCTAGTAAAGCAGGCAGCAGTTATAACAACAAGTCTGAACGCGAAATCATCGATGCTATACTGGATAAAATTAACGAATCAGGCTATGATAGTCTAAGCTCTGAAGAGAAGCAACTTCTTTTTAAGGCGAGCAAGAAGGGCAAGCCATAGTAACTGCTTGAAAATATAGAGTTTTAATATCAGAAAACACAATGAATGCGCTCTGAGTCTTTTGTTATATTTTTATTTTTACTTATAAAAATACATCTTTTAAAGGCATAAAACTTGCATTTCAAAAATAAATCACTCTACTTTGACCTTGTTTTCTTTCGCAAAGTAAGCTTAAGTTGGTTTAAAGCAACTTTCCTGCTCTGTATTTTATAAATAATATGCAAACTCAAACGGCTTTATTGTTGATACTAGAGTTGTGTGTTGGAGTAGCTTTAATCTACTTTGCATATAACAGTGTTCTACAATACCTAGATGATAAAAGTAATATTTTCCTTATAACACTTTCTGTTTGTTGTCTGTCTGGGGGTCTGTATTGGACTTACATCACATTAGAAAGCGACTCAGAAAAAGTTGGTAGTCAGTCCGTTGGGGCTGGGCTTACCCCAGAGGCTTTGCAGGATGTTCTTAATACGCTTAATGACACCCTAAGCAAACCCACAAGAAAAGACTTAGACGATGTCTTTGCTTCATTTGATAATCCGAACCAAACTATTATGGTTACAGAAGAAGTAGAGTATATGGTCAAAGAGCAGCTTCAGACCATAGCCTCCAAACCCAAAAAAATTCAATTAAATATTTATATTGCGCTATTACAAAATATGAAGCTGAATGACTCCGTTCTTGTTAAGAACATACAGCTAAATCAGAATAAAAAAATTGTTTACTTAGAACTTATTGAGAAACACAAGGCGCAATAGCTTATCAGTATTACTTAAACGTTGATCACATCCTCCTTTTATTTTATTGCTATGCATGCGATATGAAAAATATTTCTTATTTGTTTATTTGGGTTCTTTTTGCTTGTACTTTGTCAATTGAATCGTGTACGTCCCCTTCTACTTCACAAGAAACTGTCAATTTAGATGATTCATATAGAGAAAAAATTATTAATCAAAAAATCATGCTTGATGATGCACTCAAGCAGCTTGCTCAAGAAAAGCAGCAAGTGGAAATGCTCAACAAGCAAGTTGCTGTAAGTGAGCAGCAACTACAGTCAGAAAAAGCCAAAAAAGCCATTCCTGTAAAACGAGCTGATGATTTAAGTGACGAGTACAAGCGCATGAAAGCTGAGGTAGAAAACTGGCGCGCTGTTGTTCAACAAAGAGAGTTCCAGTATGAAAAGGTAAAAAGAGAGCTAGATAATCTAGTGGCTCAGCTCGGTAATTTCAACATTGAGGTGGTAAAAAATAAGCTGGGCGAAATAGAAAGAATCACTAATTTGAATGCCAAAACAGATAATCAAGCAGAGGCAAAAATTCCGCAATACGACTCACTGATGAAGTTACTAGACTACGAACGGAGCAATAATTCTCAAAACGTGGATAGACTCAAGCGTTCCGTGGCGGCTTACTCACGAGAGATTAAGAAATGGAAGAAAAAATTCAGTGAAAACGGCATATACCTGCCAGAACGCTACACCCAAATTACACTTAGCATGCTGGCAGACTCCTCAAGCAAAGCAGCTTTGAAGGTGCGTATGAAAGCTACAAGAAGTGCAGAAAAGCTCAGAGCAACCTCTCTGGACTTCTCTTTGATGTGCAAGCTTCCTAATGGCAATTTGGTAAACCTTTACAAAGGCGGGCTAATTTTTCAAAAGAATATAACCCAAGTAAATATTGATGATATTAACTCACCTCCAATCGACACAAACGGCTGGTATGAGTTTATTGGCTATATAAACAACAAGGAGGCTTACTACGAAGATCTCTATATTTCTAAGTAATAGTAGATGTGGTGTTATTTGTTGAGGTATTTGGGTATTCTAGGACTGCTTATGGGATCTTGCTGCGCTGCTTTCTCGCAAATTGAGTGGGCGTATGGCATTGTAGAAACATCGGTAGCACAAAAGAGCAATCCTGACTTTGGGCCCTCTAAAGTACTGGGCGAGCCTGATGTATTTCCTAACCCAGACCTCAACCCTGATGCATGGAAGATAGACTTCGTCCTTCGCGAGGGTACGGAAGAAATCAAAGTGATGTTTGCCAAAGCAATACAGGTACTTAAAATATTTGTGGTGGAAAACTACGGCATTAGCCCTATAGAAATACAGCTTTTTGATGAAAAAGACAAATTGCGAGAGCGGTTTACCATCAACGAAAACTTTGACCTTAGCTTGATGCTAGAGAGCAAAGTGTCGTATGTTTTACTGTATGAGAAAACACCCTACAAAGTCAAGTACATCAAATTGGTCGTACATGAGCCATGGAATGGAGACAATAAGTGTCAGCTTGACGGTATCGGTATATCTGAGTTTGATGTCAATTATCCTGAATCTAATAATCAAGTCTATTCTGTCATCAACCCTGGCATAGAACCAGACAAAGTAAGCACACCCAAAGATTATGCTCTTAGGGGTCGAATTGTAGACTTCAAGTCTGATCAAGGCATAGCAAACGCCGAGGTTATCATTACAAACGTGGCCAACGGACAACGCAGTGTTACGCTCACAGATAAAGACGGATATTATAATTTTAAAGTTAAGGAAGCTCAATACGCCCTTGCCGCTCAAAAACCTAACTTTGTTAGTCTTGAAAAAACCTTAATTGCCACCACAGGCAACTACGCCGCCAACCATATTTTTGAGGCCAATCTCCATTTGCGCCCTTTTGATGTAGCCAATAAAATTGTGGTCAATGACATCCAATTTGACTTGAATTCTCATAGAATCTTAGAGGCTTCATTTCCGACTCTCGACAATACAATCAAAACTATTCAAAGCTATCCTACTTACTACGTATACATTGGCGTTCATACAGACTCACGAGGTGAAGATATTTATAATCTAAAGCTCACTGAGCAAAGAGCACAGTCGCTTTATGAATACCTTGTCAAAAAAGGCATTTCGCCCACGCGTATATCTGCCAAAGGTTTTGGCGAAACGCAACTCCTAAACCAATGTGCCAACGGGGTACTTTGTTCTAATAAACTTCATTTGATAAACCGCCGTGTAGAGATTCTCCTCAGCAGCGATCCGCCTCAACGATAATTCTATTGATATATGTCTTTTTGGAAACAAATAAGCTTGCTTTTTGTCCGAGAGTTTAAAACTGACTGGCGAAACAAGAACGCGCTTAGTGCAGTCTTACTCTATCTCGCAGCCAGTATTTTTGTTGTCTACATGGGCTTTGACATGAACAAAGGCTTTTTTAATAAGGTGGTTTGGAACACCCTCTACTGGATTATCTTAGTTTTTGCGGCCTTCAATGCCATAGGCAAAAGCTTTGTACAGGAAGCCGAAAGCAAAATGCTCTTTTTATATTTTTTAGTGAAACCAGAGGCTCTTATTGTAGCGAAAATTCTCTATAACGCGATGTTTATGATAGTTATAGGGCTTTTGGGACTCACCTTGTATGTTTTGGTAATGGGTCTTCCCATACAAGACATGACACTCTATCTATGTTTGGTTTTTCTGTCAGCCCTCGGCTTTGCCAGCACCCTTACCCTCATTAGTAGCATAGCAGCACAAGCCCAGAATAGCAGTACGCTCATGGCAGTGATTGGATTTCCGCTCATTTTGCCCTTTTTGCTGTTGGTTCTGAAAGTTTCTAAAAATGCTCTTGACGGCATCGCACGCTCGCAAAGCTGGAATGAAATTCAAACCATTTCAGCCATTGTGGTCTTGTCTAGTGCTGTATCATTTATGCTTTTTAGGTTTATATGGCGTGGCTAAATAACAGTCGCTTAGTTTAAATTTTAAACTGTCGCAAAAACCTAATATCGTTTTCAGTATAGAGTCTTAAATCTTTGATATTGTATTTGAGCATAACAATGCGCTCTATGCCCATACCAAAAGCAAAACCTGTATATGCCTCAGGATCTATACCGCAGTTTTTAAGCACATTAGGATGTACCATACCAGCACCACATATCTCTAACCAACCCGTATGCTTGCACACATTGCAGCCCTTGCCATGACACAAACTGCATGACACATCTACTTCTGCACTTGGCTCAGTAAAAGGGAAATAAGAGGGTCTCATACGAATTTGAACCTTGTGTCCAAAAAGCTCTTTAGCAAAGTGTAAAAGTGTTTGCTTAAGTTCCGCAAAGCTCACTTTCTTGTTTATGTACAAACCCTCAACTTGGTGAAACATGCAGTGAGCACGTGCAGAAATGGTTTCATTCCTAAAAACCCGCCCTACAGAAAGTATTCTAATCGGTGGTTTCTGTGTACTCATGGTGCGTATTTGTACAGAAGACGTATGCGTACGCAACAAAATATCAGGATTTTTTTCTACAAAAAAGGTGTCCTGCATCTCACGCGCAGGATGGTTTTCAGCAAAGTTCAGTGCCGAAAAGTTATTCCAATCCGTTTCTATTTCTGGGCCATCCGAAAGAGTAAAACCCATTTTTGTAAAAATATCTATAATTTCCTGTCCCACAGTCGTCAGCGGATGCAAACTACCCAGCGCATGTGGAACTGGTGGCAGAAAAACATCAAAATCAGCTATTTCACCGTCTTGCTGCTTGGCCTCCAAAGCTTCTTTCTGAATTTTAAATTTCTCTTCTGCAGTATTCTTAAGTTGGTTGAGCAGCTGTCCCACCTCTTTCTTCTGATCGTTCGGAACTTGTTTGAAAGCATCAAAAAGTGCGCTAAGTTCCCCTTTTTTGCTGATAAAAAGCAGACGAAAAGCTTCTAATGAGGAGGCATCGGTGATAGTGTAGGCTTCTACAAGATTTAGTTTTTCGGCTATTTGATCCTGAATACGCATATTTTACGCTCGTTTGGCTAAAAAAACTTCTGTGTGTTGCCTGAGCTGTTCTTTAAGCAAGCATAACACGAAAATTATAAGCCGCAAAGCTAGTAATTTTTCTGGCAGAATACATAAATTTTTTGTGTTTTACTAAAAAGACAGTGCTAGCCATTTTTTTATCATATCTCGATAAAAAAGGAGAGTTGATGCAACCTTTTTTGTCACTTAAACATCTAGCTCTCGGAATTCCTCAAGTTTTAATTTTTTCATCATCAAACACACCCTCTATCATGCAACTTACACTCAAGAGATTTTCACTTTTGCTCTGTTTTGTTCTGACTACCTATGGTTTAGCTTTAGCTCAAAACAACACCGAAACGCGTAACATCAGCGGCTTTACAGGAATAGAAGCAGGCGGAATTTTTAGAATTATTCTAACAGGCACAGGATCAGAATCTGTTCGCTTAGAAATAGACGGCGATATTCAGTTCTCTGATATTGAGACCGAAGTTAAAGGCGGTATTTTGCGCTTTCAAATGAAAAATACCAAATACACTTGGCGAGACAAAGTAGAAATTACAGCTTATGTCACTTACAAAGAACTGAACAGCTTAGAGCTTTCAGGCGCATCTTTTCTAAAGGCAGAGGCTCCCATTTCTGCTGACCGCTTCATGTTGCAGCTTAGCGGCGCAAGTAAAGTTTGCTTAGATCTCAACTGTAGCAAGTTAGATGCATCGCTTTCTGGTGCTAGTAGGCTTATTTTGGCTGGCAAAGCAAGCAATAGCTTACTCACTACCAGCGGCGCCTCCAACTTTGAAGGAGCAGATTTCGACTCTGAATCTATGAAGGTATCGGCTAGCGGCGCAAGCAACATAGAAGTGAAAGCGGTTAAAATACTCAGCGGAACCGCCAGTGGTGCATCTAACATTACTTACTACGGACAGGCAGACACCAATATTAGCACATCAGGCGTGGCAAATATCAGAAGACGTAATTAAATTGTTTAGATATTTTCTTCTCAAAGCTTCATGAAACTTAAAAACCGTTCAAAATTACATCTCTGGATTTGTAATTTTGAATGGTTTGTTTGTGCAGTGCTCTTATTTACTGCTGTGTATCATCGCTTCTTTTATATATTTCATCACCTTCGTTGTAGAAAAAGCTAAGATCTTTATTCTTCAAAAAGAAGGCTTTCAAGTCCTCAGAGTTGGTAAACTCTTCATCAATATTAGAAGTCACAGACGAGAATACAAGTTTATTTGAGCTAATAACCAGCTTCTTGAATATGTATTGACCACCTGACTCCATATTCATAAAAAGAGTGCCTTGTAGATTAGAAAGGTGAGATTTATAAGAGGATTGCTCTTTGTAAGAACTGTCTTGTGTATCAAAAGCAAAGCGTTTGATGTCGTATTGGGTGTCGTTAAGCTTAGAAATGGTGATGTAGTCAGGTGTTACGCCTGCATCTTGTGTCCACTTGCCCAAAATCTCTGATTTTATTGGCAAACCTTGGTCTTCAATAGGATACTCTGAAGAATAAGAGCACGAAGCAAAAAAGACAAGCATAAAAATTGCGCACAAGATGTTATTGATGGTGATACGTTTCATGTCAAGGTATATTTTTGTAATAAAAAAATGAATACAGCGCAAAGGTAAACAGGATTTCCTACAGTATTCAGACTACTGCACTAAAGACTAAAAAAAATTCACCAATCGTTTATTTTTCTAGTTTTCATTGTGTAGACTGTTCTTTTACAAATACTTAACGCACCATTCAAAGCAAACATCTTAAACCGTTTTTGCATAAGCCGAACATTTGGTTTATATTTGCAAATCAATTTTTGGCAGCTTTATAAGGCACTGTAGTTCAACGGATAGAACGGAAGTTTCCGGCACTTCAGATGCAGGTTCGATTCCTGTCGGTGTCATTGCCCAAAAGTTTTATGCGCGCTTAATCACCACCGCGTAGCCCTGTCCCACACCCACACACATCGTACATAACGCATACTCACCGCCTGCGCGCTGTAGTTCTTTGGCTGCTTGCAAGACAATACGCGCTCCAGACATGCCCAGGGGATGTCCTAATGCAATAGCACCGCCATTGGGGTTAAGTCTTTTGTCATCGTCGGCTATACCTAGCTGGCGAGAACACGCCAACACTTGCGCAGCAAAAGCTTCGTTTATTTCTATCACAGCGAGGTCGCTTAACTTGAGGCCAGCACGCTCGAGTGCCATTTGAGAAGCTTTGACAGGTCCGATACCCATAATTTTGGGTTCAACACCATAAATTCCTGTACTAACTACTTCCGCCAGAGGCTTGAGCTGGTATTTTTCAGCACCTTCAGAAGAAGCCATAAGCAAGGCAATAGCACCATCGTTGAGGCCAGAGGCATTGCCCGCAGTAACAGAACCCTCTTTTTTAAAGGCTGGTTTCAAGTTGCGGAGGGCTTCCAGAGTGCTTTGAGGCTTGATGAACTCATCTTTTTCTATCAAGACCGTTTCATTCTTGTTTTTTTGAACAGGTACTGGTACAATATGTTCAGCAAAAAAGCCTGATGCCTGTGCCTTAGCTGCTTTCAGTTGTGAGCTTAGCGCAAAAGCATCTTGGTCAGCGCGGCTTATCTGGTACATTTCGGCCAAATTTTCGGCTGTTTCACCCATGCTGTGAGTGCCGTATTGCGCCTGTAGCTTCGGGTTGATAAAACGCCAACCAAAAGACGTATCAAAAAATTGTGCATCTCTGCCAAAAGCTTGTGCAGATTTAGAAATCACATAAGGCGCACGTGTCATGCTCTCCACGCCACCCGCCACATACAGCAAACCTTCTTCTGCCCAGATTGCACGGCTTGCCGCCGCTACGGCAGACATCCCAGAAGCGCAAAGCCTGTTCAACGTCTCAGCGGGTATGCTCTGGGGCAGGCCAGCCAAAAGCACCGCCATACGTGCCACGTTTCTATTATCTTCGCCAGCCTGATTGGCACAACCTAAAAGAACGTCGGCTATGTCTTTTAAATCTACTTGATGTTGGCGTTCAAAAAGTTTTTTGAGAACCAAAGCTGCCAAATCGTCGGGTCTTATGGTGGCTAAGCAACCACCAAAGTTGCCTATCGGCGTGCGAATGCCGTCTATTATAAAAGCTTTTGTGGCGCGCTTTACAGGATTTGAGGCCATAACTAAACAGGGTTTTATGTTTAATGAGGCTGCAAATTACTATATTTTGTGTTTGAGCCATCAACTACAAACAAAAAAAAGAAGTTGATTATAAAGCTCAACTTCTTTTTTAAAGCAATCAATGTCAATTTTTATTCAGAAACAGTCAGTTTTCTACCGCTCAAGCTTGTTTTATAGGTTTTAAGCCCCTTTTCGCCATTTCTGTTAAGCCCTTTGCCGCTTTTATCAAAACGCGCACCGTGTACAGAGCAAACAAATTCGCCTGAGGAGGCGTTAAAGGACACTGCTGCATTGCCTTCATGCGAACATATTTGTGTAACTGCAACAAAGGTATCCTTGGCCACAAGTGCCACAACTACTTTATCCTTGATGATAAAACCGCCCACCGTGTTTAACTTTGAATTTTCAGGCGCGTCTAGGTCTAGCGTAAAGTTCGAGCCCACAGGCGTAGGGGTACCTTCTTCTTCTTCTTTGCATGAAGAGAGCGTGCCGCCTGCACAAGTCACAGCAAAAATTGCCGCGCCGCTAAGCCCCAAATTTCTAAGAAATTCCCATCGTGTCATACTTTGTTTTTTTTGTGATGAATAATTATTACAAGATAATATGAAAAGAATCAATATACAAACAGAAGACGCAATTCGGAATAAATCTAAACTGCGTTTAGAAATTTATAGAAGTCTGCGCAGTCTAGTTAAGTTGAAAAGGCGCGATAAGTGTAAATTCAGGTATCGTGACGGTGAAAAGTGCACCGTCTATGAGTCTTTCCATAAGGTAAGTGCCTTTCATTTTGCCCATAGTACTGTGCAAGTGGCAGCCAGACGTGTATTCGTGTGCCTCGCCCATAGCTAGAACTGGCTGTAGACCAATAACGCCCTCGCCCTCTACTTCAGAGGCTTGTCCTAAAGAATCGTAGATAAACCAGTGGCGGCGTAGGAGTTTAATGGTATAATTGCTTTGGTTTTCTATGGTTACGCGGTAGGTAAACACAAAATTTTGTTTGGAAATTTTAGAGTACTCGTCCTGAAATTCCGACTGCACACTAACTTTTACGCCGTCTGTGATAGCACTAAATGTTGTCATACTGCCTCCATTTTTTAATTAACTAAAAGAAAGAACCATCATACGCGCAGTGCCAAATTAAAGACACCGAAACCAACGTGTTTTTTTGACTTAAACGTGCTGTCCTGCCGCTTTGTTACCAAACCTATGCAGTCTTTTGAGATTATGTGCATTAAATAATGCTTTTCATACAAAAGAGCCGTACAAATTATTCTTAATTAACTTATTTACAAAACACTAAGCTCGCGCTTCTCGGGTTTTGCAATACTGTGAACTATATTGAATGGCTTCTACGTGCCCCATGCGAGCAGCCTCGTTCAAATGATGACAGGCATCGTCCGAGGTTTGACCACCACCCACTGTAATCAGTGCGTAGGCCAGCTGAAAATGAGCTTCGGCGTTAGTAGGCTCTACGGTTAAATAATTCTCAAGATCTTCTACAGCTTTTTGGTAATCTTGTAGCCCTATACTAGCCAAACCTCTGTAGTAAAGTACATTTTTTTCATTTGGGTTAATGCCATTGGCCTTGTTGAGATCTGCCAATGCTTCTTTAAAACGTCCTAAATTCAAGAGTACAATGCCTTTATTGAGGAAAATATCAAGCTCTGCACCGTTCATTTGGGCTGCCTTTTCATAATCTTTTAAAGCATCGCCATACTTCTTGAGCGCGCGCAGGGCATGGGCGCGATTCAGAAAATACTTGTAGTTCGTTTGCGAAAGTTCCACTGCTTTCTGAAAATCCGATAGAGCCTCTGTATATTTTTTTTGTTCAAAAAATGCGCTCCCTCTTAAATTATAAATATCGGGATTAGTTGACTGGGACTGTAAAAGCGTGCTTAGGGTGCGTATTACCTCAGCATACTGCTTTTTGTTCATTTCGTTACGAGCTTTACTCAAATAAGACTCCTCCGCGCTACTACATGCGCTAAAAATCAATAAAAACACCCCAAAGAGCGCGGAATCCAGCACTTTTTTCATCTTCAAATTGTATTTAACTAAACGTTCAAAAAACGGTACAAATGTAGAAAATCTTTGTTTTAAAGCTTTGTACAAGACTTAAATTTATCACTCTTGTCTTTTAGCTTTTGTCCGATACTATTGAGATAGAGCTTCGTGCACAATACTTGATGCTGGCGATATACTCGGCCCCAAGAAACACAAAAGCTGACCATTTTCATTTACCAAGTATTTGCTGAAATTCCAAACTGGTTCTTGTTCACACCAACCGTTTTTTGCTGGGTCTGTAAGCCATTTGTAAAGAGCTTGCTGATTGGGCTTTAGCACGCTCTGTTTCTTTAGGATGGGAAAGGTTACGCCATAGCCCAGTGTGCAAAACTGAGCAATTTCCGCATCGCTCTTTGGCTCTTGCTGCTTGAAGTCGTTTGTGGGAATGCCCACAATACAGAGTTTGTGTTTGAACGCTTGATAGAGTGCTTCTAAGTCTGTATATTGAGCTGTAAAACCACAATTGGAAGCCACATTTACGAACAAGATTTTTTTGCCGCGAAACGCTTCCAACGAAAGAGGCGTTCCATTTGAAAGCGTCAGCTCCAAGTTAAAGATAGATTCTTTACTTAAAGCTTTTTGGGTGTTATACAGCTTTTTACCGTTTTTGTTATCTTGATTAGTCAGGCGCATGACCATAGGGTATAGCAGCCTAATAAATTTTTGCTTGAATGTGAGCATAGTTATGTTGCGGTTTCCTATTTGAAAACAACCCGGCAACCAGAATGTTTGAAATTCTAGGCAACATCACCAAACAGCAAGATGGGTCAGTATTTTTGCTAATCGTTTGTCTTATAAAAACTGTTACGATAAGGCCGGCGGTTTCTTCTCAGAGTGGCTTGGCTTATATTTCCCAAAAACAGAGATTAAAACATAAAGTCCAATAGCCGCAGGAATACCATCAAAGCGCAGCAGAAGCAGACAAACTAACGACCCTAAAATGAGAACATAGCGCATGTAGTTTGTTCGCCAATCAAAAGACTTAAACTTGAGAGCCAAAAGCGGTAAACGCGCAGTCATTAGAAAGCTCATCAAGAGCGTAATGGCACCTAAAAAATGAAACACCTGTAAATAGCTGGCCAAGAAACCATTGTGTGCAATAATGAGCGGGAAAGACCCAATCAACAATGCATTAGCAGGCGTGGGAACACCTATAAATTGCTCTGATTGGTTGGTGTCAATATTGAATTTCGCCAAGCGGTAAGCCGCAAAAAGAGCCATAAAAAGACTTGTGAAGGCCCATTTACTGTCTAAACCAGTGGTGCTGAGCGCACGTAACATAAGCGTGTACATAATCATAGATGGCAGCACGCCAAACGTGATACAGTCCGCTAGAGAATCCAACTCCTTACCCAGAGGACTGCTTACACGCAACATTCTAGCTACAAAACCATCTAAAAAATCAAATACAGCAGCCAACATGATAAGATACGCTGCTTCTGTTGGATAACCCTCCATGCAGCGTACGATACCCGCCGCACCACAAAACAGATTACTGAGTGTTAATAAATTAGGGATATGCTTTTTCATATAACAACAATTGCCGCACTTGTTTGGACTATCGCCATAAAAAGGACATGGTTATTTTGTCAATTTTCTTTGCCCTTTTTATAGCGAATTTTATCAATAAGTTCGCCCGTTTCATCATAGAGATACCAAGTGCCATCTTTGAGATTATTGCGATAACGTCCTTTTATGCGGAGAATATTATTTTCGTATTCCTTGTATGCACCATGAAGCTCCTTATCCTTGTAAAAGGCCACAATTTTGCGGTTACCTTCTACTTTGGTCGTTTTACGAGGGAAAACTCCTCTTAAACCGTTCACGTCTACCATTTCAGATACATCCGTGAAGACCTCTGTCAGAAGATCGTCCTCGCCTTCAGCCGTATTTTGTCCGTCGCCGTCAAACATATCAAAAATTTTATCAACAGTGTTAGACTGTGTGGGGTCTTGTGATTGGACTTGCGAACGCCTCGACATGAAGTTATTGAAAGTACGCCTCACATCGTCTGGCTTGGCAAAAGCTGAAATAATTTTCGTATCAAAAAGAGTGTCCTCTTTAACTAACTGAATGCCAAAATGAGGGAAACAAAGCATGTAATCTTCGTTCTGTTTGAGGTTTGTGAGTGTGCTGGCATCTACAAGTGAGGCCAGATTTTGATTCATGACTGGCATACTCACGTAGGAAAAAAAGTTTGAGTTATTATCAAAGTTGTCAAAAAAGTTTTGAAAACTCTCATCGTCGGCTAACGTCAGTTTATTTTCAAAATCATCAATGATGCTTTTTAGAGTTTGAGGATTGTTGCTGAAAACCACATAGTCTTTGATAATGGTAAAGTATGGTTTCTCTATTTTATCAAAATATTTGCCCAAAAGAATTTTAAACAATCCCTTTACGGCCAAAAAAGAAATTTGATAGTTCTTATAAGAAAAGCTTTTAAACTTTACAGGGCTGCGCTTGCGCACTTGATTGGTGATGTGATCTAGTTTAGAACGGGCATCTTCCACATTGCTGGCTTTAATAAAAAGCGCGAACTCATCTTTGCTATTGGGTCTGTTGGTTTCTACCTGCGCCACAGCAATTTCATCTTTAACCCATGAAGCGAAATCTTCTCTAATGTCAATATTGAGAAAGTTTTCTATCATGCTTGTATTCTTGATATATTCTTGATATCCTTCTTCATCTTCTTCTTGCATGACATTTTCTAGATTGTCCAAGAAGAGATTGAAATTGTCAAAAGTGAGGCTAAAAAAGAAAGAGGAATAAGCAGGAATGACGAGAGGTGCGCTTATCTGCCCGTTACCAGACTGCAAAAGTGCACGAAAATAGGAGGGGTAAGAAGGGTTTACGTTTGTAAAACCACGCATTTCAATCAATCCCTTTTTGTCGTCTAACTCAAGGTCAAAAGCACTAAAAAATAAAGACTCACTCAGTTTCTGTATATTTTCATCGGGCTTGCTCATATAACAGTTTGCAAATTCATCTAGCAGATTGTAATTGAGGTAAAGCCTTCCCATGCCATCGATAGAAGTTTTCTCCTTAACTGCTAAAAAAATATCGTTCTGAGCAAAATTACGGCTGTTTCTTTGATTAATAGCAGCATCTACAAGCTTACCTACATAAGAGCATATCACCAAATTGTCTATAAAAACCACATGCAAAGTGCTGCGGTCAGCTGGATCAAACAGCTCCAGCACACGGTATTCGCCCACAGTGCGCTCACCTGTTTGGAAGGCATCGCGGATGATAGGGTTCAAATAGTCTTGAAATGCGGCGGTCAAATTACCTTTGTCGCCCAAGTCCACCACATACAAAAAGTCATAATCTTTGTAGGCGTACTTATGGGCAGAGATAATGACGGAATGCTCACCAAGTATATCTAAGAGCAATGAATTTTCTTTAATAACTTTATTCAGTGCCTCTACACTCTCACCCATTTCAGCAAAAAAAGATTGCTTCTTGAGGTGATTCCAGACCAAACCTGATGCCCACTGCCGCCAGCTTTTAAGCGGTGCTTGTGTTTCTATAACATAAATAGCATCGTTTGGAACCATGTGCATAGGCTCAATTTTGCCAAATGCGCCGCCCGAATACAGGAAAAAAGTGGCTGCGCCCGCCCCAATGGCCAACAAAACAGCCACGACTATTATAAGTTTTCTTATCATAAAACAGCTTTACTCTAACATTTAATTGACAAATGTGCTAAAAAAAATGTGAGAATCAAACATAGTTGTGCAAAACATTTTTAAACCTACCTTTTGAGATGAATCTCTGGAACTACTATGCCTACCAAAGCCCCCATCAAATAGCCCACAAACACGTCTGTGGGGAAATGTTTTCCTGCCTTTATACGCATCAAACCTGTGACAGCGGGCAAAATAGCCGCACCCGCCCAAACATAAGGACGTGTTGAACTTTCGGGATGTGTATCATGGTAAATTTTTGCCATAAGAAAACACGCGCTAGCAGAACCAGAGGTATGAGCAGAAAAGAATGACAAACGGGCATCGCGCTGCGTTTTATAGCTCATAGGCACGTCAGGATTGTAGACAAAAGGGCGGGTGCGGTGCACTAAAGGCTTCACTAGGCTGTTAAGTCCGTAGTTAAGTGCGTATGTTTGAAACATCAGTAGGGCAGGATCTAAGCCTTGTGCACGCACATTTGGAAGCGCGTAGAGCACAAGAGGACTACATAAGAGTCCTACCGCATACACATCACTCACTTTAGCCACGCCGCGGTGCCACTGACGAGCGGCGATGCGGTCTAAAGCATTGATATGACGAGGGTTTAAAGCCAATATCTCGGCTTCGCTTAAAGGTTTAAGACGGTGCTCAAGCCAAGTGCCTGCACCCAGCCCCCCCGCAGCACCCGCACCTAGTACCGCACTAGATATGCGAAACCCATACACGCGTGTGTTTTGGCACAAGCCTGTATGGGTTGCTAGCAGTGCAAATAAACAGAAGACGAAAAACCTTCTAGATGCTGCGCATGACATCATCAATCCAACCTTCAAAGTCTAATTTATGGTAATCGGCATAATCCAAATAGAAGCTCAAATTCTTTTC
Organism: Cytophagales bacterium; assembly: GCA_004293815.1. Lineage (GTDB taxonomy): Bacteria > Bacteroidota > Bacteroidia > Cytophagales > Bernardetiaceae > RDZD01. The sequence goes on along the minus strand of RDZD01000012.1, from coordinate 1,097 downwards.
AGAACTTCCAAAGAAGCCTTTTTTCTCTATTTCGAGCTTTACGTCGCAGCCACCTTGCTTGCCTATAAAGCTCACATCTACCTCTGAAATTTTTGATGAGTATTTAGTATGGCGTGCATCAAACTCAATCTCTTGCTGAAAAGACAAGTTGCTGCCTACAGCACGACCTGTTTCCAGTTCGGCTGAAGCTATTCGGAAGCCCATGTTTTCCATAGCTTGCATGAAAGCATTCATAGCTGCGTTTGGCTCCACATGAATAGGGTCGTAGTCCGACTTGTCCAAAGCTGAATCGATATCTAAAGCTGTTTTAATACCTATTGGGTGACCATCTTTATACTTGAGTGGCGCACCTTTGTAAGCCGTAAGAGCAATCTCGTTGGGCACAGGAATATTGAAAGGGATTTGTTTTTCTTCTTTTGACTTCAGCGCGAAGCCTTCTGATATTTTAACTTTACTAAAAGATACTTGCTCGTAATAATAAGACTCACCACTTTCAGTTTCCACTGTTTTTTTGACCTTGGCCACAAAGTGCAAATAAAGTGGGTTCAAGTCTTGATCGCTGTTGCCGCCTTTGATGTGTGTAACACCACTGAGCATACCACCAGGCTGTACAGCGTTTGTATTCAGCTTAGTGTCTACGCTAGCAGAACCAATTCCAATTGCAGAAAGAAGTTTTCCAAACATATTTTTTACGTAAAAAAGTTGCGAGATGAGTTAAATTAAATTGGATTACAGAATCAAAAATAGACTCTTTATTCTTGATAATCAATCACAGTACAAAAATATTTTGTTAAGCTTTAGTATTTTTGTATGAACGGTATTTTTATGTGCAAAAATCCTGTAGAAATAAGCTTCTGGTCTTTTATCCCGAAATTATATTTTAGTACATAAAAAAACTAGTCCTTACCTCATGAGTTAAGACTGGTGATAATTAATTGAATTATTTCAATATCTGGCATCTATGAAGATGATACGGCAAATATACGGCGATGATACGGCGAATGTATAAGAATAATACAAATATGTTTATATCATTTATTCAATAAAAAAGGAATCCTTGAAACAACATTCTCTTAAAAAAACAAATTGTCAATCAC
>RDZD01000046.1 GCA_004293815.1 Cytophagales bacterium | reverse complement strand
GAGCTACGGGTATTTATTAGAGGCCAACACAATTTGTGCCCCATACCTCAAAGCGATATAGATAGAACCCAAGGTAGCTTGGTACAAAACCCAGGCTGGTAATATAAGTGGAAGGTTTGTTTTAGCAATGCAAGTAGGGTAGCAGTAATGCTGCCCTTTTGTATATAAAAGCAGTATTATGTACAGAAATATTTCTTTGGATGCCTTGCGTGGATTGGCCATAATAGGTATGGTACTAAGCGGCAGCATAGCACATGGTGGTATTTTGCCAGCGTGGATGTTTCATGCACAAGTACCGCCGCCTAATCATGTGTTTAATCCTGCATTACCCGGTATTACTTGGGTAGATTTGGTGTTTCCCTTTTTTCTGTTTGCTATGGGTATGGCCATGCCAATGGCTGGTAAAAAATTTGCTCAGTTATTGCCCATGCAGGTAGTAATGACTATACTAAAGCGTTTTGCTTTATTAGCTTTTTTTGCACTATTTACACAGCAGATGAAGGCTTGGGTGGTAACCGATGAGCCTACTACCTACCATTATTTTATTCCATGTTTTGCCTTTGCCGTGCTGGATGTTTTGCTGGCCAATACATGGAAGCTGCTGCTAAAACCTTGGATGTATTGGGTACTTTGGCCTTTGGTTTTATTGGGTTGGTGGTTCATGTATCACCTTACTGGTAAACCATTGAACCTTTATAAAAGTGATATTATTTTACTGGTGTTAGCCAATATGGCCCTTTTCGGTACATTCATTTATTACTTTACTACCAAAAATATACTAGCTCGCTGGGCGGCGGTGGCCGTGGTAATGGCGGTGTTTATTACCGCAAAAAGTACTAGTAGTGGCTGGGTACATAGTGTGTTTTATTGGAATCGTTTTGCCGATTGGAAAATTGATTGGTTGTATAAATTTTACTTCTTAAAATATTTGGCCATAGTAATACCAGGTAGCATTATGGGTAATTATGTGCTAACGCAAGCACCCAATAATGAACCAACAAAATGGGCTGGATTATTATCGTTTCTATTGGTGATAATTAGTACTACTTTATTGTATACCCGCCACACCGAGTGGAATGCTTTGATAAGTTTAACATTAGCGGTAGTAATCTATACACAATGGCGTAGCAAAATATCCTCGATGGCTGTTTTTTTGCTACTGTTGGGTTTAATATTAGAAGCTCATGAAGGTGGTGTTAAAAAAGATCCATCCACCTTTAGTTATTATTTTATAACCGCCGCATTAGCCATCTACACTTGGATAAGTTTAACAGTTTTGCAAACTGCCACGTGGGGGAATAAATTAGTTACCACCACGGCAGCTATTGGGGCAAACCCATTAGTGGCCTATGTAGCGGGTAGCTTATTATTACTGCCCATTTTACACATCACGGGTGGTATCACTTACTTTAACGCCCTCAATACCACACCGTTTATCGGCTTTGTGAAAGGTGTTTTATTCACTAGCTTGGTATGTTTACTAGCCATCATTTATACCAAGAGAAATCGCTTTTGGAAAACTTAGTAAATATGTAATTGCAATTTACCACCTTGCAGTATTTGCTCATGTGTAATAAAAGTTTTGGTAATAGCCTTACCATTCAATACTATTTTATGAAGCTGTTTAGGTAGGGTAGATTTTGTTTTTATTACTTCTACCAACAGTGTTTTACCGTTGGGTAATTGTATGCTTGCACCATTAGCCAATGGGTAGCCAAAATGGTATTGCCCACCTGTAGGGTTCATGGGGTACATGCCTAGGGTAGTCCATACATACCAAGCACTCATTTGTCCACAATCATCGTTACCCACTAGGCCGTCTGGGCCTGTTTTGTACATACTATCGGCCACCACGGGAAGCCATTTGGCGGCTTTGGTAAATTCACCTAAGGCACTGTACATGTATAGAATATGATGACTAGGTTCGTTGCCATGTGCGTACTGCCCTATAAGGCCAGTAACATCGGCCGATACATTGGCTCCATGAAGTTCGCTAGGAGCCGTCATTAAACTATCTAGTTTGGCTACTAATTGCTTTTTACCTCCATACAATGCGGCTAGTTCCTGAACGGCATGCGGCACAAAAAAGCTGTGTTGCCAAGCGGTACCTTCTATGTATTGGCCATCAAATCCATGCTCGGAAAGTAAGGGATCGAAAGGTTCTACAAATTGGCCATTGCTATTTTTACTACGCATAAATCCGGTGGATTTATCAAATAAACTAGCATAGCTTCCTGCTCGTTTTAGGTAATACTGATAATCGTTTTCATAGCCCAATTTTTTTGCTACTTGTGCTATACACCAATCGTCAAAAGCATATTCCAGCGTCATAGTTACACTCCATCCATGCTTATCTTGCGGTACATAGCCATACTGTATATA
>RDZD01000006.1 GCA_004293815.1 Cytophagales bacterium | reverse complement strand
GGCGGTGTCTGTGGTGCTTTGCTCGGTCGCTGCAATGTGTAGGTGGAAAGGGTTTGAAGCCCACTGAGGTTGATTTGGGCGGGTATTATCACCTCTCCTGACCCCGTAGGACTCATAGCCACCACTGGCGAAGTAAGCACTGGCACATTGGGCATGGCGGGCAGCACTGGCGTATTTGTCGGTGCTGATGCCCAAGTAGCGAACACTTTTGCCTTTACTATCGTTCCTGCGGGTACAGGAAATTTGGTGTAGGTTATCTTTTGCCCCTGCACTATGCTACCCGAATTTGGGCTTAAATAGCCCGCAGCAAGTGTAGCATTGTGGGTAAATTTAGGGTTTGCTGTTTCAAAGTTCAGCACTTCTGTACTTTCGCTTGCGGTCTGCGGTCTGTAAGACAGGCGAAGGTTGCCGAGGTGGTCTTTGTAGCTATACTCGTAGGAGTCTGGATGTCCGAAGGGTATCGCCCCACCCCCTGCCCCTCCCCAAGAGGGAGGGGTGGGAAGTCCACCTACTATTCTGCCCTCTGCTGCCTGCATAAAGTCCACTTCGGGCGCAGTAGTGCTAAGGAACTGAAAAGATGTGCCTCCTGTGGTCGGGGTGGCAGTAGGGATGGTGTATTGGTAAGTAAAGCTCCCTACATAGTCGGTAATAGCGATAGTGCCACCGCCTTGGGTGCGTACCTCTTTTCTGAGTTTACGACCGCTTGCATCTCTGCGGAAGTATATTCTGCCTTTTTCTGCGGTCAGGGCTTCGTCTGTGTAAAAGATAATCTCTTGTGGAAGCTGGTTATAAGTATAGCTATTGACTTTGAGGCGTTTGTTATAGTCGGCTATCAAAGAGCCTGCTTCGTTATAGAGGTATTCACTACCTGCTATCACACTTGCTTTTTTGAAGTCGCCCGCTATGCCTTGCCCTATGTTGGCTGCTTCGCTTACTTTGACAAGGCGGTTGCTCGTCCCTGTTCCTATGCCAGTTGCGTAGTTGTAGCTAAGTTGGTCTATGATGCCATAAGCGGTTACTAATCCGTTAGCATCTACGCTGTTCGCACCCTCTTGGCTCATGGCTGTGATATTTCCATTGAGGTCATAGCCCATGCCTGTCAGCGAATACTTTTCATTTGCCTTATTCGCATTTAGGTAAGTAGCTGCGGTGAGTCTATTCATAGCATCATAAGTATAGGTATAGCTTCTTTGCTGCCCACTTGTAGGGTTGGCGGCATTTTCTGTTCTCCATACTGTAGAGGCTATGTTGCCATTATACTGGGGGAAAAAGCCTGCTATGCCATTGTCATTGGTTTCGTAGGCAAGCTGAAAGCTAAATAGTTTGTTGTTGTTTGTTTCAAAATTATTAATTTTTTTGAGCCAACCTCTTACATGGTATTGGTAAGCGATTTCCTGCAAATTGGTATTGCCCTCGTCTAAGGAGTGTAGGGTTTTGTCTATGAGTTGCCCTACTTCATTGTAGGTATTCTGTAGCATGAGTATTTTCTCTTGCTGATCTATTTGCTGGTAAACATAGAGCAGCCTGCCTTGGTGGTCATAGTCAAAAAATTGGGCTACCTTGTACTTGGCATTGCTTCCCACTAAGCGGTGCTGTAGGCGAGTTTTAGTAACTTTGCCCGCAAAATCGTACTGGGTAGTGCTTACTTCCTTGCCTCCTACGTGGTTATCGGCTTGGGTCTGTGCTATCCTACCGTATTTGTCATAAAAATTGACACTTTGTAAGTAGGCAAATACAGTATGTCCTTCGTTGTTGCTGATGGTATTGGTGGTGCGGCTCACGACCAATCTGCCTCTATCTGCCAAAGGCTGGTCGCCGCTTTTCCATAGCTCGTCTTGGGGATAGGCTATGTCTCTGGTGCCATCATTATCCAAATCATAGCTATCATAAAAATTAATAGAGAGCATTTGATGGGGTTTATCGGCTGCTATCACCATAGGTGCAGTAGCAATCCCGTTGTCAAACTTAGGGAAAGTTTTGCCACTCGTATAGCCAATGGTGTTTGCTGTCGTTTTATCCTCAAAATAAGGAGTTGGTGCATACGCTTGCCTTCTAAGCCTCCCCACACTCGATGGTGCATTATTACTTGCATCACTAAAGAAACATACGCCTTGATAAATAGGTCTATTGAGAAAATCGTACTTGGTATAAACCCACTCTTGCGCGCTTCTTAGGCTTTTACTCAGCACTACTCTGTCCCTTCTGTCATAGACTATCCACTCCCAGCCGTTCCTTGTGGTAGGGGTAGTAACATTAGTAGCCGCAGCAGTACCAGGAATATGTTTGCCCATCATTCTGCCTCTTTCATCATAGCTGTATTGGAACATAAAATTATCTCTGATACTTCTGTTAATGCCATTACCTTCGGCAGATTCAGCATATTCTCTAAATATCCACTTATTTGTAAGAATCGTAGCCAAAGCCTGTACGCCTTCGGGCTGAATAACGATAAGCTGTCTCCCAAAATCATCATAGAGGTAGTAGGTATCTGCCCAATTTTTTGGACTTGCTTCGCCTGTTTCCACTCTTTTGAGGATAGTTTGTCCTTCTTTGTTGCGGTATTCTATCACCTTTTTATTGTGTTCGTCAAGGGTTTCTGTTACCATGAGTTGCCCTTCGCCTGTGGTGGCACTCAGGGCATATACCTGATTGCCATTCCAAGTACCATTACTTCTTATCCACCTTCTTACTGCTTGTAGGTCAGCAGGAACTAAGGCAGAAGGTGACTCTACGCTATTATTGGTTCGGCTAAAAGACTTCACAGCGTGGTCGTTAGGCAATCCATTAGGCGCAAGCGCAGGATTCCATGCCCCATAGCCATCTTTCAGTTGCCATTCCCCGCCTACTGCCCCTTGGCGTAGCACCCTATTGAGTGGCGATGCTTCAAAGTCTGTTTGGGCAAAGGGATGGGTTGTTTTTGCCATATTTGTTTCCTTGCTTACGCCCTTTGCTGTTAACTCTGTATCTGTTGCATTCTCCTTGTAAAACAAGGCTTGCTCTATGAGTGCTTCGGGTCTAAAACGGGCGCACTCATCAGCTTTGACCGTATAAGGGGAGTAGGTCTTTGTCTGCCTCCCAAACTCATCATAAGCTACAGGCATGATAATGTCGCCTTGGCTGGGCGAAGCATTGTGGGCGATGGACTGAATAGGTCTGCCCAAGCCATCAAAATATTCTGTGCTTATCTGTACCTCATCTCTGTATTTGGGTGAGAGGCAGTTTGCCTCTGCTTCGGTCTTGATGGGTTTATTGTAAACGTAAGAGCGGACGTAGTTGTAGTTATCATCTCCATTGCAGGGAGCGCAGAAGTTAGTACCTGCTATCGGGAGTCCGCCCTGCTGCGTAAAGCCACGCACATAAAGAGGCAGATTACTATTAGTGCCTAAGTTAGAAGAGTACGATAGCTTAGTGCCATTGATATAGTACTCGATGGCTTGGCTTGTGCGCTTTATGCCGACCACATCTCCTTTGAGCAGGGGCGTTTGGAAGAGTGCGGGGCTATTGGGGACAGGGCTTTCATAAATTCCCAAAGTGCTTGTATTGCTGGAGTTGCCTACTATTTTTACTGCATAGTTCATATTTTCGGGGGCAGTAGCAATGGTATTATCTGTATTCAGCCCAACCCAATAGTTATTTTGGGAGTCTGTATTGGTAGCAAACTCTATCCAATCTCCTGCTTGGGTAGAAACATTTTTTGCCTTAGACTGCACACTTGCGTCATCAGCAGCCCATTTGAGAGGTCTATTGACTTGGTAAATGCGGCTTATTTCCTTATTGGTAGTGGTATTTTTGACCACTACCTTGTACGTTCCTATTTTTAGGTTTTCTAAGGTAGCAGTTGTAGGCACTAATTGGTCATAAGCATTGGTAGTGCTATTGTATTGCGACCAAGTATAGGTATAGCTCTGCCCTACGGGTAGCTCTGGGCTTACAGCGAGGGCTATTTTCCCCTCTGCATAGTTATCAGGGCAGGTGAGTGGGCAGGGGGCATCTATGTGGGTGAGGGTGGCGAGGGGGTAGATTTTTTCTTCTGCCACTTCCACAATATCTGTAGAGGTTACATAGCAACTATTGCCATTGCTTACCGTTACTGTATAATACCCTGGGGTAGTGATGGTAATTGCTCTGGTGGTTTCCCCATTTGACCACTTATAGGTCTGGTATCCATCTTGGGCTGTCAAAGTTACAGGCAAGCTGCTTACTTTTAATACACGCCCTGGGGTTTTCCATCGCAATCTTTTCATGGCAGTGTAGTCGTTATCTCCTACTCCAGCCATAGAACCTATCTCAAAATTTCCGTCAGCGAATTTAAACTTAAATGGTAAGTTAGAAGGACTGAAATCATACCAAGCGTCATTACCAGTAAGTATTTCTGTAAAAGAGGGTACTAAATCAATAGAGGAAGTCTGCCACAATTTTTTCCCTGATGGCATCTGATAGTAAACATAATAGTAATGCAGATTCCCACAGGAAGCCAAGTTTTCTGGTGCATAGTTATTTGGGTTAGCCCCAGGAGTACAAAGCCCATAATAATTATATGCGCCTGCATTTGTTGTCCACATGAAATTAATATTATAGCCATAACCATCGCTAATGCCATCATAGCCATAAAAATACCCGACACCTACTGTAGTTTTTCCTATATTGTCAAAGCACGTATAAGGTTCTAATTCTCCTGCCACCATCCCACTTTTAGCAGGTAATTGGGCTATTTTCACCCAACTATTGCCATCATCACACCCTTTTGCTTCACCTGCCAGTACCCCATTAATTGTTGATAGAAGTCTTCTTGCTCCCTCGGACAGCACTTTCACACTGCGAATTTGGACACTGGGGTCACTCACTGTAATATTTGGAATAGTGATATTACATTGCTCTAACTGTAAGGTAATAGGCGCACTATCAAAGGTCAAGTTAGGCAAGTCTGTATTGGTAATGCGGTAAGTATAAGTACCAAAATCACTATTTTGTATGCTATTGATGGTATAAGTAGCACTATTTGCACCTGAAATTTCTACGCCATTTTTAAACCATTTGTACACATTATTTGTGGTGATGTCCAAGGCTGTTAAAGTATTGCTACTCCCTAATTCCTTTTTGATGGTTTGAGCTACACCTATGATATTACTATTTTGTGGGGTGTAATATTTGTTGGGAACATTTCTGTAGGGGTAAATATCCTCAAAAGTAAATTGATTATAGTACAAATAAACACCTAATAGACCTGATATATTGGGTAAAGAAGTCAATTGATTGCTTGTTAAATACAGATAATCTAAATTCGTCATATTGCTCATCTCATTGGGCAAAGAAGTCAGTTGATTATAAGATAAATCTAAACTTTGTAAACTCCCTAAATTGCCTATGGAGGCAGGAAGAGAGGTTAATTGATTAGACGATAAATTTAAGTAGGTTAATTTATTCAGATTTCCTATTGTGTTGGGTAAATTGGTTAGACGATTACTCCACAGATTTAATGTTGTCAAATTTACTAAATTGCCTATCTCATTGGGAATGGAAGCTAACTCATTATAGTGCAATGTTAGTGTTGTTAATTTAGTCAAATTGCCTATTGAAGATGGTAAAGAATTAATCTTTGAAAGAGAAGCATATAAGGATATTAAATTCACTAAATTACCTATTTGAGTTGGCAGAGAGGTAATTTGTGTGGATTGTATAAATAAATCTTGCAGTTGTGTTAAATTCCCAATCTCAGAAGGTATTGACGAAATGGCTGTAAAAGATAAATCCAATACTTCAAGTTTTACCAAATTACCTATTTGGGTTGGTATTACATTTATGCCATTATTCCTATCTAAGTATAATTGTTCAAGATTTATCAGATTGCCTATTTCAGTTGGAATGCTATTAATTTGATTTGCCCTTAAATTTAGCCATTTTAATTTTGTTAAATTACCTACTGAAGAAGGGATTGAAATTAATTCATTAAGACCAACATTAAGATATTCCAAATTAGTCAAGTTGCCTATTTGTGAAGGTAATCCAGTTATGCCATTACCAAACAAATATAAATCAGTTAAATTTGTTAAGTTTATTAATTCAGGTGGAAGCACTCCTATCAAATTATTACTGCCTAAAGCCAACTGACGCACCCTCCCAGAACCATATGTATATACCCCATACCAAGTATCAATAGGATTATTCGTTCCCCAATTCGTTTTATTTGTCCAGTTAGCTCCACCTGTGGCATTATATATCGCCATGAGTGCTGCATAATCGGGGTGGTTAGTTTGTGCTATTGCTTTTTCAGCAAAGAGAGCCACTAAAATAATGATGATGACTAATATCTTTTTCATAAGTATAGCTTATTTATTAGGTTGGTGATGGTTTAGTTTTGTTTTTTGTAGTTGTATTCTTTTTTCTGAATGATATTGCGGTCTTGGTCGCGAATCAGCCTCAGCCTTTGCAGTCCATCATACTCAAAGTAAGTGGTAACATTGTTCGGGTCAGTTACCGAGGTCTTGCCCACCAAGGGGTCATAAGTCATGGTGGTCATCATGGCATTCTCTGGGAAAATACGCACTTCGTCTATATGAGTAATCGTTTTTCCATTCACAAAGCTACTACCAATAGAAGTAGGCAATATAGTATATTTGTTCTCAAATAATTCCCATTTCGCATCTTGAGCATTGGTTTTATACCAAAAACTTAAGACGTATCTTTTTCCTGCTTCAGCAGGAAGACTGGTAGCAGCGAGCATGGAAGGTAAGATATATGCACCTGACGCTAAACTATATCTTCTTTTCCCTGTTTTGCTATCTATATCCGCTTCTCCATTCTCCTCAAAACTGGTATGGAATAGGTTTTGAGAGTAAGAAGTAATGCTTAATGTTGTATTGATAGAGATGTTTGCACCTGTATTAGAGCTAATTTGATAACCAAGCCGATAGCTCCCTGGTAGTAAAGAAGGTATAATTTCATTGAGTTGCCAAGTGGGTAATGCAGGCAGTATGTCTTTGGAATAAACAACCGTTCCTGAAGTATTATTTTTTATCACAATTTTAATATTACTATAAGAATAATCATTAAGGTCTGACGAAGAAACTGATGACTTAATGGTAATCACACTTGGTAGATAGGAATTAGGCACATTGATAGCTGTTGACAAATAAGTTAAGCTTTGGGTTGCAGCACCTGTAAGCCCCAAATTCAGCGATCGTGTATTACTTACTAAGCGATGATTCACCACCTCTGCAATGGGCAATGTATTATTATACCCCCAAATAAAAGTAGTGCGTACATCATTGGTTTTACTATGTTCCAGAAGATTACCTTGTAGGTCGTAAGTATGGAAGGTTGCCCTTTCCTCGTAGTTATCATCTCTAATAAAGGAATTATTGACCCCCAATTCAGAAGGCTTAAAATTAGCTAAACCACTACCTGTCGTAGTATTTAAAATAGGCGGTACGCTATTCGTGGTGCCATTCCCATTCATCAAAAATATTTTATCGGGCAGCGGTTGGCTTTCCTTGAAAGTGGTAATCATACCCGAAGTAACTCTTTCGGAAGCCCCATTTTTGCGAATGGTATATTTTTCTATCACAGGGCTAATGATATTTTTGCTCTGCAAGTTCTTAATCCCCAAAGCGATACTTCCTGATGGAGTCCCTGTAAAAGTATAATCCAAAGGATACTTCATAAGAGTAATGAGTTGCTCTCCTACGCTGTTGGTGGTAGTGGTTGTGATGGGTTGGAGGTGGGTCTTATCACTTCGGTAGGTATTAATCATAGTCGTTTCTACAAACTTTGTATTATCGCTTTGGTCGTAGATTCTTTCTATTTTACTGGTAAGGCGAGATTTTCCCGAAAAAATAGGATAGTGGGCGTATGGTAGATTTTCTCCATTGACATTCATAATCAACTCCAATTTTGTTGCTTTAATACTTGCAACAGCATAGTTGTAGGTTTCATAAATATATTCAGTGGAAGATAATTTTTTATTTGTTTCTGTATAATGATTTTCAAAAAGCAAGTTCCCTCTTTGAAACCTATGTAAAGGAGGACGAAGTGGGTAGTTCTTATAAATTTGACTTTGTATCTCTGGATAGCCTTTACTTGTACCATCATAATAAGAATCAGAAGAAATTTTAATATAATCTGAACCGTAAGAAGGATAGGGTGTATAAGCCTGATCATACAAGTATGTGGTATAACCATTATTGCTTGATGTTCCTATTTCCCTCACAGTCACAGAACGATACCCTATATGAAATCCTTGTGTAGTTTGCATAGGAATAATTGAGTTGGAAGACATTATCTGAAACCAATTAGGCGGAATATTACCATTTAAGGCATAAGGTACTTCGTGCCAAAAAGTTTGCCCATTGGAAAGCACAAATTGTTGTCTATATATAGTGTATAAATAAGTAGGTTTAGTATATAAAATCCCCTCCTGATATTCATACCGTTTTACTCTTTCTATATTAGTTAAGCCATCATTATTTCTTATCTCAAATATTCTCAAACCTCCAACGGGGGTATATTCATTTTCCAAGTGTTGTTGATAGGAGAAGGTAGTACGTCCTCCTGTAGGGTAGGTAATAGATTTGAGTATGCCAATTTTTGCATAATTGAAATTAGGGTTTCTATTAGGGTTATTACCATTAGCACAAACTCCAGCCAAATCTACTAAGGTCAGATTGCCTAAATAACCATTATAATAACCCTGCCTATCTTGAGCAAGGGATATTCTTCTGGGCAATTTTACGGTCTGTCCCAAATTATCTTTCTCTTCATATTCAAACAAATAAGGCGGTTTACTGTACTGGGTGGTATAATCCCTTTCCGTTACTCCTACCAATTTTAGCCTTTTTTTGTCTGTTTTAAATTTTACTTTATTTAAAATTGCTGAATTATCTTCCATGACATCTGCCTCAAAATAGCTATGTTGAAGGATAAATTCTTTCCAAATAGAAGGATTGCTTTCCTCTTTGTCTTTGATAAGGATTTTATCCAATTTTTTAGGTGCTTTTGGATAAGTTATATCACTTGCTTGGTCTGCGGGTAAATCCACTTCATTACCATTATAGACATTGATATTTGCTGCCAAGTCTTGTCTTTTGGTATTGGCGTGAAATTCTACTACACTATGTGCTGATATTATTCTCCATAACTTTTTTCCTCTGACTGAGGTAAAAGATACATTTTTAGGGTCTGCACAAATAGTGGCATTTGGATTAGGGAGAGGCAATATATAATACTCAGCAGCCAAATCAAAAAAACTATATTCTTCATCTTGGTATTCTAAAGTAATTATATCTCCATTGACCGATTCTATCTTAGTTAAATACCAAGAAGAACATACATAATCGAAATCACCACTAAATGTTGAAAAATAGTTTGAGAGTGAAGAAGTATATTCTTTGGCATTATTTTCTCCAAAATAGTATTTTGTCCCATCAGGGGTAGTTAGCGTGAATGAAATAAAACGCTTATTAGGCTGATTTGTAGTATTATAATTCACTGCTACTTTAATATCTTCTTCTGGGAAAAAAACAGGGTTTTTACTTTGATCAAACATAAATTTGCCTGAATAACCATTTAAACTATATGAAAATATATCAGGCTCACTATCATTTAACCCTTGGGCTGCTTTTTTGTATTTATCATATAACTCCAAAGAATTATAATTTGGATTATTGATGATGATGTCGGGAGGCAGGGTATAACCAAAATCATAATAGCCTGTACCTGCTGGATTATTTGTGCCAGAAGACCTTCCTTCATCTGGTAAGTGTTGTACAGTCCTTGTAATCATTCCTCCTGCATTTAATGCCCAGCCTAACCCAACCCAAGAGGCTGTTTCAGCCACTCTTATCCCTGATGAATGGTAAGAAAGTGAGATAGGCAAACTCAAATCCTTATTTCTCACTTCATAAATTGGAATACTGATATTAGGGACTCCTGTATGTAAGCTCACAGGAATATCCCCATACTTGCCCAAAGAAGCTGCATTGGGGCTTGGGGGAATCACATTGATTTTCAATGGGTTTTGGGCATATAGGCTCACTACACTAATAAATAAGCTGAGAAGGATGATTAGCTTTTTCATGGTATTTTATAAATGGTTTTTGTTGAATTGTTAATTACTAATTGTTGAATTGTTGATTGTTAAATAGTTAATTGTTGGTCGTTTTCATTCCACATTCCACATTCCAGATTCTGTATTTTATTGATTATTAGAACTGTATGCCCACCCTTACATCTACGGGACCACCATAAGGAGACCTTCCTTCTTGGAAAAGAAAATTATAAGAAGCAATCAAATTGATAGCAGCCCGATCCCAAAGATTGATGGTATAACCCGCCCCTGCCCTTAGCCCTGGCGCCCAAATGCGGTATTTGCTACCATCGGTAGTAGGAAACTGCACACTAAGCATCTCTGCATCTGCTTGGGCAAATACCTTTTTGAACAAAGATAAGCGAGCAAAAGCCCTGCTCCCATAGATGAAAGTTTGGGCAGATTGCTTGATGATAGTCATCTCAAAAGGGTCTATCATGATGAGTTGGGTGCGTAGGTACTGGCATACTAAGCCTCCACCTATGGAAAACTTATCTGTGAGTTTATAACCCATCATAGGCGATATATTGATAAAGACTTGCTTTACATTCAATGCCAAGCCAAAGTCGCCTCCAAAATAGAAGTTCTTCCATTTGAGGCTATCTTTAAGGGTTTTGTTAAAAAAAAGATTGCGAAGAGAATCAGCTTTATCCTTCCATTTTTTCGGATATTGGGCTATTTTACTACCCTGTTGTTGGGCATTATTGAGTACGTCCTGTACTTTTTGAGGAGATTGGGGTCTTTGATAGTTTATTCGCTTTTTTATCTCTTGCACAGGCAAATCTTGGGCAGATAACAGCCCCGCAAAGGATAATAAGCAAAAAATAACCAACATTATCCAGCTGTTAGTTGTTTGCCACATCGCTTTATTATTTAAGTTTAGCAATAAGTAATATTACTCTTACATAAATGAGTATAAATACGCTATGATGCAAACGTAGGTAAATCTTTTTTAATAATCCAAAATTCAAGGATTAAATTTTTTATTACATTGACAGATTTATATAGTTTATTCAGAAAAATGATGAATCAGATGTCTTTTTTTCCCAAATGAACAAAGCTTTTTGCCCCTATTTCTACATTTCTTCTTTTTAAGTATTCGTACAAAGTGCTTCGTGCAATAGAGAGTTTACGACAAATTTGAATTGTCGAGAGTTTGCCTTCTTGATACAAAGCCGCCGCCATATAAGAAGTTTTTTCCGCTTCGGGGCTTAGTCCTTTGGGCTTTCCGCCTAATCTCCCCCTTGCTCTTGCCGATTTCATACCCGCCATAGTTCTCTCTCTAATTAGCTCTCTCTCAAACTCCGCCAAAGAAGCGAAAATACCAAATACCAAACGCCCTTGCGCTGTGGTGGTATCTATGGGGTCATTGAGGCTTTGGAAACCAATGCCTTTTTCTATGAGCATTCCTACTGTTTCTACCAAATGCCTGAGAGAACGCCCCAAGCGGTCTAACTTCCATATCATCAAGACATCTCCTTTTTGTAAAGAGTCTAACATTTCCTTCAAGACAGGTCTGTCATTTTTTGCCCCGCTTGCCACCTCTGTAAAAACTCTTTCACATCCTTTTTGATAGAGTTCGTCTAATTGCATTCTTAGATTTTGCTCTTTGGAGCTTACTCTTGCATACCCAATTTTCATTTTTTCTGTTTGTTTTACTGGTTAAAAAATAGCTTTGTCGAACTTTGATATAACAAATAAGTATATCATACAAATTAATAATAAGAAACTTGGCACATTTAAAGCCAAAGTAAGTAAATAATAAGCAGTAAATTGTTATTCGTAGTTTTTTCTATAACTTTGTAAAGATGGTTTTGCGAAAAATGCGCAAAAAATGTGTTTGGAATAACCACCCTTT
>RDZD01000005.1 GCA_004293815.1 Cytophagales bacterium | reverse complement strand
AAAACTATCTCTAAAGTGGAATAAGTTTTTTCCGAAGCTTTAGTTTAAAAAAATTACAGCCTTATCGTTTCAATGTTTGAAGCGGTAAGGCTGTAATCTGTTTGAGAGTGATTTGGTTTAGAGTGCTTCTGATAAATACAAAAAGGACTTACCTTTGTTTATTAAGATTATAGAAAACTGCTTTTAGCCTCGGGATAGAATACAAAGGTGGTTACTCATGCCCTAGAAAAACATATAATTCCATTCTAACTAATTGTATTATGTCAATCCATCTTAAATGAAAGGCGCAAGTTCATCACGTTGAATTAAATCTGAATCGCCCAGTCAAACGATGAGAATCAAAGAAGGATAGTGCAAAACTGCTGATGCTGATAAGGCAAATAGAATCTACATATTCAAGCAGTAGTCATTCTTTGGAAAAACTACCTGCTTGACTAAGTTCGATAAGTACCACAGAGCGAAGACTAAAATCATAAACAGCAACAAAAGCAAAGCGATGTAATATTACTAAACTATATGTTGGTTTGAGTTCTTGATAATCTTTTTGAGCTGATACTTTAGCTAGTTTGGACTAACAAATCTCAAGAAAGGTGAGTTAGGGTGTAAAAACGGTTTTAGCTCTTTCCAAGAAATTTTAACACTACTAGGGCCAGCTGCATACGGTGCAATTTCATAGGTATTATAGAAGAAAAATAAAGCTTCATTAGTTACAAAAAAGTTTTCATTAGGTCCTATTTCTTTGATGTCTTCAAAAACCATTTCAGCCAAATCAGGGTTTTGGATCTTGTAGTTTTGTGTTATAATTTTAGACAGTGCTGAGTTTTTGAGAGTGTCTATAACGTGTTCAAGTAAAAGCTCTTGACCTGTTTTTAAGTCCCAGTTGTAGAATACACTAGAGTAATTGCCATGTGCCCCTCCTGTGTAACTAGACACAAAAACTCCCATAGTTAAGATATTTTTGTCATTATATAGCACGGTGTGATCTGCTTCTTGGCTATAGTTGGCTAAAAAATCTTCAGAAGGGGTGTTCACTTCTATAAATTCTTTCAAAAAATCATCACTGTATTTTTTTATGGCGGCTTGCATACTGCCTGCTTGCGCAAGCCCATTGACTTTTCTCCAATTGCTTTGTAGTATTTTGTCGAGTGTGGGGTTGGATGGTAGTCTTGGCAAGAGGCATTGGAATTTAGTACTTCCAGAGCAAGTTCCAAGTTCTTTTTTGGATGCCCTAAATATTCTTTCATCGGCATACTCTATTGATTCAAAAACCAAATGGCCTTTTTGAGCATCCGCTTTGCGTTCTTTTAAAACGTAGGGTACTAAATATTTGGCATCTACTGCCTGCCAAAGTATACGCAACTCTTCAGGCAAAATCTCTGCCGTCATGCTCTCTTTTGTTGCACCTGTTTCTAAATCCATCACCTCCATTTTTAACTCCTTTCTATTTTTGACGACATTACCAACCATGTATATTTCGCCTGTTTCGTGGTGTACAATAGCAGAAGCCTGTGTGTCGCGAACGGTGAGTATGAAGGTTACATACATATTTTCTATTTTGCCCTCATAGAGTTTGGTATAGTTAATCTGGGCAAAAACACCTGAACTAATAGCCAAGAAAATAAGCAAAGTGCTAAAAAATAGCAAATTATGGCGTAGGTTGAAATTTAAGCGCATAAAAGGAATCGGTTATTGGTAAGATTAGCTGGTAAATATACGTATTTCTGCAATGCTGATTTTATAGTTTTATAGGAGGCTTCAATTTTTTTATAAAGCCAAACGAAATTTTTGCACACGCTTAACCATTGCTTACAAGCTGCGCAATTTAAAAAGCGATAAAAAAGTATTTTGATAAAACTGCAGTCTAAACAGAAAAGACAACTGACTTAATTGAGTTCAGTTTCACGAACCATAAGCAAACCGTCTTGCAAAGAAATGAACTCTACACGTCTTGCAATATTGCCAGATCGTCCACCGCCCACTGCTTCTAAGATGATAGCTCTCCCATCTTGTGTGATTCGCCAAATGCCATTTTGTTCGTTTCTGGTGTCATTTGGAGCTATAAGATAAGCTATAAATGTGTCATTGGTGAGGAGCTTGAAGCCTGTTCTGCCTCGTGATGGTTTAAATTTATAATCTTCTGGTCTATAAGCCTTTAGACCGTCTCTATCCTCCTCATGCGAATGAAGCCAGACTATGTTTACAATGTCTTCAAGAGGGTTTTTTTTGCAAGCAAAGGCCATGTTCATCAAGAGCAGGCATAAAAGCAATAACCTAGTAGAAAATCCTTTTCCAAAGAAGGGCATAGATGCGATGGTAGAGTTTGATTTAAGCGATAGAAAGGACTTCCTCTATATATTTGAAAGTTGTCAGTATTTCAGCATAACCATTCACAACGGCGACTGTATGCTCAAAATGTGCAGAAGGTTTACCATCTTTAGTTTTGATAGTCCAGCCATCTTTGGCCTGAAAAACTTCTTTTCGCCCTAAATTAATCATAGGCTCAATGGCAATGACCAAGCCATTTCTAATAAGTGGGCCATTACCTTTTTTGCCATGATTGGGAACCTGAGGCTCTTCATGTAAATTCTTACCTAGTCCATGCCCTACTAGTTCGCGAACTACACCAAAACCCAACTTTTCAGTGTGTTGTTGTATGGCTGCGCCAATATCACCAATTCTATTACCTTGTCTAACTTGCTCAATACCAAGACAAAGAGACTCTTTGGTAGCTTTCAGGAGAGCTGTTACTTCGGGCTTTACCTGTCCAATAGGATAGGTGTAAGCGGAATCAGAATGAAAGCCGTTAAAATAGACACCACAATCCACAGAAATAATGTCGCCTTCACGTAGCACATAATCGGAAGGAATTCCATGCACGACAACGTCATTGACTGAAATACAAAGAGCAGCAGGGAATGCCCTGCCGCTTACTTTGTAATTCAAGAATGATGGACTCGCTTTGTGATCAAATATGAACTCAGTAGCACGCTTGTCAAGGGCTTTGGTAGTTGCACCAGGCTCAATGAGCTTAGCTACTTCGCCGTGAGCTTTGCCCAGTATTTGAGCCGATAGCCTGATAGCCTCTATGTCTTGTTCAGACTTGTAATATATCATATATCCGCCTGAGCTGCAAAATTTTGAGTACGTCCTGTAACAGTCCCTGAATTCATTAAGCCTTCGTACTGTTGCATGAGCAAATAACCTTCTATCTGTTGTAGAGTATCAAGAACAACTCCTATCATAATCAAAAGAGATGTACCGCCATAGAACTGAGCGAACTGATCGCCTATGCCAGCAATGCGAGCAAAGGCAGGCATGATAGCAATGAGCGTTAAAAATATTGCCCCTGGAAACGTAATCAAGTCTAAAATACGCCCAATATACTCAGAAGTTTCTTCGCCTGGTTTTACGCCTGGGATAAAACTTCCACCTTGCTTCATATCATCAGCAATTTGGGTAGTATTTATGGTGATAGCCGTATAGAAAAAGGTGAAAACGAGAATCAAGATACCAAAAGTGAGATTATATTCCCAGCTCGCAAAATCAGAAAACACCGTAGCAATATAAATAGCTGTAGTATTACCATCTTGGGCAAAAGCTTGTGCCACTAAAGGTGGAATGAACATCAACGATTGAGCAAAAATGATTGGCATTACACCAGCAGAGTTCACTTTAAGAGGTATATAAGAACGCTGTTCGCCAGCCATTACTTGACGCTTTGCACCAGCACCAGCAACCTGTTTGGCATACTGGATAGGAATGCGACGCACAGCTTGGATAATCAAGACAACTCCTATAACAACAAAGAACAATGCAACCAGTTCTAACAAAAAGATAAATAACCCCGAAGTGCCTTTGTCAGTAGCCTCAGCCACAAGCGAACCTGGAAGGCGAGAAACTATACCTATCATAATGAGCATAGATATACCATTTCCGATACCTCTGTCAGTAATTTTCTCACCCAGCCACATACAGAAAACTGTACCGCCAGTCAGAATCAACATAGAAGAAATCAAGAAGAAGGTAGGATCTACCATGATAGCATTGGCAGGTATAGTACCCTTAATATAAGCGACAGATTGTCCTAAAGTAACAAGAATAGTCAGCCAGCGAGTAATTTGATTCAAACGTTTGCGACCAGACTCGCCTTCTTTCTGCATGCGCTGAAAATAAGGCAAAGCTACGGTAAGCAGCTGAATAACGATTGAAGCAGAAATATATGGCATGATACCCAGCGCAAAAACAGAAGCTCTATTAAAAGCTCCGCCCAAAAGCACGTTGAGTAAGTCCAATATACCGCCAGAACTTTCTTCGGTCAGACTATTGGTGTCTATGCCTGGCAATACAATAAAGGAGCCCAAACGGAAAATGACAAGCAAACCTAAGGTCAGCAAAATCCGATTTTTGAGTTCCTCTATCGAGAATATATTGCGCAGCGTATCGATAAGTTTTTTCATAGGTCAATTCTTTTAAAAATAATTGCACAATGCCGCCTTTGCTTCTTAGAGCAAAAAAGCGGCATTGCAACCTAAATTAAGCGATTTTTGTAGCCTTTCCGCCAGCTTTAGTGATAGCTTCTTCTGCTGTCTTAGAAAAGGCATTGGCTTCAATGTTTACAGCCTTTGTGAGGCTGCCATTAGCTAAAACCTTTACCAAATCATTTTTGCCAACCAGACCATTGGCTCTGAGCACTTCTACCGTGATAGTAGAGAGTGATTTTGAACTAGCGAGTTCTTCGATAACGCTCAAATTGATAGACTTGTATTCTACTCTGTTTTGGTTTTTGAAACCAAATTTAGGCACACGGCGTTGCAAAGGCATCTGACCGCCCTCAAAGCCAAGCTTTCTAGAGTAACCAGAACGTGAGCGAGCACCTTTGTGGCCTCTTGTAGCAGTACCACCGCCACCTGAGCCTTGTCCTCTGCCAAGCCTTTTATTGGCTTTTGTTCTTGCTGCGGGTTTTAAAGATTGTAAGTTCATATTTCTTAGGCTTAAAGGGTTCTACTGTCAGCAGACCAAGTTTGCTTTAGATTTGTTCGACATGGATGAGGTGTTCAACGGCGCGTACCATACCCATAATGCTGGGTGATACTTCATGTTCCACACTTCTATTTATTTTTTTAAGACCAAGAGCCAAAAGTGTCAATCTCTGACGTATAGGGCGCTTGATGGTGCTTTTAGTTTGGGTGATTCTAATCTTAGCCATAAAGATTTTTGAGTTTAGCCGTTAAAAACTTTTGTAAGGCTCACACCGCGCTGTTGCGCTACAGAGATAGGCTCTCTCATACGCACAAGTGCGTCAAAAGTAGCTTTTACAACGTTGTGAGGGTTTGAAGAACCGTGAGATTTAGCCAACACATTTTTGATGCCAGCTACCTCGAGCACAGAGCGCATACCACCACCAGCAATTACACCTGTACCAGGTGTTGCAGGTTTCAAGAACACGCGAGAGCCACCAAATTTACCGTTGTTTTCGTGCGGCACAGTGCCATTAAAGATAGGTACTTTAATGAGGTGTTTTTTAGCGTCGTCAATGCCCTTAGTGATAGCATCTGTAACCTCAGCTGCTTTGCCAAGTCCATAGCCCACCACACCATTGAAATCACCTACCACCACGATAGCCGCAAAACTGAAACGGCGACCGCCTTTTACCACTTTAGCCACGCGCTTGATAGCAACGACACGCTCTTTAAGATCTATTTCGCTTGCCTTAACTTTTAAGTTCATGAGTTGAGTCATAATATCTTAGCTTTTAGAGAGTTTAGAATGAGAGACCTGCTTCACGTGCACCTTCAGCAAAAGCCTTGATTTTACCATGATATAAGAAACCATTGCGGTCAAATACAACCTCAGTGATGCCTTGAGCTTTAGCCATTTCTGCCACTTTTTGACCTACCTTGCGTGATGTGTCGGCATTGATAGAAGTTTTAGTCTTATCTATGTCGCGCGAAGAAGCACTTGCAATCGTAGTGCCAGTTACATCATTGATGAGCTGGGCGTAAATAGCTGTATTACTGCGAAATACTGACAATCTTGGACGTTCCTTAGAACCCTCCACTTTTTTACGGATACGGTACTTGATACTAATCCGTCTTTCTGCTTTTTTGTTAGCCATTTTTGTACTGTTTTTTTAATTGTTATGCACAAAAGCTGTTAATTATTTCTTGCTCTTACCAGCAGCTTTACCAGCTTTGCGACGGATAGCCTCACCTTCGAAGCGAACACCTTTACCTTTGTAAGGTTCCACCTTACGAAGTGAACGTATCTTAGCGGCAATGTGTCCAATAAGCTGTTTGTCTATACCTACAAGCGTTACGATAGGGTTCTTACCTTTCAAGGTTTCTGCTGAAACTTTGATTTCAGAAGGAATCTGCATGTAGATACTGTGAGAATATCCCAAGCTCATTTGAAGAACCTGACCATTCACATCAGCTTTGTAACCAACACCAACCAACTCTAATTTAATTGTATAGCCGTTTGTAACGCCTTCAATCATATTGGCAACAAGTGCGCGATAAAGACCGTGCATTGCCTTGTGTCTTTTTTGGTTAGTAGGGCGATCTACTGTAATTTGACCGTCTTCAGTGGTGAGCTGAATATCGGGGTCTACGGTCTGAGTGAGTGTACCCTTTGGACCTTGTACAGTGATAACGTTTTTATCTGAAACTTCCAATTTGATGTTGCTTGGCAACACGACTGGCTTTTTACCTATTCTTGACATGAGCTATCGATGTTTTGGAGGTTAGAGATTAATAAACGTAACAAAGTACTTCACCACCAATGTTTTCTGTACGAGCCTCCTTATCAGTCATCACACCTTTGGAGGTAGAGATGATAGCAATACCGAGACCATTCAAGATACGCGGCAGCTCAGTGGCCTTCACATACTGGCGCAAACCAGGCGTGCTAGCGCGCTCTATATGCATGATAGCAGAGGCACGTGTGGCGGGATTAAATTTTAAAGCTATCTTGATGCTTTTCTTTACGGTTGCATCTTCAAATTTATAGCCTTGTATGTAGCCTTTATCATAAAGAATTTTTGTGATGGCCTTTTTTACGTTTGAAGAAGGCACTTCCACAATTCTTTTGTTAGCCATGATACCGTTTCTGATGCGAGTGAGAAAGTCCGCTATTGGATCAGTTACCATTTTGATTCTTTTTTTTGTTCAGACAACAATGTGAAATGACATTACCAGCTAGATTTAGTGACACCTGGTATTTTACCTTCAGAAGCCATGGTTCTGAACATAATCCTAGAGATACCGAAGCGTCTCATATATCCTTTAGGTCTGCCAGTGAGTTTGCAGCGGTTCTTGAGCCTAACAGGCGAAGAGTTGCGCGGAAGAGAGTCTAGCTCAGCTTGAGCTTCTATATCGCCTTGCAATACGCGTGCTTTGAGTGCTTTTCTGCGTTCAGCAAATACTGCTACGAGTCTTACTCTTTTTAAGCCACGTGCTTTAACGGATTCTTTTGCCATGATATTGAGTTTTTAGCTTTTGAATTAACGTTGACGAAATGGAAGACCAAGAGCTTTAAGCAGTGCGTAGCTTTCTTCGTCAGTCTGGGCAGTTGTAACAAATGAAATGTCGAAGCCAGCAATTTGCTTTACCTTGTCAATGCTGATTTCAGGGAAGATAATCTGTTCGCGTACACCGAGGGTGTAGTTACCGCGTCCATCAAAACCTTTATCATTGATACCTTTGAAATCTCTTACGCGAGGTAAAGATACCGTTGTGAAACGGTCTAGGAACTCATACATATAGTTGCCACGTAGGGTAACTCTTGCACCGATTGGCATGTCTTCTCTCAATTTAAAGTTTGAGATAGCTTTGCGGGAGCGAGTAGCTACTGCTTTTTGACCCGTGATGAGTCCAAGCTCTTCTATGGCTGTGTCAATCATCTTTTTATCGCCTACAGCCTGGCCTACACCACGATTGATAGCGATTTTAATCAAGCGCGGCACTTGCATCACGCTTTTGTATTTGAACTGTTCCATGAGAGCAGGAACAACGGTTTCTAAATACTTTTCTTTAAGTCTTGGAGTTGCTGCCATTGTTTCTAGCTGTTAGAGATGACTTGACCACTTTTTTTAGCGTAACGCTCGAGCTTACCGTCTGCGTTTTTGCGTCTACCAATGCGCGTACCTACCTTCGTGGCATCAGGTGCAGCTTTAGGGTCTACCACCATGAGTTTGCACAAATAGAGAGGCGCTTCTTTTTCGACGATACCACCTTCAGGACGTTGTGCAGTAGCTTTGATGTGTCTCTTAACGATGGCCACACCTTCAACGATAGCACGCTGTGTTTTAGGGTATACTTTGAGCACAGTGCCTTTAGCACCTTTATGATTTCCAGATATAACCACTACTGAGTCGCCTTTGCGAATGTGCAGTTTAGTGGGGGCTGGTGTGAGATTTTTCTTGTTCATAACTTTGATAGATTTTAAAGTACTTCGGGTGCAAGCGAAACGATTTTCATAAATTGTTTGTCGCGAAGTTCGCGTGCTACGGGTCCAAAGATACGCGTACCGCGCGGCTCATTTTGAGCGTTGAGCAACACAGCTGCGTTTTCTTCAAAACGAATATATGAACCATCTTTGCGGCGGATTTCTTTTTTGGTACGCACCACAACGGCCTTAGATACTGTGCCTTTTTTGATGCTTCCTGAAGGAATAGCCGATTTTACGGTAACAATAATTTTGTCGCCTACAGAGGCATAACGTTTGCCTGTTCCGCCGAGAACTCTGATGCAAAGCACCTCTTTTGCGCCGCTGTTGTCGGCTACGTTCAATCTTGATTCTTGCTGTATCATGGTTTGAAGTGGTTTTAAAGGTTACTTAGCGCGTTCTATGATTTCTACCAGTCTCCAGCGTTTGAGTTTGCTTAGAGGGCGGGTTTCCATGATGCGAACTTTGTCGCCTATTTTGCAATCATTTTTCTCATCGTGAGCCATGAACTTGCTAGTGCGTTTCAAAAATTTGCCGTAGAGAGGGTGTTTTTCGCGACGTACAATAGCTACAATAATAGATTGTTGCATTTTATTGCTAACTACTATCCCTATTTTTTCTTTGCGGGTGTTTCTTTCTGGAGTTTCCATTTTGTTCTTAAAAGATTATCTTTTGTGGAAGTGAAGAAGAATTACTTAGAGTTAGCTGTTTTTACGCGTGCGCCCTGTTCAGTTTTTAGTCTTGCTACCAAGCGGCGTGTGATGCGGATTGACATGGGGTTTTGAAGAGGTGTTACGCGGTGATCAAACTCTAAGGAATGAAGCGCACTGGTTTCTTCTTTGATTTTTGCGGCCAAGTCGGCATTGTTTAGCTGACGAATATCGCTATTTTTCATACCTTTTCTAAATTATTCAGTGAAGTCAGGACGTTGAGAAATTTTGATTTTGATAGGGAGCTTTTGAGCAGCTAAGTTCAAAGATTGCATAGCAAGTTCTCTGCTCACACCGCCTATTTCAAACATGATAGTACCAGGCTTGATAACTGCTACCCAATATTCAGGAGCACCCTTACCTTTACCCATACGTACCTCAGCAGGCTTGCGCGTTACGGGTTTGTCTGGGAATATTCGTATCCAAACCTGTCCTTGACGTTTCATCTGACGTGTCATGGCAATACGCGCTGCCTCTATTTGGCGCGAAGTAATCCATGCCGGCTCAAGGGCCTTAATGCCGAAGTCGCCAAAGGCGATTTCGCTACCACGCGTGGCCAAGCCCTGTGTACGGCTTCTTTCTTTGTGGCGTTTTCTATAAGTTACTCTCTTAGGCTGTAACATAGCAGTTTACTCGTTATTTTTTATGCAACAATCAAGACACAAGGCCAACTAGCAGCCTTGCTTACTTGTAATGCCCTCAAAAAAATCGATTCATTTTTTAATGATGAATCTTGACTTTTAATGTCGTATTTTGATTTCTTTGTTGCGACTTACTATTGTGCTTAGACAAGAGCAGTTTCGCGGGGAGCGTTTGAAGATGGAATACTACTTTTCCTCAAAGCGTGCGCAAAGGTACAACCTTTTTTGATACCTGCAAATGTTTTAAAAGAAATTTTTAAATTTTTACAGATATTCCATAGGGTACTGCTGAGGCCAAGCAGCAGTATGGAAGTTCTTAAGTTGTTACAGCCTTTTATTTGGCAAAAAAATTAACAGATAAAGTATTTAATTTTTATGGAATTTCAAGTATGGGAGCATCTTAAGTGTGAAAGAAGCTGCCAGAAAATTTGCAACAAAATTATTATACGTTAAAATTGTAAAGAAAACCAAACATTTTGTATTGTTAATCGTACAAAAAACATTATCCAAGTATTCCTTCTCTGCGCCATGAAAAAAACACTCAATCAGCTTGTTCCCCAGCCTCTCAGGCATGCTAACGAGCAAAATTTGCTTAACAACAGACTGTTATGGGCTTCTCAAGTGCCTTATGTCTTATTTTTCTGTTTGCTTTTTGGTGCGGTAGGCACCACTCTGCTTTATATGTCGCCGGTCAGTGCTAGTGCTTTGCCTAGTTCACCTGTTGTCTTCGTAGTTGCATTGCTTTTTATGGCTGTTCCTTTTGGCTTTTGGGTGTACAAGCAGTCGGCTTATCAGATTGTAAGGAATGGTTCTTTGGCCGGTATTATGAAGGAGCAAGTTATATTTTTTACTTACCTTTTGGCTTGTGTGGCTTTCTTTTCTGTACCTTATTGGATTGGTTTTGAGACAGAACGCCGCGTGGCGAGTGTGGTTTCTGAGGAAGAAATGAAAGCGGATGCCGAAGTTCTTAATTTGGGTTATGCTTTTATATCTATGAAACAGTCTTTGGATAATTATGCACGCCAAAACAAAGTTATGCCATCTGATGAAGTCTTGCATTTGAATGTATTTAGTCATCAGTATTATGCTTATTCTACAGCTCCTTATGATGGTAATGCGAAAGATCCGCTCTGGGAGACTTTTAAAAATATCAACACATTGGAAGAAAAAGTGGCTACGTTGCGTAGGTTTCTGACTGTGGCTAAAAAATACGGCGCAAATTATGCTTTGGTAGCCGAACAAGAGGAAAGCAGCTTCAATTCTACGCTTAGTCTTGACAATCCTAATCAAAAGGAGCTGATAGCTCTCAGCAAAGAAAATAAAAGTTTGTTTGACTCAGAGCTTGGCATAAACCCTGCCATGATGCTTTTGCTTATGCAACAAAATGTCCAGCCACTTACTTCTTACGAATGGGATTCACAAAGGCATAAAATCATCGATAATATGTCTACAATTTCTAAAGCAAGGAACGACCCATACTTCGCTGACAATGTCATGCTTACAGTATATTCACTCTTCATTTTTGGCAGCGGGATTCTCATCTGGATATTGCAACATGCAGGATTGTTCCATTTCTTGCGTGGGGTGTTTGGTTTGATGATAGCCGTGGGAGCTACGGCGGCTTTTGGTGCGACACTTTCTACATTGTCTATGTTTGAAGAAGAAGCCCTTTTGGCGTTCATAGGCGCGTTCTATGCCTTTGCATTTTACATGGGTATCAAGGCCGATAAGTTGGGCAAGTTTTCACACGTGGCCTCTATAGGACTTATCATGGCTGCTATAACCAGCCCGCTCATTGTGTTGTGGGCATGCTCGCTGGTGAACTCTAATTTAACTGAGAGCGAAGCCATGGCTGCTATTTGGGTTGGTATTTTGGCTGCTGCGTTTATCGTTTTGCCTTTATTGCGTAAGTCTTTTCTCTCTCTTTACGCGCAGCCTAAGTCTGCTTAATTAGACTTTACAATCAATACATTAAAGCTCAGTTCTTTTTCTGAAAATTAGATGTTTCAGAATATAGAGCTGGGCTTTGATGACTTTGACATATAGCACCATAATAACCCTTAGTGCTCAACAAAAAGATGTCTTCTCTCAAACAGTTCTTAAATTTAACGCTGCGGGGGTTTTTACTCTAGTATTCCTCAAAAAGCTGTCCTTTCCTCACGAGTTTTTGAGCTGGAAATCCCCTTTTGGGTTTTTTTAGATGTCAAAGAACTTTTTTACTCTTGTAATAATCATATTTTCCTATAAGTTCTATTCTCAATTTTGGGTGATTGACAATTTGTTTTTTTAAGAGAATGTTGTTTCAAGGATTCCTTTTTTATTGAATAAATGATATAAACA
>RDZD01000004.1 GCA_004293815.1 Cytophagales bacterium | reverse complement strand
GCAAGGAGAAGCACATACCGCAGCCATACCCGTAGGGTCGGCATAGTAAATCGGATTATTGAGGAAGGCACAGTAAGGCGAAACGTCCCAGAAAAATTCTGCCAGCGCAAATCAAAGAACGTCCGAAAGCCTCTGCTTTCAAGCGCAAGTTAGGAAGTTTTTTTTGTTTGGAAAAAGATGAGAGAAAAATTTTCTTTGCCCTTCTTGGTATTTTTCGCCAACAAGCAAATAATGGGTAGGTTTGTTGGTGAAAAATACTAACGAAGGCGAAAAGATTCTAAATGCTATTTGTCTGAAACCATAAATCTGTAGCAGAAAATTTATTATAGTCTAATCCATAATCAAGATAATCCTTTAAATTATCATAATCTAAGCTTAATGTTTCATCATTCAGATTTTCAACGAGTATTACACTTAAAAAGCCATAATTTTCTAAAAATTCATTTAATTCATCTCTTAAATGTCTTTCTACAATAAGTAAAGGATATTTTTTCCATAAGTAGCCAACAGGCTTTTCTGCAATACATAAAGTAGCCCAGTTTTCCTCCCCTTCCCAGTATGACACTTGTATGTTTTTAGCTCCAAATTGTTCAATAAAATCATAGAAAATACTCAATGCCCAAAGAACATTTTGAATAATTGCACTTTTTATCTTTTCAGTAATATCTTCCATATCAAAAAATTAGTTTCCAAGTGAACCATGAATAAATCCATTTTCTTTGCCCTTCTTGGTGAAGAACACAGGCGAAAGCTACGATAAAACTACGGATTTTCTGTTGAGTTCATCTGCTGGGTGCTATCGCTATCAAGATTTCGCATATCCTCAACGCGATGCTTATATTGTGTCCCCTAGCTGCTTAAAAGCCATGCACCCACTATAAAAGGGCCTAACATAATCAGCAAGACAAGTACAATGTTTTTGAAGGAAAATACCTTGTAATCAGCTGGATACCTCGCAAGTATTTCATTTTCGTGCGCTTTCGGGAATAGTAAAGTAAAGGGGGTAAACCTGTGATTGCGCCAAGCATAACAATATACACGGTTTTACCCCAATAAAGATAGCTTTCTGTTTTCGTAAGATTAAAACCCGTGAAGTAATAAATAACTGAATGTATAAAAAAGACATGAAAAAAAAGCGTAATTCCTACCAACATAGCTCCCGAAAAGCGTGGAATATCTTTTCTCCGTTCATAGTATCTATAAAAAAACATAAAAACAAAGTTGTACATAGTTTTGATGATTTGAGTGATTATTTATTTTCTTTGCCCTCGCTGGTGCTCTTCGCCAACAAGCAAACAATAGGTAGGTTTATTGGTAAAAAACACTAAAAAAGGCGAAAAAAGCTTCTGCTTTCAAATGCAAGTTGGGTCTTTTTTTTGATTTGAAAAAGGGTTTTGGAATATATTTTATTCCACTTAGTGGCAATTAATTTAAGAACCATATTTAACTAAACAAGTCCAATAAAAAAACACCTTCTTGGAAAGCAACCTTTCTAAGAACAGGCTTGTCTTTTAAATTACAGCAAGAAAGTACTATTTTTGCATCGCTTTTCAAAAGCAGTATTTTTTTAAGATAAAGCCCCTATATCAATTTTTACCCTAAAAGACACCACAAAAACTTATTTTGGCTTTCAAACAAATTCAATGAAACTTTCCCGATTATTTCCGAACAGTGTTTTTAATGTAATTTTCTTCATTATTTTATGGGCTTCAGGCATTGCCGCACAAGCTCAAAATGCTTCTAAAAGAACTATTGACGGTACAATTACAGACTCTGAGAGTGGCGAAGCCATGATTGGGGCGGCTGTTTATGTCGTGGAACTTAAAACAGGCACTTTAGCCAATGAGTATGGCTATTATTCTCTCACGTTGCCAGAAGGCAATTACACGCTGCGGTTTTCTTTTGTGGGTTATAACAGCAAGCAGAAAACGTTGAGTTTGAATACAGATATCAAACTGAATGTAGGGATGGAGTTGACCGCTTCTGACGAGGTAATCGTAACCGAAAAACGAGCGACTGACAATGTAGATAAGGCCGAAATGGGTAAGGTGGTTTTAGGAATAGACCAAATCAAGAGTATACCAGCCCTATTGGGTGAGGTGGATGTGATTCGTACCATTACCTTGCTGCCAGGTGTGCAAAGTGCGGGCGAAGGCACTACAGGTCTTTTTGTGAGAGGTGGTGCTAATGACCAAAACTTGATCATGCTTGATGACGCACCTGTTTACAATGCTTCTCACTTGCTGGGCTTCTTTTCGGTCTTTAACCCCGATGCAGTTAAAGATATGCGCCTTTATAAAGGCTCTATTCCAGCGCGTTATGGCAATAGGTTGTCTTCAATCATAGATATTCGTATGAAAGATGGCAACAACAAAAAAATGACTGTTACGGGTGGTATTGGCTCTATCTCTTCGCGTCTTACCTTAGAGGCTCCCATCGTAAAGGACAAAGGTTCTTTCATTATTTCTGGCCGCAGAACCTATGCAGATGTCTTTTTGAAGCTTTCTAATAACGAAAACCTGCGAAACAACGTGCTGTATTTTTATGATTTCAACATGAAGGCCAACTACACCATAGACAGTAAAAACCGTATTTTTGCTTCAGGTTATTTTGGCCGTGATGTGTTGGGCGTAGGCTCTACATTTGGCTTAGATTGGGGTAATGCCACGGCTACTCTGCGCTGGAACCATGTATTCAGCAATAAGCTCTTTTTGAATACCACCGCCATTTACAGCAAGTTTGACTATGGTTTCAATATCAACGACGGGTCGCAAAACTTTACTTGGACCTCTGGCTTAGAAGACAAAACACTTAAATTGGATTTTGATTATTTCTTAAACCCTAAGAACAACATCAACTTTGGCATTGAAAACACATGGCATAGTTTTGTACCGCCCAAAATCACCCCTAAAGACAAAAACTCTATTTTTGTTCCCTTCGCGCTCAATACAAGACATGCACTAGAGAACGCCATTTATGTGAGCAACGAACAAACCATTAGTCCAAAATTATCTTTGGAGTATGGCTTGCGCTACTCTTTCTTTAGCAATATTGGCAAAGATGAAGTATATAAATATGCCGAAGGTGAGCCTTTGATAGACAGAAATATCATAGACACTCTCAAGTATGGATCAGGTCAGATTTATAACACTTATCACGGTGCGGAGCCAAGGTTCAGTGCCAAATACACACTTCGTAAAAACAATTCCTTAAAGGCTGCTTATGCACGTACACGCCAGTACATACAGGTGGTGTCCAATAACACAGCTAGTTTGCCCTTTGACCGCTGGATTCCTTCTGATGTCTACCGCAAGCCACAAATTGGCGATCAATTCTCTCTGGGCTATTTTCATAACTTCAAGGATGATGCCTACGAGTTTTCTACTGAGCTTTACTACAAAATTATGCAAAACCAAGCGGACGTTTTGGATGGACAGGATGTGTTCTTGAATGCCAATATTGAAGAAACGTTGTCGGATGGTAAGGCTTGGTCTTATGGCGCAGAATTCTTTTTGAGGAAAAATACTGGCGCGTTGACAGGCTGGATAAGCTACACGCTTTCGCGTACACAACGTCAAATTGAGGTCATTAACTTAGGGCAGGCTTATAGCCCACGTTATGACCGCCCTCATAACCTTTCAGTAGTGGCTAGTTACCGCATCAATAGCCGCATGAATGTGTCAGCCACTTGGGTTTACTACACGGGCGCGGCTGTAACCTTTCCTGCTGGACGCTATGACGTAGGCGGTATACCCGTTACGTATTACGATCCAGCGAATCGCAACGGCGACCGCATGCCTGATTACCACCGTTTAGATTTAGGCTTGACTATAGACGGTAAAAACAAGAAAAATCGCGCATGGTCTGGTTCTTGGAACTTTTCAGTTTACAACGCTTACAATCGCTACAATGCGTTCTCAATTGTGTTTAGAGAAAGCGAAAAGAACCCTGGCAAAATGGAGTCTGTACAAACCACACTCTTTGGTATACTGCCTTCTGTTACCTACAACTTCAAAATCTTGCCTAATAAGAATAAGTAATCTGATATTCACTTACATGAGTTAAAATCATAGCCCTGAACCGGTGTTCAGGGCTATGATTTTTTCAAAATATCAGGATTAATTGATGTTGTGAACATTAAGCTAGAACATCATGAACTTAAAACAGACACGGATAGTCTCAGAATGTTTTAGAAAAAATTAAGCTCACAAGCCCCCTCATTAAATTGCAGGGCATAATATAAACGCTTAGTCACGCTTTTCACTCCTTTTGCGCTTTTGACTCGCTAACCAAACCAATACAGCAACCAAAACAAAAGCTAGAACAACTAAAAGTTTGGCCAAATCGCGGTACAAAATATCATTGTAAAAACGACCATTTGCCAGGATTTCGCCCTCCCTAACAGCTTGTCCAACGCGTACCTGAGGCTGCACATCACTCACCCACTCATAAACACGCGCTTGGCCAGAGGACGTTTGCAACTGTACGCTCACCCGATGAGACTGCTGTACGATATCCTTAACAAGAAAATCTTCTTCTGCTAAAAATACATTGCTCACATAGCTGCGATTGTGTACAATATCTGCATTGACGAACTTGCCAAAAATGCTGTTTTTGTCAAATTCCCAACCCTGAGAAATGGCCTTAATCCAATCATTATCACGAGGTGTGAACAGCGAGCCAAACATCACTAAAGCCAGAAATATGGGTGTCACATAGGTGAGAATAGGTTTCAAAATAGCAGGTAGTTTGATATCTGCGCCCTCTTGAATCTCTGCCCAGCCCTTATCCATTCCAAAGAGCCACACAAAAACCAAACATTCCACTAAAGCAAAAAACACCAAAGAAACTGTTCCTGCCCAGTAATCATACTCGTCCAAAAAGCCATTTTTATAAAAAATGACTGAGGGCAAGCCTACCAATAAAACCAAAACACCCAAATAAATAGAGGCTTTGACACGTGAAAAATCAAACTCATCTTTCAGGAAATTCACCCATGGCATGCCCATGGCCAAAGAGGAGGTAATGCCCGCAAAAAACAACAGACCAAACCACATCATACCCGACAAAGCACCAAAGAAACGTCCCCACTGCTCAAACAAAAAGGGCATAGTCTGAAAAGCCATGGCAAAACCAGCATTATTTTTGACCCAATCCAAGCCCAAATAACCTGTAGCGATTGGAATAATGATCCAAGCACCTAGCACGACTTCCACAAACTCATTGGTAAAACCTGCCGTTAAGGCGTTGAGCGCAATATCCTCACGAGAACGCAGATAAGCCGCATAACACTGGATAGTACCCATACCTACCGCCAGTGTAAAAAATACCTGCCCAGCTGCTGCAAGCCATACTTTGGGGTTTAGTAAACTTTCGTATTGAGGTTGCCAGAGATAATTAATACCTAGCAAGGCATTGCAATCTGAACACGTACCGCCCGAAGTACCAAGTGTCATACCGCGAAGTGCCAAGATGATGGAGAAAATAATCAGAAGTGGCATACCTATCAGCCCCACACGCTCTATGCCTTTGTTCAAACCCAAAGACAAAACATAGATATTCAGAACCAAGCAGGCTATATAAAATACCAAACTCTCATAAGGAATGCCTGTAGAGCTCCCTCCAAAGACCAGATACTGCTCAAAAAAATGCACAACTTGCGCTTGACTCATGCCCTCAAATGTCCCTATAAGCGAATAATAAGCATAAGCAATAGTCCAAGATTCAATGTAGCAATAGTAGGCCGCCACAATCACATTGGTAGAAATACTAAATACCCCTAAATACTTCAAAATTCGCCATTTTCCCATTTTGTGAAGCATAAAAGGCGTGGCGTGAATTTGGTGTTTGCCCCCATAGCGTCCCATAGACCACTCTATGAGTAATAATGGCAAACCCATGACCAGAAAGCATATAATATAAGGAATGATAAAAGCCCCACCTCCATTTTGTATCGCTTGTATCGGAAAACGCAGATAGTTGCCCAACCCCACTGCATTGCCAGCCACGGCCAACACAAGCCCAAGTCTTGAGCCCCAAGATTCAACTTTTGGGTTCATATTAAAAAATTTGGTTGCAATTTAATTGTATAACGACTTATAAAAAGCTCAGGATGGTCTATCTTTATCTGATTGACAAGATATGAACAAAAGAAAAGTGCCCTCATTGCATTATGCAAAGGTAGGCAAAAACGGTTATAAACAAGATGAGGCTTGATTTTTTTTGCCTTGAGAGCTATAAAGAGGCATAAAACAAGCATAAAAGCTCACACAAGCTTTCTAAAAAAATTGCTTCAAAATTTAATAGCTAGCGTTTAAAATGCAAAATTTTAAGAAACAATATTACAAAAACTTGCTATCTTTGCCGCAAAATTTCTCAAAAATATGGAAAAACAGGTATCAGACGCAAGCCTGCGCAAGCTGAACATACATTTTGACAGACAAAACTACTCAGAAGAAACACTGGTAGCCCTCTACAAAGCTCTGCTCAAACCACGCCTTATTGAAGAAAAAATGCTTATTCTTCTTCGTCAGGGGCGAATCAGCAAATGGTTTTCAGGTATTGGACAAGAGGCTATTTCAGTGGGTGTGGCAGAAGCTCTGCATCAGGACGAATATTTGTTGCCTCTACACCGTAATTTAGGGCTTTTTACCAGCCGAAAATTGCCTTTAGACAAACTCTTTGCACAGTTTCAAGGCAAAACACTTGGCTATACCAAAGGGAGAGATCGCTCGTTCCATTTTGGTACTAACGAACACCGCATTGTGGGCATGATTTCGCACCTAGGCCCGCAAATGGGCGTGGCAGATGGCATAGCACTAGCCAATGTGTTAGACAAAGTACCGCAAGTGACAGTGGCCTTTACCGGCGATGGTGGCACATCGGAGGGGGATTTTCACGAGTCTCTTAATGTGGCAGCAGTTTGGAATCTTCCTGTTATTTTTGTGATTGAAAACAACGGCTATGGACTTTCCACGCCTAGCAGCGAACAGTTTAAGTGCAAACAGTTTATTGATAAAGGTATAGGTTATGGCATAGAGGCCGTACAGGTTGATGGCAACAATATTTTGGAGGTTTACCACACTGTTCGCAAATTGGCAGAAAGCATGCGCAAAAAGCCACGCCCAGTTATTTTTGAAGCCATGACCTTCCGTATGCGTGGCCATGAAGAAGCCTCTGGAACAAAATATGTGCCTCAGCATCTGTTTGACCTTTGGCAACAAAAAGATCCTGTAGACAACTATGAGCTGTTCTTGCAGCTTATAGGCATCCTTTCGGAGGAAGAAAACCAAAAAATTAGAGCTGAAATCAAGCAAGAAATAGAAGAGGGCTTAGAAAAAGCTTTTGCGTTTCCTTACCCTACTGCTTCGGCAGAAGAGGAGGTTCGTGACATGTATGCCCCTTTCAACCAAGTAGTTGTAGCACCTCAAAGAACTCAAACCTCCCCTAAGCGGTTGGTAGATGCAGTTTCGGACGCATTGAGACAGAGCATGGAGAAATACCCCAAAATGGTCATTATGGGGCAAGATGTGGCTGATTATGGAGGTGTTTTCAAAGTAACACAGGGTTTTGTGGAGCAGTTTGGCAATGAGCGCGTTCGCAATACCCCTTTGTGTGAGTCTGCTATTGTTGGCACAGGCTTAGGTTTGTCCATCAAGGGCTGGAAAGCCGTTGTAGAAATGCAGTTTGCAGATTTTGTTTCTGAGGCTATTACTCAAATAGTCAATAATTTAGCTAAATCTCACTACCGTTGGGGGCAAAATGCCGATGTAGTAGTCCGTATGCCTACAGGTGCAGGCGTTGCGGCGGGCCCTTTCCACTCTCAGTCCAACGAGGCTTGGTTTTTTCACACACCAGGGCTCAAAGTGGTATATCCTAGCAATCCTATTGATGCTAAAGGTCTGCTCTGTGCCTCGGTTGAAGATCCTAATCCAGTGATCTTCTTTGAGCACAAAGCCCTCTATCGCGCTGCTGATGAGCCTGTTCCAGACGACTATTATACGCTACCGCTTGGTAAAGCTCGTTTACATACCGAAGGAAGCGATTTGACCA
Organism: Cytophagales bacterium; assembly: GCA_004293815.1. Taxonomy (GTDB): domain Bacteria; phylum Bacteroidota; class Bacteroidia; order Cytophagales; family Bernardetiaceae; genus RDZD01. The sequence continues at coordinate 6,645 of RDZD01000004.1, read as the reverse complement.
TTGTAACGTACGGTATGGGGGTTCATTGGGCAGCCAAAGCCATGAAAGCAATGCCAGAGTACAGTGCTGATATTGTGGATCTGCGCACACTTCTGCCTTGGGACAAAGAAACGGTTCTGGCTAGTGTAAAAAAGACCAACAAGGTTCTGGTGTGTCATGAAGACTGTCTGACAGGCGGCATCGGTGCAGAAATAGCAGCTTGGATATCTGAAAATGCTTTCAGTTATCTGGATGCGCCCGTTATGCGTGAAGGAAGTCTGGATTCTGCTGTTCCTTTTTCACCAAATTTGGAGGCTTGCTTCTTGCCTGAGTCCAGAATACATGCCAAAATCATAGAACTTCTGGAGTATTAATCCCAAAAATAGCTATCCGGCTTTCAAAAGAGCTTAAATCTTGAGCCTGTCACTCTGGTTTAAGCTCTTTGCTTGTAGGATAGATGCTTTGTTATTAGAGTGGTTTTAAGGTTTGATTGTTAAAAAGTTCAGACTAAAGTCTCTTTTATTTCAGACGCATTAGCAAAGGTTGTCTTTTCTTAAATCATTGATAGCATTCAGATAGCAAGCTTTTTATTTTTTTAACGCCTCTTTAACATTTTCATTAACAGTAGGTATTCTAGGAAATTAGTAGTTTTGTAGCAGAATTTAGAATGTCACTTCTAAGTCCCCAAAACCAATCTTTATTTATCTTCTCACTACTATACTTTGTTTCATTATTTTCATTATTCACTAAAGCTTATGAAAAAAAATATTCTTTTATCGTTTTTGTTGCTTTTCACAGTTTGTGTAGCGGTTTTAGCTCAAGGTGATTATTCAGTCTTTAAATGGACTAAAGGCACAACCCATGACTTTGGTACGATAGAACAAAATAAACCTGTAACCGCCAACTTCAAGTTTACGAATGAAAGCAACATTCCCATGATTATCAGCAATGCACGCGGTTCCTGCGGCTGCACGGGCGTAAAGTTCCCAACTGAGCCTATAGCACCAGGCGAAGCATCTGAAATCTCTGCTACCTTTAACGCAGCAGCAGTAGGCGATTTCCACAAAACAGTAACAGTGAACGCCAATACTGCGGACGGTTCTACTACACTTATCATTAAAGGAAAAGTAGCAGCTTCTGGCGGCGGCGGCGAATAAAAACCAACCCAACTAGCGGCAGAAAGTCTGAGAAAATCCTGTTTTTCTCAGACTTTTTTTATGTAGATGTCTACTTATAAAATTGCTTGAAAAACAACTCTTGATATTGAAGCATGTAACCGCTATTCAAAGGCTATTTTTATTGTATGCTATGAAAGATAGATACTGTAAGAGTCTGATTTACTTTCTGTTATCCTCATTTCTGAACATACTCAGATAATTATAGTAACGGCTTTGGAAAATATAGCCACTTTCAGTTTCTTTTATCACCATACACTGAGGCTCATGCGTGTGTGTGCAGTTGGCATACTTGCAAGAGTTGAGTAAGTGCCGCATTTCTGGGAAATAATGTGAGATTTCTTCAGGTTTGATGTTATGAAGCCCCATTTCTTTGATGCCAGGAGTGTCTATAATGTAGGTTTGGGGAGCCACTTCAAACATTTCAGCAAAAGTGGTAGTATGAACTCCTTTCAAAGAAAAATCAGAAATTTCTTGTGTTTTTTGCGCAGAAATGTGTGGTGCTAAACGATTGAGTAAGGTGGATTTACCCACACCAGAATGTCCTGAAAATAAAGTTTTTTTATCCTTTATCTGTCCTTGTAATATACTAAGATCTGTATCGGCTAGGGCTGAAACAGCAAATGTTTTGTAGCCAATGTGTTCGTACATTCGTCTCACCTCATCCTGATAGGCTTGGCCTTCAGGGTCTTGTGAAATAATATCGGACTTATTGAACACTAAAATACAGGGAATACGAAAGCTTTCTACCACAGCCAAGAACCTATCAATAAAACCCAAAGAAGTGCGAGGCAAGGCCAAAGTGACAACCAGAATCACTTGGTCGAGATTGGCTGCAATGATGTGAGCATGGGCTTTTTTGTGAGGTGAGAGCCTAGAAACATAATTCTGGCGGGGCAGAACAGATTTGATAGAGGCTTGTGCCTCATTCAAAGGGTCTGTAGCAAGCTCTACATAGTCGCCCACAGCCACAGGATTGGTCGCTTTTTCGTTTTTTAGCCTTATCTTTCCTTCCAAACGCGCTCTGATGTGCTTACCCGCTTCGTCTTGAACATCATACCAAAGCCCTGTGGAACGCAATACCAAACCTTTTTTAATCACAACAGTTGTTTTTTTATGTGTTTTTATCCAAAGTAAAACCATTAACGGCTATTTAGCTATAAAGGTTTTTATTTTTTGAGTCTCAGCTTCGTGTTGTTTAATTATGAAATGCTTTTCTATGATTCATAAAAAGAGCAACAGTACCCCAAATTTCTAGAACGTTCGGCCTATGCCCAGAACAGCCCTCAGACCAAAATTCTGACCATCTGCACGGTTAGAAGAAAGCCAAAAAGGGCAGTCTAACCGTATGACAAAGGGTTTATAACGCGTTTTCGGAAACTTAATCCGCCAAGCAGTACCCACACCTGCATTAGCAAAAAAACGCTCAGGAACGGTGATATTGGTGGTAAATGGTCTGATGAGTGCCGCATCAAAAAACATATACCAATCCAACTCGAGCTTTTTATAAAGCTTTTTACTCCAAAAGAATTTGCGGTTATTGCGCCCATACTCCCAACTGAGGGAGGCTCCTGACCGTCCTCGGAAATAAGGCGTGCTAATCTGTGTGGAATCTGTGTAAATCATGGGTGCGTTGCCATAACCGCGCACATTAAGGCCACCTCCTTGCTGAAAAGACAAGTTCTGCCTCTGACCGTTGTAGGGCATAAACAAACCATAAGTTTGCGTCCATGGACTATCAGCCAGCATTTCGGGACTCGCTCCACTCAGATAAATCAGACTTTCATTAGGCACTTGGCTGTTCAGTGCGCTGCCCAGAAAATAGCGTTGCCGCAATTGTGCTTTTTTATAGCTAAGTATTTTAATGTACTCAGAACTAATCAAACCGTAATTGAACTCACTTTGCATGGCAGGAGTGCGCAAATTAACTCTCCAAGTGCTGTTTTTCTTATCTCTTTGTTGATGCTGGGTATAACTAAAATTAAAACTAGAGTTGGTATTCCTCGACCAATGTTGCGGATTGGCCAAATAAAAACTACCCTTTTCTGAAAGACGTAAAAACTTGTGATAAACCGCAATTTCGGCATAATCAGGGTTGTTGGGGTCTCTTTCTTTGAGGCTTTTTTTGATGCCCAAAAGCGTTTTGGTGAGGCCGCCGGCTAGCCAAACATCTGCCCAGTAGCTCCAGCTTGGCCAGTAAGCTGAAAATCTATTTTGGTATTTAAGCCAGAATCCTGTGCCTTCAGGACTTTCGCCGCTTGCCCACTCAGGAGTATTTTGCAAAAGAGAGGTGTTAAGCCAAAATTTTATACTAAGATACTCTATATCAGCATATTTTTGATCAAACTTGACACCTAACCTCAGTCCGTCCAGACCTGTATAAAACACATGCGGTTGCCAAAGCTTCTCATAGCCAGCGTAATAAGGTTGCTCATCTTGACCAATATCAAGTTTGAGTCTAGAGCGCGGACTTTTGCCTTTGCAATTGTCTCGCATATCCACGTCGCACATGCTGCGTGAGGAATCTATTTCAAGCCTTTTAAGGGGCTTAGCCAGAGTGACTGTGGTGGTATAAGAGGGATTCAAGTTTTTGCCCCAACCTATCCACTGCGGCAAAACTTGTGCAGTAGTTTTTTTTTTAAACCATTTGTTGGGAATATAAAAGCTATAAGTCTGGTTGTCTCTGTCCCATAAATGCAAGTCTATGGGCATTTGCATACTGCCTTTGCGCTCTAATGTAATTTTGTAAGTAAATTTTTTGCCTTTGTAGAGCCGTTTGACATGCTTGATGCCATAATCGTTGTGTTTGTCAGTGTCTAGCCATTGGTCAAAAAACCAGGTAAGGTCAGTTTGAGTATAGGCTGTTATACTTTGGCGAAAGTCTTCAGGATAAGGGTGCTTGAACTTCCACGTCTTGATGTAGTGCTGCAAAGCCCCAAAAAAAAGCTCGTCGCCCAAGACATAACGCAGATTTTCTAGCATAAGACCACCCTTCTGATAGGTTAAGCCATAGCCCCCTTCTTGCCTTACCGAAGAACGAAAATCGGAGGAGTGGGTATTGAGCACAATGTCATGGCCGCTCCAAAAGTAGTTGAGATAAGGCTCATAGAAACGCGCTTGGCGGTGTGAAAAAGGATATGCCTTAACGTTGAAAGGTTTAAGTTGGTGCTTGTATTCAGTCTCGTCGCCTCCATAAAGGTACTGCAAGGCCAATACTGTGGCATATTCAGCAAAGCCTTCGTCCAAAAAAGCGCGGTAGCGTTCATTACTGCCCAGCATCCCCTGAAACCACTGGTGTGCTAGCTCGTGGGCAATAAGCCCTACATGGTTGGGATAAAGGCTAGTAATTAATGCCATCTGACCACATTCTGTTCCTTCGGCAGCGTCCGCAAAAATCATGCGCTGGTAGGCATACTGTCCTAGGGCTTGATTGTAGAAGTGCATGAGGTTGGCGCATAGTTGCGGGGTTTGTTGCCAATGTAGCGCGTGATGTTCTTGTACGAGTACCACCACAGTAGTTCCGTCGACTTCTGTTTCGGCTATTCGGTAAAGAGGCGATGCCGTAAAAGCAAAATTATGAACGTTTTGGGCTCTAAAAACCCACTTCTTTCTTGCCCCTGACCGCTTAGGCATGAGTTCAGAAGGCTGTTCATTCCATTTTTTTGTGCGAAAGTTGCGCAAGTCTAAAGCTTTTCTGAGGCTGTCTGGTAGGGTTTCTGTTCGGTTAAGCGGGTTGCCAGTGGCCTCCAGAATGTAGTTGCTGGGTAGGTCTAACTCCACATCAAAGTTGCCAAAATCAGCATAATACTCCTTATCTAATTCGGTTTCTGTACCCCAAGCAAATGCTTATCAAACACACTGACAATGGGATACCAATGTACACCATTGTAGTTTTTGTAGCCAAAAGCCTCATAATACTTCATGCGTTTGCGCAAATTGCCTCCTTTGGAAAAATAGGTTTTAAACTGCATGGTCACCTTGACGGAGTCGCCAGAAGTCAGAGGTTTGGGCAGCTTTACGCGCATGATGCTGTTGGTGGAGGTGGTGTCGGCCAGTTGTCCGTTTACGCGCACGTCCCACACGCTGAGACCTAAGTTCTGGCTCTCATAATCGCCAAAAATAACGGTCTTGTGATTGGCCGTTTGCAAGTTATGGTAGGGTGAGTGGGGAGTATAGGCATTCCAAACCAAATGGTGTGCGGACTCTGGTTGGTGTAGGTCAGCTCATAAAAAGTACCTTCTAGGGTGTTGTTCTGGTCATTGAGAGTCGCTTTGATTCGATACTGTACCTTTTGTTGCCAGTAAGCATCATTTTGTGCCCAGAGCTGCTGCGACACCACCAACAACAAGCAACACAGTAAATTTTTAAACAAAGAGCGCATGACGGACATGAATTGGCGAGCCCTCTGCTACAAATACAGAAACGGGTTCTTGTGCTAAAGTTTTAACAAATTGCTGACCATAGAGCTTGGCCGTATTGAGCTGCATCTGCCAAGTACGGACAGGATAAAATTCCCATCTGGGGTGCTCCACCTGATAAATCACCACTTTTTCTTCGCGATGTCTGCCAAAGCCCCAGTAGTGTTCTGCTATAAACTCGTTGAGGCTTCCTTCTTGCATTTTTTGAGATTTTGGCTCTGCCAAAGCCATGATTTCATGTTTTTCGTTGGCATAATCCCAGCCGTAAAGTACCGAAAGCTCCTGTGCGTTGTGGTTTATCTTGTGCCACATCGGCACTGCCAAATAAGGCTCGTGGTAAACCGCATTGGCTACCCATGAAATAGCCGCTTTAGGCACTAGCTCTCGCACAAAACACACGCCACGCTTCCACTCACCCTCGTGCATGTAACGTGTGTAAAAGCGCAAATTGACTTCCTCAAATGTCTGATGAAAAGGTATTTTGAAGCCTTTGAGCTGGGTGTTCTCAAACATAAAACCCACCACTGATACAAATGTACGGCCTTCAAAATAGTCAATTTCAACGCCCTTGGGCAGATAGGGCTGCAACAAGGCTGAATCTACCTCAAAGTTAAGCATTAGTAATTTGCGCCACTCGGCACTCAAAAAAATGGGAGATTCTTGAGAAATCATTGTCTGGTCTGTTTTGTTTGCGACACTGCCACAAGTCTGCAAAACTTTTGCAAAGATATAAAAAATATCTGCCGTCTGCCCAAACCTTACCCAATTTTAGGGCGAAGCGGCCCCTACAGAGCGGCTCAATCCTTTCTCAAGCCCTCAACAAAACCACTCATCATGTCTTTCATGAGGTTGTAATGTTTAAAATAAATAAACAAAAAATAAGTCCATTTAAATCATAAAGCACACACATTTTTTGTATAAAAGTCGCATAAATACACAACGTTTGTCTATTATTTGGCCAAACAACTAGTCTAATAACGGGATATTGGGCAAGCAGGCCGATTTTTAGAATCTTGTTTTGTAGAGACAAATAACTGTAAAACAAGGTTTTTGTTGAAAAATAAACACTTAAA
>RDZD01000030.1 GCA_004293815.1 Cytophagales bacterium | reverse complement strand
GCGCAGAGCAAAACTGCAGAAAAGAGCCGCAAAAGAGGTTTTGGGGTTTGAAATAACATAATTTTATGGATTTAGTAAAGTAAAATAGAAATATTAAGTAGTGTTGTTTGATTTATTGTACTATAGAGACAATGTAAAGTGTAGCAATGGTTGCAAGCATTTATTATAAATTTTATTTTTAAATATATGGGGAAAGTTTAGCAATCAGTAATTGGACATTTTAAAAGTATAGTTTTGTCATTATGAGTAAAGCGGAATATCTGAGTTTGCTGACGCTTCGTAAGATTCTCAGCATAAAACAGAAGTCATTTTTAGAGTACTTACACAGAAAAATTTGGACGGCATCTGTTATATGGTAGCCGTTTTTAACTATCCTTGCCTCATTGAGACAAGCGCAATTTTCTTTTTGAGCACAAGAAGTCAATTTTCTTTTGCTTTTTATTGAAAAGCAGTCTACCACGGGGCAAAACCATCCCTAAAACAATGTTTTTATGCAAGAAAATGAGTATAAGCAGCTCGACATTGAGCTCAGCGAAGAAATAGCAGAAGGCATTTATGCCAATATGGTTTTAAAGATTGCTGCAATCAAACTACAAACCGCAATTAAGGCCGATAATTTACCCAGCAAATCGCCATTTTTGGTATAAAAAGTTTGGCCATCGTTCAAGGAAAGTGTTTGACGTAGAGCCACTGCCTCGCCGTATTGGCTGCGTTGCAAGATATCGCCACGCTGATCTATGAAGCAAGATATGCCTGTGTTGGCTGCTCTGGCCACTGAACGGCGATTTTCTATGGCACGCATTACCGAAAAATTGAGATGCTGTGTGGGAGCGGTGCGCGTATCCCACCAACCGTCGTTAGTAATGACTGCAATCAGGTTGGCTCCTTTTCGGATATAGTCCGTGACATATTCACCATAAACTGATTCGTAGCAGATAACGGGAGCCACCACAGCCACATCAGAAAACACGTCGCGTTCTTTTTGAGTACCTAAGGTAGCCCAAACATCTTTAAACATCATCAAAAGCTGGGATTGTGGTAGAATCCCGATAAAGGGATTGGTCTCTGCCCCAATGACTAGCTTAGATTTACGATAAATAGACACTTCTTCATTGGGCTTGAGTTGAATGGCAGAATTGAAATAGTCATAAGCCATATTGGGGTCGCTATCATACACATTGGCTGTGGGCGTGAAGTTTTCTGGCCCTGTATAAAACGCATAAGTGTCTGCCCCTGTAACCAAAACCAAGCGGTGTTTTTTGACAAAATCCGTCAAGATGTTTCGCAAATAGAGGTTTGTAAATACATTTTGCTCATTTATGTCTTTATGGAGAGCTGTTTCTGGCCAAAAGACATATTTGGTATTGGGTGTAATCATGCGCTCACTCAGGCTGATAAGGCGTTTAATTTGGTCTTCGTAACTAACGTAAGTGCTGTTGATTTCACCATTGGCAGGGTTATTCTCAAATTTTTCGGTGTAGCAGTCAAAGTTGGGCTGCACCACTACGGTTTCTATCTGTACCTCCTTTGTTACTTCATAACGTCCATAAAGTAGCCAAGACGCTGCCAAGGGCACAGCCACAGTGGCAAAAACTGCCCAACGTGGCACGCGCTTCACGATTAGTAGCTCATACGCCAAAATATTAGCCACAAGAATCCAAACACTTAAGCCTAAAGAACCCGTGTACTCAATCCATTGAATCCAAATGGGTTGGCTGGCTAAGGTATGACCTATATTGACCCAAGGCCAAGTCAAACTCCAGTTGAGGTGCAAATATTCAAAGCCTACCCAAAAACTTACAAACATCACATATTGAAGACGATGGTCATGTACAGCGTTTCTGACGAGACGATAAATGCTTACAGTAGAAGCCACAAAACCTGAGTTGATGAACCAAACCGCCACCACTAACCAACTGATAGCGTTAAATAACCACCAATAAACACCAATGTTCCATAAAACCACCATCAACCAAACCCAAAAAAAAGAGCGTCTATGGGAGGCTTTATGAGCCGTAAGATCTGCTTCCAGAATAAAAAAAGGCAGTAAGGCAAAAAATATCAAAAAAGAAAAAGGTGGATACCAAGACAAGGACAACAAAAGCCCGCCCACACCAGCAAGCAGCAAGCGATAGTAGGGCAATTTTTGAAGTTTATTCAAAATACTATCCATAAGGCAGGTAAAGTAGTAAGCTTGATTATTGTTTTAAATATATCAATCAAAGCATTTAAAAGGCTAATTTTATAGCATTTTCAATGTCTGATAAAAGATTTTCATGGGTTTGTGAGTGGTCAAATTTTTGGCCAAGCATAATTTCATACAATTCTATGTAACGGCTGCCAACACTGAGCACCCATTCGTCTGTCATGGGTGGTTGTACTTGATTTTCTTTACCTTGAAAGCCATTTTCTATAAGCCATTCACGCACAAACTCTTTGGAAAGCTGCTTTTGCTTTTGTTGGGTTCTTTGATTTTCGTGGTAGTTCTGGGCATAAAAATACCTAGAAGAATCGGGAGTATGAACTTCATCCATTAAAAACACATCACCTTTATAAGTACCAAACTCATATTTGGTATCGAGGAGCAGTAAGCCGCGCTCATAGGCTTTTTGAGAGCCAAACTCAAACAAACTTAGGGCATACTGTTCTAGTTTTTCATAGTCGCGCTTGGTCACAATACCCTTCTGGAGAATTTCTACACGTGAGATATCTTCATCATGACCTTTAGCCGCTTTTGTGGTGGGCGTGATGATGGGATAAGGTAGTTTGTCATTTTCTTTCAAGCCGTCTGGAAGAGTTTCGCCACAAATTTGCCTCTTACCGCTTTTGTATTCGCGCCAAGCATGGCCAACCAGATAGGCACGTACGACCATTTCAAGAGGAATAGGATTGCACTTAAGCCCTACGCTCACTTGAGGGTGTGGGCTACTCTCAAACCAATTGGGTACAATGTGACGTGAGGCTTCCAAAAACTTAGCCGCAATGCTGTTTAGAACTCTGCCTTTATAAGGGATTGCCCGAGAAAGCACCACATCAAAAGCAGAAATACGGTCTGTGGCCACCATAGCCATCTTGTCCCCAAAAAAGTAAACGTCGCGAACTTTTCCCTTATAAAAACCTGTCTGCTTATCAAACTTAAAATGAGTTTCGGAAACGCTTTGAGGAAACGCCATGGCTTTTTTTATGTAACCAGTAAAGTAAATAAATACTAACAAGTTGCAAAAATATAAATTCTTTAAAATATCGCAAATTATGCTGTGCGACCTTAGTAGAAATTTCTTTTACCAATTCCAGCAAAACTTAACTTGATTTGCTTCAAAAGGCAGTAATCCATACTTTTTAGAATTAAAAAAAAACATAAAAACCAGAATTAGTTTTAACTTTGGGACGCTTTTTGTACTACATTAATACAACCACTAAATTTTGAATGTATTTTAAGATAACCAAATAACACCATGCTGCAATATCTCATTGTTTCTTTTCTTGTGTTTGCAAGCTTGTTTCAAGAGCCTGAAAAATACGTAGTTATCAATGTGCAAGGCACTGTAACAAACAGAGAAACCAAGCTGCCCCTTAAAAAAGGCGATAAAATACTGTCTAACAACAAGTTGTCTTTCAAGACCATTAAAGACAAAGTAGATGTCCTTTCTCCAAGCAAAGGTCGTTTTACGATAGCACCTCAAGCAAAATATGCCAAAGACAACGAGTTTGTGGCTTTAGTCAAAGAAATGATTGCGCCTGCCAAAGCTTATAGCATGACCGCAGTGAGAGGATCTTCGGACGTTCTCTGCAAAAACTGCACATTTAGCTTTAACAACCCCGCCAAAAACAACATTGAAGACTTGCGCTTCTTCTTTTCGCGAGGTGGCAGCTTGACCAAGAAAACTGCCAATGACTTTTATGTTCTGGGAAGAGCGAGTTTCGGTATCAACAAGACAATTTTTCCGATGAACAATGAGAATTATTTTTGTGTGCGCTATATTAATGGCAAAGATACGATTATACAAAAACTCTCTTCAGAAGATAATCAATTGATATTCAAGAGCTCTGATGTTCCTGCTTCCGATGGCTTACTGGAGTTGTATTATGTACAGCCTACGGCCAGCTCCACCGAAGTGCCCAAGCGCATTGAGGGCTTTAAACGCAAAGAGCTTATTTGCTACATGAAACCAGTTTTCGTATCAGAGAAGGCCATTCAAGAAGACATTAACCTTATTATCCAAAACGCTAGCCCGAACACAACAGCTAAGGATTTGTTTGACAAAACCATTCTGCCTTACTTGCTAGAAGTTTATGCCAATAACAAGAAGGGTATTGTGAGCGAGCAAGACATCAAAGGCCTTTTGCCAGTAGATTTTTTGCAAAAGATGAATAAATAAATATTTTTTGGGTACTTGCCAAAGGTACAACATAGGCTTAAACCTGTGTTGTACCTTTATTTTTTTCCTATAAACTATTATTTTTATTTGATTTTGAGGCATTTATTAAAAACATTCCAAAACGTAAAGAATATTTTTGTAAGTAACAAAAACAAGGTCTAAGCTATAGCAATACAAAAAAAACAGTATCTTTGTCTTCTAAATGCTTAAGACACCACTCCCCAAAGCTTTTATCTTCTTAATCTCTTAGTTTCATTGTTTTACAACTTACAAAATCATGAACTTATTGAAATTACCTTGGGGGTTGCTGTTATTTCTAGCTTTAGCTTTCTGTAGCACAAGCACAGAAGCCCAAAACATTAAGCGAAAGCCGTTTTTGGGAGCGGCCTTTCAAAAAACAGACAACTTCCTCTCCGTCACAAAGGTTTTTGAGGGATCTACTGCCTACAAGCTGGGCATTCAGGAAACTGACAAAATCCTATCTATCAACGCAATAGTATTCTCACAAGTCCAAGACGTTGTGGCTTATATCCCCACTTTAAGCGTAGGTGCGCCTATTGAAATCAAAGTTTTGCGGGATAATAAAAAGCTCACATTAAAGGGCATTGTTCAACCAAAGTTAATGGAGACCTCCCCAACGGGTGAAGTGATTTACGACGAAGTGCCTTTTAAAGGTGGTTATTTGCGCTCTATTGTTCACAAACCCAAAGGAGAAGGTACTTTCCCTGCCGTCTACTACATACAAGGTTATCCGTGTTCTTCTGTGGACTATGCAAGCAGTCCCAAAAACCCCAGTAAACAGGCCATAGACCATTGGGTGGCAAGAGGCTTTGTCGTTTATCGCGTAGAAAAACCTGGTATGGGCGAAAGCACCAATACACCCTCCTGCGAAACCATTGACTTTGAAACTGAAATTGCCGCTTTTGAGGCAGGTTTGTTGGCTTTGCAGAGCTACAAATTTATAAAAAAAGAACAGATATTTCTCTTTGGGCACTCTTTGGGCGGTTTAGTTGCCCCTGTGCTATCAGCCAAACACGATTTGGGCGGGGTCATGGTTTACGGCACATTGGCTGTGAGCTGGTATGAGTACTTGCTCGATCTCCATCGCTATCAATCGGAGTTTTTTGGTCAAGATTATGAAGAGATTGACAATGACGTTCGCAACGTGTATGACTTTTTGTATGATTGGTTGGTGAAGCGTGTACCTCTCAATGACATGAAAGCCAACAAGGACTATGAGGCTATTTTCAACAACCCTAACAACAGCATCGGCTTTAGCAATAACCAAGTCATAGGCCGTAGCTTTGATTTCTTCCCCTCAGTAAGTGCTATTTCTTATTATAAAGCTTGGAAAAATACCAAAGAGCCTGTCTTGGCTATGTATGGCGAACACGACATACAGGCACTCAGCCCACAAGGTGCAGAAACTATCGCTAGGATTATTAATCACTATCACCCTGGTAATGGCACATTCTTACTTTTGCAGGACACAGAACACTTATTTTTGAGTGTACCTGATATGGCAACCAATGCGAAAATGGTGGCAGACCAATCTATTTTTCAGACCTACTGGCTAGAAAACTTTAACACCCAGCTCACCACACAAACTGTGAGTTGGATGAATAAGGTAATTGCTGCACAGAAACCATAAATACACACAAAAATAGAATACAAGAAAGGCATGAGAGATAACTTCGCTTAATCCATCAAAACGAAATTAATTGTGATCGTAAACTCACTTCTAATCACATTACCATTTTTTTGGGCAGGTGTCCAGCGCGGCATCATTTTCACCACGCGTATTGCTTCTGCATCACAGCCATAGCCAAGTGATTTAAGTACCTTAACATTGTCAATACTGCCATTTTTTTCAACTATAAACTGCAAAAATACTTTGCCTTCTACACCAGCATCAGATGCTGCTTTAGGATACTTGAGGTTTTTCTGCAAAAACTTTTCATAACCTTGCTGACCACCAGGGAACGCAGCCTGTCTATTTGACATCTCTTTGCGGTAAACTGGCATCACTTTGCAACCTACCAACGCTAGAACGAAGAGTACGGCCGCTATGATAAACGCACGGTTGATATGTTTAAGATAAATGATACGCAAATCGTTAGCTCCATAAGTCTTGCTTCGTTCCTCGGAGACGATTTTGTCTATAGAGAACATATTAAAGTTTTTGTTAGACATGGTACTTTCTTTTTGGGGGGTGCTTAATAGATAAAAGTTAGGACAAAATCTTTTAAATGAGAATGTTTAAGCGTTATTTAAGGAGCTGCTTACCTTGCTCAAAAGGTCAACCATTGGAGGCCTTTTTTACCATTCTTCCCCAAACTAGAGGAGTCTATTTCTGCCATGGCAGCTTTGTGATTTTAGCAGTAAAACATTAATATTGGCAAGTTGTGAAGTTTAAAAATCAATGTCTTTGTACATTAAAGGGCATACCAGTAAAAAGTTTCATAAAAACAGCACCGCACAGAAACCATGAATATAGATAAAAAATAGAACACAAAAAGGCATGAGAGTTTTTCTCATGCCTTTTTGTATCAGGAAAACTTCGCTTACTCGCTCAAAGCGAAAGTAATTGTGAGTGTAAACTTACTTCTAACCACATTACCAGCTTGTTTGGCAGGTGTCCAAGGCGGCATCATTTTCACCACGCGTATAGCTTCTTCATCACAGCCATAGCCAAGTGATTTAACGACCTTAACATCACCAATATTACCACTTTTTTCAACTGTAAACTGCAAAAATACTTTACCTTCTACACCAGCATCAGATGCTGCTTTAGGATACTTGAGGTTCTTATTCAAAAACTTCTTATAGCCTTTCTGACCACCAGGATACTCAGCCACCTGTTCAACCACAAGGAAGATTTCCTCTTCTTTTTGTACTTCTACTACTTTTTGCTCCTCGCGCGGACCATCGTCTACGATGATTTCATCGGGATTTGCATTAGGGTCACCTTCTTGTGTAGTAGTAGATATTTGTTTGTCTTCAAGCTCTGTTTGGTCAGGAACTTCCTCTTCCTCAACTAACTCATCTGGCTTAGGCTCTGGCGGTACAAACTTGATAGTTTCTACTATCGGCGGCGGTGGCGGGAGATCTGGCGGGGGAGGTGTTTCTGGATCAGTAGGAGGTGGAGGTGGTAAATCTACCAACTCTACGACTTGCATTTCATCTTCGTCGCCATCTGGCATCACTTTGCTGTAAATCATAGGACCTACCAACGCCAAAACGAAGAGTATAGCTGCTATGATAAGTGCGCGGTTGATGTGATTGGGATAAATGATTCTCAAATCGTAAGCTCCATAAGTCTTGTTTCGTCCCTCAAAGACGATTTCGTCTATAGAGAGCTTATCAAAGTTTTTGTTAGACATGGTGCTTTCTTTTTTTTGGGTGCTAGATAAAAGTTAGGACAAAATCTTTTAAATGAGAATGTTTAAGCGTTCTTTAAGGAGCTGCTTATCTTGTTCAAAAAGCTCAACGATAGCATATTTCTTCATTGAAGTGATGTGCATTTCGTCCAGAATGTCTACTACATTTTTGTAGTTAGACTTATCCATAGGCTTGATGATGATAATAGGCACTTTATTGAGAGACTTCAAACTCTGTGCTTTCTTAAGAATTACTTTTCTGATGCCTTCATCAGAAAAATCGGTGGTTTCTAGGGCGGTAGAAGCCTCTACAACACCCTCGTAATAATGTACCTTGTTGCCCTCGCCGAGTATGATGGTCAAACACTCAGAGGCTTTTACATCCATGGTTGTTTTCTCTTTCGTTTTATCAGGCATGTTCACCTCCATAGTTTTGGGTTTGCTCATGGTGGTGGTAAGCATAAAAAACGTAATGAGAAGAAATGCAAGATCAACCATTGGTGTCATGTCAATCTTGGTAGATACTTTTTTGGGGCCTTTTTTACCACCTTTCCCCGAACTGGAGGAGTCTATTTCTGCCATGGTAGCTTTGTGATTTTAGCAGTAAAACATTGATGTTTGTAGGTTGTGAAGTTTAAAAATTAGTGCCTTTGTACATTAAAGATGCATACCAGCACAAAATTCCATAAAAACAACACAGATTTTTTTATTTTTATTATTGAGCAGCCTCATCGTCCTTTTTAGCAGGCATATCAGCAGGTCTGTTTTCTATGCTTGTTACAAGGTTAAAGCGGTTAATGTTTTGATCTTGAAGTGTTTCAATAACTTTTTTCATAGTAGCATAATCGGCACCTTCATCACCTTTGATGGCAATTTTAAACTTGTTGTTCACTCTTCTGGCATTCATTACCCACTCCTTCAACTCATTTTGAAGTGAGTCGCAAGGTATACCAGGCTGTTTAAACTTAGAGCGCGCTTCAACAGGTGTATTCAAATATTGCTTTAAAGAAGAGAGAGGCATACCGAAACTCTCGATGATAGAAAATTCATATTTTTCTTTCTCTGTGAACTGCACATTGTAAACCGTGGCAACGCGATCTAACATGGCGGGTCTGTTGTGCTGACCATCTACACCGAAAAACACACGACCATCTTTGTCCACTTGAATAAGCAGTATGTCAGAGTCAGGAATTGGGATTTCGGAAATAGAGGAAGGAGTATCTACCGTCACTACTTCGTCTGGCTTAAACTTTGTGGCCAACATAAAGAATGTAAGCAGCAAAAAGGCCATGTCGCACATAGCAGTCATATCTAAGGAGATATTTTTGCGAGCAATTTTGACTTTAGGCATAATGCAATTTTGACTTTAGGCAATTTAGAAAATCATATTTTTAGCCTTAGAAACGCTCTTTAAAACAAAAGAGCGTTTCTTTTCATCAGGCTTTAATCAAAGATGAGCTTTTAGTGCTTCACTGAATAGCTTTGGAGAATGCTGTAGCCAGCTTCGTCTATGCTATAAGTCAAGTTATCAATTTCGCTCGTAAAGTAGTTATAAAAAATAATAGCGAAAGCTGAAGCACCAATACCAAGGGCGGTATTAATAAGAGCCTCAGAAATACCATTGGCTAGTGCGCTAGAGTCAGGTGCACCAGCTGTTGCAAGAGCGGCGAAGGCTTTGATCATACCAATTACTGTTCCAAGCAGACCTGTGAGTGTGGCCACAGAGGCGAGTGTTGCGATGATGGTAAGGTTCTTTTCCAACATAGGTAATTCCAAAGAGGTGGAATCTTCAAGCTCTTTTTGAATGGAGGCCATTCTCTGCTCTTTGTCCTGTACGTCTGCAATAACGATGTTGCCACCAGTGTTACCCACCACTTCAACAGGTTTGTTGCGTTCTTTCTTCACTGCGTTCGAGTTGTCTTGGTATTTAAGCAAAACAGCGCGTATTACGTTGCCCACAGAACCTTTTTGCTTATCGCACTCTGCAATTGCAGCAGATACGTTGTCAGCCTCTAGGTTAGATTTGATTTTGCGAACAAAGGTAGCGATTGAGCCAGCACCTTTAGCTCGTGTGATGGTCAAGAAACGCTCGATGCTAAATACAATTACCATCAAGAAGAAAGCCATCAAGATAGGTACCACAACACCACCTTTGTAAACGATGCCAAGATAATTACCAGGGATTGGGTGATTATCTGGATTATTTTCTTGGAAGTTGGAGGGGTTACCCAATACAAAAATGTACAAAAGTACACAAATGACAATAATTACTGGAATAGTAATCAGTGCGAACATGGAGCTAGCCTGAGAAGGGCCTGATGTTGGTTTGCTCATTTTAATGAACTCTTTAAATGCTAACAATAATTAAGGACAAAATTCAGCTAAAGAAGCCGAGCATGCGATTTTATAGGCACAATAATAGAGATTGACTATCTATAAAACAAAAGAAAGCGATTATTTTATTTTTAATTTTTTTGATTATTTAAAAAGAAAGAGTTTCTTATTTTTTTTAAGCTTAATAATCAATAATATAGCTCTCTTCTTTAAATACTCTGCGCAAAGAAAATTTGTGTGTGTCTAAAAGTTGATTTGAGTGTTGGGTAGGGCTTGCTTAAGGCTTTGTTTGTCAGCATCAGAGAGCTGGTTGCCAAAAAGATCTAATTTTTTAAGATTTTTGAGAGCGAAAAGAGCCTGAGGTAATTTGCTCAACTCATTAGTGGAAAGGTCTAGTTCACGCAGATTAGAGAGTTGCGCAAAAGTAGCGGGCAGATCTGTCAAAAAATTATTTCGGAGCTGAAGCGAGCGCAAGTTTTTAAGTTGATTGATATTGTCAGGCAGCGCGTTTACTGCATTATCGTTTAGATTGAGATCACTGAGGCGCGTCATAAGGCCAAGTGCCTGTCCAGGGTTGACGATTTTATTGCTGGATAAATCCAGAGTAACAATGTAGGGCATTTTTCCGAATTTATCACTCAGTTTTTCAAAATTGTTATCCGCCAAAATCAAACTTGATAAAAACTCAAGCTTTTCCATGCCATTGGGCAAATCGGTGATGTCGCTTGCCGTAAAATCTGCACAAAAGACTTTGTCAGGCTGGTCAAAAGCCACACTGATATTAAAGCACTCTGCACCACAGTTTTTAAGAATCATTTCAGACGCATCTTGATTGCCGTATTTCATGGCATTGATTAAATCTTGGCAATATTCTGTGCTGATATAACCTTCCTTGCGCGCAAGAGCTTCTTTAGATACGGCCAGTTGGTAATAGGCATCAGCGTAATCTGTCTTGGTTCCCACAGCATACAAAAATTCGCGTATAGCACCCAAATAATCTGCCTTTTTAAAGTTTTCTAAACCATTGTTGTAGTATATTTTCGGGTCTTCGTCTTGGGCCTGTGCCAAAGAGGCTAAGCTTAAAAAACAGCACGTGAATATGAGCAATGATTTGCTTGCTAGCGTCCCCAATCGCGCGGGAGCGAGAAACTCTGAAACTATTACCATACCAATAGAGAAAAGTGTTTTCATATTGTATACCATTGAATGTGTTTTGTTTTGACAGCTTTTAGTGTATTCACTCTTAGGATTTCCGTAATCTTACCTACTGGCTTATTCTTAGCCTTATTTGAGGCTCAAATATCGTTCTTTTTATCAGTAAATTAAAAAAAAAACTTGCAAAAATATTATTCAAAGCCGTTTTTAGCTTTCTCTATAGCAGGTTTTATGTTTCAAAAATTATATAGGTCAAATCATTCATTCAAGTCATAAGCCAATGATTCAACGGTTGGCTTTTTTATCTAAACGCCGCTTTTCAAAACTTACCAAAAAAGGATAGGCCAAAACAGCTAAGACAATAATACTTGCGCCCAAATAAAACTCAATGCTCATTTCTTGATGCTCTTGAAAGAAAAAAATTGCCATAACGATGCCATACACAGGTTCTAAATTAATGGCCAAATTGCTTGCAAACACGCTTATCTTGCGGTAAAGCTCCACACAAGCCGCAAACGCATAAACCGTACAAACGCCGCCCAAAAACAACAAGGCTAAAATCTCCTGAGGATTGGGAATGTTTTCTTGCCAAGTGCCTAGCCCACCGCTAGCCATGAGATAGACAGCCACCAGCACATACGCAGCCAACATTTCATAGAAAGAGAGCGTATACGAGTTGTTCCTTTTGACCAAAACACCATTAAGCAGCGAAAACAAAGCACCACAAAAAGCAGAGCCAATACCTAAAAACAAACCAATCAATTTACCTGACTCAAACCTAAAAATAACCAGTAAACCACTCACAACCAACAGTCCCAGCAAAAACTCATACCATTGCGGACGCGTTCGGTTAATGAGAGGACCCAGAAGAGCTGTCCAGAGCGTGGTGGTGGAAAGTCCTATCAAACAGATGGATACATTACTCACTTTAGCCGAAAAGAAAAACAAAAACCAGTGACCGCAAACTACACAGCCCGTGAGCAACATGATGACCAAAGATCTTGCCTCAACACGAAAGCTAGCCTTGTAAAACCATACCAAAAAAGCTAATCCAAGTGTTGCAATCATGGTTCTGTACCACACCAACCAGGCGGTATCCAACCCTATCCATTTGCCTACGATAGCAGTAGAACCCCAAATCAAAACAATGAAATGTAGCTTTAGCTGCGCTTTCCATGAATCATTTTGAGCGGCGGTGTTGGTGATCATTCTTACGTTGATATTTAAAGATTTTAGGGCACAAAGCTAAAAATTTTCTTGGTGTTTTTAAGTTACTTTAATAGCATGCATTCAATAAATTACTTATCTTTGATTCCAAGCTATCTAAAACTAATCCACTTTTTTTTGAGTTTCTGCTATGTGGCAATCGCTAAAAACTTTTTATAGGAAATACAAAGAGTACATTTTAGTAGATGGTCTCATGTATATCGTCATGATATCCAGTATTCTAGTTACCGTAGCTATTACATTATTATTTTTCAAAAAGTAAATACACTATTTATTATGTTAAAATTTATACAGAAAAGGATTCTACTACTTTGTTTGCTGATTTTTAGCTTATGTTCTTTCATGGTCTGGATTAAGCCTGTAGATGAGAGCAGCGGTATAAACGGAAAATGGGTTGGTTTTTTGTGGCAAAATCAAAATGGGCTGGCTGACAAATATATATTTGAGATGGTGCTCGAGCAGAAAGGTGACTCTGTCACAGGATCTTCTTTGATTCGTTTGATAGATATGACAGAAAATTATGGTGAGTTGGAGCTCAAAGGCACTTTCAAAAAAAATATCTTGAAGTTTACGGAGATTAAAATCAAACAACAAGAAATACTCATGAATGCCCATTGGTGTAAAAAGAAGGGTACTCTTGAGTTGATAAATAAGTCCCAGCAAGAACTTAAAGGTAGCTGGAATGGATGTAGAAGCGATACCCAACCAGAAGGTGAAATTAGTTTGAAGAGACTACCCTAGACAAGACTTTGGAGGCAATATTTGATACAATTAATTTGTAGTATTAAAAAATATACTATATTTGTTTTGCTTTTATAAATCCTTATGCCGACTTATAAGTATGTGATTGTAGTGTTGGTTTTGTTGATATGCTCCTTTGAAGTATATTCTCAGAAAGTGCCACGCGAACGCCTCCTTGAAAGGAGTGCGCTTTGGTTGCCTTTAGGTGTCAGTAAAGGCCAACGCGGAGAAGGCTTGATGTATACGCAGATACAGACGCGCAGCTTTCTTTTTGAAGACAATACACAAAACAACTCACCGCTCATCAATAGTTTGGTGCTGCGCTTGGGGTATGAAAAACAACTTAATAAACAGTGGTTTATGGGTTTGATGGGGCAGTATATCCGAGAAAACGCTCAACCTAACTCCTTTTATAGCCTGCGACCGCGTGCCTACTTGGCGCATTCCAACCCAGATAAATCATATGTTTTTGAAAAATACTTAGCACTTGAGGGAATTATAAAATCTAACCGCAGCGAACTGACACCCAATTACTTTCGCGCCAGAATGTTGTTGTTTTTAGGCAAAGTTTATAAGGGTAAGAATGGAAGTTCTTGGCTGCCAAGTGTATCTTATGAACTATTTAAAAACATTACTCCAGAGATTAAAGATGTAGAAAACCGTTTTTTGGCAGCTACGCGCTTCAAGCTGAACGTGCTGCGGCAAGGTTCAAAAGGACATCAGTTGAATGTGTTTTTGATGGACGATGCCGCCTATTATTTCGCAGAGCCTACCTTTGATGGTGATGGCAATGAGTTAAAGCCCTACAGAGCTGTTAACTTGCATACTTTGGTATTTGGGGTGGGGTTTTGCTACTCTCTGCGCGGTCATAAAGACATCGCTCAGTTTGTTTACGGATTGAATTGATTTAAAGAGAATTAAGCATATAATGAATGCATTGAGAATTTTCTTGCTTTTAAGTATTTGTTTGGCTAGTCAAACATGGCTGTTTGCGCAAACGCCTCATAAGCAGGTGCAGGACTCTTTGCATATCATTTTTAATCAACTTTCTATAAGAAAAGATTCCACTGTACAAATTTTATCCTATTTAGAAAGCGATAACCTCAAGGAGCAGTCGATAGAGTTTCAATACATGATTTCAGAATTGATTGTTCAGCTCAACGACTCTCTGAATTTACAAGGCTCCAATATCAAACATTGGACAAGAATCAATCAGGCGCGTCTGCTTCGCCAAGAAAACAACTATGCATCCGCTATACGCATCCTCAACGACGTGAAACGGGAAAGAAAAGAGTTGAAAATTCTACCTGATGATGCCGATGCCATTCTTTATTCAGAAATTAGCCGAGTTTACATTGCTCTCGGCAACTATGAACAGGCTCTTGACCACTTGTTCTACATTTTTAAAAACGACGCTTCTATAAAAAATAGTCGCTTTTTGGCCGACGCTTTTTTAGACGCTGCCGAAGCCTATTTGCTACAAGACAACATACCAGTGGGTAAAGTTTATTTGGAGCGCGCTATAGAACTAGCCCTTACAGGCAAACATTGGTCTGTATGGACTAATGCTCAAATTAAAAAGGCAAATATAGAGATACAAAACCAAAAGTTAGAAAAAGCACAACGCCTGCTTAATGAGATAAAAAAGAATGTGGACTTAAATAAAAGCATCTACTCAGGTGAGTTCTATTTAGTCAGTGCCTTGCTTCAGGAAGCCCGCAAAGATTGGATGGGTGCTGAAGCACGCCTAACCAGAGCCAAACAACTAGCTGTAAAAACCAAAAACATCAAGCTAAATATCAAAGTCAGTCAAGAATTTGGAAGACTCGCTTTAAAAAAATCGGAATACAATAAAGCCGCTAATTACTATGGTACTGCTATAGAGCTCATCAAACAGAACAAAAGAATAGAGAAAAGCATGCTGCCTATCTACCAAAACATGGCCATTGCAAAAGAAAATCAAAAAGACTACACAAAAGCATTTTTCTATCAAAAACTCTATTCGCAATATGCTGACTCCATCTATCAGAAAGAAATTAAAGACCGAATTGACATCAGGCAACTCGAAATAAACAACAAAACCAAAGACAACCAGATAGAAGAACTTGAAAAAGAAAACGCCAGAAATAAAAGAACCATTGAGCTCGAGCAAAAAAACGAACGCTATCTAGGTATTATGCTCGCTTTATTTTTTGTAGCTCTGCTCATAGCCGTTGCTTTCATACTTGATCGATATAGACGCGCTAAAGCTCTTAAGTATAAAAACACAGAACTAGAAAAACGAAACCAGGAACTCAAACTCATCAAGAATAAGCTAGAGCAGTCCGAAAAGCGGTTGGACGAAATGAACCGAACTAAAGATAAGTTCTTTTCTATCATTGCACACGACATACGTAGCCCCCTAAACTCACAAAAAGGTTTTGCAGACCTCATAGCCAAGTTCGGACACAAGCTAAGCATTGAAGATATCAAAAAAATGGCTCAAAACCAACAAAAAGCTATCAATGGACTTTTTGCCTTGCTCGAGAACCTGCTCACATGGGCGCGTGCTCAACTCGGTGCTATAGCAATCAACCCCGAAACTCTTGATTTAGAGATTGTATTTGAAGATTTACGTAATCTTTTTGCCAAACTCGCTCAAGACAAAGGCATTGTGCTAGAGATAGATACCAATACTCATCTCACAGTCTGGGCGGATCGTAACGCTCTCCAAACAGCACTAAGAAACCTTATGTCTAACTCCCTTAAATTTACCAACCGAAATGGCACTATACGTGTTGCAGCTCAGCTTTTACCGTCTAAAAGCAATCAAGTAGAAATCATTGTGCAAGATACAGGAGTAGGTATGTCCAAAGAAGCTCAAAATCAACTATTTAAACTAGACACTAAGTACAGCACTAAAGGCACGGACGGCGAAACTGGTACAGGACTTGGCTTGGTCATCGTACAAGAGTTTATAGAACATTGCCGAGGTACTATTACGGTGGAAAGTGAAGAAAATAAAGGCTCTACCTTTACCATTAGACTGCCTGCTATGGCTAGTTCTATAGAAATGTAGGCAAAGTACAACTCTTGATTTTATTGAGCCTTAGAAAGATGGATATCTCTGGCTCATGGTTAATACATCTTAGCAGCAGCATTCCGCCTTATAAATCAAGCATTTTCAGATCCCATGCATTATCCTTTGGACTAAACACGTAAACTTGCCCCTCGCGAGCAACGTAAGTTTCTGCAAAAATGACTCTCGCTTCTTTCAAATGAGCTTCTTCGCGGTTGTATCGCCCAGACAGGTGTCCTATGAGCAGCCTTTGTGCACGAGCCTTTTGCGCAATAGTGGCGGCCTCTGCGGCAGAACTATGATTGACGTTGATTAGCGGAGGTAAATCAGCGTGCAGAAAAGTGGCCTCATGATAAAGCAGCTTCACATCACTTATCCAAGCCAATATAGACTCATCATAGCAGGTGTCGGAACAAAACGCGTAAGAGGCAGAGGGGTAAGGCAAATCAGCCCAAGCACTATTCAACCAAAATTGATTGTTGTAAAAAATATCTTGACCTTCTTTGAGCGCAATACGCTCAGAAATAGGCATATCTATAGGTATCAAATCCTTTTTTAGGCGGTGCTTGTTTGGCGCAGCATCCACACGAAACCCTGTGCAGGGCACACCGTGATTGAGAGGAAAGGAACTCACCTTAAAATGGCTTGTTTCATAAATTACCTCTAAATGTGTATCTTGCGTAGGGTGAACTATCAGCTCAAAGCTCCTGCTATAATCCGTAGTGGCAGCAAAAGCTTCTAAAAGCACAAACAAAGAAGCTGGCCCAAAAACATGCAAGGTTTGTTCGCGTCCAAGCATTTGCATGGTGTCGAGCAAACCAAAAATCCCTAAAAAGTGGTCGCCGTGTAAATGTGAAATAAAAATGGCCTCTATTTGAAGAATTTTGGGCGCATACTGCCAGAGCCTGCTCTGCGTCCCCTCACCGCAATCAATGAGGAGATGATGTCCTTCAATACTTAATAACTGTGCTGTATGGTTGCGTTTGTGTTTGGGTATAGCAGAGCCAACACCCAGAAAAGTCACAGAAAAGGACATCTGGTAATGAATCTAGAGAATTAGACAATTAATCATTATCGCCGTCACGAATATCTTTTTCTAATTCATGCATAAAAACAGCGTCTACTGCTTCAGGCACAGAAAGCATCACATTCAGTACGTCGTTAAGACGCGAAATGGTGAGCAGCTTGAGCACAAAATCAGAAACAGAAGTGAGCACAAGTATTCCATCGTTGTTTTCGGTTAGCCTGTTAGCTACCAAAATAGCACTCAAACCAGAAGAATCTACATATTTGACTTCTTTGAGGTCTAATATAAGATTGTTAGTACCAGACTGAAAAAGTGTCACAAACTCTGATTTGAGCTGGGGAGAAATAAGAGAGTCCACTCTGTCCTCATTCAGGCTTAGTAATGTATATTTTTCGTGCTTTTCAATGTTGTAGCGCATGATTCTAGAAGAGCTTTGCGGTTAATGAGTAATTTTTATACGGCAATTTAGATAAATTTCTATAAAATAAAAAATGCTGACGTGTTTTTTAAAATAACGTCAGCACTTTTTAAATGTAAAAAATGGGGCAGACGATGGGGATCGAACCCACGACCAAAGGAACCACAAACCTCTACTCTACCACTGAGCTACGACTGCCATTTTTTGTGGTGCAAAAGTAGTACTTGTAACGAATAGAACCAAATTTTTGATTCGTTTTTTACTATTTTTTATACCTTTTACTCTAGGGAATCCACTTTTTGCTTCCAAAGCAAGATACTAAGATTTTTCTATTCGGCTCTTCAAAAACTTTTTTGTATCTTTTGACCCTAAATTATCATGAAAACTTTTCCTTTTCAAGCATTATGCAACAACCCAAAAAATGGAAAATGGCTCTTTTGGTATGGGCTATCATTTATCCCACAATTTCCGCTATTACGTTACTCTTAGGCGGCTGGCTCAGCACACTACCTGTTTTGGCACGCACTTTTGTGATGAGTAGCCTACTCGTTCCATTCATGATTTTTATAGCTATGCCATTTTTGAGTAAGCAATTTCACAGCTGGCTTATCAAGTAAAAAAGCATGGTTTTAAAGTATCATACCTACTTCAAAACCATGCTTTGAGCTCAAAGAAAGTATCTCTACAGATTAGTTTCAAGCTTTTCTTCCAAAAAGTCTGAAAGTAGACTCTTGAGAGAGGAGGAGACTATTCGGTCCAACACATCAAACATAAAAGCATTGAGCAAGAGCAATCGAGCCTTGTGTTCTGGTATGCCTCTGGCTTTGAGATAAAACATCGGTTCAGCTTCTAATGCGCCCGTGGTAGCACCATGAGAACACTTTACATCATCAGCCCAAATTTCCAGCTGCGGTTTTGTAAAAACGTGGGCGGTAGGTGAGAGCAGGATGTTGCGGTTTTTTTGATAAGCATTCGTCTTTTGTGCGTCTTGCCGCACAAAAATTTTTCCGTTGAAAATACCTGTAGAATGTCCGTCCAAAACGCCTTTATACAATTCATTGCTTTGGGCATTGGGTTCTGCGTGGTCTGCTACAGTATGGTTGTCCACCAGCGTTTTGCCTGAAATCATGTAAAGCCCATTCATAAATGCTTCGCAATGCTCACTAAGGCGTATGTAGAGGTCATTGCGGACACACAAACCGCCAAAAGAAACCACCGTGTTATGGTATTGTGCTTGCTTGTCCAAATGCACATGTGTATACAATACTTGCGAGGCCAAAGCTGTATCGTCTTGGATAACAGCATGCTGAATCATGGCGCCTCTCTCTATTTTGATTTCACTAACCTGATTCAAAAAGCTATGTCCTTGCCCGAGCGTGATGGTTTGCTCTATTAAAGAGGCTTGGGTGTTGGCCTCAAAATGCCAAAAATGGCGAGGCTGAACCGCTACATTTTGATTTCTGGCATCAACCATATTAACAAAACCCAAAACGGTGTTTTCGGGAAGAGTTTTTCGGACACGTATCCAGAGACCATCTTGCATAAAAGCCGTATTCATGGCCAGAGTGATGGTATTGACATCAGAAAACTGTGCAAAAATACCAGATTCAGAATGCTCTATAGCCTGGCTAATGGGTTTAATGTCCAAACAAGCTCTAACTTCAGCCCCCAAACAGCTTAACTCTGGCACAAACTGACCATTAACGCAAACCAAAAGGCTTGTATCAGGTCTTTTACTCCATGCGGGCAAAGCCAAGCGCGCTGCTTCTATATCTACATGATTACTTTGAACAAACTCAGTTTGCCAAACAGCAGAAAAATTGGTATAACGCCACTCCTCATGCTTGTTATTAGGTAAGGGCTGAGTGGCTAATGCTGCCCAAGCGTTGGCAAAGATAGAAGACAAATGTTTTTTGTCAGCAATGGGAGAGTTGATACCTTCGAACTGACTTAAAAAGGAGTCCTTTGTTTGGTCTGTGAGCATCATAGAGCTTTTGAATGATTAAATGGCGCGCAAAGTTCGCAGAATAATGTTTAATACAAAAAATCTTCTTCAATTGTTTTCAAAATCCCTATAAAACCTCTTTGCACCTAGGGTCTTGTACAAAGATAAGCTCCTCCCTGCCTCTATGAAAGCAAGGAGGAGCTTGAACAAACTAAAGTTCAGCATTAAGCCTGCCTGATTTCTCTGGCGGCTTTTTCGCCTGTCAAATACGCTCCATGTACAGTGCCCTTGTACTCAAATGTGCAATGTTCGCCCGCAAAAAAGAGCTTCTTATTCACGTCCTTTCCCGTCTCTGCAAAGTCAGCAGGCGTTGAGCCAGCGGTGGCATAGGAGTAAGAACCTAAAGCATAAGGATCTTTATTCCAACGAGATACAATAAATTTTAAAGGAGGTACTACGTCTGACCCAAATATCTTGCGGAGGTTGGTCAGGATTTCTTCCACCAGTTGGGCATCTGTTTTGCTTTCCATAGCCAATCCATAGTTGCCAAAACCGAAGGTCATAAGGGCGTTTGCACCTGGCACAAACTTATTGGCATCTAAAAAATAGCAGAAACGGCCCTTTTCTGGATCTGTATAACCAAAATACTGGTTCTCTTTCGCCCAGAAGGTTTGTGGAAATACCAAGAATACTTTGTTAACAAAACCCATTTCTACTCTGCTCATAGCAGACACTTTAGAAGCAGGCAAGGCTGGCTCAAAGGTCACCTTGTTGGCTTTGAGCACGCCCAAAGGTAGTGTACAAACTACATAGTCGGCCTCAAAATTGCCTTTGTTTGTTTCCACTACAATCGTTGTGCCGCTATAGTTTATCTTCTTGACGATATGTTCCATCTTGATATCCAATCCTTTAGCCAAATGATTGGTTACGGCATCATAACCATTAGGAAAAAGCACATCGTCACCGTCATAAACCTCATCCTCGTCCCAGTACTCCGCTGATAATTTTTCTATGGGCCCACCTGAGTCGAATTCTGCAAAAGCAGAAAGTTGATACACCATCAAATCATCTTCCAGATAAGCTGGGTTAATCTCCTGTATGGCCTTTGAGAACGGAATATTACCTTTCTTTTTAGCAGCCTTGATAAGATCTTCGTAGTCATCGTAATACTCATCCACCTTGCTGGGGCTGATGAGCTTGCCCATGGCATCGTAAATATTGACAGGTTCGTCTTGGGTTTCAAAAGTTTTGGCACCAGCCGCATTAGCTATATCCGTGATAGGGTTTTTTTCTGGGCCATGTATCCAAGACGCACCCAAATCTACAGGCAATCCTAAGCTTCTGTCCGTAAAAATCCGACCACCTATGCGGTTACGAGCTTCTAGGACTGTAACTATCATTTCGTCTGCTACAAGTTTAGTGGCAGACGCAAGTCCTGCTATGCCAGCACCTATAATGATTGCTCTTTTGCCTTTTTTAGGTGTGCCCTGAGGCTCATTGCCGCCATCACAAGAGGCTAGAACAGAGGGAAAAATTGTTGTAGCGGGTATTCCAAGTAAAATAGATTTCAAAAAGTCGGAACGTTTCATAAATTTAAATAGTTATTGTTGACTAAGGATGTATTGACCGCGTTCTTAATTTCCACCAATCACGCTTACGCAAATATAGACAAGGATAAAGATAATTTGTTGCTCTTCTGTTTTTTTTTATTCAAGAAGCTTAATAAAAAAATATAAAGATACATTTTGATTCTAGGCATTCTTAAATTTTATGATTCCTGAGAATTTTTTATATTTGCATCATCAATTTTATCAAACACCGCCTTTTGGGGTGTATTTTTTTAAGCATTTCCAAAGCCCTTAAACCGCTAACAACTACTCAAAACAACTCTACTTTAAGCTACTTGAAAAAATATTTACAGTTATTCCAACCAATTGTGCTTTAAATGGGTCATCAAGAAAAGGAAACTTTAGCCAACCCGATGCAACACTATGCTCCAAATAGCGCAGAAGAGTCCATCGTTTCGGCTTGTATAAGCGGCGACCGCAAAGCGCAACGCAAACTTTATGATACATATTCTCGCAAAATGTATGTCGTTAGTTTACGTTACTCTAAAACCACAGCAGAGGCTGAGGATATTCTTCAAGAAGCTTTCTTGAAAATATTTGATGCCATCGGGGACTTCAAATATGAATGCCCGCTGGACTATTGGATAAAACGCATTGTGATTAACACCGCTCTCAAGCACAACCGAAGAAAAATGGACCAAATGCCTTTTGAGGAGGTATCGGATTTGAATTATACGCCAAATTTACATGATGGAGATGTGTCTAACCATAACTTCAAAGATCTTTTGGCTATGATACAACGCCTAGCACCAGGTTGTCAAGTAGTTTTTAACTTACATGCGATTGAGGGCTTTAAGCACAAAGAAATTGCTGAAATGCTCAGCATCACAGAAGGTACTTCTAAGTCCCAATATGCTCGCGCTAAAATGCTCTTGCAAGAAATGCTTGCAAAGGAGGTGAATTATGAAAAACGCTGATGAATTTGATGACTTGTTTCGCGCTTCTTTTGAAGACGCGGAAATGTCACCCGACATAGACCTTTGGAAAACCATTCAAAATGACTTAAATTTTGAATCGGCGATGCTTGGTGCATTCGAAACTGCCGAACTGACTCCCTCAGAAGCAGTTTGGAGCGGTATTGGTGAGTCTTTGGGTTCTCAGCAAGTACGTATTTGGCAAAACATTTTTAGTAATGCCTCTCTGCCAGTATCTGCCCAAGTATGGGCTAATATCGAGGCAGTTTTGGACGAGAAAAAACCGCTTCGTGTACCACTTTATGTTTGGCTCACAGCTGCGGCTTGTTTGCTATTTACGCTTTTTGTTTGGTTTAATCCATTCTCAAACACCAAAGAGCCTAGCTTGGCTAATCATAAGTCAAACACAAATACTCATTCATATAATACTGATAATCAGAATAAATCTAATCCATTGCAAACAGGTTCTAGCTCTGACAAAGACCAAGCTTTAGAGATAGATAAACAGTTGCCATCTCAAAATAACGAATCTCTGGAGCAAAGTACTTCAACGTTTGACGCATCCCCAAAACATAGCCAGACCAGTCAAACCAAAGTTACTACCACAGAATCTTCTACTCAAAAATCTAGTAAATTAAACAACGATAAGTCTTCTTCTGAAAAGGCAAATTCTACGTTCAACAGCCGTTCCAAAGAGCAAGCTCCTGTTTCCTTGCCTCCCATTCGTTTTACAGAGAATCCTGACGAGCTTATACTCACGTCTTCTATGAATGAGACTGGTAAACCGCTCTGGATTTCGCTTAATTTTTTAGAGATAGGCCAAGCCAGCACGCAAAATCCTGATTTTGTGTTGTCGCTCGAACCTATGCTCTTTGTTCCTCAGGGTGCAATCTTTGACTCCAAAAATGAACCGAACAGCAAACCTGTTTTGAGGTTCTACGCGGGCTTGGGCGCACAAGCGGGCATATTTCGTCCTAACTTAGACCCTAATAAAGCTTTAGCCAGTAAAATAATCATAGGTAGTAACGTTGTGAATAACAACCTTATTTCTGCTAATTCATTGGCTAATTCTAGCAGCACGATGCAGGCTTACGGTGTGGATTTTGGCTTAAGCTTGGGGCGCAGATTTTTTATAGAATCGGGCTTGGCTTTGGCGCAATCTTCTACGTTACACGAAGGATTGACAGTTTCTATCAAAGATCCTGTTGCACCTTTAGGTTCTGAAACCGTAACAGTGCCTTTGACGATGTCTACCAGCCTTCGCAGTTTGCAAATCCCTGTTTTAGTAGGTCTCAATTTGGGGAACAAGCGCATACAAACTCAGTTTTTTGGTGGTTTACAAAACGATTTTCTGCTTAATTCTACTTTTGAATCATCTTTGCCTGAAGACTTTAATTTCGATTTGGGACAAGCCAAATCCTTGAACCATAATGCTGTTTTAGGTGTTGGTTTAGCCTATAATCTCAACTCTCGTTTAAGTTTGGGAGTGCGTGGTCAGTATGTTTCGGCTCTACAGTCTTGGCTTGACGGCAATAACGCCAGCATGAAACCCGAACAAACTACGCTCAAAGCCAATTTGATTTTTAAGTTTTAGGTTCTGCTTCTGAGCTTCTCAAAAAACATTTGCTAAAATCTACTTTATGACTTAGCTTTGCTGCTAAATCATGATTTTTTGCGTACTCTGTTCGATTAAAGTATGAAGATAGCACTTATTACGGGTTCAGGCGGCCTTATAGGCAGCGAAGCAGTGGCCTTTTTTGCCGACAAGTTCGACTTAATAGTGGGCATAGACAATGATCAAAGAGCCTATTTTTTTGGCAAAGAAGCCTCTACTGCGTGGAATATCACACGCCTGAAACAACAAGTACCCAGCTATAAACATTACGACACGGACATACGCGATTTTGCGAGTATTGAAAAAATAGTCAAGCACTACAATACCGATATTGCCCTCGTCATACACACCGCCGCTCAGCCCAGCCATGACTGGGCGGCCAAAGAGCCTTTTACAGACTTCACCATCAATGCCAACGGGACTCTTAATCTGCTTGAAGCCATTCGTCTACATGCACCAGAGGCTGTGTTCATTTTTACTTCCACCAATAAGGTTTATGGCGATAACCCTAATTTTCTGCCGCTGGTGGAGCAAGATACGCGCTGGGAACTTAGTGAAGCGCATCCCTACCATCAGCACGGGATTGACGAACTGCATAGCATAGATCATACGATGCACTCGCTATTTGGTGCCTCCAAAGTGGCTGCCGATGTGCTTGTACAGGAATATGGCCGCTATTTTGGTATGAATACGGGTGTTTTTAGAGGTGGCTGCCTCACTGGCCCTCATCACTCTGGCGCACAGTTGCATGGCTTTTTGGCTTATTTGATGAAATGCACCATTACAGGTAGCCACTACACTGTTTTTGGGTACAAAGGCAAACAAGTACGTGACAATATCCACTCTTACGACTTGGTGAATATGTTTTGGCATTTTTATCAAAAGCCAAGACAAGGCGAAGTATACAACGCAGGAGGAAGTCGATTTGCTAATTGCTCTATGCAAGAAGCGATTGTTCTTTGTGAACGTATAGTGGGTAAAAAGTTAAGCCACAGCTACGCCGAGCAAAATCGCATGGGCGATCATATTTGGTGGATAAGCGATGTGAACAAGTTCAAAAGTCATTATCCTGACTGGGCTTATCGCTACGATCTTGACACAACGCTCACAGAAATGTGCCACGAAATGCTTAAAAGGCATTAAAAGGCACTCTTTCAAACGAAAAGCTATGCCTTTCGTGATTTTCTGCATCTAACTCCAGCTTCTCTACAGGCTTTTGAGCATCTGCCTTTCATTAGCATGAATGCGGCGGCGAGACACTAGTAGCTCCAAAAAACAGGCTCTTTGAGCAATACGTTAGTTATCAATCTTTAAAAGGTGATGGCAGCATTCAGGTAGAAGGCGCGTGTACCAATATTTTGATAAGGAATGGAGTTGATTCGTCTATTGAAAACTTCTGGCTGCCAAACAATAGTACCAAGCAGATTTTCGCCATAAACAGACACCACTGTTTGAGGAATGTCTTTGATACGAAAAGCTTTGGTGATATCAAGGGCGAAGTTGATACAAATAAGATCGAAGGATGTTGGTACAGTATTCACGATTGCTCTTTGCAACTCTGGTGGCACGCCCTTTTGGCCGTTTATCACATCATACGGCTTGGTAAAAAACACGTTATAAATCCCTGTTTGAATAGCCTTATTTTTTGAGTAATAAGCCACACCCGCACAAGTGGTGATGGCTGGCACGCCTGTTACATTGCGTTCTCCTTCACTGTTTCTGGTTTGAAAGTACGAGAAGTTCCAAGCCAACAAAAAGCGTGAACCTATAGAGGCTTTGCACTCAAGCTCAACACCTTCAATTTTAAGCCAATCCACATTATAAAGCGTGTAAACCTCTTTGGACTCAAAGCGTCTGGTTATCACATTTTCTTGGTGAGAGTTATAGTAAGTGGCTCCAAACTGAACATTTTTGAACTGTCCAAAAAACTGCACATCTAGGTTGTTATTCCTTTCATTAATCAATTCTGAATTTAGACGGTAATTAGGGCTTCGGAAGTTGGTTTCAAACTCTGCCTTGGGCATGATGGCCGATCCATAGAGCAATTTCATACCCAAACCACTTTTGGCCAGATAGATAGCTCCTATGCGCGGCACAAAAAATCGTCTATTGTAACTGGCATCATACACTAACTGTGCGCCACCCAGAACCTTGAGCCTTTTAAAGAATCTATAGTCTATTTGTGAATACAAAATAGAAGTAAAGCCTTGTAAATTACCACTACTCGACTCACTAAGCAAGTTAATGGCATTCCCGTTTTCGTCTAAAGACCCAAGCGAGTTGTGGTTATAAAGGTTTACAGACATTCCCCAAACAATATTCAAATTTCGGTTAGGCTTGATGTAGTTCGTAAAATCTGTCATATTGTCTACAGAGTTAAACTTAGATTTTCGCCTATCAAAAGACGAAAATATGATGCTGTGCCCATTTATGGTATTACGAATAGCATAATTCCAGGTTTTAGAGAAACTTCCTTTGTAGCCCATGTCCAAAAAGCTTCGTTTTGATCGTGTTTGATCAAATTCATCAGCGGGGTTGGTAGGCCATTTAAGCATGTTATTCATCACGTAGGCGGTGGTAACGCCATAGTAGGCTCTCATATAAAATTTTTTTCCTTCCATGCTTATATAAGCTCCCACGTTCTGGTTATCTTGGGGGAGTGTGCGCAGAACAGAATCCACATCGCGAAAGGATGCTCCCTCTGCCTCTTGGCCATAATAACGGATAGAGCCGTGCAAAGTAAAATTGCGCTTGTTATAAGCTTGGGAGAGATTTAATCCTCTGGTTTTATATGCACCCAAGGTATTTGTAATAGTTGTTTTGGTTTCTGCTTCGTTTCGCATCACAATATTGATGAGGGCTGTAAATGACCCCAAGCCATACAGCACGGAGCCTGGTCCTCGGATAAGCTCTATTCTCTCAATATCAAGTATGGAAATGGTGTTAATAAAAGCCATGTCTGCGCTTCCAAACAAAGACTCCCTGAACGGGCGACCATTGAGCATCAAAAGGACATGAGAAGAGTAAGTATCGGGCAGGTCGCCACGCAGGGTGGTTTGGTTGTTGAAGAGCTGTGTAGGGCTTGCCATGTAGAAGTTGACAAGGCGATTGAGAATATCGCTAAGCGTGTTGCCACCAAAGGCCAAAATCTCTTTTCTGTCCACCACTTCCACCACACCAGGAGCTTCCGCCACACTTCCATCGCCCTGTGAGCCTAAAGAGGTTTTTTGTAAGAGCAAACTTCCGTTATTATTCTCCAAATCCATCGTGTTGATGTCGAGCTGAAGCATAGCACTCAGACTATCAGAAGTTTCACTTTGGGCTTGAGCTTTAAAAAATGATGTCAGTGTTACGGCAGTAACCAGTACAATAAGTAAAAAATATTTCATAAAGTATTTTTGTGAATATTTTTAGGTTGTTGGTATTCGTTGTACAAATTTTATGCTTGTTTGCGGCAAAATAATTTAAAATGCAAAAATGATGGTCTGTAAAATAACACTGATAAGATATCTTTGGACATCTGTCTGCACATTGTGGGCTTTCTTGTGCTGTTGTAGCTCCCCATTGAACAGGAAAGAATACGATTCTACAGTCTCGGTCTCAGTTAGCAATAGTTTTTATGAGAGTGCACATGCTGAGTTTATCCTGGGACAAGCCCTACCAGTGCGAGAAGGATTGGACAGTATTTATACGATTTGCTTGAAAGTAAGCCACAAACAAGATAGTACAATTATAAAAATACGAGATTTGATAAAAAAACCACATATTCTAACATTAGCTCAACACCGCCAATACAAACTTCCTCAAAGTGCTTTAAGTGCCTGTGTGTGGCAGAATTCTGATAATGAGCAAGGTATTCTTCTTTTGGACAAGATAGCTCCCAACTTGCTAGTTAGACCCGCTTTTCTAGGAGGCAAAGATAGTACATTTTGGATAGATGACAACGAGAGTGTGGTTATCTCTGAAATTTTTTTTCAGGCTTACCTACAGTCAGCTAACTGAGAACTATTTCTCAAGCTTTTGTAACTTTTGTAATAGCTCTTTGAGCATTGTTTTAGCTCTTTCGGGCGACACGTTATTCTTTTTACGTTTTTTCTCAAAAAAACCATTGGCCTCCATGTCTTCTATGATGTTCTCCAGTTGTTCCGTGTGCATCTCAAGATTTCCTTTAAGCTTTTCGTAATCACGCAGAGCTTTGTTGTATTCTGCTTGCAGGCTATTCTGCTTAGCTTCAAGTGCTCTTTTTTCTTCGTTGAGCTTCTGAAATTGCAAGTCAGAGATTTTATTCTGTACTAATTCCTTTTCTTTGAGTACTTTTTCTTCTTGTTTGACCGCTGTGAGCTTACTGCTGAGATTTTCTACCTTTGCCATAGTTTGTTCCAGTTGCGCCAAAGCAGCCTTGGCATTAGCCTCGCTTCTTTGAGCATCTATGGCCTTCTTTTCCGCCACCTGCGCAGTTACTTCAGCTTTTTTGCTCAAGTTTTCCACTCTGATTCTGTTGATGATAGCCCAAGCCCCTAGTATGATAGACATCACCAAAGCAATACTCACAGAAATAGAATAAATCTGATTACGTTGAGCTCTTTTGAGACGGCGTTGTTTTCGGATTGCCACCCCTTTTTCACTTTCCTCAATATACAGTTTTTGGAGAGCTGTGGGTGGCGGGGTTTTATTTCCTGTAACGGCTTCTTCATACCATTCTTTAGCCATCACACACTGTGCATCTGGCAACAAAAACTCTAGCGGGTTAATTTTTGCAGCTTCTTTGGCAGTTTCTTTGTGAGTAGCAAGATCAGTTTTTTTATCCAATACTTTTTGCCACTCTTGGGCTTTCAATTGCCACCTGTTGTGCATCTGCACATGGTGTTTGTCCACCTCTCTGAAGCTAGCCAAAAGTTCAGCCGTACCCTCATGTAAGGTTTTAGGGCGATAGTCAATGGTTACCGCATTCGCGAGCTGATTAGGCTTGGTGTTCTGAGGCGCGCCGATAATCCCCACAAAGCACTTTTTACCTACTTTTAATGCGTATTCTATTTCTGCTTTTATCAAAGGATCGTTGGCCGTATCCGCACCACAAACAAGCATGAAGTTTGTAGCCAAATCAATGCCGCTATATATTTCAGACAAAGCACTTTCCTCATCAGATGGCAAAAATTCTCGGTCAAACCACGTGCTCTGACCAAGCATTTGCAACTCTATGTTAAGCTTTTGAGCAAACTCAGCATCTGATAAACTATAGGATAAAAATATATCGGTTGCTACTTCATCTTTGTGGGCTTCGCTGGCTTTCAAGAACTCTATTTGCAAAGCAATAGGGCCATTTTTGTCTCTTTTTTGAGCCAAAGCCAACCATTCTAAAGCACGCTTGAGAGCGTTTCCACGTAACAATAAGCTATTTATCTTATTTTGCTTTTCCCAGCGCAAAGCCTGAAAACCATAGCGGGTATGCAAGGTAAAATAAGACCTGTCAGTTTCTATTTGCCTGATAAGCTCGCCCATAGGCTGGCGCATAGCTGTCAGTTTGTAGTCGGGGTCAGCTTCAGGTGCTAGATCGGTAAGTGCTTTAAACTGTATGGCACGAAGCTTTTTGAGCGGCTCAGGAAAATCTTTTTCGAGGACATCAGATACAACAACTGGTATGACGCGCTTATTGAGCTGCAATGCGTAATGCAAAGACTCCAAATGATCAGTACCAGAAATGGTTTCTGGTGTAACTAAAAACAAAAAATTATCTGAGTTGGCAATGCCTTTTTGTATGCCATCTGTGATATTGATGCCAGGCAGCAAGTCTGTGCTATAGTCCCATGTTGTGTAGGCTTGCCGGTGCAGGTAGTTTTTGATAGGCTCTAGCAGGGGATTTGGCTCTTGGTAACAGAAAAACACATCTACCTGCTGATTATTAGCATTTTGCGTACTCTCGCAAACCAAATTTGCCATAAGGTCTGTTGGCTCGCAGGGGGGTTGCTCGGGTGCTCTAAACTCATAGGTGAGCCATTTTACAGCCTCTGCACGCTCTCGTCCTGTAAGCAAGAGACGTGTGGAATTGTTTTGTTTTTGCCAATAAAGAGCCTGCAAAAGTATCTGTGTATGTTGTTCTACATATTCTTTATTTTTTTTAAGCAAATTGTGTAGCTCCATAAAGCCCACTTCAAAACTATCAAGAGATGTAAACTCGGCAAAAGACTTCCAATTTTTAAGCAGTTCATCGTCTTGGAGGTCTGTCCATTCTTGGCTGTCTGCCCAATTGCGGAGGGTATCCAGATCGCCCAGCTGTTCGCGAATATTCACCCAGTCGCGTTTGCGAATCCCCTTCTTGGCATCAGGCGACATTTTTGCCCAAGAACTAGAGTCGGGCTGAACATGTAAAACAGGAATGATTCTTTTACCAAGCTTAATGGCTAGCTCTACCTCCTTGGCACAATTGACAGATTCTACAGAACGGGGCGCGATTACAAACACAAAATTATGTGCACTTTCTATGCCGTTATCTATACGCTTTTGGTAGTCATCGCCAGCAGGAATATTCACTTGGTCAAACCAAGCCGTATAGCCTTGCTGCACTAAGCGTTGATAGAGCTTGGCCGCAAACCCTAGACTTTCACGTCTGCCATACGAAATAAATACATCTTTGATGAGCATTGCTCTTGTGTTGGCTACAAAGCGGCTTTCAAAAATGAATGCGCTTTCAGAATCAGTTTATTTGTTTGATAAAGCAAACAACGCTTTTTTTTTTTATATATGCAAATTTTACGTTTCTAGCATTCTATAAAAATAGCCTTTGCTCAAGAGACGTATGAAAGATTTTTTTATGATCCACTCAACGCCGTCCCAAAGCCTTGGACTGCTTTTAGGCTTGATGCAGCATATTCTAAACTAGTTCCACTATACAGCTGCGCCAATAGGGCAAATCCTGTCCGCCTCAAAAACAATCAAGGCAGCTTTATAGCTGCCTTGATTGTGAATAATGAACGGTTTTTAGTTTGCCTCTAGTTGATGACACCCACATTGATAGTACTTAAGAGCTGTACATTGCTAGGGTTGCTATAATCGTATTGGAATATTTGGTTACTGCCCACCATAACGAGTCGCTTTTGAAGACTTACAGGAATAACGTCATAAGCTGTAATTCCTTGGAAATGTCCTATTTGGTTTCTTTTGATGGTATAAGGATCTTTTGCGTCAAATACTTTGAGACCATCTCTGCCATCACAGATAAAGAGTGTACCGTTGTCTATAGCCAAACCGTGTGGGTTAGTCATGTTGTGTGTTACAATTTTGCGAGGACGTGAAGGGTTGCTGATGTCAATCACATCAAGTTGGTTCACTTGACCGTCGCAGTCGTTGCCGTTACGAAGCGTTACATAAGCGTAGTTGCCTTCCACTACGACAGGGTCACAGCTGCGTGTATGCTCATAGCGTCCCAGACGAACTGGCTGCTCAGGGTTTTGTATGCTGTAAATGTACATACCAGACTGTGAACCGATAAAGAGTTTGTCGCCGCTCGGAAAGATTGTTTCAATGTCAAAATTTACTTGCACAGGAGCAGCATTGCGCTTAGGTTCGTGTGGGTTGGTAAGGTCAAACGCATAGAGGTTACGGCTATCTATTGCATAGAGGTGTTTGCCTGAAAGCGTGAAGCAAGCCATAGAGCCACCTTTAGAGCCAGCATTCCCCGTCTGATTGGGTTGGTTCATCGCCACCATGCCATTGCCCATAAGGCCATTACCAGTGAGTCCGCCACCAATCAAACCATTGTTGGTATTGCCTAAGTTACCAAGATTCAGGCGGTTATTGGTAAGACCATTCAAAATGTTACTTAGTGCATTTTCCATTTCGCTGCCTGTACGCCAAGCCACCGCACTGCCATTGACACTGTTGCGTGGGATTTGAGAAAACACACCTGGTATGCGGCTTTTCTCTTGTACATTTTTGAGATCAGTGATATCTATAGTTACCAAATCATTAAAGCTGTTGGCATAAAGTGTAGTACCAGAAATGGCTAAGTCAATGTTACCTGGCACGTCTATGAAGCCTACTTTCTTTGGATTGCGCGGATCGTAGTTTTCTATAACTAAAATACCTTTATCCACTATATTGACGTAAATATGACTTTCGTCTTGCCATATTTTGCCAGCGTTCACAAACTGCTGCGCCATACTCTTAATACTTAAGCCCAAAAAGCCCAAGATGATTAGAACTGAAATTGCGATTACTTTTGCTGAGGTTTTCATAGACAGTTATTTTGATTGTGTTTGAATTTCTGTGTTTGTTAGAAAGATGTTGATTTTAAACTTCTGACTAAAAGATGATAAAGACCTTTGAAAGGTTGCTCACTATCAAAAAAAAACTCAATATATTACAAAATCTATCTTTGATGCTAACACAACACGCTCGTCCAGAGGTAGCTTTCTCCCAACCTACAAAATTTTATTATACTGATAATCAAGAATTTAATCTTGCCAAATCATTTTATAATGGGGAATATCGCATTCATAAAAAAGCGACCCAGTTTTGATAAACCCGAAACGTTCATAAAACTTAATGGCGTGTGTCTGAGCGTGCAAGTATACCTGTGCTGTCTTACGATGCTTTTCCACATCAGACTGAACAGCAAGCAAAAGAGCTGCACCCACACCACGCTCTCTAAACTTCTCTAAAACCGCAAACCGTTCTAACTTGATACCTTTTTCTGTAAATCGCCATCGCGCTGTGCCTGCGGGAGTCGTATCCCAAAAGGCTAAATAATGGGTAGAGCTTTTCTCATGAGCATCATATTCTTCCTCATGCGGCACATTCTGACCTATTACAAACACATCGTGTCGTATTTGAAAAGCCATGCTCAACAAGGCTTCCGAATCAATTTGCTGGATATGTATCATGGCGACAAATATAAAAAATATTTCCCGTTCATCATTGCATGCAAAAATATGCTTCTGGTCAATACAGAGTTAAAAGAGCACTTACTACTCTACTAAAAATTTCTTGATAGCTAAGCCCTTCGGAGTGCTTACTCTGAGCCAATAAAGCCCCGAAGACAATTGAGGCAGTACAACGCAGCCACCCACCTCGAGCCTAAGCTTTTGTAAAAACTGTCCACTTGCCGAGTAAAGGGCTAGCTCTTCGTTAGACAGTAGATTTTGCGAGTCGCTAGCCAAACAAATTTTTTGTTGGCTTTGACTAGGATTAGGGTAGAGTGTAATCGCTTCGCTCAAGGCGTTGTTGTCCATTCCCGATACTACCGCCCACGAGCTGATATAAAAAGCCCTGCTAAAGAGTTTCAGCTTTGGGAAGTATGGGCTTGAAGCCTCGCAAACATAAATTCCTGTATCAGCTTCTGCTCGGAAAGTTAAATTAAAAGCACTGTCAAGGCGATCTGGGATAGGTACTCCATTTTTTAGCCAACGAAAGCTCAAATCCTCGCCCCGTGTGTGCATAAAAAGTCTATAAGTTTTGCCAAGTTCAGGTCTAATATTGAAAGCAGTACCTACACTATCTTGTTTTTCATAAGTCATAAAACTAAGACTTTGCAAAGGCTCTAAGTCATTAAATTCTAAAGAATTACCGCCTAGGTCTAAGACCTTGAGTCCTTCATTGAGCTTGAAATTGACCAGAGAGTCTATGCGAGAATTTCTGAGTTTTAGCTCTCTAAGCAGTTTGAGTTCGGTAAGTGCGCTGTTGAGAACCAGCTTTTCACTTCCATTGAAGTTGAGTATCTCTAATGCTTCTAAGTCGCGAACTTCTGGCGGAATAGTTCCATTAAGGCTGTTATTGGGCAAAGTGATAGAGGTTACCCTACCAGCCAAGTTGGTTTTTACCCCTTCCCATATTGTGATGGGCTTACCGCCGCCCAGCCAGTTCCAACGCACACCCCAGCTAGAGCCATTGGTAGCGTTAAAGAGAGAAACTAAGGCCAAAGAATCTTTGCGAATATCCTCGGCTGTAACCACAAACAAAATCTTAACTTCAGTAATCAGTGCGGCATTGGTGGCAATGCTATTAGTAATGACGCACTCATAAGTACCTTGCTCTGAGCGTTCCGCTGCGCTCGAGCCTAGCGTTACGCCCACACGTCCGGCAAGAGGATTGCCATTTTTTTGCCACTTATAAATGTTGGCAGTCCCGCCCGTGGCAGCAGAAAAGCTGTAGGGCTGTCCAGGCTTAACCAACACAACTTCGCGCAGTCCTACTTTGGCTTGTTGGGCATAGGTAAAGATAGGTATGCCCACATTGTACTCTAAATCTTCAAAAGTAAGACGGTTTCCGTCCACAAGTAAAGCTTGCATGGTGGGTATACCGCTCAGCTTTGGTAAATTGGCCAAATTGTTTTGTCTCAAATCTAAAACTTTGAGTGCTTGTGGGTTGGGATGCAAGTTGAGCACATCAAAATCATTGTCATTGGCTTTTATCTCTTGTATAAAATCTAGCTCTCTGAGATCTAGCTGAGAAGTCAGACGGTTAGCACTAATGTCTAGAACACTTAGGTTCTTGAGCTGATTGAGCGCATAAGGCACTTCACCACGCAAACCTAGCGTCTCATTATTAGGCGCGTCAGGGTCGCGGGTATCGTTAAGCAGCAGGTTTTTGAGGAAGCTCATATTGCCCATAGTAGCAGGAATAAAGCCCGATAAGACATTACGACCCATATCAAAGGTTTCACAGCCCGACAAGTTGCCTAGCTCATTGGGCAAAGAACCTCGCAGGTTATTATTGCCCAACTGTACTTTTCCCACTCGCCCGTTGCTGAGCGTTACGCCAAACCAAGCCGACAGAGGTTCACTGCTTAGCCAATTGTCATTCCTTTTCCATGATGCGCCATTAGTGTTATTATAAAGTGCTACCAAAGCCAAAGAATCTTGACGGCGTTCGCTTGGGCTAGTCACAAAGAGCCTGATGGGCAATCTTTCTAAAACTAAACCTGGCACCAAGGAATCAGAGATAGCCACATGGTAAGAGCCTTCGTCTTTTTCTTTGGCCATGCTAATAAGCAGCTTGGGTGATGTTTGGTCGGGCAATATCTTGTCATTTCTAAACCACTGGTATTTATAAAGTGGGGAATCTAAACTAACTTTAAATTCTAGTGCAGCATTCTCAACCGCAAAGACAAGCTCTGAATTATCTAATTTGGCTTGGGGCGAATAACTAAAAGACGTAATGCCTAAATTGGGATAAATATCATCAAACAAAAGCTTATTGCTTTGCACGGAAAGCTGAGTGAGTGTGGTGATCGTCTTAAGCTTGGGGAGGGAGGTGAGAGCATTAGCAGCTAAATCTAGCCTACTCAGCGCAGCCATTCCCGTAAGACCTGCTGAATTGACATCCGTAAAACTATTCCCACCAAGTAGCAAGATACTGAGATTATCCAAGCTGCCAAAACCGCTTGGTAAGCCCCCCGAAAATTTATTGTTGGACAAATCTAAAGTTATTAACTGCAAGAGCGGGCTGAGATTAGGCAAACCACCTGTCAGCTGATTTTGACTCAAAACAAGGGTTTTGAGTCTTGGCAAGTCTCTGATATTGTCAGGCAGCTCACCATAGAGTTTATTTTGGCTTAGATTAATTGTTTCTAACATTTCCACTTGTGAAATAGCCGACGTAATGACTCCTTCCAGATTGTTGTTGGGCAGCTCCAAAGCAATCACGCGGTTTTCTGGGGACATCGTAATACCATACCATGTATTTAATCTGCCTGTTAGCCAGTTATTTTTGTTGGTCCACTTGCTGCCATTGGTTGAGTTATAAAACAACACCAGTGCGAGAGAATCTTTGGTTCTGTCCACGCTGTTGTCTATGGTAATATTGATATTGTTGCGTTGCAGCGTAAGAGCGGGTACATCGGGATTTTTGATGTTGCAATAATAAGTGCCTGCATCGCTAAACTTTGCGTCTATGATGGTATAGACACGTGAGGTAGCACCTGCAATAGCTACTCCGTCTTTAAACCATTGGTAAGTACTGCCCATGTCTGTCACGATGGCATCTAAGCTATAAGTTTGGCTTTTGATAACCGTAACGTTGAGTAAGTCGCCCACTCGCCTTTGTGGTACGTAGCGTAGGACGTTAATACCGCCCCCAAGCAAATAGCGAATATCATCAAAGGTAAAAAAGTTGTTAGTGAGATCCAGCGTATCTAAGTAAGGCATGGAGGCCACTGCGGCGGGAATACTGTTGAGACTGTTTACACTTAGATACAAAGCGCGAAGATTGTAAGCTGTAAGCACCTGAGCAGGAACAGAGCCTGTAAAAAAGTTGGAATCTAACTTAATGCGCTCAATGTTTGGCGGATTGAATATTTGCCAGCGTATGTCTCCGCCTAATCCATTTTGTGCCAAATTGAGCGTTCGTAACTCTGTACAATCCTTGATTTCAGGACTTATCTGACCAGTTAAATTATTTTGTGGCAATACAATAGAGGTAACTCGGTTGGCCGCGTTTACTTTTAAGCCAAACCATTTTTTATAGGCACTGTCGCTAGAAAGCCAGTTTTTCTTTTTTATCCAAGAGCTGCCGTTAGATTTTGTATAGAAATCTACCATTCGCAAAGAATCCGCACTTTGGGCCTGCGCGGTGAGAGTGAGGCATAGTAGGCACACGCCTAAAAAGAAGCCCGATGCTTTATTCATAAACCTTAAGTTGAAAAGAAATAACCCAAAACCGCTGCAAGTTAGTTCTTTTTTTCTAATTTGCGTGTTGTTTTGGTGTCAAATACAGCACAGAGCCTTATCGATTCAAATCAGAAAGACTGTTTGAACAGAGAACTCGTGACCTAGTAACTCATAATAAAACTATAGATTGCATAGTTTGAACGGTTACTATAAATGACCCTTTGTATAAGCTAATAGTTGCAAAAATGTCATGTTTTTTTAGATAATTATTGCTTTCTAGCGTCCAATAAAAATAAACTTGCTCAGCCAAGTTTCATTTATGGATATTCTTATATTTTTTGGTATTAAACTACAAAAAAATCACCTCTTGTTGATTTTAGGTTTCGCTTTTTAAGTTAAGCTTTCAATCATTATCAGGCAATCTCAGTAGTGTATTTCTAAGAAGTTACCTTTTTTTAGCTACAGCCAAATAGCTTCCACCAAAAGACATTGGCTTCAATAATTCTATATTTTTCAGTTCACTTTGCCAAAGTGGATTAGCCA
The DNA here is from genome assembly GCA_004293815.1 of Cytophagales bacterium. Taxonomy (GTDB): domain Bacteria; phylum Bacteroidota; class Bacteroidia; order Cytophagales; family Bernardetiaceae; genus RDZD01. The sequence goes on along the minus strand of RDZD01000030.1, from coordinate 17,812 downwards.
ACTGAGTCAGTAAACCTTTTTTTGTGCCGTGTTGGTCTTTTTGAACGCTTTCATTCAAAAAGAGCTTTTGAGCACCTATTTTTGAGGGCAGTGTACGCGTCAAGAAAATAGGCAAAGGCAGCAATCTAAAGATATAAGTCCCATACATCAGCTTAAAGCCTGCAGCTGCCAAAAGTTTATCAAAAGAGGTTTTGGTATAACGTCTGTAATGCCCCGCCTCTGTATCAAACTTTGAAAAAAGCCATTGATAGGTGGGCACGGTGGTATAAAGATAACCGTTTGGACTAATATAACGATGAAGGTTGTGTAGGAATGCCGTGTCGTCTTCAATATGTTCAATAACATCGAAAAGTCCTGCCGCTGGTATGCTTTCGGGCTTGAAATGAGCATCATCAAGCGTGCTGCAAACTACGTTCTTGATGTGTCTGCGCTTGAAGGCATTATTTACACCCAGAGCCGAAGGTTCTACTAAAACTACCTCAATACCTGCATTTTGCAGACCTTTTGAAACAAACCCATTGCCTCCACCAATATCAAAAAAAACGCTCTTGGGGCTGTAATTTTTTACTAAAGTCGTAATACAATCATTGCGGTGCTTAAACCAAAAGCTATTTTCTTCTATTTCAAAATAAATCGAGGTGGCATCACTCGGATAGGAAACAGAAGATTGTGTTTTGGCATACCATACCCCTTCTCTTTGCTCTATATTGTCTGCTATGTCATGAAAGTTCATAAGCCCGCGGTTAGTTTTTGTAATAAGACCATTACCATACTGCAAAGGTATATCATTTTAAACAGAGCCAAAAATGTTGTTTGGACAAAATTATTGATATACATGAAAATTGGTTGGGGTTCTTAATTGATGGATTTGCGCACTCAAAAAAATTTGCGTTCCTCAGCATTAGATTAAAATGCGTAGGTCAGTCCTTATTTTTCAATGATTTTGATTAAAAAAAACGCGCTAGCAATTTTTTTATAATTTATTGATGTTTTCATATAACTATTCTTATTATTTTTAAATTTAAATTGATTAAAACTTGCTTACAACAATTAATAATTGATATCATTGTACAGTTATTTCAATGTCTATCTCATGTTAAATATCAACTATTTATGGGTTTCCTAAAAGATTTTCGCGATTTTGCCGTTAAAGGCAATGTTATTGACTTGGCTGTGGGTGTGATTATTGGCGGCGCATTTGGTAAGATTGTGTCTTCTTTGGTCAATGACATCTTTATGCCAGTTATTGGTTTGATTACGGGCAAAGGCTTTAGAGACATGAAACTTGTGCTCAAAGAGGCCACAAAGGATGCTGCTGGTGCAGATATAGCCGAAGTGAGTATGAACTATGGTATGTTCATTCAAAATACGATAGACTTCATTATCATTGCACTTGTCATCTTCTTTATGATACGCATGCTCAACTCTATGAAGAAGGCAGAGCCAGCTCCAGCACCTGCACCGCCACCAGGACCTAGCAAGGAAGAAATATTGCTTGGCGAAATTCGTGATTTGCTCAAAAATCGTTCATAACTCTGTGCGTGTATCTTCACTGATACGTACTTACCACAGTTATACAAAAAGAGGTCAGCTGAAAAGTTGGCCTCTTTTTATATCATTGGCATCTTAAAACTTGATGCTTAATCAATAACTCAAACGAGCGGGTTGCATATTGTTTTTAAAATTCTTTTTTTTGCAGTCCCTAAAAAATATATAAACACATGAAGTTGTTGAGAGGTATAGTTTTTACATTTTACGGCAGCTGGTGCTTTTTGGTGTTTCTTGTTTTTATGCTCGTCTGTTCACCTTTTGTGATTCTTCCACTTTGGATAAATGAAAAATATGGTGGCCGTTTGGCTTTTTGGGTGCTTAAATTCTGGGGTGTGGGCTTTTCTGCCTTTTGTGGCATTTTTTATTTACGCCAAAACAGACATTGGTTAAAACCAGAAGAATCCTATGTGTTTGTGGCCAACCACAGTTCTTTTTTAGACTCGCCAGCTATCACTTGGGCTATTCCCTATCAGTTTAGAGCTTTAGGCAAAAAGGAAATTCTTAATTTGCCAGTATTTGGCTTTGTCTTTCGGTTCATAGGCATTACAGTGGATCGTACAAGCTCACAGAGCAAACAAAAAAGCCTACATGATATTAGGAATGCCCTCAATAAAGGCATTCACATCGCTATTTTTCCAGAAGGTACAACCAACACAGGCCCAGAACCACTCATAGAGTTTCATAATGGGGCTTTTATGGCAGCTATTGACACACAAAAACCTATTGTGCCTATGGTGATTACCAACGCTAGACATATTTTTCCTTATGGTAGTTGGATAATCAAACCAGGATTGATTAAAATTGTTCTTTCGGAGCCTATACCTACGGAGGGAATGACCATTCGCGACACATTTGCCCTAAAAAAGCAAGTTTATGAGCGCATGGAGGCTCTTGTGTATGAACATGACCCTGTTTTTAAAAAACTAAAGCACTAATGGCAAGAATAAAAATAGAGTTCCCAGAGCTTTTTGTCTTTGAGACGCGCCTCAGAATCCGCGTGTATGATCTCAACTATGGCGCACATTTGGCCAATCAGTCTGTTCAGTCGCTTATACATGAAGCAAGAATGCGCTTTTTGGAAAGTATTGGCGCATCTGAGCTTTCTTTTTTTGGTACCTCGCTTATCATGGCCGATGCAGCCATTCAATTTAGGGCTGAAGGTTTTTGGGGCGAGGAAGTGCTTGTACAAATAGCCGTGCAAGATATTAGCCGAAATGGTTTTGATTTACTTTACAAGCTCTCTGTACCTTCTCAAAACAAAGAGATAGCAAGGGTAAAAACAGCCATGGTTTGTTTCAATTATGAAACCCGAAAGGTAGCTGGCTTGCCAGAATCCGCCCAAATGCACCTTTTGCCGCCCAAAAGCTAGGTACGGTTTCCGATGAACTAAAACTCAAAACCAAGCAATAGTAAATCGTCTATTTGAGGATTATCGCCTTTCCAATCATGGAAAGCCTGACTAAGGCTAGTCTTTTTATATTCAGCTGTTTGGTTGTGGATTGTATGAAGAAGGTTTCTCAGATTTTTTTTCAAAAAACGCTTGTCGTTTGGTCCGCCAAATTGGTCTTGAAAACCATCAGAGCAGAGATAAAAGAAGCTGTCTTTCTCAAGCTTTAGCTCATGTTGTGAGTAGTTGTATTCTGTGTCTTGATTCTTGCCCCCCCCCCCAAGAGAATTTTTAGTGGCTTTAATTTCAAAAAAGTCTCCATTTTGCGTGTAGTAGAGGGACATGTGTGCGCCAGCATACTTGAGAACACGGCTATTGGGCACATACACACAAACAGCCGCATCCATACCTTCATAGATAGTTACTTCGCTTTTTTGAAAAAATGTTTTGAGATACACGTTCATCCAATAAAGAATATCCGCAGGCTCTTGAACTTGTTTATCAGTAACCACCTTGTTGAGTAAGGCGTTACCTACCACGCTCATCAATGCCCCAGGCACACCATGTCCTGTGCAGTCGGCCACAACGACTATCTTTAATCCGTTTTGCTCCTGCACCCATAAAAAATCCCCACTCACTGTATCGCGCGGTATGTTTAACAAAAAGTGGGCTTTAAACAAGTGAAGAAGCTCGTTTTCTGAGGGCGATATGGCATTCTGGATGCGAAAGGCAGCCTCTATACTTTTGGCAATATCCTCACTTTTTTGATTAATGGTTTTGCGCTGCTGGTTCATAAATTCAACCATAGCCGCAAGTTCTTCGTTGTTTTGCCTAAGCTCTTCGGCAGTTGTTTGAAGCTTTTGATTTATCTCATAGAGTTCCAGAGTTTTTTGCTCCATCAAAGCTTCTGCTTCTTTCCGAATGAGTCTTTCTCTTTCAAAACGTTTTTGCCATATCCTTTCATTACTCTCACTCATAGTAATTTTTAATTTTCTTCAAGAGCTGGACTTATAAAAAATCTAAACTTTTCAATACCCTTGTCTTGCATGGGTTGGTAGTAAATATTGAGCGGCATTTTAAAGAAATTGGCACAACCCTTCATAAGCCCCAAACCCAAATCTTGCATTCCTCTACTGGAAACATAATCTAAGACTAATAAATCAGGTCGCTTTTCCACAGTCATAAATTTGGGTAGTTCCGCATCAGGATAAAGCTTCCGCACCTCCACATGAATGTAGTTATCCACACGAGCCATAAAATCTAAAGGATCATTGCAACCATCCGCTAGGTGGGGGTACATGCCTATAAGACGTGCAAATAGGTGCTCACCATACATGACCAATAAATCAGGAACAGCTACTTGTGCTTCTTGACTTAAGGCCATAACCAAACTAATCATTTCGGCATGGGGGTAGGTTCCGCCAGAGGTATAGATGCCATTGTGAGGCAGTTTTGCACTTTCTATGACAATGTCTACCATGTCATACCCAAATTTATTTTCTATCAGCTCCAAGAACTCTGTGAATACAACTCCTTTCATACGTGCAAAACCAAAAAAATAATTATTTATAAAATCGTTACATACTAATGATACATATTCTCAGCCAAAAGTTGCTTAACTTAAAAATAATGTATAAAAATTTGGTTATAATCTTAATTGTTATTCATTTCATTAGAAGGCAGAAGAACTCATCTCTAATTTAGTGCAGTGACATACCAACACAAAAAGAACAACCCTTTTTATCTTCACAAGGCAATCTAAATTATGTGCATTAAAACAATACCAATCAATAACCTAAAAGCGTTTTATCAAGCTCTTGAAGTAGAGCCACTCAGCTGGGCAAAGAATTGCAAAGTTTTATTGGCTAGCTCTGTGAAATGCGGTGGCCAGCCCTCTGCTTGGAGCGGATGTTTTACGCCAAATGTGTGGTCTGCACCTTCTATAACTTCTAAGAGCACATTTTTTTGCGCTGCCTTTATCTTATAGGCATCTGATAGTGGTACAGCCTTATCCTCAGTACCATGAAAGGCCAAAATAGGCACTTTTATTTTGGGAAGCAATGCTTCCAAGTCAAATCTGGCCCAATTCTGCATAGTATTTTCGTAAAGCTGGAAATAAAGCGGCATTTGCTGGTTGGTACGCGCATTAGGTACATACACGACACCTTGCTTTTTCCAAACCTCTACCACATCTTGCCTGTCAAAGTTCATACGAATGTCTGCGATAGAAGCCCATGTACAAACTGCCTGAACACGAGGATCTTCTGCGGCTTTGAGCAACGCCACCCCACCACCTCGGCTGTGGCCTATGAGGCATACAAAAGACACCTTAAAAAGCTGAAAATTAAGCAGCTTGTCCAGTACTATCCCCAAATCATCAAGCTCAAGTTCAAAATTATTATTCCCAAAAGCCTCTAAGTCAACAAAATCGCTAGGCTGTGCGGGTGTGGTACCATTGTGTGAAAAATTAAACTTGGCAAAAGCAAAACCCGCTTCACTAAAGTAGTTAGCCAAGGAAGGGAAAGCTCCCCAATCCTTAAAGCCCTTAAAACCATGCACCAATATAACGAGCGGCAAGCTTTGGCCAACAACAGGCAGAGTCAGGTCTAAAAGAATAGGTCTGCGATGCTGAGGTGAATTGAGAGTGATTTGGTAATGAAAAGACATGGCTTCAAGTATGTTTGAAAAAGTAAAAAAGGGTGTTTTACAAACCGCAAAACACCCAATAAGCTGCTTATTTACCCAAAAGTTCTTCTAGTTTAGCTTCTAGAGCTGAACCTCTGAGATTTCGTGCTATAATACGTCCTTCTTTGTCTAACAGGAAGTTAGCAGGAATAGAAGTCACATTATACATAGCAGCAGGAGCAGACTGCCAGCCTTTGAGATCAGATACATGAGGCCATGTAAGTTTGTCGGCAGCAATAGCGGTTTCCCATTTGGCTTTGTCGTTATCTAATGATACTGCATAGATATCAAAACCTTTGCTCTTGAAACGGTTATAGGCTGCTACGACAGCCGGATTTTCGCGACGACAAGGGCCACACCATGAGGCCCAAAAGTCTAACAATACATACTTCCCTCTCAAATCTTTCAGAGCAACTGTCTTTCCATCAGGGCCTTGTAGGCTTATATCGGGCGCAACGCTGCCGTTGGCCAATTTCCGAAACTTGTCAATGCGTGCATTTAGCTTTTGGGTTCCTTCCCAATTGGGCATATAGCCGTAGAGGTTCTTATAAACGCTATCTGCAAAAACAGCTTCTTGCTCAAACGAAAACTCTAAAACAGCCAAATAACCTCCTATATTTTTACTACTCAAATTCAAGACCAATGGTTTGATTTCCTGCAACATACGGTTATATGCTTGACCATACAATCCTGTGATATTATTTTGCGCAGCCACATCATTTTTGGCTTGTGCTTCATTGTAAGCCTTCATAAGGGGCGTTAAATATTTATCTGAAAGTCCCTCGCGTTGAGCGATATACTGCAAAAACTGAGCAGATTGCTCCGAGCCTTCGAGCGTGATACCGGTAATACTCGAAGTGGTTTGAGTAGCAGGTATTTCTACATTGAGGGTAATGTTTTCGGGTTTTACCACGCAGAGAATAGCCATTTTCTGACCGAAAAAATTTACTCGATACATGCTAGGGCCTGCAAATGGCATTTTGAGGGCATAAGAGCCATCTGTCCCTACCTCTAAAGTGTCTTTGAGAACAAAATTTTCTACTTTATAGTCAAACACTTCTAGTGTTGCTAAGGCACTGGCAGGCATATTTTTAATACGCCCTGTGAGACTTACTTCTGCTTGACGCGATGTTTCGCTGGCTTTAGCCGAGCAAGAAAACAGGCAAGAGCCAAGAGCAAGCCACAAGAGCGTGTAGAGTAGAGAGGTTTTCATTGTGTGAAGAGGTTTTTTTGAAACACAAAAATAAAGATTTATTTCTAAATTTATTGCTTGTAGAGCTAAGAATTAAGTTTTTTTAAGCGATTCAGAATCGCTTTTGCATTAAGCTCCGTTACGTTTTGTACATTTAACTTGTTTGAATAGGCCTTCCGTATTAAATTGCGTCTTCTTAGATTAGTAGCAAAAATATTATAAGAATTCTATGAAATTTTTTTTAGCAGCAATCCTGTTGCTGTGTACTTCATATTCATCAAAAATATTTGCCCAAGAGGCCAAAGACTCCACTCATCTGAAAACTAATCAGGACGAATTGGCTTTTTCTACAGACCGTCCGGGTATAGCTGAGTCGCCCTTTATCATCCCCACGCGCTCTTTGCAGCTCGAGTGGGGTTACAACAACGAATGGCAACGCTCTGAAACAGCAGGTATGAAGTCTACAGCCTCTACCATTACGGTCAGCTCGTTGTTGCTGCGTTTTGCTGTGCATCAACGTATAGAGCTGCGTCTCACACATGATTTAGCATATAACACGCTAATCATCAAACAACCAAGTAGTAAAGAAAAAACAGACATTCAGGCTGCGCCCCTTCGTGGTGGTATCAAAATTAACTTTACTAAAAACAAGGGCATTATACCAGAATTTTCCTTGCTTTCAGAGTATTTTATCCCAGGTACAAGCGGAAAGACCTTTGACATAGAAAAACTCGGCATGAGCCATCGTTTAATTGCTCAAAATGCTCTCACGAGCCGCATGAACCTCTGCTACAATGTGGGTTTTGATATGGATTACGATGCCGCATCAGAAAAATATACCAACACGCCTTATTACATGATAGGTACAGACTATAGCATTACGGATAATTTGGCTGTATTTATAGAAGCTTATGGTTACATGGGCGAAGAGCCAGACCACCGCTGGAACACTGGTATTACTTATGTTGTCTTCCCTAGATTTCAGCTAGATATGTCTGTGGGTGCCAAGTATAATGGTTTTGATGCAGGTTTTTTCAATACGGGAGTGTCCTATCGCTTTTTGCGTTAAAACATGAGCAAAATTTTAATTGTGTGTCCCTATCCGCGTGGCATTGCGCCAGGTCAGCGGTTCAGATTTGAACAGTATCTGGATGCACTTCAAGAAAATGGCCATGATATTGTTTATAAGGCTTTTTTGAGTCTCAGTGCCTATCACCTGCTCTATCAAAAAGGGCGCACTTTGGCCAAGATAGCTGTAGTTCTTTTGGGTTACATACGCCGTGTATGGCATCTGGCAGCAGCACTTAGGGCTGATTATGTGTTTGTGTACCGCGAAGCCACCCCTTTGGGTTTTCCAATGTTTGAGTTTGTGGTTGCCAAAATTTTTCGCAAAAAACTTATCTATGATTTTGATGATGCCATTTGGATACCGGCTACCTCTGCTCAAAATCGCTTGGCAGCTTGGCTCAAATCGCCACAAAAAGTACAAAAAAATTGTCGGTGGGCCTACAGGCTCAGTCTGGGCAATGCTTATTTGTGCCGAAATGCTGCAACTTTTAGGGCTGAAACATGGTCAGAAAATCAACAAACAACGGTTAGGCTTAATCCAACCACCATAGACACCGAAAATATGCACAATCAGCTACACCCACAAACTCAAGAAAATCTTGTAGTGGGCTGGACTGGCTCGCACTCTACTTTGGTTTACCTCGAAAATATATGGCCTCTCATTGCCAAACTACAACAAATAGAGCCTTTTACCTTTTTGGTTATTTGTAATGAAGACCCAAAACCTCAGTTGCCTTATTATCAATTTATTAAATGGAATACAGAGCAAGAAATTCCCGACCTCTTACGCATGCATATCGGTATCATGCCCCTACACGCAGACGCTTGGTCTGAGGGAAAATGTGGCTTTAAAGCTCTTCAGTATATGGCTCTAGGCATACCAGCAGTTGTTTCGCCTGTGGGGGTGAACAAAGATATAGTCCAAAATGGCGAGAATGGATTTTTATGTAAAAGCGAAGCTGAATGGCAAGAAGCTTTACTCCTTCTGCTTCGTTCTGCCGCCAAACGCCAATTGATGGGGCAGAAAGCTAGAGAAACAGTGCTTCAAAAATATTCAGTCAAGGCCAATACGCCCAATGTTTTAGAGTTATTCAAAGCCTAATTCTAAACCGGATTATTACCCAAAATTGTTTTGATTAACTAGAGCTGCAACTAGAACAACTCGAACAGCTCGAACTGCTACAGCTTGAATCGGACGAGTTGCTACTACAACTAGGCTCTGAAGAAGAGCTATCATTTGAGCTATCAAAATCCCCGTCTGTACCCATAAAAATAGCACCCGCCACCATATAATCCGAACCATCGCTACTGGTTGATTTATGCTTACCGTGAGGTTTTTGTATAGGCTTTTGAGAAGAGGCTCTCTTTTTCATAGCAAATATCGTGAAAAGTATCGGCACAAATATGACGAGGAGAGCAAAAATTATGATAAACCACACGTCGCTTTCACTGGCCTGTATATTCATCAGAGCGAGTAAAGATATTACAGAGACTATCCAAAAACGCTGCGCAATCTGTCTGATAAATGACTTTTGAGGTACTGGCGCGGAGGTATCCTTTGTCGCTATCGGCTTTTTATAGTGCCAAATTGCTTTGGGATAAGCCCCAAACAGTGCTTGATAGCTATCTAGAGTCTCTTGGTATGCGTTCCTCCCTCCTGTTTTTGGGGTCTGATTGGGTTCTTCTGGCTCATGGTGAATTGTTTTACCTGTATAGTTTGGCAGAAAATCTGCCCAATAAGACTTTGTATAAATCAAATGCAAATGCCAAACTTCATCAATAGCCTTGGAAGGCACAGCACTTGGCTTTATTGAAGCCAAACACATAAATTTTAAATATTCTTGCAAACAAAGGTTTGTAAAATCAGCTGTCCAATTTTGTTCTTTGCACAAGCGATCTGCAAAGCCTTTGGGAAACTGATAAGACAATATTTTGTTCACCAACAGTGTTTGATTCATAAAAGTGTGATTTTTATTGTATAAAAAACGAAAGTATTCCAATGCCAATAATATGAACGTCTGCACCACAAAGAAGTTACCGTATCAGCAAAAAAATATACCTATATTTGATTTTTACAAAAAAATTAACGAGGTTTGCAAAACATAAACTCACATTGCAAAGTCTATAAATGGGTGTTTTAGTAAACAAGAGGTTTTTAAATTAGTATGTCTAAAATTAACTTTATAGAGGTTCGGTCTGAACTTGGTGCGGGCACACGCGGTGCGAGTTTGGGCGTAGAAGCGTTAAAAGTGGCGTGTTTGCAACGACATTTTGAATTTTGGAATCAGTACCACGCCTACGTGAAGGCCGTTCAAGACAGCAATGGCGCTCTTTTTCAGAAGAATAATTTCAAATTTGCCAAATACGTTTCCTATATATACAGTCACCTTCAGCATGTAAGCTTAGCTCTAAATCAGTCTCTGGTCATTCAAAAAAAGTTTCCTATCGTTCTTTCAGCAGACCATTCTTCTGCTTACGGCACCATAGCAGGCGTAAAGAGTGCTTTCCCACAAAAACGACTCGGTGTGGTATGGATAGACGCACATGCTGATTTGCACTCCCCTTTTTCTACTCCTTCTGGCAATATGCATGGTATGCCCTTGGCTATGGCTATGCAAGCAAGCCACAAAGAAAGTGCTGTCAATAGCCCCCAAGAAGAGGAAGCCCATTACTGGAACGCTATTTTGGATATTGGTACACACTTACCCAAGATGCTGCCGCAGGATCTTGTTTTTGTGAGCTTGCGTTCCACTGAAGGACATGAAGATGAGTACATCACACGAAACAACATCCGCAGCATTTCTACTGATGAACTAAGACGAAAAGGTGTTCAAAACACTCTTTTGGCTATTCAAGAACACCTCAAAAACTGCGACATGATTTATGTATCCTTTGATGTGGATAGTATAGATCCTATCTTTTCACGCGGTACAGGTACACCCGAGGCAGGTGGACTGACCCCACAAGAAGCCTGTGCACTTAACAAAGGTTTGACTATGTGGGACAAGACCGTAGCTTGGGAAGTAGCAGAAATCAACCCTCTTTTAGACAATGAGAATCAAATGGCTCTTTATGCGGCAGATGTTTTATTGGAGGTGGTTCAAGCCGTAGAAAAAAGACTAGAAACAGTCCATAACCTCACAGCCAATGTCTAAAAAGCCTTTAGCTTTCTCTATTCGTTTTGATTGAACTTTTTGTATTATGAATGCAGTAATAGAAACTACCCAAGGTCGCTTAGAAATAGAGCTTTACAAAGATGACGCGCCCAAAACCGTAGCCAATTTTTTGCGATTGGCGAGCAAAGGTTTTTTTGATGGTTTAGAGTTTTTTAGACTCATTCAAGAATTTGTAGTTCATACGGGCTGTCCCAAAAACGATGGTACAGGCAATGCAGGGTACTTGATTAAGTGCGAAATTAATGATAAAGAGTTCCAGTCGGGAACGCTCGCTATGGCACACTGCGGACGCGATACAGGTAGCTCACAATTTTTTATTTGCCTCAGCGACCGCAACGTGGAACAGCTCGTAGGCAACCACACCATTTTTGGGCAGGTCAAAGAAGGATTGGACAATCTTAATCAGCTCAAAGTAGGCGATAAAATCACAAGTGTAAAGATTTTTTAACCCTTTTCCATCTTTATCTTTTGAGAAGGCGACATGCCAAAGTGCTTTTTAAATGCCTTGCTAAACACGTATATATCCGAAAAGCCTACGCTTGTGGCCACCTCTGAGACTGAATAATGTCCCGAAATCAACAAGGAAAATGCCCTCTCAAACTTTTTTTGGTTGATGTATTGATAAGGACTTTGTCCATAAACATTTCTGAATAATCTAAAAAAATGGTATTGCGACATAGCTGCTTCTTTGGCTACCTGCTCTATGCCCAAAGGCTGCTCAAAATAAGCATCCATAAACTGACGGCCTCGTTCCACGCAGCGCAGCAAGTGTTTACGCGTGGAGCTCTTAACAGCCGCCACACGCTGAAATTGTTTGTAAAGATGCAGATGGTCGCTGACCACGTATTCAGCCAATGTCAAATAAAATTCTTCATTAAGGAACCCTTCATGAGACAAATAAGGTATAGTTTGCTTAAGGAAAGTACCTAAAGCTGAGGTTTCTACATGGTACTTATTATCAAAAAAATCAGGCCCTGTAAAGAAAACATCCAGTCCAGGATCTGCCATAGCAGCACCCGAGTCTAAAATTGACGCACAAACTTCTGCCATTACTAGAGGGTCAATATCTATACAAAGCCCAGCAACTGCCTGCTTACTTTCTATAAATACCGAACCTTCCACATGTTGATTGGCTAACAAATAGCTCCCCTCGGTTAATTCGTAGAGTTGATCATTGACTTTATAACGCTCTAGCCCCCTCATGGCAAGTTTGATAGAAAACTTATCAAAAGGCAGAGAAGTGCCCAAATGCGTATAGTTAGAATAACGTATCTCGCCTTTTGAACTTTTGTTAAAACTCAAACAGCCTTGTTCTAAAACCATTTTTATAGTGCATTACACAATCAAATTGAGTACGAAAAAAAGATTGCTTATGTTGCAACTGTTTGACTCAAAAATACAACAAAAATTTGGCCAACTCAGCCGCTAGATAAAGTATATAAGATTCGTATTAAGATAAATAAAGGCTCATAGTAAAAAACCATGAGCCTTTATAGAGAATCTTTCAACACTTACTCTATTTAGCTGAGCTAAAGTGAGCCAATGCGTCTGACACCCGCTTCGTTACGCGCGGATCTTTGGCATTTCGTTGTATAATCAAGTCCAAAATAGCCTTGTCTGAAATTTGGCGGACTTCTTCTAAGTTGTCTAGTAAGCCCTGTTGGCGACCCACCTCAGCAATCACTGGCGAGAAAAGGGTTTCGCAAGCACCGCCCACACCTTTGTTGATTGCCATATCTATCAGAGCTGCCAAGCCTGCATCAGAGCGGATAATATCGGCAATGAACACCTTAGTAGGCACACCCGCAATAGGCACTGTGATTTGACGGCGCAAAACAGGGTTGATGAACTCATAAGTAGCCATCATCACTTGCAGTTTTGCGATATCTGGGTCGTGGCCAGCACGAATAAATACTCCGTGGAGCAACTTGTTGTCACGAATATGTTTTTCGGCATCTACGCCACGCAAAATCGTATTGGCCGAAGGGACAATAGTTGTAATTCGTGTAGTGGCGGGATCAAAACGTTCATTGGCATAGGAATATTCCACATCAATGCCAAAACGCTGAAAAGCATCAAAAAACAAATCAGGGTTGCGGTATTTCATTAAAGCCAAAAGCGTGTGAAATGTGCGTCCACCGCCAGCAAACTGAACAAATCCCCACGAAAATATGGCCTTGTCATAGCTGTTAATCGAGTCAAAGTTGCCTTCGTGTGTGGAGACAAACTCTAGAATTCTGGCCAATTTAGGCGATACGCCCAAACTCTGATAATATGATGCTGGTATTTTGTGAATCTGATTGCCCACATAAGATACACCCTTTGTATAGCTGGGGTCTGAAAACGCGCTTTTTACACTATCATGAAACACCACTGTGCGGAGTTGCATGTTGTGGTCTTTGAACTGCAAAATATATTTGGTGCGGTTATTGGGCGCGTCTAATGCTGTTTGCATAGCAAAAATAATGCTGAGCTGCTTTTGCACGCTTTGAATCTCCTGAGCTGTAGGATTGGCCACACGCGAAGAAGCTATTCCTCCTGGCATGGTCAATGAAAAAGGTTTAGCAGCAGATGAGGAGGGCACAGACGACGTAGGCGCAGAAGTTTTGGGCGTACTTGTAGCAGCAGTGGTGGTAGCACCAGCCACTACCAACTTTTGTCCAAGCGCAAGTGCATCAGTCTTGAGACTATTCAGCTTGCGAATGGTTTCGGCTGTAATGTTATAGCGTTTGGCTATTTGAAAAAGCGTATCACCGCTTTTGACTTCGTGTATCATGTGTTAGCAATTTTTGGGTTCAAAATACTTAGAACATAAACATTTAGCCAAAGTATATTTTGTGTTGTCAAAATAAGCTTTTAGTTTATTTCTTGTTTTGTGGCCAAAAAATATACAAAAAAAAGACAATTTCAATATTTTTAGTAGTATTTTTTTATTTTTTTTTATTTTTGGGGCACAAGTTATGAGATAAGATGGCTCCTCATAAAACCCCAATTGACTAGTTTTGCAAGGTATCAGACTTGATAAGTTTATTTTCATAGCTTGCCTCTTCCTACTGTTTTTTTAAGGACTAACTATAAAATATTTTCTTAAAATGCAGGCGTGGCACTCATTTTGTAAAAAAAATATCATAGCATTGTCTAGTTCAATAATTAAAACTACATTTGAGGTCTTAACCTAGAAGTATATAGCAGCAGCCGCCAAGATTAGATTATGGAGGATTTCACAGTATCTACAGACCGCACAGCAAGCGATTTCATGCTCTTTAAAATTTTGATTGTGGACGATGTGCCTAGCAATTTGTTTACACTCAAAGCACTTTTAGAGGAGCGTTTTCCTGCTGAAATTATTGAAGCGGGATCGGGCTTCGAGGCTCTAGAGGTGCTAATGCGTGAATCTATAGACCTCATCATTTTAGATATACAAATGCCTGAAATGGATGGTTTTCAAACAGCTAAACTCATCAGAAGCCGCAAGAAAACTAAAAATATCCCAATCGTCTTCCTAACAGCCGCCTATAAATCCGAAGACTTCAAAAACAAGGGATTTGCGCTCGGTGCTACGGATTATCTGACCAAACCCATAGATGATTATCAGCTCACCAACCGTATTAACGCCTATTTGAGTATCATCAAGCTAGAGAAAACCCACAAAATGGAGCTTGAACGCAAGGTAGAGGAACGCACCCGTGAGCTTAAAGAAACCATGTTCCAGCTTCAGGACGCTAACGAAAAGCTAGAAAGCACACTCAAAAAACTCAAAAATGCACAAAGGCAAGTCATTGCACAAGAAAAACTGGCCTCTTTGGGTGAGTTGACGGCTGGTATTGCCCATGAAATCAAGAATCCGCTGAACTTTGTCATCAATTTCTCGGAGCTTTCCAAGGACTTGCTTCAAGAAATGCAAGACCTTGCAGATAATAAGATGTCAGAAGTTCCTACTAGAACCAAAGATGACTTATCTGACATCATGCTGAACCTCAAAGAAAACGCTGATAAAATTCATGAACATGGCAAACGTGCAGACAGCATTATCAATAATATGCTCTTGCATTCGCACGATAAAAAAGGTGTTTATCAAGACACTCATATCAACACCATGCTCCAAGAGTACACTAGCTTGGCTTATCATAGTGCTGTCAACACCATCAAAGGCTTTGCCGCAACGGTGGATCTTGACTTGGACGAATCCATAGACCGTATCAAAATTATTCCACAAGATATTGGTAGGGTGTTTTTAAATATGCTCAATAATGCCTTCTACTCTTTGCATAAGAAAAAACTCAAGCTTGGCGACGATTATCAGCCTCGTTTGCTCGTCAAGACCATCAATTTAGGTGATAAAATCGAGATTCTTTTCCGAGATAATGGTTTAGGCATTCCTGAAAAGATTATTTATAAAATCTTTAACCCCTTCTTTACTACCAAACCAGCTGGCGAGGGAACAGGCTTGGGGCTATCTATTTGTTACGATATAGTCAAAAACATTCATAAGGGCGATGTATTGGTAGATTCTCAGATAGGAGAGTTTGCTGAGTTTAGTGTCTATCTGCCCTTTAATCAAGCCTAAGCTAACCAGCTTATTCGTACATTTTCTTAAATTGAAGCATGGAAAAGCCGCCTGATGCCAGACAATTGATAGCCTCTAGCCGTTTCTTGAGTTTGGTTCTTAGGCATCAACCCGAAATTATAGGCTTGAAATTAGACCCGCAAGGCTGGGCAAAAGTAGATGATTTGTTAGAATGCCTGCAAAAAGCTCAAAAAACGATGAGTTTGGAGTTGCTCAAATACCTTGTGGAGACCAACCCCAAAAAACGATTTGCCTTTGATGAGAGCTTCTCACGCATCAGAGCGAATCAAGGACATAGCCTAGAAATTGACTTAGGTTACGAGCCTCAAAAACCACCTAGCTTGCTTTTCCATGGCACAGCCGTACAAAACTGGCCATTTATCGAGCAAGAAGGGCTTCGTAAGATGAGTAGGCAGCATGTTCATTTGAGCTTGGATATGCCCACAGCCATCAAAGTGGGTCAGCGACACGGAAAAGTTATCGTACTGGAGGTCTTAGCAGGTGAGATGTGGGAGGCAGGATTCGCCTTTTTTCTTTCAGAAAATCAGGTTTGGCTTACAGAATTTGTCCCGTCCAAATATATCCGTTTGCATCCCAGCTATGAAGTTAAGTAAATCGCCTTTGGGTTATGGACTCTGGGCTGTGGTCAGAGCGTATCAGCTTTTTTTATCGCCGATGCTGCCCAAATCCTGCCGTTTTACACCTTCTTGTTCACAGTACATGCTTGACGCTATTCAAAAGTATGGTGCTTGGCATGGTCTCTGGAAAGGTATTCGCCGCATTTCGCGCTGTCATCCTTGGGGAGGCAGCGGGCATGATCCTGCCTAGTGTCTGGGTGGCAAATAAATAGCCCCTCCGCAAAGATCTAAGGGTGCACCTGTTACAGAGGCTAAGCTATTGGGCTGGCCTGTCCAGCGCAAAACGCCCAAAAATGCAAAAATGAGAGCCTCTTTAAAAGCAATTATTTTGGAGTTTGGCACTACTATTTGACATTGCGGCACTTCTCTAGCCAGATTCTCCATCAAAACCGCATGGTACACGCCCCCACCCGTTGCTAGGAGTTTTGAAGGACTCTCCTTCTTAATCACAGCTCCTATTTGCTGGGCGATGTGCCTAGCTACTGTGGCCAAGAGGTCTTCTTCCTTAAGGCCGCTGTGTTCCAGAATAGGCCAAACTAAGCTGTCTATCCACTCACGTCCCAAAGATTTTGGGGCAGCTTCTTTATAAAAATCTAGCTTATTAAGCTGTTCTAAGAGTGTGGCATGAACCTCTCCCTCACGTGCAAGCAAGCCATCGCGATCATAAGCCATTCCGCGTCTACGCGCAAGCCTGTTGAGCAAAATATTGGCTGGCGCAATGTCAAAAGCCAATCGCTGTTGGTTTTCTTCATAGGAGATATTGGCAATGCCACCCAGATTTAAGCAATAATCAAACTCTGAAAACAACAAGCGATCGCCTGTAGGTACAAGAGGTGCTCCCTGTCCTCCCATAGCCACATCTAGACTGCGAAAATCTGCCACAACGGGCAAGCCAGATTGAGCCGCTATGTCTGCTGGACTTCCTATCTGAAATGTGATGCCGAGGTCTGTTCTGTGAAAAACAGTATGTCCATGCGAAGCCACAAAATATGGCTTTAGATTATACTTCTTGCAGAATTGTTCTACACAACGACCCATATAGTGCCCAAAATCTTTATGCAAACGCACAAGATCCCAGCCTGAGGCAGTCATGGCATTATAAAGCCTATCTTGCTCTGGCGGGTCGTACTCGGCGGTCTCGGCCTCTACAATTTCATAAAACCATTGGTCGTTTTGTTTGGTGAAAGTGCAATAAGCGAGGTCTAGGCCATCCAAAGAAGTGCCCGACATCAAGCCAAGTACGTGAAAGTGATTCATTTTAATGTTTTTGATATAGCTTGCGTAAGCAAAGATAAGCGCAGATTTGCTAATAGAAAAATCTCTGCACAGCAAATTATAAGACCGCAAAAAGATTTGCTTTAGAGCTAAGGCCACAAAACGCATTTGAGGACTAAGCGAGAAGCTAAGCCACAAATTTTTGCAGATGGATTATGATGCGTTTGAGACAATCCTCATAAAACAAAAAAAGCATTGTTTTCTCAACAATGCTTTTTTTGTGAATTTAACTCAAATAGTTGAATCAACTATTAAGCTCTCTCAAATTATTTC
>RDZD01000029.1 GCA_004293815.1 Cytophagales bacterium | reverse complement strand
GAGAGTAGGTAACCGCCCAAATTATTTTATACTAAGCAAACGATCTGATACATCTTATCAATTCGTTTGCTTTTTTGCTTTTGTTCGTAGTAGGACTAAGTAGCTTAAAACCTTCCCTCTAATAAAGAAACATTATGTATTTTTAACTATTTTTTTCGTAGCCAGTAGCGAACGATAGCCAATATTTTTCTAATTTTGTGTCGCACTTGTATTTTTTGTGCAGTTGTATAAAAGCCTCTCGTTTTCACTATCATATTGGTTTAGTTCTAAATTTTTTGTTTAGCAACAATGGCTCAAAATAAGGTATATTCCAGATTACTACAATTTATATTTATTCTTGTTACAGCCATGTGTGTAGGTTGGCTCTATGAGCTTGATGCACATCGCCCTGCACGGCCTTTTGGTTTGCCAAGACCAACGCCGCCTGATACTATCCTGCCTAAACGCCAGGATACGCCCACTGTTGAAAAACCTATAAAATTGCTTAAGCTTGCTCAGGATCGTTATGGGGATCCTTTTTCTCAATACGGAGAGGTATCCATCTTACAGTTGCTCAACGGTCCTAATTCCATGAACTTTAAGATTGAACCCGATTCTACAGGTGACTTTTATACAATTCATGAAAAGGTGGGTGCTTTCAATTACCGCCCCATCTCTGTTATTAGCAAAGAAGATTTTTTTAGATGGCGAAATGCCAAAATCAACCGTGATTACTATAAGCTACGCGAACACGCTGATGATGCCGTAACGGATACCACTGGCAGTACGCCGCGCCTGAGTAATAAGAGAGATAAGTTACTACCAGATATCAAGCTGCCGCCTATGCTGAGCCGCGTGATAGGTGGCGATTTGATTGAAATCAACCCCACGGGTTCTGTTTTATTAGACTTTGGCGGCTTGTGGCAGCGACTGCATAACCCCCAGTTACCAATCTTTCAGCAGAGAAATGGCGGATTTGTATTTGACCAACGTATTCAGTTTGCTTTGAACGGTAAGATTGGCGATAAGATTAATCTGAATACCAATTTAGATACCAAGGCATCGTTTCAATTCGAGAATTTCTTTAACCAAGGCTATTCTGGTTATGAGGAGGATATCATACAGCAGTTGCAATTTGGTAATGTGAGTATGGGCACATCCAACTCACTTATCACGGGGGCTCAAAACATTTTTGGTATTACTTCAAAGCTGCGCTTTGGTAAACTTTGGCTTACAACTGTGGCTGCAAGCTCACGAGGTACTACGGAAACCATGCTTATTCGCAATGGCGCACAGACCAAAAATTTTGAATTGCGTGCTGATAAATATGAGTTTAATAGGAACTTTTTTCTAGGTCAGTTTTTTAGAGATAACTATGAACGCTCACTTCGGACAACACCCGTTATCACATCAGGCGTGCAAATAACACGCTTAGAGGTGTATATAACAAACCGCAATAACAATACTCAAACACTTCGGAACGTTGCGGCTTTTATGGATTTGGGTGAAGGGCGTGCCTTCCGCGCAAGCAACCCTCAAGTGGGTGGGATTCCTGGTGCGCCTGCGGCCAATGGTAGCAATGAGCTGTTTAAGAATGTAAAAGGTAATGAGCGTGTGCGCGATGCTGATCAGATACACAGTGAGTTGGAGGGCAGCACATTTAACTTGCAAAGAGGTACTGACTATGAGTTGCTTAGAGCTGCACGCTTGCTAACATCGGCAGAATATTCTTTCGATAGCCAGCTGGGGTTCATCACGCTGGTGCAACCATTAAGGAATGATGAGATTCTGGCGGTTTCTTATGAGTACACGTTTAACGGGAAGGTTTACAAGGTGGGTGAAATGACTGAAGATTATCAAAATTACCCAGCTGATAAAAACTTGATCCTCAAAATGCTAAAACCATCAACTATTCGTACTGACTTGCCTGTGTGGAATTTGATGATGAAAAATATTTATCCTTTGCAGGCCAATCAGTTAGTTAAAAACAATTTTCAGCTTCGTGTTGTATATAGAGACGATATTTCAGGTCTCGATAACCCCAATTTACAGGAAGGCATAAGAACTCAGAACGTTCCTTTGCTACAGCTTATGGGCTTAGACCGTTTGAATCCCAACAACGATCCTCAAAAAGATGGCAATTTTGACTTCATAGAGGGTATTACCATTGACAGCCGAAATGCAAGAATTATCTTTCCTGTTGTAGAGCCATTTGGAAGCACGCTCAAATCTTATTTTGACCCCAACAGCGAACAAGACCTTATCAATAAGTATGTCTATGGGGAGCTTTATAGTAAAACACAGGCTGATGCAGTGCTATTTAGTGATAAAAGCAAGTTTTTCTTGAAAGGGAGCTATCAAAGTGGTGCCAGTAATGAGATAACGCTCAATGGACTTAACATTGCGCCTAATTCTGTGATTGTGAAAGCGGGTAACTCTATTTTGACAGAAGGCACAGATTATACCGTGGATTATCAATTTGGCAGGGTTCGCATTCTCAACGAGGGGATTATGAGTTCTGGCAAAGATATTACTATACAGTATGAGAGAGCAGATTTATTCAGTTTCCAACAGCGAACAGTGCTCGGTATGGAGGCTGAATATAGACTTTCAGAAAAAACAAAACTGACAGGTACGGTGCTTCATCTCAACGAACGTCCCGTTATTACCCGAATAAATATGGGTAATGAGCCAATTCGTAACACACTTTGGGGATTTACATATAACACAAAACAGGAGTCTGGTTTGCTAACGCGTTTGGTGGATAAAATACCCTTTGTGGATACAAAAGAAAAGTCTAACTACGCTTTCAATGCGGAGTTTGCTCAGCTTATACCTGGTGCGAACCGTCTAATTCGTAAAAATGGTGGCACCTCTTATGTAGACGATTTTGAGAGTACAGAAATCCCTTATGATCTCACCCGTCAGCCTTTGCTCTGGCGGCTTGGATCAACGCCTTCAAACTTTATTAAACCAGAAGATTATACGAAGCTAACCTATAATTACAAAAGAGCACGCTTAAACTGGTATAGTGTAGATTATAACGCCTTTTACAACCGAGGCACAGTTGGTTTGGGGCAGGTGGAACCCAATATTCCTGAGTCGCACAAGAATAACCACTACATTCGTCTCATTCCTTTTAATGAAATTTTTAAAGGACGTGATGCCCAGCAAATCAACTTTCCTGAAATTACACTCGATTTACTCTACTACCCTGACGAGGTGGGGCAATATAATTACAACACCAATTTGACTTCAGAGGGTTTACTCAGTAATAATCCACGCGAGAACTTTGGCGCAATCACTAAAGGAATTACCTACGATGTAGATTTTGATAATATCAACGTCCAATACATTGAGTTTTGGATGATGGATCCATTCCTTGAAGGGCCAAATGGGGTTATACAGCGAGATGTAAACGGGCAAAAAATAAACACCAATAATACAACAGGGGGCAAACTTAAATTTCACTTAGGAAACATCTCTGAAGATGTGATACCTGATTCACGACATGGTTTTGAGAACGGACTTCCAGTTAATGATGAACAACAAAATTTTGTAGATACTACCATCTGGGGACGCGTTACCACTCAGCAGTTTATTACTGATGCATTTTCGGCAGAAAGTGGTGCACGCACCTTGCAAGATGTTGGACTGGACGGCTTGAATAATGCACAGGAGGCTCAGCAATTTGCTAGCTACCTAGAAACCGTTCAGCCTAGATTGAATACTGATGTATTTAGAGATTTACAACGTGACCCTTCGCGTGATGACTTTAAGTACTATTTAGGCGATGAGCAGAACAAGGACAATGCTTTAGTCTTTGAACGTTATACAAATTACAACAATTATGAAAATAATTCGCCAGAAAACTCTTTGAGCTCGAGTAGTACTTTCCCAGATAACGAAGATCTTAACAGGGACAATACCCTCAATGACCTTGAGGGCTATTATGAATATGACATCGATTTGCGCCCCGACAACTTGGGCATTGGCTTAAACCCTTATGTGGTAGATCAAGTTACCAATGAGGTAAATGGCGATGCCGTTACGTGGTATCAATTTAGAATTCCAATTCGCGAAAACTTTAAGAAGATAGGTGCTATCGATGGCTTCAAGTCCATGCGGTTCTTACGTACGGTACTCACAGACTGGGAGCAACCCGTAGCCTTGAGAATGGCCTACTTTCAGTTTGTGGGCGCACAGTGGCGGCCTTATTTTACAGGCTTACAGCAGCCTGGGCTTTACAAACCTTTAGAGCCTTATAACCCTGTATTTACAGTATCTTCTATCAACATTGAGGAAAATGCACAGCCCGATAAAGTTGGTGATTTACCTTATGTGTTGCCTCCAGGTTTTACAAGAGATGTTGATCCCACTTCCATCACAGGGGCACGCCTCAACGAACAGTCTATTAAAGTCTGTGTAGAGGGCTTGCAGGATACTGACAGCAGAGCCATATTCCGCAATGTGGTGTTTGATTTCATCAACTATAAACGTCTTCAAATGTTCATTCATGCCGACAGCAAAGATGCCTTAGATGGCGAAGTGTCAGCTTTTATACGTTTAGGTACTGATTTTAAAGAAAACTATTATGAAGTAGAAATTCCGTTGACTATGAGTCAGCCCAATGCCTCTACTGCGCTTGATATTTGGCCTGAAGTCAATAATCTGGATATTGAATTTGATAGGCTTATTGACGTAAAAGCTGAAAGAAATAACCGACGTTTGTCTGCCAATGTACCGTTTCAAATGGAGGTGGGTAAATACAAAATCACGGTTGTGGGGAATCCTGATTTAAGCAGTGTACAAGTGGTGATGTTGGGTGTGCGCAATCCTTTTTCTGCTGATGAGCTGCCCAAATCTGCTTGTTTGTGGTTTAATGAATTGCGTGTGGCAGATTTTAGACGCGAGGGCGGCTGGGCAGCCAATGCCAGATTTACAGCTAATTTGGCCGATTTTGCCACTGTCAATGCGTCTTTGCGCTATTCTACACCTTGGTTTGGCGGTTTACAAAGCAAACTTGCCGAAAGAACTCGCGAAACATCACTCTACTACGATATATCTTCAAACATTCAACTGGATAAAATATTTTTAAACCGTTTAGGCATTAGCCTTCCTATGTACGTGAGCTACGAGCGCAACCGCATTGTACCGCTCTTTAACCCATTAGATCCTGATACGCGTCTTGAGCGAAGTTTAGAAAGATTTGACACACAAGAAGAAAAGCAAGATTATCGCAACCTTGTGCTTAATCAAAATTCACGGCGAAGTGTCAATTTTACCAACGTACGAAAAACAAAAGTCAAAGAGAATAGCAAAGCCCATTTCTGGGACATAGAAAATCTAACTCTTAATACAGCTTGGACACAGTCACGAGCCTCCAATACGACCGCTGCCGAGCATCTCATAGAAGATTCAAGGCTTGGACTGGATTATAGCTATACTTTCGCCGAAAAGTACTGGCGGCCTTTTAAGAAAAATGAACTATTGAATTCGCCCTACCTCAAATGGCTGAGGGACTTCAATTTGAACCTCACCCCAAACACAGTAAATGTGTCAGGTTTAATGAACCGTCATTATACCAAAACGCAACTCCGCAGTGCTGACCTGACCACTAACGGCATGACACCGTTCTATGAAAAATTCTTCCTCTTTGATCGCAACTATGCAGCACGTTGGAATCTGACCGAAAAACTGGGCTTTGAATACTCTGCTGTGGCCAACTCTGTAATAGACGAGCCTGAAGGAGACCGAGAGTTGAGGCAAAATCGCGACTCTGTTTGGGCAAACATACTCAAGCTGGGGCGTATGAAAACATTTACACAAAACACAGCCTTCACATACACCCTGCCATTGGACAAGTTTCCTCTCACAGACTGGATAAATGCCGATTTGCGCTATGCTTCAGGTATAACTTGGAATGCAGGTGCGGTGGGTATAGCTGACTCTTTAGGGCATGTGCTAGGCAACTCGTCCAATACAACACTGAATGGGCAATTTAACATGCAAAAGCTATATGAGAAAAGTCCCACTCTAAAGGCCATTATTGCGCCTAAGTCTAAAAAAACAATGGTTTATAAGCAAGAAAAGAAAAAACGCTTGCAAACACGCTTACAAAGACTCGATGTGAGGATTAAACGTAACGAAACCAAGAGACAAACCAAGCTTGATGAGCGTAAAAACAAACTTACAGAAAACCTCAAAAAGACTCTGCCCGATAGCGTCACTACTCTACCTGCCGTACCTTCTTTTAGCGACACATTATTTGCAGATATTCAAACCAAGCACAATAAAAGAAGACAAAAATATGAAGAGCGAAAAAAGAAACTCAACGAAAAGGTGAAAGCACTTACAGAAAAGCAAAAGGCAAAAGCTGCCGAAGCACCCCGTGAAGTAAGTAAGACGACAACCGCTTTGGCCAATGCTCTTTTTTCTGTCAAAAAAATCAACTTTAGCTATACCGATCAGGCTTCTACCACCATACCAGGCTATATGTTCACACCAAGCTATTTTGGTATGGATAACAACCTGAGAGCTCCAGGTTTGGGCTTTGTTATGGGCGGACAAAACCGCTCACACATACAAAAAATGCTGGATAAAGAATGGTTATCAAAAAGCGAAGCCCAAAATTATCAGCTTATCCAGAACCGAAACAGGACGCTTACATTGCGCACAACCATAGAGCCTATAAAGCTGTTTGTCATTGATTTAGAAGCCCAGCTCACTCAAGGCGATAACTATTCCGAAGTGATTAGATATGACCAAGCTACAGGCCGCTATCAGCAACAAACTCCCATGAGGAATGGCAGTTACAGCATGACTTTCCTGTCGCTTCCTACGGCCTTTACTGGTGATGATCGACGCAATAACTCGCCAGTATTTCAAAAAATGATAGATTTCCGCCGCACATTCAAAACTCAGTTAGATGCCCAGAATCCCAACGGCGAACATAATTTAAACTCTCAAGATGTACTGATTCCTTCTTTTCTTGCTGCTTACACAGGCCGTTCAGCAAGCAGCGTTAAAAACGGAGCGTTTCCAAGAATCCCGCTACCAAACTGGAAAATCAACTACACTGGATTAACAAAAATACCTTCCTTGCAAGAAGTCTTTTCATCTTTTGCAATTACTCATGCCTACACCTCGCTCTATAACGTAGGCAACTACACCTCTTCGCTCATTTATGACCCAAGCTTTGTTAACCTAGATGTGAGCCTTTACAACCTGCCTGAGGCTATTGTAAACCCCGAAACAGGAGAGCTAGTGCCTATTTTTGTAATGAATCAAGTCTCTATCAGAGAAAGGTTTGCTCCGTTGATTGGTATCAATATGCGGACAAAGAGCGATTTTAATATTAGGTTGAATTACAACCGCGAGCGTATGGCTATGCTGAATCTCACCAATGCCCAAATCACTGAACAACACGCACAAGACATAACGGCAGAGGTTGGTGTGAGGAAAAAAGGTGTAATCGTACCTTTTTCGGGTGGTTATAAGCTGCCTAATGATCTAGATTTTAGAGTAGCTTTCACTTTGCGTGACTCCCGCACAGTGCAAAGAAAAATTTCTGATACCAACAAGCAAGACAACGTGATTACAGCGGGCAATTTCAACTTGCAGTTCCGTCCCACTTTGGCCTATACAGTCAATAAGCTCATAAACTTAACCGCTTATTTTGAAAGAAATATTAATACGCCGCGTATTTCTAACTCTTTCAAGCGTACCAGCACAGCTTTTGGAATTCAAATGAGATTTAACATAACCAATTAAGCCAGCCTCTGAGTAGTATACCATTGACGAGAAAATAACTCAGATAAATAGTTTTTACGAGAAGTGAGCTGCTCTGAATTATCAAAAATTTAATTGCAGTTACTTGTCTGCAATGAGAATTGCTACTAAGATTAGCAGCATAACCGCTAGTTGTAGGTATTGCAAAGTTGCTTATTCGTGTGTTAATGATGAGCGAGAGAAATTTAGCTTTTGGTAAATATCTTGTTTTTAATGAGTTAAAAATGTATTGACTTTTAAGTTCTCAAAAAATACAGGGCACGATATATGCAAAATAAAAAAGGACTTTGCTCTTTTATTTTTGTTCATTACTCACACACTGGTTACTTTTGTGTAGTTTTTGAGAATTCCTGCACAGCACTGTAGAACTTTGAATATAACTTAAATTTTGGAATATCTTAATTGATGTGTTTATAAATCAAAAAATAATATGCTTAAAAGACTCTTATCCTGCATATTGCTGCTCATTTTGAGTTTTCCAGTAATGTATGCCCAAAACGATTTTAGAATACTGCCCATCAAAAGTGGCAGTAAAACAGGCGCTATGAATACAAATGGGCAGATTATTGTGCCTGCGGAATTTGACCAAATAGGTGGCCTTTCACACAACCGCTATATACTCACACGCAATGCCAATCTATATGGCCTTTATAGTGCGAGTGGACAGGAATTGTTACCAACCAAATATTCAAAGATAGAAAGTTTAGATACCCTACTTATCAAGTTTACAGATGGACAAAAGTACGGCTTGGTTTGTGGTAACAAAAAGGTGTATGATTTGGTACTAGACGATGTCATGTTGCTCAATAGCCAGCTGGTGGCCTATAAACAAAGCGGAAAGTACGGCTACGCCAATACGGAGGGGCAAATATTGATGCCAGCCCAAGCCGATAGCATAGAACATGCTGACTCTTTTTTGCCCAATCGTAGTCAAATCATTTTGGCACATAGAGGAAAAGAGAAAAGCCTTCACGATCAGAATGGCAAAGCACTCGCCCAAGCCCTTGCCGAAGTACACACAATGCCTAATGGCTACATTTTTTATGGACAGGCTGGCAATTACAAACTGATGGATTTTCATGGGAAAACGGTCATAAATGAGCCAGTAAAAGAGTTTTATTTTCTCTCACCTGTTTTTATGGCGGTTAAGAACAGCTCAGAAAAATGGGCTCTTTTTGCTCTCAACAGTAACAGAATCGTTACACCTTTTGAGTTTTTGCTTTTTCAGGCTCTAGAAGACTACGCCAGTGCGGGCGGCTGGTATGTAAAAGCAAAAAAAGATAAGCTTTTGGGTCTACTCGATGAGCAAGGACAGGAAATACTCAGTTACAACTACCAAAATATTCACCCAATAGGTCACAAACTTTTTTCTGCCCAAAAAGAGGGAAAATGGGGAGTACTCAAGGCTAAAGATCTTGTTCAAGCACCATTTGAGTACGAACTCATCTATAACTTTGCAGAAGATGCTAATTTTGTAAAAGCTCGGAAAAATAATTTGGAAGGTCTGCTTAGCACACAAGGTAAGATTGCGCTAGCCCCTGATTACGACTTGGTGGAACTCTACCCAGCCGTTGGCTATGATGCTGAGGCTAAATCGGAGTATGATCACATAGCTTTGGCCTATAAGGGGAACGCTGTTTCAGTTATATGGTTTTGGCAAGACAAAAAGTTGCGAGAAGAAAACTTTAACCACTTTACAGAGCTGCCATTTGACCCCGAAGATTTATCCGACCGAATTGAGTTCAAATACAGCGTGATAGATCGTGGGAATGGACTGCGCTGGTGGCAGAATAACCGTAAAAAATGGTTGCTTATCACGCCCACCAAAAAGACGGTTATAACAGAACAATATGATGATATTCGCATAGACCCTTACGTGCAGCTCACTCTGGCACGCAAAAAAGATGTTAATGACCGAATCATTGGTTCGGCTGTTGTAGATCACATTAACGGAAAAATTTTGTTTAGCTCTAATGTGAATAGCATTGAAATCAGCGATTTTAGATTCTCAAATGTAGCTCGTATTATAACCGATAGTCTCTATGATGCGGTGGTGAGTCGCGACGGTAAAATGCTTAGAACTTTTGGCGGGTCAGAAGCTGACTCAATTGGAGAATTTATAGAAAATAAGTTGTTGGTTCGCCTCAAAAACCGCAAAGTAGGCTTTTTGGATGGGCAAGGCCAGTTGGTTATTCCTGCAGTCTATGATAGTGCTGGTACCTTTCAAAATGGTTTTTCTAAAGTAAAAATGGCAGGGAAGTATGGCTATATCAACGCGGAAGGCAAATTGCTCGTGCCTGCCGAGTACGATGCCTTAAGCCCGCTTGTGGGAGGTTTCGCCATTGCTATCAAGAACGGAAAGTCA
Organism: Cytophagales bacterium; assembly: GCA_004293815.1. Taxonomy (GTDB): domain Bacteria; phylum Bacteroidota; class Bacteroidia; order Cytophagales; family Bernardetiaceae; genus RDZD01. Next base: position 49,149 of record RDZD01000029.1, on the reverse strand, counting down.
GGACTGGTAAGCAAAGAGGGAACTTTAAGCATTCCTTGTGTCTATGACCGTTTAAGTTTGGCACACAAAGGCTTAGTAAGAGCGCGGAAGGGGCTAAAGTGGGGATTGCTCAATACTGCCAATCAAACTGTTTTGGATTTTAGCTATACCCACATAGGCGATTTTAAAAACGGCTATGCTAAAATCAAGCAGGGCCCTAGCTGTGGTCTGATTAACGAAAAAGGCCAAATCACATTACCTCCGCAGATCAATGCCGATGATTTTGGCGAAGTTCAAAACGGTATTTTCTGGGTGGGCTTAGGCAAATACATTGATCCTTCCGATCCGCTCAAACGCTCTCAATTTAAGCAAATTGGCTACGCTACTTTGCAAGGTAAAATTATTATTGAGCCTGTTTATGAACGCATTAGTAACTTCGAGAATGTATATGCCGCTAAATACGGCTTTGCGGAAGTACTCAAAAATGGTAAATTAGGCTATATAGACCATACAGGAAAAGAAGTTATTCCAGCAGTTTATGAAAGCATAGAAGGAGATTTTCTAAAAAACTACCAAGAGAAAAACGCAATCTTTAAGGTAAAAAAAGATGGACTTCTGGGCTACATCAATGGCAAAGGCGATGTCATCATAGAGCCTAAATACCAGCGCATTGAGCATTTTGAAGAAATTTATAAAAGCCAAAATGCCAGTGGGATAGCGGCGGCTCAGGATGGCAGCAAACACGGTGCTATCAACTTCAAAGGTCAAGTTATTTTGCCCTTTGAGTATGATTTTTCTGCGATGAGTCCACATAACGACACCCTTCTTGTGGTGCGTAAAAACGGCAAGTGGGGAATGGTCTCGGCAAAAAACAAGGTCATTGTACCAGTAGAATACGACAAACTCAAATACCTCTACAAAGACGGTAAGGCTTTGATAGAAATTTTCAAAAATCAAAACAAGTTTTTGTATTTCAATAACAAAGGTGAGTTTTTGACGGCCTTAGTGGCGCAAAATGCTGGCATGCTTGGTGATGGTTTGATTCCAGCTAAGCTGAATGACAAATGGGGCTTTGTGGATATCAAAGGTCAAACGGTTATAAGCCCTGTTTATGACAGTGCATTGCAGTTTGTGGATGGTTTAGCACCCGTCATGCAAGGCGGAAAATGGGGTTTTGTGGATAAAAATGGTAAGACAAGTATTTCTCTGCGCTTTGAAGCCGCACAGCCTTTTGCCAAAGGCGCGGCAATAGTCAAGGAAAAGGGGCTTTGGGGGGTAATCAACTCTCAAGGTTCTTGGCTTTATCCAGCAACTTGTACTAGTATTGGAGCTTTTGACCAAAATGGTCTTGCTATAGCCTATAGCGACGTAAAAGGCTTACAGTTGTGTGCGCCTTTGAGCACGGAAGGCAAGCTGCTCGGCAAAAAATTTATGTATAAATCCATGCTAGAGTTTTCTGAAGGGCTTGCCCCCGTACAGCTCAGCGATCCTGATGCCACTAAGCAACTCTGGGGTTTTATAGATTTGCAAGGAAATCTTAAAATTCCTGCCACTTACGCACAAGCACAGCCTTTTGCAGATGGTTACGCTAGGGTTAAGCTCAGTAGAACCAGCAAACAATGGAGCTACATCAACAAAAACGCTGAGATTGTTATCAAAGCCCGTTATCAAAACAGCAGCGACTTTGGCCAAGGAGTGGCCGTAGGCGATGGCGGACTCATCTTTGACCCACAAGCCAAAATTGTGGGACAAATCCAAGACAGTAAAGTCCGTACCAGTGTGGGTTTTGTGGAAGGTAAGATAGCAGCTCAGGCGCAAGATGGCTTCTGCCACTTCAAAAAGGATGGAAAGCCACTCTATAAGGCCAGATATGACAGTGTGACGAGCTTCTCAAACGGGATTGCATTTGCTAAAAGTGGTGAGATTTGGGAGCTAACGCGAAAAGTGGAAACGGCTACCTCAAAAGGCAAGCTTGATGAAACAAAAATCAATTTTACTAAGCCTAAAATGATGGATTACATAGCTGAAAACGGCAAAGATAAGCTCGTTGTAAATAAAAAATATAACGAAGCGTTCAAAGACGTAAGTTGGCGGAAAATTAATGAAGGCAAATGGTACATGCTGGACGAGAACGGATCGCTTGAAAGCCCAGCGGAGTATGAGGCCATGCAGGGCTTTGGTACGAATGTTATCATGGTGCGGGCACAGGGTACTTACGGTTATATCAGTCCACAGGGCGAAGTGATTGTTCCTGCGGAATACGACGTTCGTAAGTATCTTTATGACAACAGTATTTTGAAACTGGAATCGGGCGGACAAGTACTTTACCTAGACCTTAGTGGTAAAAAAATAGGAAAATGATAAATCAGAGTCGTTTCATTAGAGTTTGCCAGCTATAAAATAGACTGCTCTTTGAAACTTGGACTTTCGGGATTTTTTTTGTATGTTAGAGCTTATTAATACATAAGATTCTCTATACTGTTCTTAGCCAGCAGTTTGACGGAAAACTGCTGTAAAAAACTCACCAATTTTTTAGTATCACTATGCGCATCAAGGATATTCGACAATTTCGTACTGCTTGGAAGAATGAGCAAAATTACAACATTAGTGGTTGGGATGAGCACTTTGTAGGCAGCGAGAAGGATAGTCATTCTGGTTTCTACAAAATGATCAATGGTATTGTGAACAATATCAAAGCCGATTTGACACCCAAGCTGCAAAATGCACAAGACGAGCAGGCTATTTATGAATTTTTACAAAATGCTGCTGATGCTGAAGCCACACATTGCGCGGTGATATACGATGAAAATTATTTTTTGGTGCTTAATAATGGCAAGCCTTTTTCGGAACTAGACCTCAAAGCGATTCTTAACTCGTTTCAAGGGACAAAAGCAGACAAATCTAAGGCAGAAAACTGTGGAAAAATAGGTAGATACGGTATAGGCTTTAAACTGGCTTACAGACTTTTAGGTAAAACAGACGGAGCCGAAGAGCTGCTCAATGATTACGCGGGTCCTTTATTGTTTTCTTGGGGGAGTGCGCAGCAGTTTGAGAACCTCTATACCTTTGATAATACTCAAGAGCTGAATCCGTCTCATTATGCTGCGCCGCTTTCAGAAGCTCCATGGCTGCTAAAAATCATCTTAACGTGTTTTCCTACAGCTCCCAGCGAAGAAGTTTTGGATTTGGAGCGAAAAAAACAAACGCTCTTTGATGCGAAAGAACTTCAAAATTTGTCAGGCTTTCTAACAAAGCACCGAGAATTGTTATCTGGTTTAAACCTAAAGCAAGGAAGCTTGTTTTTTATCAAGTTTGGACAGCGTAAACACGAAAAGTTAAAAGAGTCGCTCCTGAACCTCAAATCGGGTATAGCTTATGCTCTCAATACGCTTAAAACCCTCAAAACCGTGGTTTTACAGGATCAAAAAATAGAAAGAGAAGAAGTGATACTAGAGAAATTTAGTATAGAACCACAGAGCGATGCTTTTAAACGTATAGAACCAGAGTTCCCTAATTGCCCTATTGATATTTGGCTGGGTTTGCCGCCGAGTACTGAAGCTGCACTTGCGCTCAAGACCGCGCCATCTATTTACCAGTTCTTCCCCATGCGTAACGAAAGGCATAATCTTGCATTTTTCGTACATGGCACCAGCTTCATGAAGATTACGGATAGAACACGTCTTGATGATCAGGGCGATGCCAATACTCAGACTTTCAGTTACTTATCTGAAGCTCTCAAAAGCAATCTCAATACTTATAAACGCAAAGACTTCAAACGGTTTACGGCTATTTACAAAGCTATTCTGCTTTCAGACGCGCCTGACAAACATAGCCACCAGCTAGTAGGTTCTTTGCTCTACAAGCCTTTGCTAGAGTTCGCTAAAAGTGGTATTCCAACCAACAAAGGCAATATTCTGAACAAAGATTTGGTCATTATCAAAAAAACTAAACTGGCCATAGAGCCTATGCAAGTGGGTATTGGCAAAGAATGGTTTTTCTGGGATGATGCTCTTACTCATAAAAGTGAGCAACGAGAAGCCAGCCAAGACAATAAGTTAGCTCTCAAGAAATGGGGACTCAAAGAGTTGATAATCAATGCACAATCAGAGCTTATCAACGAGTGGGTGAGCACTTTGGACGCGGAGGAGTATCAGCTATTTTTGGAAGAGTTAAAAGCTGTGAGTGTTGATGCTGCTTTCATGCACAAACTAGTAGAAATCAAATGCTTTCAAACGGTTGATAGCCAAGGAAACACAGAGTTTTTAAACTTGGCAGCTCTGCTCAACGCACCCAATGTCTTTTTGCTTTCTGACAGCACTAAAGAGCTTAAAGTAGCTCTTCAAGAGCTTGACTTTAAGGTGCTTGAGTTCAAGCTTGATAGTTTGAAGGATTTTGCGGCTCTTAAACAAGAACAGCTGGCCTATTTAGAGAAGCCTGCTGCTCTATTCAAAAAAATTGCTCAACAATTGGATGCTACTGCCACAGCACGGCCAGAGCGGATTATAGCCATGTTGAAGCCTGTAAAGATGCATATAGTCAAACACTTAAGTGATTTGAAAGGTATTACAACTACCCAAATCCGTGAGCTTAGGTTGTTTAGAAATAAAGTTGGCTTATTACAACCGCTCAACTCATTGATATCGCCCAAAAGCACGCTTTTGAACGAACTTTTCGAGCCATACCACATACACCCTAGCGACTACGAAGAAGCGTTAGATGTGCATTTGATTCAGTCTGATCCAAGCGAAATTTACACGCAAATAGTTCTTAACCAGTTTGATACATTGGCTCAATCTGCTCTTGGAAAGGAGAGCGAATCTACAAAGTCCACAAAAGAGCAAGCTGCCGATTTTTTAGTAGAACTCAAAGCCTTACATAAACTCAAAAAGGGGTTGCCTGGACTTCAGAATAAAAATTTTGTGTATATCAATGAGACAGTAGGGTTTGTATCTGCTCAGCAAATTTTTTGGCATCAAAAGCTAGCCGAGGTCACCCGCTATGACCTATTAGAGGAGGGTATTTATGCACTAACAGGCTTACACGTGCCAGCTTTTAGTATGCTCCCTTTGCTTAATGAGGAGCCTTTTAAGATACAAGCTATACAGTCTAGCGCATCTTTTAATAAACTCTATCAAGATATTCTACAAAACGCAGCTCAGAATACATTACAGCCTGCTATTAAAATGGCTGTTTTTGAAGCTCTCAAGCCTATTCTCGATACGAGTCGTCTAGAACGCATACCGCTTTTCTCTGATCAGCAGAATGAGAATAAACCTCTAAAATCACTTTGTTATTTTGAAAGCCCAGATGATTTATTGTCAACAATGTGTATCAAATCTGAAGAGTTTGATGCAAAATTATTGCCCTATTTTTCAAAAAATGAAGAGTTACTTGAAAATATTATCTTGCCAAATATAGATAAAATAACAAGTATCATTTTGAATGAAAAAAATAATTTAAATCATTTGATGTTAGATGAAAAGTTTAAAGAAACTTTTCAAGAAATTGAAAAACCTATCAAAACTACCATTTCAAAAGTTAATTATTTTTATTTTCTTTTAAAAGAGTTTTATAAGGTATCAGTCAAGAAAAGCAATTTCTCTGATAAAAAAGTTTTCTTTATATCTAATAAAGTCGGATTTGTTTCAGCTAAAGAACTCTTTTTTAATCAAAAGCTATTAAATTTTGAAGCTTATTCTTCTCTTAAAAAAGCATTTGATGATTCTCTAAATACTTATTTGCCTGATGAATCTGTTTTATCACTTATCAAAGAAAACTTTTTTAAGATTCCTGATGCTCAATACCAAAGCTTATTCAAATCAGAAGTAATAGTTTCAGAGCAAAGCTTAATAGCAATCTTTGATTTTTTGGTATTTTTGAATGCCGAGCCTTTTATGATTTTGACTGTGGAGGCGGCAGAAAGACCTAAAACGTATCTCATAAGCCCACGAAAGGATAGAATTCCAGCTTATGTGGGCAAAGCTAAATCCCGATTGCATGAACTTGTGCAAGAAAAAGCCGCCAACAAGTTCGCGCTCATGCCTGAGGTATTACAAAAGCACTTAATTTCAAAGAAAGGAAGCTTACAGGAGAAAGAAGTGTTTGAGTACCTGATGAAATTTTTGAGTTCAGACGAAGCTGCGGAAGCTGCTTTGCAATCGTCTGACAAAAATGTTCAGCAACATTTCTACGAAAAAATGGGTGAGATTGTGGTTAGGGCTGATGAAACCTATCACGCCGATAGTTTTGTGGTTCAGGCACTTCAAGCATTTAGGTCTAAAGAGGCTAACCTTATGCTTTTGAAAGAAAAGTTTGTTTTGCAAGACGAAAACGGTGAGCTTTATCGCCTATCTGATTATGCTTATGCCGATGAGTTGGTGCTTTATTCAGAAGTTTATGGTAAAATACAACTCTTTCTTTCACAGATTTGGCAGCCTTATGCCAAGTTTAAACAGCTAGCAGAGCGTATTGTGGGGCAGTTTCCTGAGGCAGAGCAATCTTTATTGCGCAAGAAGGTATTACATCACCCCGAGCCGATAACGCCTAAAGGACTTTGGCAAAAGCTCAAAGATGCTCAAGATTATCTTCACTCAGCAAGTGCTTTGGCTTTTGTGCTATGTTACGCGCAAGATCAGCAAATACCTGATAAAGAATGGATTAATTGGCAGATAAAAACTCTTGATGGCAGTTTGCAGTGCTTAAGCAAGCAAGCAATATGGCTGCTTTATGAAAACAGTGTCACTGAGTCAGAGGCCACACTCGCACCTGAATATGGAGAATTAGAAAGAATACTGAAGTTTCAGAGCCAGAAACCTCTTCTACAACTCAATTCTTTGCAGATTACAGACAACTTATCTGTTTCACGTGGTTATCTACGCGGTCTAGAAGCGGTTGTGGCTGGCGCATGGGATTCTGAAGCAGAACGTTTGAAGGTTCTTGATGCGCTTCTCAAGACCCACGAAGAACCCTTTTTGCCTTTACAGATTTCAGAAAGCAACGCGGCATTGTTGGAGCGTTTACTAGAGTGCTCTCTTAGTGATTGCTTGTACCCACCTAGCTACGGCTTAGAGAGCGAGCAACTCTCGCCCTTTGTTGTTAAATGGTTAAGTGGTTCTAATTCAGATAAAAAGCTTGCCTTTTTAGGTGCTTTGGGCTTGCATACCAAGCAATCAGATCTTTGGCATTTGCGGCATTATCTGCAAAACGGAGGCGAGCCTATACGCCTTAAGCAGATTAACGATTTAAGTGCTGGTCATCAAGCTTTTATACTTCGTACACTTTCTTGGTGTATGCAAAATAAAATTGTATTTTCTAGCTTGGACGAACGCCTTTCTTGGCTTAAGCGTCTCTATACGGCTCTTGCTGGCTTGCCCCCTCACACGCCTGTGCCCGTTATCACAGAGATAGAAGATGCCGAGTTTTTTTACAGTTTAGCAGACATTTCTGTTGACAAGCTCTTTTATTTCAATGAGATAAGGCAAAACCAGCTTTTAGAGAGGTTTGGAGTAACGATGGAGGAAGTCTTGGCAGTTACCGCCAAGGTAGAGCAGTACATGAGTAATTTGGACTTGCGCCATGTTCAGCCAAGAGCATCAAAAACGGAAGAAATAGCTGATTTAGCTTATCTGGCTGCCAATAGTATAGAATGGAATACAGATTTCTATCTGGCTTGGAAGGATCAGTTTGGTTTTGAGATAAGACTTTTAGATGGCGAAATGCCTTATCTGCTTCAGTTCATGGATGTTCATATTAAGCGATTTAAAAAGGGCAATTCTTTTATCGACAACAAGACGATTTACTTGAACGCCAAATCTCCAAACCTAGAAGAAGAACTTTTTGCGCTTTCTAGTTCACAACACTTAACTCAACAACACCTCTTGGCTTTGTTGCGCCTCAAAAACAGTCGCGTAAAGCAGTCTCGCGATGGACACAAAGACGTTGTTGATGGCAGCTTTTCGGCGGCTTTTGACCAAATGAAGCGCGCTAAAGATATGCTCAAAGTGTTTTTAAAAGAAAAAGACTATGCGTTTTCAGAACAGCTGTTAGATTCTCAAGGGTCTTTTATCCAAGGACTTAAAAAATCTAATCAAGAAACTGCGCTGGTTTTTAAAACAAGCACTGAAGCTTATTTGGAGTTTACAGAGCAAGAACTTGCTTTGCTTCAAAAAGGTGAAGCAGATTTTGTAGTGTTTAATGGTAAAAATATAGCTCAAGTTGATTTTGGGCAGTTTTTAAAGGAGCGTCCTAAACTTCATCTAGAGCTGGATATGAATCAGTTAGATACTGAAGAGAAAGAACGTCTTTTAGAATTGCTGCAATCTTTTCAAACTGCAAAAATCCGTGTTTAGACCTTATTCAATAGGCTTTCTCGATTAATTCTATCGCGCATTTGTGCCATTTCCTCAATAACCTTGAGACGAGATTCTGCCGCACTGCCCACCACGACTACGTCTGCGCCTGCGCTCCAAGCTTGGTGTGCGGCCTCGGCTGTGCGGATACCTCCGCCCACAACAATAGACAGATTAACCGTTTGTTTTACAGCCCGTATGGTGTCTACTCCTACGGGCTTAAGTGCGCCACTTCCTGCCTCAAGGTACACTAAATGCATACCAAGCTGCTCGCCAGCCAAAGCCGTACAAGCCGCCAGCTCGGGTTTATGTGCAGGAATAGGCTGTGTGTGGCTGATATAAGAGACAGAGGTCGGTGCGCCCCCCTCAATGAGAAGATAAGCAACAGGGACAATGTGAAGCTGACTTTTTTTAAGAACTGGTGCTGCCACTACATGTTGACCTATTAGAAACTCAGGATTTCGGCCAGAAAGCAAGGAAAGTAACCAAAACCCATCAGCGCGTGAGTCAATTTGGAGGTAGTTGCCGGGAAAGATAATAAGCGGGAGCTGAGTACAAGTTTTCAAGAAGGTAACTAGCTCTGATAATGTCCCCTCTGTAAGAAGGCTGCCGCCTAAAAGTAGAAAATCTGGCTGTGCATTCGCAGAGGTTAGATAGGCTTGTAGGCTTTTTTTTTCTATCTTGTCAGGATCTAGCAGCAAAGCTAAGTGCTTCTTGTTTTGATAATTAACGTGCTGCATGGTTCTTAAATACCACTTTTTTAGTGATTTTGGGCAAGCTCACAACCACCGTGGGGTAAGTGATAGCAGCAGAAGTCATATCGCCCGCAGCTGGACTGTTTTCTTTGTAGTTTACGACAACTTGTGTTTTTTTATTTTCTACAGAGGTAATTTCTGTGCTGTAGCCACCGCTGTTACGTTGTTTTTGGACAATAACCAAGAGTGTCTCGTTAGTCAAATCTCTGTTAGATAGGCGTTTGATGAAATTTTCATCTTTTAGCTGTGCAAAGTCTTGTGCAGAATTCAGAACAAAGCAGCCTTCCTGCAAAGGTGTAAAATTGTCTTTAAACACCGTTTGAAAAGCGATGTTTTCGCTAGTAGCCGAAGCACTGCTTTTACAGGCACTCATAACATATACAAGCGCAACTAGGAGCAAAAGTATGGTTGTTGATTTTATATGATTTGAATTCATAGACTTTAGAGATGTTATTTTTTTGTATTGAGCATTTGCAAGTCTTCAGGATTGCGAATGAATAAATCTTCGCCTGTTTCTTGCGGAATAATCTGTAAGACCTGAGCCAAAGTAAGCTTAACGAGTAATTCTGAAGCCTTTTCGGGTGCAAGATTAGAAATTTCAATAAATCTTTTAAGTGTGATTTTTTGATTTTGATGCAAAAAAGCAAATAGACTCTGTTCAGCACTGCCAAACGACAGCAAACTGGCTTTGGGTTTTCTGGAAAGCATTAATACAGAAATCATTTCAGGACTCGCTTGCAAGGATTTATCCGCCACACGCACATATATCTCGCGTCCGCGTTGCTGAGGAGCGCGTAATAGAGCAACAGGTTTTTTAGTGCTTTCTTTGATGTTAAAAACCAAGACTTCTTTGCGATCATTGAGGGTGATACGATGCAGCTCATAAGCTATAAGCGGCTTGATTAGCTTTTTGATGGCATTTTCTAGCACGAAAATATCTTCTTCTGGGTGTTTAAGGCCAGAAATAACCAAATCGTCGCTCACGCCAATAATCAAATTACCGCCTTTGGTGTTGGCAAATGCTACAATTTCGCGCATAATTTTGGCGGGATAAAGGGCTTTGAGTTTGAATTCTGTCAATAGACCCTCGCCTTCTTGTACTATTTTTCGTAATTCTCTAAAAGTCATTGACTTATGCGTTTTGCTTTTGCAAGCACCAAACTTTAACAAAATCATTGTACAAACGTATTTTTTGCACATACAGTTTGCTGATTTGCCAATTATTTGAGACAAAAGTTGCTTGGGGCGCATGATGCCAAGCAAAACAAGCTTTAAAGATCTACGCTGGAATAGTCACCTAGACTTAAATCTTGGGTCTTACCCTTATAGGAAACAGAACTGCCCACAAGGCTATTTTTGAGAATCGCTTGAGAAATTTGGCTACTGCTGCCCACTACGCTATGGCTTATCACACTATCTTTGAGCTGAGTTTTAGCACCCACCGATACGTAAGGCCCTATTACACAATTCTGTAGATGTGCACCCTCGGCCAAAAAAACTGGCTCAATGATGTTGGTATTTTCTAACTTAGCTGTGGGGTGAATGAGGTTTTCTTTGCCGTGGAGATAGCTCATGTATTGGGTGTTGGTGTCAATGACTGCATCTTTATTGCCGCAATCTAACCAGTCTTGCACTGTACCTGTCAGAAACTTTTGACCTTTTTGTTTAAGATTTTCTAGTGCATTGGTGAGTTGGTATTCACCTTTTTCTTTGATGTCGTTGTCTAGCAGGTATTTGATTTCCTGTCTCAGCGACTCGCCATTTTTGAAGTAGTAGATGCCAATAATGGCCAAATCAGATACAAAGTGAGCGGGCTTTTCTACAAAATCAGTAATCTCGTTTTTATCATTAAATTTGACTACACCAAAAGCAGATGGGTTTTCTACTTTTTTTACCCAAATAATGCCATCAGCTTCAGTTTCTAGCGAAAAATTTGCTCTAAAAAGCGTGTCTGCAAAAGCCACTATGACTGGGCCGTTTAAGCAAGCTTCAGCACAAAAGATAGCATGAGCAGTGCCCAGAGGTTCTTTTTGATAAAAAATATGCCCTTTTGCGCCTACACTTTCTGCTATGCGGAGCAAGTTATTTTCCACATCAGACCCAAAATCACCAATGATAAAAGCAATTTCGCTCACACTTTGCTTGCAAACTTTCGCAATATCTTCTACTAATCGTTGGACAATAGGTTTACCTACAATGTGTAAAAGTGGTTTAGGTGTAATGAGCGTATGAGGACGCAAACGCGATCCTCTACCAGCCATAGGAATAATTATTTTCACGGACTCTATTTTTTGATAAAAGATTAAAACAAGGGCATTGCCATAATAACAAAGTCAATGGTGCGCCTGAACACAAATCTAGCAAAAAATGTTATTAGACAAAAACTAAATAAAAAAACTACCAGTAGAACATATTATTAAACACCTTTAGGTCTCTGGCTACGCACCACCGCAGCTTGTATGTAGTCATAAACTGTTTGTGTTAAGTCTTGGATTTCCCTTATGATAATCATGTGTTTCATGCGTGGTTGTCCCAAGAAGTTACCCCACTCAAGAGTCTCGTCATCTAATGGGATATCTCCCAAATCTAACCCTAAACGAATTTCTTTGCTTCTAATATTGATAAGACCAAAATCACGACTACCCTGCAATAAAACATAGCCTTTAGAAGGCGTAACCACTGTATCAGGTACAAAATCAAGAATTTTTTGCAGGACTTCAGTATAAAAATCTCTCATGTTTTCTTTTTTCTCAAAAAGCGCGTTCAAAATTTCTTTTTCAGTGAGATGTACAGGTTTTCCGCCGTTCAAATAAACCGCCGCCAAAATATTGGCGTGTAAGTGATTGAGTTTATGATGCGATTTTAACCATGCTATGATATCATTTTTCTTGTTCAAGCTGTTACCGCGCATCAGCTCAGCCCAAGCTTCGTAGTCTATCCCTGTAATTTGCTCTATGTCTTCCAGAAACTCTCTTTCTTGTTCTTGTACGGATTTTGACATGACTTTATTGGCTTAGTGTTTTGGTAAAAGGCTAAAAAGTAGCTAGTTGTACTGCTGGGTATAGCGTAAAAGGATTGATGCGCTTTACTTACTGCTTCATTACTTCATGTTTTGTACCCATATTTTGGGTTCAAAACCGCCAAAGTTGCCAGAGGACATCAGTAAATAAACCGTATGCGCATTGGAATTATACTGCAAAAACTGTTCTATTTCTGTTGTGGAGCTAAGTTCGTGCAAATTTTTTGCATTAAAAAATTGTTTGAATGTGCCAGGCGCAAAGGCGGGCATCTTTTTTTGAGCTAAGATATCTGGGTTTACGTAAACCCCCATAACATCTGCCCCTTTGAGAGTGTTTTTGTATTGAGGTAAAAAATTGCTATTAAGGCTGCTAAAAGTATGAAGTTCCATAAGTGCAACGAGTTTGCTCTTAGGAAACTGTTCTCTGACCGCCTGAACAGTGGCAGCAAGTTTGGATGGCGCGTGGGCATAATCTAAAAACACTGTCCTGTTGGGTGTTTCAGCTATTTTTTCAAGACGTTTGGGCGCACCTTCAAAAGTAGTTATGGTCTCATAAAAACGTACATCATTGATACCAAGGCGATTGCAAACCACTTTTGCTGCATTGACGTTGATGAAGTTATGTTTGCCAAAAAACTGAACTTCTACATCCCCATGATCTGTTTTTAGATAACTTTTGCCATTTTTGATGCGATGTGGATGAACGCCGTATGGCAATGCTATGCTGTCAGTTCGGTTTTTATGTCCTTGCTGACAAATATTGGTGGTAGCATTATCTTCTTTATTGTAAATCAAAGAACCTGCTTTAGGAACTGATCTGACGAGTTCACGAAATTGCTCTTCATAAACATCTACGCTAGGAAACACATTGGCGTGATCCCAAGCTACACCATTGATGACCACAATATGAGGCTGATAGCTTAAAAATTTAGGTTTGTTGTCTAGCTTAGAACTTAAATATTCATCGCCTTCTAAAACAATGTAAGCCGCAGTAGAAGTGAGCCTTACGCCACTAGACAAACCCTTAGGAGTGCTACCTACCAAGTAGTCAAAGTGCTGCTTATGGTGCTCAAGTACATGTATAATCATGGAGGTGATAGTAGTTTTGCCATGACTACCTGCTATCACTATGCGTTCTTTGTTGACAGACTGCTGGTAAATAAATTCAGGAAAGGACATAATTTTTAGCCCTAACTCCTTGGCTTTCAGAAGCTCTGGATTGTCTTCATAGGCATGCATACCTAAGATAACTGCATCTAAATCAGCCTGAATGCGCGACGGATGCCAGCCTAAGTCGTCTGGCAGAAGTCCTGATTTAGCTAATACACTGCGAGCGGGGTCGTTGATGACATCATCTGAACCAGATACGCTGTGTCCAGCATCGCGCATAGCTACAGCTAATGCGTGCATGATATTTCCTCCAATGGCTATGAAATGAACTCTCATTAAGTTTCCGCAAATTGAATTGGGCGAATTTTACTAAACCGCAAATATAGTTCAAAAGTTCTGTATCAAACGATGCGCTTTGTTATTTTTATTCAAAAAAACCGAGAGAAGTTCTTAATACCAAGTCAAGCCATTGAATGAAATAAGATTTTATTGCTGCAATTGATTGAAAATCAAAGATATGCTGTTACTTGAAATCTACGGCTACAAACTCATCCTAAACGCTAAGAAAGATAGCGTTTAGGATATTGAAATATTCGCTTGTATAGTTTAGCCGCAGGTAATTTGTGCAGAATTATAGAGCTTCGGGCTATATACCTGATTTTTACACCTTAAATATGTTAATTGGGCGTTGAAAAGCGAATTTAACAAAATCAAAAACAGAGTCCGCCACATTTTTGCCCAGAAGATCCATCCCTAAATTTGCAGCTTTTTCTATAGCCGCATCGGTTTGTTCATAGTTTGCGCTGTTATCCTTGAGCCAAAACTGCAATATATATTCTGTTTCTAGCCAAAGTAAATTGGCATACTGACCAGAAATTAACTTTCTTTCATAAACTTCTTGAGAAGCAGAACCAATTTGCATCAATTCTTCAAAATATTGCTTACAGGGCGTTTTAATGATAGCAAAAGGTCGTTCAAGAAGCGATTTAAAACCTTTTTGTGGTATAGCGGTTAGGTAACTTCTGTTTTCTTTGAGAACTTCTATCAATGTGAAATAAAAAGCCAAAAGCTTTTCTCGCACGCTGTAATCTTCATATACGCTTTCACGGCGGAGGCGTTGCTGGGTTTCTTCAAAAAAATCTAACCAAATCGCATCTTCCAAGTCTTTGATATTTACGAAATGTGCGTCAAAGTCAGTGCGAGAAGCGTCCTCAGAATCCCTAAAAAGCTCGTCGGGCGTATGGGGGCGCATGGCATTTTCTCTGATATATTTTTTATACAGCTCTATGATGCGTTCTCTCATTGTTTTTTTAAGATATAATGGGTCATTGAGTGAAAGACTACCACACTCTAATTAAGATAAAATTTTTCACGAGTGAGAAATCAACTGATTATACTCTATTGACAGGTTTTTTGTTGCAAAAAAATAGAATTAGCTATCAATGTAGCCCAAAAAAAGCAAGCGGAACGTCTACATGAGACGTTCCGCTTGCTGGCAAACAGGCTACCATATTAGGATTTAGCATCCTCTTCTTCTTTAAGTTTGCGAACCAAAGCCAAAGCCCTAGGCACTACATCGCTACAAACAACCAAAAGTGAGCCTTTCTCGGCTGTTTTGATGCCGTGCATAATTGCCTCGCCCTCCTCAGGAATAATGGTGTACTTTTTATTAGGATTCTCTTGCTTGATTCCGTAAGTAATTAGCTCTATAATTTCTTCTGCTGTTCGCCCACGCAGATTACGGTCTTGTCTGATGATAATTTCGTCGAACATTTGCGCAGAGAGTGTTCCCAATGCAATAGTATCCTCATCACGGCGGTCACCTACACCCGCTACGATACCCACTTTTTTGGCGGCATCATACTTTTCTACAAAGCCCTTAATAGCCTGAAAACCAGCTGCGTTGTGAGCATAATCCAACATGACAACCAAGTCTTTGAAGTTGAAAAGATTCATACGACCAGGCGTTTGTGCCGGCGAAGGAATAAAGGTTAGCAAAGCTTCTCTGATGTCTTCCACTTTGAAGCCTTGCACGAAGCTAGCTAGAACAGTGGGCAAGACGTTGTAGACGTTAAACAAAGCTTTTCCGCCAAACGTGAGTGGAATATTGGTTACTTTCTCCACGCGTATTTTCCACTCGCCTTTGCAAATGGTTACATACCCATTTTCAACAATACAGGCCAGACCACCATTTTTGCAGTGAGATACCACACGTGGATTGTTATCATGCACACTATACAAGCCAACTTTGCAATTTACCTTTTTTCTCATGTCATACACGAGTTGGTCGTCGGCATTCAAAATGGCGTGTCCTTCGGGCATGACCGTCTCGACAATGACTGATTTTACGCGTGCCATATCCTCTAATGTATTGATACCTTGCATACCAAGATGATCAGCTGCGACATTGGTGATGATGGCTACGTTGCAAAAATGATAACCCAGACCTCCTTTGAGCAAACCGCCTCTAGCGCATTCCAATACGGCAAAGTCTACTGTTGGGTCTTTGAGTACGAACTCTGTGCTTCTTGGGCCAGTACAATCACCTTCTTCAAGCATACGATTTTGGATATAGATACCATCTGAAGTTGTAAAACCTACTTTGTAGCCTACCGAACGCGCTAAGTGTGCCATGAGGCGGGTGGTTGTAGTCTTGCCATTAGTACCTGTAATAGCCACAATGGGAATACGACTCGGAACGCCAGGGGGAAAGAGCATATCTATAACAGGCTCGGCCACATTACGAGGCAGACCCACCGTAGGCGCAGTGTGCATTCTAAAGCCAGGTGCTGCATTCACTTCTAAAACACAGCCCCCCGTTTCGGTTACAGGCAGACTGATGTCTGAAGTCATTAAGTCAATACCACAAATATCCAAACCTACAATTCTAGCTATTCTTTCAGCCATAAAAACATTATAGGGGTGTACAATGTCTGTAACATCTGTAGAAGTACCTCCTGTGCTTAAATTGGCAGTTTTTTTAAGATAAATCTCTTCGCCTTTGGCCAAGACACCGTCCACCGTGAGGTTTTTCTCGGCTAAAATAGCCAAACTATGGTCATCTATCTTGATTTCAGTCAAAACGTTTTCGTGTCCTAAACCACGTCTAGGGTCTTTATTGACCTCTTCCACCAATTGTTTGATAGAGGAAACGCCATCACCAGTTACGGCTGCGGGTGTGCGTAAAGCCGCTGCCACGAATCGGTAGTTGATAACAAGCAGACGGTAGTCATGTCCGTGTACAAAGCGTTCCACTACTACCGAGGTAGAGTATTTTTGAGCAATTCTCAGAGCATCTTTGGCCTCCTCGAGTGTTTTAACATTGATAGTTGCTCCTTTTCCGTGGTTGCCATTAATGGGCTTGAGCACCACTGGAAAGCCTATATTGTCAAGTGTGTCATTGAGCTGTCTTTCATTACGCACGATGCGTCCACGAGGGACAGGCACATTGTATGATTCAAGCAAATTTTTTGTATCTTCTTTATCACACGCTATTTCCACAGCAATATTGCTGGTGGTACTTGCCACAGTGGCTTGTATGCGTTTTTGGTTTTTGCCATAACCAAGTTGTACAAGCGAGTATTGATTAAGACGAATCCAAGGAATACCTCTGTTTTGAGCCTCTTCCACAAGCGCGCTCGTACTTGGCCCTAAGCGCACTTTGTCGCGCATTTCGCGCATTTCTTGAATATCTTCTTTGAGTTCTTCACTATAGTCCTTACCTTCAATGAGGGCTTCGGCTATACGGAAAGCCGCACGCGCAGCATAAGCCCCTACTTTAGCTTCTTTATAGTCAAACACCACGTGATACACACCATGCTCGCCTGTGCTTCGTGTGCGACCAAAGCCACAGTCCATACCCGCTAGGGTTTGTATTTCTAGAGCGATGTGTTCTATGACGTGCCCCATCCACGTACCTTCGGTAATGCGATTATAAAATCCGCCTGGAGTACCTTCAGAGCAACGGTGTTCGTACATGCCAGGTAGAAGTGCTTTGAGTCTATCTAAAAAACCGTCTATTTTATTAGTGGGTCTGTCCTCCATTTCTTCTAAGTCTAACTCCATAACAATGAGTTTGTGGCGGCGAATAGACCAATAATTAGGCCCGTTGAGCGTGTTTATGCGGTTAATCTTCATATTCAAATGCTAATTTGGGGTGTTCAGAAAGTATATGCTAATAAATGTATGACAAAGTGCATCAATAAAAAAAGAAATTTTAAAAATTCCAAAAAAAGGGAAATAATTTGTCTATATCTGTTAAGTGCTCAAATTTCTAAATCTTGCTATTTTTAAGGCTTACGCAAAATTACGAAGGAATTTTACCCTATTTACTAACGACGCATTCATAATGCAAACCACATACATAATTTTGGGTTTTATTTTTAAAGGTGTACCTTTGTGGCAAGCTTCACTCTCAAAAAAAGCACTATGAAATACCACGCTTCTATCGTAGATGCCATCGGAAACACCCCACTCGTGCGCTTGAATAGCGTCAGCAAAGGCATAAAAGGTACTATACTCGTTAAAGTTGAATATTTCAATCCTGGCAACTCTATCAAAGACCGAATTGGTGTTCGAATGATAGAGGACGCTGAAAAAGCAGGTATTATCAAACCAGGTGGAACCATCATTGAGGGGACATCCGGCAATACGGGTATGGGCTTGGCTTTAGCCGCTATCAAAAAAGGCTATAAGTGTATTTTTACAGTTTCAGATAAGCAATCGCAAGAAAAAATTGATGTACTCAGAGCTTTGGGTGCAGAAGTCGTTATTTGCCCAACCAACGTCACACCTGATGACCCGCGTTCTTACTACTCGGTGGCTAGACGTTTGAATAAAGAAATACCAAACTCTTTTTATCCCAACCAGTACGATAACCTTTCAAATACTGCTGCACATTACGATGGCACTGGCCCTGAAATCTGGGACGATACCAACGGCAAAATTACTCACTTTGCAGCGGGCGTAGGTACAGGTGGCACGATATGCGGCACGGCTAAATATCTGAGAAGCAAAAATCCGAATATTAAAGTTGTAGGTTTAGATACTTATGGCTCGGTATTTAAAAAATACAAAGAAACAGGCATTTTTGATGAGAAAGAAATTTATCCTTATCTTACTGAAGGTATCGGCGAGGATATTTTACCCCAAAACGTAGATTTTAGTCAAATAGATCAATTTATAAAAGTTACCGACAAAGATGCAGCTCTAATGACTAGACGCTTGGCACGTGAAGAAGGACTTTTTGTAGGCTGGTCTTGCGGCTCGGCAGTGTTTGGGGCTTTGGAGTATGCAGCTCAGCATCTCAAAGAGGAAGACGTTATGGTGATTATCTTGCCAGACCATGGAACACGTTATTTGAACAAAGTTTATAACGATCGTTGGATGAAAGACCATGGTTTTTTGGAGCGCGAGTTTTCTACAGCTCGCGATATCATCAAAAACCGCGGCAACAGCCAACTGATGTCTTTAAGCTCAAAACAGTCAGTGGGTGAAGCTATTGGCCTCATGCATAAAGCAGGTATTTCACAAATGACCGTTGAGGAAAACGGTGAGATTGTGGGCAGTCTTATAGACAGCCGTATATTGGTACTGCTTATAGAAAACCCAGACGTTAGACAAAAAAGTGTGGGAGAGGTTATGGGTGCCCCCTTCCAGTTTGTAGGCATGGATAACTCATTAGATGCGTTGGCCTCTCTTATAACCAAAGAAAATCCGGCTTTGCTTGTGCGTGATGCGCAAGAAAAGATTCACATCATTACCCAGCACGATTTGTTGGAAGCACTGGCTCAGCAAAGCTAGAGGTCTTTTGTGATGTATCTTTCTTATTCAAAAATACCAATAAACATTTTACCTCTAAAAAACACAAACAATGAGATTTTTTATTGACACCGCTAACCTCAACGAAATACGCGAAATCAATAACCTAGGCATTCTAGACGGCGTTACAACGAACCCTAGCCTTATGGCCAAAGAAGGCATCACGGGTAAGAACAATATTTTTGCTCACTATAAGGCCATTTGCGATATCGTGGACGGCGGCGAAGTGAGTGCTGAAGTGCTTTCTACAGACTACGCAGGCATGATAAGAGAAGGTGAAGAGCTGGCTGAAATTCATGAAGGTATTGTGGTAAAAGTGCCTATGACCAAAGACGGTATTCGCGCCATTCACTATTTTACGAACAAAGACATCAGAACTAACTGCACACTGGTATTTTCTGCCATGCAAGCACTTGTGGCTGCCAAAGCTGGTGCAAGTTTTGTATCTCCTTTTGTAGGACGTTTGGATGATATTTCTACAGATGGTTTAGATCTTATAGAAAGCATCAATGAAATTTTCTTGAACTATGACTACGACACAGAAATTTTAGCGGCCTCTATACGTCATCCTATGCACATTCTCAAGTGTGCGGAGATAGGTGCGCACGTAGTTACGGCACCCGCTAAGGTGTTTTTGGACTTGCTCAATCACCCTCTTACCGATATTGGCCTCAAAAAATTTGTAGAAGATGGCCAAAAACTCAAGTTGCATTAAAATTTAAGCTAAAAATCAATCCAGAAAACACAAAGTATGTCTGCCGAAATTATCAATTCAGACAAAGCACCAGAACCAGTAGGACTTTACCCACATGCAAGACGTGTGGGTAACCTGCTTTTTCTCTCAGGCGTGGGGCCTCGCGAGCGTGGCACAAAGAAAATACCAGGAGTAGAACTTAATGAAGCAGGTAATATTGTAAGCTATGACATTGAGGCACAGTGCCACTCAGTGTTCAGAAATGTGAGGCTTATTCTGGAACAGGCTGGTAGTAAGTGGGAAAATCTGGTAGATGTTACGGTTTTTCTGACCAATATGAAAGACGATTTCAAGACCTATAATCGTCTTTATGCAGAATACTTCAAAGACAATTTACCATGCCGCACCACTGTAGAGATTAACTGCTTGCCCACTCCCATCGCTATCGAGCTTAAGTGCATTGCCACGATTGATTAGTTGGATAGCTGCTTAGATTACTAAAAATTATTATGAACGCGCTGGAATGCTTGTTCCAGAAGTGCCTACGGGCAGAAGCAAAGAAAATTCTGTTGTTTTATCAATAAGTGTTTACGCTTCTGCCCTTCTTAGACGAGACATGAGTTCCATTTTTTTGTAACTTTCACCACTATGGTAGATTTATTACCTAGGCGAACAAACATGTGATTGAACTTCAGTCATACAATTCTAAAATTAAGCAGCAGTTTTTTTCTTACGGGTCTTGTTGTTGCGGTTCATGTACCATTGAACAATTTTCATCAGCACCGCACTCACCACACTCATAATCCGATCCCCAAAAAGTACCATTAATACCAAAATGCCTATTTCTATGATTAAAGACCAGACTGTGGCATCTATAACTCCTTTGCTAATAGCACTCCACAAACTCGCCAAAATGCGATAGTTCATGTATAAAAAAGGCGGTAAGATGATGATTTTGCCCCATAAGCCTGTGCCAATTTGTAAATCTACCATAAATTTTTCTATTTGCTTATGGTGCTTGGAATGCTCCAGTTGATACAAAGCATACCACTCTTGATCATTTGGGAACGTGGTGATATCAGAAACGTAATGAATCACGTCTGCATCCATAAACACACGTGTTCTAAACCCAAACTCTTTAGGATTGTCTTTGTATTTAAAGCGTGTGATAAAATCATAACTGCCTTTTTGAGCAGCTTGACGTATAAGACTGAGTACAAGCCTATAGGTATGGCGATGCTCCTTGGCAAAGATAGGTAAAAACTGCTGCTTAAAGGCTCTAAAAAACTTCATGGCTAAGGTCTCTGTAAGGATTTAGCGCAATTTTTTGCGTTTGCTGCCTGGCATAAGTTTCTGGAATGCCTCACCCGCCATTTTACCCACTGTATCAAAGAGATACTGCCACATTTTGGTAGAGTTGGCAATGGCAGAGTTATGAACGCCAAGCAAAATATTTTGGTCTTGTGCGTCCAGTTTCAAAAACTTAGGTGTGATGTAGGAGGTGATATCGCCTTCTACCTGTACCACCGTTTGCATCAAAATTTGTTGTGTACCAATCTCATAAGCTTTACGCACCATAGACACTTGCATGGGCAATAGCTCTAGGTCTTCTAGCTGATCTAGTTGCTCTTCGTTATGGTCATTCGTGATATCCATGCCCTGAAAATCATCAGGGTTAGCTTCGGCTTCTCTTCGCAATTGTTTAAAAATGTTTACCATATTCAAACTTTGGCGACGTATTCTATCCACCATATTGATATGAGACCTTAAATCTTGCTCAAGTTCCTCATTCGAAGAGCTGATTAGGTCTTGTTCTAGTTTATGAAGAAGCTTTTCACAGTACTCACGCAGCTCAGTAAATCCTTTTTCGCCACCAGTAAGATTAGTAAACAGGAGAGCTTCTTCGGCCTTAAACAAACGCTTTTGTTCGGTGGTTTCATGATAAACATCTGCTTCTATATCAATAATTTTGAGGCGATAATCTTCAGCTAACTCCCACATGGCGCGTCTCAAGTTGCTGGGTTTATCGCAAGTGAGTTCGTCTACAATGATGGTGTTTATTTCTAGTCTAAGTAAGTCGGCGGCAATGTCCTGTATATAGCTCATAAAAAATTACATTGGCGGGGTGCGTTTATTAAGCGAGCCCTTAAAGTCTGTTTGGGATTGTTTTTTGAGTTAGTCTAAGTTCTAAAAAAAATAGTCAAGACTATTTTGCAAAACTAATTACTTTTGTGCCATTTGCAAATCAAAATCGTTTTTTTTTGGCTATTTGAGCGGTAATGATTAGACAAGTTTAAAAACAATGGTTTTATACACTATAGAATTGCCTTGTTTTATGGCGTGTTGAATTTTGTAGCTCTGCATTTTACGTATTCTAGATTTTCTGTTACATAAAGAATACTTCTTTGTTTGCATAAACAAAAAAGTATTCTCTACTTTGCGTAAATTTTGGTTTAGCTACCGTTTTAACTCTCTAAACAAATCAGTTATCAGCTAAAAACCTTTATGCAAATACAGATTCTAAAATCTAAGATTCACAGAGCCATTGTAACGCAGTCTGAGCTCAACTATGTGGGAAGCATTACTATAGACGAGGATATTATGGATCAGGCTAATCTGATTGAAGGAGAAAAAGTACAAATTGTGAATAACAACAACGGCGAACGCCTTGAAACTTACGTAATCAAAGGTGCGCGAAAAAGCGGTGTTATTTGCCTAAACGGTGCAGCTGCGCGTAAAGTGCAAGTGGGTGATGTGTTAATCATTATGAGTTACGCGCTGATGGATTTTGAAAAGGCCAAAACATTTGTACCAAGTGTTGCGTTTGTAGATGTAAATAATAAATTGATTTAATTTTGTCAGCACCCTTAATTTAACTGACAGACAACAACTCTTAGCGCATTTTACAAGCGCAATTTTTGATTTGGTTTCTTCTCTTTCGTCAACAATGCAAAGAATTATTGAGGTTGTATCCTTTATATTGGTGGTTTTAGCCATCGATTGGTACTTTTTTCAGGGTATCAAAGCTATCATACGCGATTTTAGCTTTCAGACTCAGCTCATTTGGCAACGTGGCTATATTGCATTTTCGCTTATTTCCATCTCGTTATTTGCTATTTTTAGACTGATGCCTCATGACTATTTTAGTGACAGCCTGAGGCGTACCGTACCTTTTTTCTTATTTATCATACTTATTTGCAAGTTTATAGGGCTTATTCCTCTTTTGCTGGAAGACATTTGGCGTGTGACGCATTGGATTTCTAAGTTTGTCGCTAGTAAAGTAGATAATTTTTCTCAAACGCCTCGCGTAGACATGATTAGTCGTACTAAGTTTCTAGCTATGGCCAGCACAGCATTTGCGGCAGTTCCTCTTTTGAGCATGGCTTATGGCGTACTGCAAGGTGCGCATGACTACCGTGTGAAGCGTGTGAAGCTCAAATTGCCCAACCTTCCTGCTAGTTTTGAGGGGTTGAAGCTAGCACAAATTTCAGACATTCATGCTGGAAGTTTCTTTAACCCGACTGCTGTAAAACGCGGTATAGATTTGCTAATAGCACAAAAGCCTGATTTAGTATGTTTTACTGGCGATTTAGTAAATAACATTGCCGATGAGATGGACAGTTATTGGGAAATCTTTAAGGAAATAAAAGCACCCTTAGGTGTGTTTTCTGTAACAGGAAACCACGACTATGGCGATTATGTAGGCTGGGAAAGTGAGGAAGCTAAGGCCGCCAACTTTCAGAATCTAATGAACGTTCATAAAAAAATGGGCTGGCGTTTATTAATGAATGAGCATGAATTTATACAACGTGGGGCTGATGCTATTGCAGTTATAGGCATAGAGAACTGGAGCGCAAAAGGGCGTTTTCCAAAGTATGGGAGCTTGAGTAAAGCTTATCCTGCTGGCTCCGAAGCAGCTGTTAAAATTTTACTTTCGCATGACCCTAGTCATTGGGAGGCAGAAGTACTAACCGATTACAAGGATATTGATTTGATGCTTTCAGGTCACACACATGGGTTTCAGTTCGGTGTGGATATTCCGGGTTTTAAGTGGAGTCCTGTTCAGTATGTTTATAAGCAATGGGCAGGTCTTTATACAGAAGGTAAGCAAAACTTGTATGTGAATAAGGGATTTGGTTATTTGGGCTTTCCTGGCAGGATTGGTATGCCGCCCGAGATTACCATTATCGAATTTCAGAAGGCTTAGTAATCGCTTAAATGCATATTTTCAATTATCCTCAAAGATTTCTCCTAGAGAATGGCCAAGAGCTAAATGGATTTCAGTTATCCTATTACACGTGGGGCAACCCAAACAGTAGTAAACCTGTTATTTGGGTTTGTCATGCTCTCACTGCCAATGCCAACGTAGCAGAATGGTGGTCTGGTATTTTCGGCGAGGGCAAGCTCCTAGACCCCACAAAATACCATATCATTTGCGCCAATATGCTTGGGTCTTGTTATGGCTCCACCCATGCCCTTAGCGAAAACCCTCAATCCCAAGAACCCTACTTTTACAACTTTCCTCAGCTAACAAATCGCGATATTGTGGCTGCCTTCGACCTTTTGCGGCAGCATCTTGGCATTCAATCCATTCATTTTGCCTTAGGTGGTTCGCTTGGCGGTCAGCAACTCATGGAATGGGCATTTTTACAACCCAACCTATTTGAAAGACTTTTCTTGATAGCTACCAACGCCAAACACTCGGCATGGGGAATTGCTTTTAATGAGTCGCAGCGCATGGCTATATGCGCAGACGGCTCTTGGGGACAGAAAAATGCCCGAGCGGGCTTGAGTGGTATGGGCGCGGCGCGTGCCATGGCACTGCTATCTTATCGCCATTACAAAGCGTATGAACAAACTCAGAATGAGACCAATAGCAATAAATTGTCTGATTTTAAGGCCGTAACTTATCAACAACATCAAGCACAAAAACTAATCAAACGTTTTGATGCCTTTACCTATATCACCCTGAGCATGGCCATGGACAGCCATCATTTAGGACGTGGTCGCGAAAGTATTGAAAATGCCTTAAATTCTATTCGTGCCAAAACCCTTGTCATGGGTATTAGCAGTGATGTGTTGTTTCCTGTTTCAGAGCAACGGTTTTTAGCTGAGCACTTGCCCAATGCTGCTTATATGGAAATTGAATCAGATTTTGGTCATGATGGTTTTTTACTTGAATACGAAGCCATAACCAAGGCTTGTTACTCTCACTTTTCTGATTTGTGAGAATAACAAGCCTTGGAAGTTTTATAGCGAGTGTGTTTAACGCACTATTTTTGCTTTCTGCAAGTAAACCCCTTTGTCTGTTTCTACTTTGACCATATAGATGCCACTTGCAACTTGTTCTAGCTGTATGGTGGTCTCAAAAGCGTCTTTCGTGCCCTGAAGATTTTGTTCAAAAACAGTTTGTCCCATGGTATTGATGACTTTGATGTTTTTGAAAGTAGCACTCTTACCATCTGCTTTCACTAAAAATACGCCCTTACTAGGGTTAGGGAATAAAGATAGGTTGATTTTCTCATTCACAGCACCATCTTGACCCAAAATAATAGAGGGTTTCACGGTAACCATGTTAGAAATTGTTCCGTAATCAAAGCTAGGGTTGCCATTTAAGTCAGCCAACACAGGCTTCATCACAAAACTGTAAGATGTACCATTCAAAAGACTAGGCACAACAAAGTTGGTTTCTGTGGTACGCCCCACTTTTATAAGTTGTGCGAAAGAATCATAGCCAAAAATATCATAAGCAGCTATGCCTTGTTCTGGCTCTGCAGCATTCCAACTCAAGTAAGCCTTTTCATAGCCTGCCTCACCAGTCAGTACGGGTACATAGGGATCAGAAAAGCCTGGTTCAATAGGTGCAAGTACACGAATAGTATCAAACACGCTACAAGGGAAAATATCCACTTGCAGAATATAGTCGCCTGGTGAAGTGAAAGTCACTGAATCGGAATATGCAAAGGGTGCTACAGGATATGCATCTTGTCTATACCACCTGAAAACAGTGTCAGATGCTGGATATGCCGCATCTATAGTAGTCCTAAAGCCAACAGGCACGGTAACTACCGAGTCTCCTATATAGATATTGTTCATAGTTAATTCTGTGTTTTTGCCCCTGTTTAAAACAAATGGGTCTCTTTGTATGTACAGAACCGAGTCACGTTGCGAGCACGGGATACCAGTGCCTGGAATAAACACAGTGCCCTCACCCCAATAGAGACCAGGACCATTCACTATAAGCGAGTCTGCCGTAGAGCCATCAGACCAAAGATAACTGTCATAACCACCAGGAGCTTTGAGCGTTACAGGGAAGGACAAGCCAGCATCGCTATCGCCTTTACAGATTATCTGATCTTGGGGTAGTCTAAAGCCAAGCGAGCGCAAAGCTATAGGTAAGTCCTGATCCGATAAAATATAGGCGTAAGATATTGTTATAGTTTCGCCTGGATTAATTGTTCCAAGTGAGAAGCCAATGGATATGGCACAGTCGCAAAAAGTCGTGGCACCTTCAACAATAGAGCGTGCAGGGAAGAAACAGCCAGGACCCGATACACCATTAAAGTAGTTGGATATGGGTGCCTCTGTGCTAAAGCAGCCCCAACTCGCTCTGGCTCGACAGTCGCGTGCCCCCAAACCCAAGAAACAGCCTAAATTTGATACTGCACGAACGAGTGCCGTTTGGTCTGCAGTGCCACTTGGCCTATCTACAACGGTGTTTGTAGTACTAAAACTACCTCCCGGCCATTGCACATCATTATCGGGATCCACATTGCGTGCAAAAAATAAGTTATTCATCGGTGCTGCTGTAGTATTTGTTATGTCTACAAGCCCTACGATGAATAATGAGTCTGTGATAACTCGTGTTGTAATTCGCACCCGCAAGCCAGCTGCCGCGCCAGCGGTGGTAGTACCTTGCCAAACTACGATAATGCTATCACCTGTTACAACGTGAGATACAAGACCGCCAGGCATCGCTAAGGCACCGCCAGGGGTAAAGCAGCCAGTGCTTGTATTGGCATAAGATGTACCGTTTGCTTGCACACCCCAACCTTCTTCAGGTGAGCCTGGTGTAAAATAATCACCACAAAAGTTAGGCAATGCACCAGGGCCAGGTGTTCCCCAGCCGTTTTTTGGGCTATCTGCTACGAAGCCAAACAGGCCAAAAACATTCGGGTTATAACCTGGGGGTGGAGCCGCATTGGCACCATACACACCACATCTGTTAATGCCCATTTCTACAAACTTACCGTCGAGGTAGGCATTTGTACCCACTATCTGCCCCCACAAGAACTGAGGCAAGGCCAATAGCATCAGTAAAAGGATACTAGACGCTACAACTTTATTTTTATTCATCATTGAATGCAAGGTATTTAGTAGTAATTTAACGATAGGATTACAGTCATTAATTGTTTTTTGCGCCAATCAAAACCTATTCTAATACAAAATTATAAAAAGGAAGCAGCTTTGGGTTACGCTCTGTAAAATAGGCATTCCATTCGGTATTCCCCCAGCCAGCTGTGTCATTACAAGTGGTGTTAAGCTTCACTGCAACTGTTTTCGTTGTAAAGTTTAGCGAACTAAATATTGCAATATTGCTAGTTATGCCATTAAAAAACGCGTTTGCTCGATCTTCATCAGGAAAAGACAAACTTGCAAAATTGAGAGAGTAAACAGATGCAACGGGCGTACCCGGCTCTATCTTAATTTCTATGCTGCTAGTTGAGGAGGTCAGTGTCATCTGAGCATAAACAGGTGATAAAGATAAAATAATACCTCCTAATACTGCAACTAATATCACACAAAAAAGATTTCTCATAAGATAGCCCTATTAGTTATGGGTGGATAATTTGTTGATGAAAAAACGATTAGGCAATGATTGAAGCCCCAAATAAATATATTTATACTTGTATATGCAATTATTTTTTCAAAAAACTTGATTCAGGTAGCAGAGTAATATATATAATCGGTATTGGGAATATTGCTAAATATATCAGAACAGCGATTATAAAGGGCAAAGCCCAGTTTTACTCTTAGATTTGGGATATAAAAATTAGTCCAGAAATGCTATTTTACTTACAGTGTTGTCTGAGCCGTCTGCATTGCTACTAAAGATTAAATAAATGCCTTGTGTAACGCGTTTACCTGTGTAGTCTAAACCATTCCACGTGGCTGTCCCACCTGCTGCTAAACCTTGAAATACTAGGCGGCCATTAATATCCGTAATCTTAAATAGTGCATTATTGGCTAAGCCCTCTATACTGATAAGGCCTTTAAAATCAGGTGTTACAGGGTTAGGGAAAACTTTTATTTGGTTGCTATGGTTAGGGCCGCTTTCAGTAGCAGTACCCCGATAGGATATAATCCCTTGCACAGTGGTTACAAAAACTTCCCCACTGCGTCCTTGCACCACCACTCCATTCATTGATTCTGCCAGCAGCGGACTGTTTTTGGTATTAAAATCCGATAGTTTCTGAACAAAGTCGGCACTAAAAAGAGCCAAACTATTATTAGCCGCAATCCAACGCCTGTTTCCGCCATCAGTAGCAATAGCGGTGATACGTTCATTGCGATAAAGCGGACGGTTTTCAAAAAACACCAACTCAGCGTTAGTGCTAGAAGATAGGGCGTTAGAAAAGCTATAGAATACATTCAAGCCAAACTCTGTTCCCACAAACATATTCCCTTCTCTATCTAGGTGTAAACAGTTCACATTGGCACTTACTAAGTCACCGTCCTCTGTGCCCTCCGTGATAAAACGCGCTTTACTTAAATCATTCTTGATGACCAGCAAACCTCCTCCTCCCAAATTTTGATGTAAACGTGCCCAGACATTGCCATTGCGATCTGCGCAAAGTTCTAGCGGAAATGCTGCACCAAAGGACAAACTGTTGAACGACATTCCCTGCCAGTTATTATCGCGGCCTCGTTTGTAATAAGTGCTCTGGCCACTTTTGGCACCGTAACAAGACACCCAAAGTTGCCCCTCACTGTCTAGGCAAACACCCGATATGCGGTTGGTGGAAAAGCGCACACCTCCCGAAAGGCTACTGGTACTGTCTAGAACCTCAAAAGAATCATCTTGAAGATTCCAAATCAAAAGCCCCGTACCAAAAGAAGCCAAATAAATCTTGTTTTCAGACGCTACATAAGCTGCTTGATGAAGATCTACACTTTTAGGAATACGTATAGAGCCAGATTGGCCGCTGCTGTTATAATTTTTCCATTGGTTTTTTTCAAAAACATAAAAACCATCATTATTTTGCTGTCCTCTGCCAAATTTATCTACACTTCCAGCCAGTACTAAAACTTTATCGGCAAAATAATACGCGGTTGAAGCTGCCGAACTAAAAGGCCCTGAAGGGGTATATGCTTTAAAGCTTCCCTCTAAATTACTCAAAAAACCAGTTTCTTGATCGGCAATCCAAAGTACAGAAGCGTCAAGGGCTGCTTCGCGAGGTGCTGCTATAGGGCTGCCTTCGTTTCGGCTAAATGTTTGGCTTACAGCATCAAACACTGCTACCCAACGGTTAGTGCATGCAATAACTTTTTGATTGCCAGACGCAGTTAAGTTTGTAATTCTGGCTTCTGCATTGAAAGCAAGAGGGGTAAGATTTGGATTTTCTAGTACATATAGATTGTTATTGTCGATTTGCGAAAAATAAACACGATTGCCTAAAACAGCCAAGCTTTCTATACGCTTACCTCTAGTGCTAGCGGTGGTTTGCCAGTTGTTAAAGTCGCTTTTAATGCTGTTCATGGACGCATACCTTAGCCCTTCTGGTGTAGCGGCATACAATGAGCCTCCCATTACACCGCTGGCAATTATGGAGAGCTCTGCGCCACTTTCACCTAGGTTTCTGTACGTTTCTTTTATCAGCTTGCGTGACATATCCAAAACAGAAATGCCAAAATTGGTAGAGATATAAGCGAGTTCACCCAAAAACGCAATGTGATTGATTTTACGCGATGCCAAAAATGGCTCAGAGAGAATCGTTCTTATGTTTACAATGGTGTTGTTAGCCGATAAGATATCTAAATTTCCATTGGCATAAGCAATTATAAGGTTTTGACTTTCAGTATGATAAGCAATTCTTTCTATGTTAGTGTCCGAAAGTCCATCTATTTTTGTAA
Organism: Cytophagales bacterium; assembly: GCA_004293815.1. Classification (GTDB taxonomy): domain Bacteria; phylum Bacteroidota; class Bacteroidia; order Cytophagales; family Bernardetiaceae; genus RDZD01. The sequence goes on along the minus strand of RDZD01000029.1, from coordinate 19,290 downwards.
AAACCTCTATGCTTTTTTCTTGCTTGTCATAAAAGCACAAACCGCCTGCCGTTGCGCAATAAACACGGTCTGGAGCAATAGCTATTGAACGCGCCTTTACGTAGGTGAGGTGTGTACGCCAACTGCCAACCGCAATATCTTGAGCAGAAGCCGCAAAAGCGACTAGAAAAGCTGTAAAAAGCAGCCCAAAGTAAGTCACTGCTTTGAAAGGTGAATCTTTGGTTGTTATGTTTGGAATATCCATATCAGCATAAGTTTGCCACAAAGATATGATTTATACCTAAAAAAATGGACAACTCAAACACCTTTTGTTATGCCGTAGATAGGTTATACCAAAACATACTGTGGCATAACTCATCTACCTGCTTTTAATGCTATTCAGCAGGCAGCACCATGCCCATCAAGGCAAGCCTCATGGCAGGCGTTTTGGCGTTAGATATAATTGTAATAGATTTGTTCTGCTTACCTACCTTGCCCATGGTATCAAATTTAACCTTAATTTGCGCGCTTTTGCCAGGCTCAAGAGGAGTTTGTGACCATTCAGTGGCAGTACAACCACAAGTTGTTCTCACACCCGTAAGTATAAGCGGCAAGTTGCCTGTGTTTTTGTAAACAAATACTTTTTCTACCACGCGGCCTTCGCGCACAGAACCAAAGTCGTAACTAACCTCATTAAAACTGATTTCTGATGCGTCTTCGGCAGGTACTGGCACAAATGAGAGCATGAGCACCAAAACAGATAAAAGAAATGAACTAAGGAGAACTTTAGACATGGTTTCGTTTGATCATAAATGATGACTAAAGAACGCAAAAAAATACGTTTTGTTACAGCTAACTTGGGTTTTTGTATGCTTTTAGAGAATGTTCTTTGCCAATTGTTTACACACGAAAGCCCAACACCAAGATGTCATCGGTTTGCTTTTCATTGCCTTCTTTCATCCAACTCAACAGAACAGAGTCTAAGGCATCTTTTTGAGCCTGCATAGGCAAAGAGGAGGCTTGTGTGAGGGTTTCTTTGAATCTTTTACTCAAAAAGCGACGGTTCTGAGTTCCGCCAAATTGATCGCGATAGCCATCCGAAAACAAATAAACCATGCTTCCTTTTTCCAGTGTGATAGTTTGTAGTGTAAAAGCAAGCGTTTCGGCTTTCTCACCTATGGCATGAGCGTCGGCTTTAAGCTCATGGCAAATACCCTCAAAAATCCAATACAAAGATAAATGCGCACCAGCATATTCCAGTTTACGCTTTGCAGGTTCATGCAAACAGAGAGCGATGTCCATGCCTTCTTTGTTGTGTGTTTCATTTTTGTGTAAGCTATTTCGCAGCTCCAAATGAAGATTAGTTAGAATCTCATCTGGTGTTTGTTTGTGAGAACGTCGCATTACCAAGCTCATCAAGTCGTTTGCTATCAAGGACATAAAAGCACCTGGTACGCCATGTCCTGTGCAGTCTATGGCAGCTATCAAGACCGTGTCAAAATATTTACTTACAAGATAAAAATCCCCACTTACAATATCTCGGGGCTTCATTAAGATAAAATGCTCTGGCAAAAGCTCTTCTATGTCTTTGGTTTGAGGCAAAATGGCGGTTTGAATTCTTTTAGCATAATTGATACTAGACGTAATGGCGTGGTTTTTCTTCTCAATGATTAATTTTTGCTCATTGATAGCAGCATTTTGTTCATTGATTTCGCTATTTTTAGCTTGCAAAAGCTCATTGGAACGCTTTTTTTGAGAGTTTGCCTTAAATAGTACAAAAAGAATACTGGCAAAAAGCAGTAATAAACCTAAGCCTGCCGCAATGAGCACAAGCTGTAATTTGTTTTGCTCCTGTTGATTTTGTATCACCGCATTCTGAAGAGCTTTTTCTTTCTTTAAAAGTTCGTTTTCTTTAAGTTTGGTTAGATTGTCGGCTTCTATTTTACGTTGCAAAGCCCATTGTTTTTCTATTTCTACAGCATTTAGCTCATTTTCAGCCAATAAAAAGCGATTGCGCTCTTTTTCATTTTCTGATGCCAAACGTATTTGGGCAGCCAATAGATTGGCCTTATCTAGTTCTGATTCTTTGAGTTGCATTTCTTGATTAAGCAGTACTAGCTCCCTAGATTTGGATTCAGTGTCAAACTGTGCCTGCATTTTTACAAGTTGGTCAGTGCGCTGCAAGTTTAAAATGGAGTCATTCAAGCTCTTATAGCGTTTAAAAAAATCTAGAGCTATCACATATTCATCTTTTTGGAGATGTATCTCAGACAAGCGCAAAAGCGCAATTTTTTTCTCTTCGGGTAAACCCGCTGTCACGGCAGTAGCAAAGGCTTCGTTTGCTGCCAGCAGACCTGCATCTACATAACCAGCTTTACTAAGAGAGGTAGCTCTGGCGGCCTGTTGGGTATAATATTCTGCCAGTTGGCTCTGTACAATCGATATCAATTGCTTATCATTGATTCTATTGGCAGCAATCAAAGCCTTGTTTAAATATAACTTTGCACTATCTGGTTGATTGACAATAATGTATTCGCCTCCTATAGAAGAGAGCGCGCTGGCTACAGAAATCTCATCTTTGATGCTGGTGGCTATATCCATACCCAAGCGCAAAGATTTAAGACACTCTTCGCTTTTTTTGAGTTTAGAATTGGCTTTGGCCAAAATAAGGTAAGTACGTCCAAGCCGACGCTTGTCATTGGCATTTTTGGCTGATGCAATAGCCATTTCTGCATACTGCGCGGCTTTTTCGTGGTTTTCTAGGCGGGAATGAGATAAAGCCAAAGACTGATAATTGACCAACTTGGCTGTAGCGTCTGCGTTTTCTTCGGCAATGGTAAGGGCTGCCAGAAGATTTTCTACTGCTTTTTCGTAGTTTCCTAATTTGATTTGTATGTTACTGATAGTATTCAGCGCATAAGCCTGCATAATTTTAGCTTGCTTTGTGGACGCTTGTTTAGCCACGGTAAGAGCATTCTGAGCTTCTATGAGAGCCTCAGCATAACGGCTCAACCCCGCGTAAGCTGAGGCCAAGTTAAGCTTAGTAGCTACTTTTCGTTCGCGGTCGTTGGTATTATTGATGAGCTGATAAGCACGTGAGTAAAACCCGAGTGCTTTTTCTGTTTGCCCTTGGTTGCTGTAAAGCAGACCCTGAACGGCAAGCGCGTCGTGTAGACCTGATATAAAGTTTACCTTTTCGGCCAGCAGAAATGCACGTTCTGCATATTCTAAAGACTTGGCTTGATTATTTGTGCCAATATAGCGTCTGGCGAGGTCTGTGAGTAAATTTACTTGGTTGGAATCAGGCTTTGTGTAGGTTCTGAGTTTGTTTTCTAAACTATCAATTTTTCTATTTTGCTGAGCCGCTAGATTTGTATATGAAAAGAATAATAAAAAAAAAGCAAATACAGCACTCAGCCTGAAAAGGCTAGGACTGATTTTCAGGTTAAACGCATTATATATGAATAAAAAAGGCATAGGCAGGCAATACGTTGCTAGTATTTTCGGACGAAAGCAAAACTACATGTTTTTGTTATGAACATAGCCAGAATTTTGCCATAAATGTTTTAGCAGGTATAATTTTTGCTCAATAGGGTGTTTTTTAAGACGAAATGCTATAAAAAGGAGTATGCCAAGTAGAAAACGATATTTTTCTGCTTGGCATACGCCTTTTTAATTGAGCTGAGTTTATTAAACTGTCAATTTAGGTTACTGCTTTACCATTCTTATACTGTCTTTGAACTTGCCCTGTGAGATAACTACCGTATAAGTACCGGAAGTCAGTGCACTGGCATCAATTGTCCAAGTGTTTAGACCAACTTGTGCTTGCATATTAATCTGCTGCAAAACACGCCCTTGAGCATCTAAAAGACTTATTTGAACAACTCCTGTCTGGCTGACAATGTACTCCAAGTTCCCCACAGACTGAATAGGATTGGGCGAAAGCCTCGTTATTCCGAACTCAGCTTCACGCGCGATAACGATTGTTTTGCTTAGTTGCTTTTTACCGTCTAAGTCTGTTTCTTGAATGCGGTAATAAGCAATGGTATGAGGTGGGTTTGTATCCACAAACTGATAAGAAGTAGCCTTTTGTCCACCTTTGGCTTCTACTTTTCCAATCACCTCAAAGTTGTCGGGGCTGCCATTGGCTGAACGCTGTATTTCAAAGCTATGACTTCCTTTTTCATTGGTCGTAACCCACTCAAGAAGGTTGTCTTGATCTTGGCGTTTGCCAGTGAAGCTTACCCAGTCTAAACTTAAAGGAACTACTGTAAATGGCGTAGCAGTAAATAATCCCCGTCCATGTGTAGCCACAGCCACAAGGTTGTCAGCTGCACGAAGTTGCAACATGTCACAGCGCGTGTTGGCCAGACCCGTACTAGATGGCCCCCAGTCAGGTACAGCCACAGAAATGTCGTCAATTGACCAAACGCCTACTTCTGTAGCCAGCAGCACTTGATTGTGATTGAGAGGGTTCATTTGTGCCCAATAGATAGGCATATCAGGTAAATCACCCGTTTTATTTGTCCAAGTAACGCCTCCATCGGTGGTTAGATAAACTTTGTTGCCGCCATAGTTAGCATAGGTAACAATGATATGGTTATCGTTTGGCCCCAAAGCGATGCTGTTGATATAGCCGTTAGGCAAAGTATTACTAGGATCCACATCTGCACTGGCAGGTGCCACGCCCACATTTGCGTTGTCTAAGCGTCTGATGTTACCGTTACTACCTGCTACAAACACACGGTTGGCTGTGTGAGGCGATACCGTAACAGCTGTAGGTGTAGTGCCTATGGCACCAGTAGCCACATTGCTTGTACCCGCGGGAACCCCTGTTATGTTGTTGATGCGGTAGAGGGTATTGGTACCTTGTGCGCAGTACAGAATATTTCCTGTATCATCGTAATCCGTGGGATTGATGAACCTTCCTCCGCCTGCGCCTACAAGGTTGGCAAAACTTACTCCCCCATTGATAGAGCGATAGTAATTGTTTTGTACATAAGACGTTATCTGAAACAACGAGTTATCTTGGTCTATATGGCAGAATGCGCCATCGCCACCTGTGACCTCTGTAATGGCGTTAATGCCTGCCGCATTAAATTGATGAGAGCCATTATCTTGTGCACCAGCCAAGAAATAATTTCCGCCAGCATCGTTACGTATAGCACAGGCATAATATTGGGTGACGTTATAATCGAGGTTTCTTTCTACAAAAGCAGGTACAGGCGTTGCCGCGCTGCCGACGTTATTGGAAAAATGTATACCCCCATCGTTACCAAAGGCACATTGATTTGGAAAGCCTGGTCTAAAAGCCATAGCATGTTGATCGGCATGTACATAGGTACGACATGCACCTGTCCAGTAACTAACCGAGTTCCAAGTAACACCACCATCCAAACTCCTATGTATATCAATACCACCTGCCAACACTAAATTGGGATTAACGGGACTCACTTGCAAGATAAGATCATACCACGACTGACCACGTGTGAAATGATTGCCTGCCGCTGCGCAAACCCCTTGTTCCAAATACATTGGAATGGTTACAGCTGTAGGCCAAGTAACACCACCGTCAGCAGAGCGTCTAAACCATTGTACGTCGCCTGTGCCTGTATTTTCTGCCACAGCATAAACGATGTTGGCATCTGAAGGCGCACAAGCCACTTCCACTCGTCCACCACCTGCGGCGGGTGCAATGGCTGCGCCAAAAGCTGCACCACTTGCATCTGTGGAACGATGAATGGTGCCGTTGTTTCTAGCCACTATGATAGTTCCTGCGGCTGTAATCTCTAAATCATAGGTGATACCAGCTGGTGCACCCACTGGCACCGCCCAATTAATGCCGCCATCAGTGGAGCGACGCAAACCATTATTGGTAGCTGCTAACACAATGCCTGCACTGGTTACGGCTAGGTCGTTGACGTAGGCAAAAGCAGCAACTGTAGTCGCACCAAGACGGTTCCAAGTAACGCCACCATCCGTTGTTTTCCAAATGCCACCGCCACGTTGTGCATCACCATTAAAAAAGCCTTCACCTGTGCCCACATAAAAAATATTGGTATTTAAAGGATCATGAGCGATGGCTGTTACAGCTATATTATCCCAAAAGTCATTAACTTTTGTCCAAGAGCTTGCCGCACTGGTTACGTCATTGTTAAACCAAAGACCACCGCCTACGCCTCCTGCCCAGAGTTTACGTGCCGTGCCGTCATTAGGATCCCACATAATGCCACGCGTACGGCCGCCTATGTTGTTGGGACCACGCTCATTCCAAACCACTCCAGGTAAAGCACCATACAAAGCCAGCTGTTCTTGACTTTCCTCCATAGCTTTAAAACGACGCTGTGTGGGGGCTATGCCAGTAGATGGGTCAAGCCAACGCATTTTGTCATGCAACATCAGCATATCTGGACGGTCATACTTTGGCAGTTGTTTGATGAGCTTATAATCAACCTGTGCTACTTTTGTGTAGGGGTGGTTGTTTACATAATTCGTCCAAGCTTCTTCTCGTAAATTAGGATTCTGCATGGCTTCGTATGGGTAGTGCGCTGCGGCATAGGCCTGCTCGTCAAAACTCTCAAAATCGCTGCGGGTGAGATAATCCACACTAGAACCTACTTGCTTTCTCACCGCGTCAGTCTTTTGCTCCACTAGCTTTTGAGGCGCGCTAGCTTTTTGCGTATTTTGGCTTATGCTCGAAGAAGCAGCCTCATTGGGATTGCTACGGGATAATTTATCAGCTAACTTTGCCTTAAATGCAGTAAGATCTGCCTTCCTTGAAGTTGTTTTAAAAAACGAGTTGTTTAAATACAACCCACAAGCACCAAGTACAAGGACTGAAGGTACAAGAACAAAGAGTAAAAGTCTGAATAAGAGCTTGGGTTTCGAGTCCATGGTTCAAATGATAAATTATTTTTGAAGAAATAATGCAAAAAAAAATTTATTTAATTATATTTTAGACTTAGTAAAAATAAAGTTTCAAACCTAAAATACCACACATTGAAGTGAAAGTCTAGTTTTGAAACTGTTCGTTATATCAGCTTTCCTTTAGCTTATAACTTAACTACGCACAAAAGTGCAAAAAATTATTTATATAATTCAATTTTTTTGTATTTTTTTTATCTATTCATAACGGCGACAAGCTGGCTTAAAAAATTAGCTGTCTATGAACTTAAGTCTGTGTTTCTACAAAATATCAGAAAATGATAAAGCTAGTTACAAGCAGTCTATAAGCCCGATTGTAACTAGCTTTATTGTTTAAATTTTAATTTAAAGGATACTTACTCGTTTAATGGCAGTTTTTTGCCCGTTGCTTATTTCCAACATATACAAGCCTTTAGTGAGCTGACTTACATTGATTATATTCTGCCCACTACTCAGGGTTTGTATAATGACTTCACGTCCAAGTACATCGCGTAAAGTAGCTTTGCCCTGTGGAGATGACCAGACCACGTTAAACATTTCGTGAGTAGGGTTGGGATACACCTGAATAGTTTGACTGAATTCGGGATCGTTGATGCCCGTAACAGTTGCGCTAACAAGCTTCTCGAGAGTGTCTGCCCCGCAGAATTCACTATAAGCGATGAGTGTTACTTTAAAAGTTCCGCTGCTAGTGTAGCTATGTGTTGGTGTTTTATCTGAGCTTGTTGCGCCATCGCCAAAGTCCCATGCATAGCTTACCGCATTTTTAGAGTTGTTCTCAAATACAAAGCTTGCAGCGTTATCGGGTGCGACGTTGGCGTTAAAGAGAGCTTCTGCAGGTCTTCCAAATTGTACAAAAACAGTGTCTTGCAGCATATCTTGGCAGAATCTTGTGACCACCTGAACACTATAGAGGCCACTCTTAGATACTTTTGTTGTTCTAGTTGTAGCACCATTTGACCAAAAGAAGGCGCGTGCGTCTGTAACAACTGCGTCCAGCGTGAAACTGCTCTGGTTGCATACAAAGATGGTGTCTGTACTGCTCAAGTTTAATGCAGGCTTAGGCACTACTGTTACTGTAATGCTCGCTTTTTTGCTTGGACAGCCACCACCAGCAGACCCCTCTACGGTGTAAGTGGTAGTTTTACTTGGGCTAACTCTTGGATTATGCTTGTTGCGCTGGTCTTCAGGCATCCCTTCAGCGGCCTCCCAAGCATAAAATGTGGCTCCCGAAGCACGGAGATTCAAACTTTCGCCTTCGCAAATGGTTACGTTTGCGCCAGCAAAAACTGGCAACTCATCTTTTATCAAAACCAAAATATTTTTGCTAAGAATACAGTCATTCAAATCTACACGGAGATTGATGATTCCAGCTGTGCTTACTTCAATTTTTGGGCTTGTTGAGCCTGTAGACCATTTATATTTTGCGCCGGGATTGGTTGCGTCAAGCGTTACAGTAGAGCCTGTACAGGTGGTGATGGTATCAGGAATGTTAACCACTGGTGAAGGTTTTACTTTCACCAAAACTGAATCTACAGATACTGGACAGCCGCTGCCATTGCTCACAGTGAGGTAATACATAGTTGTTTGAGTAGGCGAGGCTAAGGGGTTAGCAATTTTAGGGTTTGAGAGAGCTGTTGTGGGAGACCAGCTATATTCTAAACCGCCGCTTCCAAACAGCTCGGTAGGTATACCCGCACAGGTTTCGCGGTCTTTGCCCGCGTTGGCTACAGGGCGTTTGTCAATGCTGATAAGCACTTCATCGCGGCTCTTGCATCCACTCACATTGACTTCTACCCAATACTCACCTGGGCTTGTTACGGCAATACTTCTAGTGGTTTCGCCTGTAGACCATAAATATTTTGCACCATCGATAGCACCTGCGTCAAGGTTTGGAATAGGATCACCTTCACAATAGCGTTTGTCAGGGCCTAGGTTAACACTTACAGCTGTAGGTGACCCAACGGTAACGTAGCCAGTACGTACCAGTTCATTTTCGCCAGCAGCATTCTTGGCGATGAGCTTTACGGCGTAGGTGCCAGGGGTGGTATAATTGACTACAACCGTATTGGCTGTGGAAGTGGCAGGGGAACCGCCTTCAAAAGTCCATTCTACTTTCGAGGTGTTCACGCTCAAGCTTGCAAATTTGATATTACCCTTGCCACAAAGTTCACGTAAATCAGAATTGAACTGTGCCAAAGGCATATTGAGCGTTTTAGTGCAATCAGATGGTGGAACTAATGTCATAGGCAGAGGGCCACATTCTTTAACAATAGCACTTTTTTCCAAGATAAACTCCATGGCATTGGCGTTAAGTTCACTCAACTCACGTTTGGCTTTACCTTTGCCCAATTTATAGTACATCACATCTTCTATAGCGTTTACGGGAGCCAGTTGAGCAGCTCTTGCAAATGCAAAGAGGGCTTTAGATTCCAAATCTACTTTGGTGGCAGGTACGGGCAGACCGCCAGCATGCCAGCTGATGCTTTTGTTGAATAAAATGTCGAATTCGCGTACGCGCCAGTACCAGTTAGTGCCTGCATTGCAAAACTCATAAAAAGTTCCTGCATTGGCTTCTAAGTCAGAGCCTATAAAATCTACCAAAACAATATTATTTGTGCCGTCATAGCCCCAGCCTTCAAGATCTACAGGCGCACGGGAAATGCTGAAGTTGTGTCCTTTTTTACAACGCAGGTGTGTAAGCGCATTGGTGATGGCTTTGAGTTGGTCTGCATTGTCATAAATACTGGGGTTCATTGACATGACATAACCGCCTGAACCAGTGATATTGACCAAATCCGCATTGTCGGCTGGTAAAATTGCGGTAGCTGAAAAATTAAATTCGTTGGTATTGAGTGCGTAAGGAACTGTAATATTGATTGATGAGGTAAAGGTTTCGCCGTCATCGTTCATGACCATCACTGGGCCAGAGCCAGCAAATGTAGGGAGGTAGACTTTGATGCGTGTGTCTGTCCACTCAAGCAATTCTACATCTTCCCACCAGCCAAAAGGAAAAAATAACTGGCGCATAGTGGCACCACCGTCATCCGCATTACTAAAATAAACATTACCGTTAATCCCGCGTCCGCTTTTGAAGCCGCTGCCATTAATGGTGAGCACTGAGCGTGTACCAGCGGTGAGAGTGGTAGGACTCATAGAAGTGATGTTGATAGCATCAAGACGACCCGTTGCACTGGTTTTGGGCTTGATAAAAAGTGGCGCATCTGTCACCTTGAAAGCTTTTTCTCCCACGGCGTTTTCTATGGGTGTAAATAAATCTTTTTCTATATTGTTATAGGTTTGTAAGGCATCCGCAGCAATCTGGCGCGCCTGATCAAACTTAACAAAGCCTGTTTTTTCATACAAGGGCATCAATACACCGCTTGAACGTCTTTGCACGAAGAAAACACCTCTGTCGCCTGGATTCAACATCAAGCCCTCGTGCTTGAGCATGATATTATCTACGCGTCCGCCGAGGGTGTGTACTTCAAGCGTTTTTTGAGATTTATCACCTTTAAAAATGTGCTCAAGAGCAATAGTGTTTTTGGTGAAAATAAGCTTTTTGTCAGTATCCCAGTAGCTAGTCTGCTTGATGACCAAACCCTGTATGACTTGTTCGGCTGACTGGGTGCGCTCTATTAAGCTCTGTCCCCAAATTGGCGTACAGAGGCATAAAAAAGAGAAAAAGAGAAGCACTTTGTAAGTTAAGTTCATTTTCTGTTTTAAAGTTTTAAAGTAATTGTAAATGATTAAAACGTGATTCTATAGTGTGTATAGCAGTTGATGCTTGTGTTCTCAAGACACAAAAAAACACTTGATGGTTGCACCAAGAACAAAAAAGTTATGCCAGTGTAGCCGCAAAGCATTCCAAAGTTTCTGCTGAAGTATAAGCGCGTGATCGTTTTGTACAACTTAGCTGCGCACAAAACTCAAAGCTAAGAGCGTGTGGAGAGTCCTCTATTACAAGACTCTAGAGTGATTGTAGAAGCTTTGTTCTTCCTGTAGTTCTAACCTATATGACTCAACATAAAAGTTCCACTCGAGGAAAAATTGCGGCCAAAAGCTTAGAGCAGATTCTCTTACCGTCCAGTGGCTACTAATGCTCTCAGCCAAATGCCATTGGGGTTGGGGCGATCGTATTGCTGCATAAACCAGTCCTGAAAGATGTATTTGCAAAACCAGTTACGCAGCCTACGCCTGTTTTTGAGCCAGTAAAAAGGTTGGGAGATGCCGTAGCCGTCTATGTCGAGAATTTGCAAACCTTGATTTTGTAAAAATTGCTTAAAATTAGCAAGCGAGAAAAATTGGGTGTGGCCTTGTAAATCCTCCCACTGTTCGTTAATGCCAGGCGTGTAGGAAGGAATCTCTATAAAAATAAAACGCGCTTTAGACTTGAGAGCAGACAGTACTTTATCAGCTTCCATAAAATGCTCTAAAACGTGGCTCATGAATACCACATCGTGGTTCTCAATGTCTAGCAAGTCGGTTTCATTGTAAATCTTTTTTACTTTTTGCTGTAGCACTTGTTCGGTATAGGTTATACAGCGGTCATCGTACTCTAGTCCGCTGACTTCTTTACTATATTTACTCAACTCTTTTATTAAGAGGCCATAACCCGAGCCTATATCGAGCATTTTAGCCTGTTCCAGTGGCACAAATTGTCTCACATAATCTGCTTGCGCTTTGGCACGTTTTTTCATGATGTCCATGTAGGTTTCATTGACATAAACAGCCCTTTTTTTACTATATTCCCCTTCGTAGTATTGGATAATCTGCTCAGGATTAGGGGGAGGAGTCGCAATTTGAACATGCCCACAAGTTACACAAACTTTAAGGGGGGTATTTCTAAAATTATCATTGACAAGCCAGTTCTTTGTACTGGCATGGCAGGCAATGCAGGGTTGCTGGGACATAAAAAAAGGAGCACTAGAGCAAGATAACGAAAACAAAATACATCAAATCATGCACTGAATAAGATATTTTGTGCATTTGACGCAAAAATACATACTTTTTTATATCTTTGAGCAACACTTTGAGCGTTTAATACATCTTATAAGTAATAAAAACATTTTACCCCTTCAAAAAAATGCAACTCACTGTAGCTCTCGTCATGCTCATCATTGGTGCCATTAGCGTTTTTGTATTTATGGCTATTCATTCTAAAAGACAAAAAGCGGAAAATGCACCTCGTAATAAAGTGGGGGTAGTTACAAAAACAACCATGCCCAACTATAAAACCTATAGCGGCCTAAAAGACGACTTGACAACACCTGTGCTGCTGCCTCCCCCAAAGAACAAAGAAGCAGAACCCAAAAAACGCATTGCAGATCTGAAAATACCTCCGCATCCTATCTTTGACAAAGAGCCCAAAAAGCGTCAGAAGCTTACAGAAGAACACGAAAATCAAACAAAATTTGAGCGCAACGAGCATTACAAAATAGTAGAAAAAGAAGAAAATAACACGAATGCAGAAATTTCTTCTATTCTACAAAGTCCTGATAGTTTGAGAAATAGCTTTATTATCAATGAAATTTTCTCAAAGAAGTATTTTGATTAAAGTTTGAATCTAACCCATACACCAGTATTTTAGTTTTATCTTAAATTAAAAGTCATTACTCTATGAAACCAACCTTTGTTCGTCCACTTCTCTGTCTTCTAATCTGTCTTTGTGCATTTGCGCTATACGCGCAGGAGCCACGCCAGTACGAAACAGTTCACATTCTACGCGGACACACTGGCGGCCTGCACAATTTGCGTTTCAGTCCGGACGGTAAAAGCTTGGCCACCTGCGGTATGGATGGCAATATTTTCGTTTGGGATGTGGCTAGTGGACAAATGAAAAGTTCCATGAAAGGACATGCTGGCAATGTGATAGAGGTTTCTTTTAGCCCAAATGGTCGTATGTTAGCGAGTGCAGGCAGCGATGGAACGGCACGAGTTTGGGATGTCTCTACAGGCAACCAGTTGCGTGTTTTTACGGCTGATGTTCACCCCAACAAAGGCATTTCTCAAAAAGGTATCAGTTTTGCAACCTTTTCGGCAGATAACAATACTCTTTTTTATGGAGGAGACAGTGGTTATATCATGCGTGTGGGTATTGGCGAAGGGCAAACACCGCGTCGCTTCTTTTCTACCAACAAACCTGATGGCTCTTGGTACGGCACCATCACAGGCGGTACATTCTCTTTGCTAACTAACCAGCTTTATGTGTCGGTTGGTAATGATCTTATTGTTATAGACGCTTCTGGCGAAACAGGCAAATATTCCAGCGGTATCATGCGTAAAAACAGCGATTTTAACGATGTGATTTGTGGCCCTAAACCCAATTTGATGACTGCTTGGGCCTGGGACGGCAAAGTACTGATTTATGATATTGCAAGCCGTTCACTCGTAAAAGAGCTGCAAGTGACCACACCTAATAATTACTCGCTGGCCTCTTTTAGTGCAGACGGTAAACTGCTCGTAACGGGTGCAGATGCGGCGGTAGCCAAAGTTTGGGACTGGGAGAGCAATGCCAGAGTTGCTCTTCTTTCTGGCCATACGCGCATTGTGAGAACAGCACGCTTTTCACCAACCGAAGATGTGATTGCCACAGCAAGTTATGATGGTACAGCGCGAATATGGCGACAGCCCAAAGATATTGTTAAAAAAGTAGATCCTGTGGATCCTACTGACAGTCCCTTGGCGAAGCGTACTGATCCGCCTGTAGTTATCCGCGACACCATTCGCGAAAAAGTAGTTATTCGTGACACCGTCACCGTGCGCGAGAAGGTCGTTATCAAAGATACTGTTCGGGTGAAAGTAAAAGAAACCATACCGCCAACCGATGAGAACAAAGCAAGCTTGAACGAAAGCGATTTGGAAGTGGGTAAAACTCTCAACCTTAAAAATATACAATTCAAACAAGGGACTTCAGAAATGCTCCCTATGTCTAGACCAGAGTTAGAACGTCTCAAAGAACTGATGCTTAAATATCCCAAGCTAGTCATAGAGCTTTCTGGTCATACAGACAATGTAGGCCAACAGAGCATCAATTTGAGACTTTCTGCTGACCGTGTGAGGGTGGTGCAAAATTACCTTACGGGCGAAGGGATTGCCGAAAAGCGTATTTTGACAAGGGCTTTTGGTGGCTCTAGGCCAGTGGCATCTAACGAACAGGAGGATACCCGAAAACTAAATCGTCGTGTGGAAGTTACTATTATATCTCTCTAAACGAGTTCCTTCATTATCTCTATAGCCATGAAACTACGCATAAAAGGAGACAGCATAAGGCTTAGACTTACCCAGAGCGAGGTTAAAGCACTTGAACAAAATGAAATTGTGAGCGAAACAACACACTTTGCCACGCAAAATCTAGTGTATAAATTAGGCGGAAGCAATTCCGTGTCTGAGATTTATGTAGACTTTGCAGAAGGCATCTTGCTCGTGTTGGTTCCTGCTCAGCTTTTAAATAGCTGGGCTAGCAGTGACCAAGTAGGCATAGAAAACAAAGCACGCAAGATATTGATAGAGAAAGATTTTCAATGTCTTACTCCGCGTGCCCCAGACGAGGATTTAGACACCTTTCCTAATCCAAACGCACATTGCTGAGCTGCTCGCATTAGAGGAGTGCATTGAAACGAATTAATATTTTCGAACAAAGCTTGGTAATTGTCTAAATTTGCTCAAATTTTGTACATTTGTAGTCTAAATAAGACTTGCGAGCGCAATTTGAGTAAGCATTGGTACATATTGATTTTTAGCACATTGCTTTGGGGCATGATAGCTGTAGCTCCCAGGCTTCTTTGTGCACAGTATTTACTTAGTAATGAGCAAACTAAGTGTGAGCTAGACGCTTTTATTTACTATCAAGACAACTCCCAAAAGTTCTCGTTAGAAGATGTACAAAAACTGCCCGCCAGTGCATGGAAAGGATTTAATGGCAGTACTGATAATGCTAATTTTGGAAATCAAAGTGGAAATATATGGCTCAAATTCACAGTCATTAAAACAGTTCCTAAGCAGATTTACCTCAAAATTAGAAGCTCCTCGGATTATCGCTTAATTAGTCTCTATGGTTTTAAGGCTAATCAGCTGTTTCATCAATCGCAAACAGGAAATGATATTGCGTATTCAAAAGTCTCGTATCACCATACGGAACGCATACTTGAGCTAGGGCAAGCAGATACAGCAACATACTATCTTATGCTACAGACTGACTATACCATGCAGATAAGTGGCGCTTTTTATACTGATAACGCTCTTATTGAGGATAATCACTTGTATGATTTAGGGCAAGGGCTTTATTTTGGCATAGTGCTCGTTATGTTTTTGTACAATATTTGTATCTTTTTTGCGACGGGGGAACGCTTGTACTTGTGGTACTCTTTGACAGTGATAACTTCTGCATCTACTCTTAGTATTTTGACAGGTCAGTTTTTTGAATTTGTCTTCCCTGCTCAAAGTGCCATTACCTCTCAATACATCATAGGACTGATTGCTATATTTTCTCTGCCTATTCCTGTTTTCGCCTACAAGTTTCTAAATATTAAAGTTTTAATGCCGAGGTTTTACTACTCGCTTTATATCATTTTATCTATTTATGTGCTCATGGCGGTGCTAAACCTTTTTCATGTTCCTATAAGTATCAATAAAGGAATATTAGAAAGCATGGCGGCTTTGGTGATTCTAATCATATTTGGCGCGGGTATTCGCGCACGTCAAAAAGGCTACAGACCTGCTACATTTTTTCTTTTGGCATGGTCTGCTTATTTCGTTGGGACTATGGTATTTGTATTGCAAGATGCTAACCTAGTACCCACCAATATATGGACTTACTACGGTGCACAAATAGGCTCTGGTTCAGAGATGATTCTGTTGGCTTTTGGTGTGGCTAATAAGATTAATGTTTATAAGCAGGAAAAAGCGGCGGCTCAACTCGTAGCTTATGAAGCCATGCGCAGCCAACAAGACAGCATAAAAGCTCAGAACGACCTTCTTGAAAGACGCGTGGAAGAGCGAACAATTGAAATCAATGCCTCTAACGAAACACTAGCTCAGAATATTCAGGAGCTTGAAAGCCAAAGGCTTTTACTGGACGAAAAAAATAAAATGCTGACGGCTGGTATCAGTTCTGCCAAGATTATACAAGACGCTATGCAGCCATCAGCTCAATACACACAAGGCTTTTTCTACAATCACTTTGAGCTATTTATGCCCAAGGATATTGTTTCAGGCGATTTTTATTGGCTTAGGCGCAAAGGTGATGAGATCTACACAGCAGTAGCTGACTGTACAGGGCATGGTGTGCATGGGGCTTTTATCTCGCTTTTAGGCAGCAAGCTGTTGGATGATGCGCTAGCACAGCACGATGAGGTAACAGAAATTCTAGAAGCTCTTCATAGAAGCATTGTGGTTCAGTTTCGTCAAAGCGAAACCAACAACAATGACGGAATGGATATTGCTTTATGTAGAATGAATCCCAAAAAGCAAACGATAAGTTTTGCAGGTGCACACAGTTCTTTGTATCTTGTGGAGGCCGAACAGATACGAGAAATTCGTGGCAGTGCAAGGCATATAGGCGGGGTCAGGCGTACTGAAAAAATACCAAAGCCATTCGAGAAACAGACAATCAGCATATCCAGCAATACCAAAATTTATATGTGCTCTGATGGTTACTGTCATCAAAATCGCCTAAGCGACAACCAAAAAATGAATAAAGTTTTTTTCAAAAATCTATTGCTCAAAAACAGTCATTTGCCATTCCATGAGCAGAAACAAGCCTTGAGAAAAGAGTTTCATAAATGGGCTGAGGACGCACCACAAAAAGATGACATTTTAGTAGTGGGTTTTATGCTTAGGGATGATCAGGTTTAGAGCAAAAACGTCTACTTTCGTATAGTTTTTAAAATTTAAAAAAGAATACTTTATGCTTTTCAAAAAAGCTTTTCTTGTTTCTCTCTTCTTTTGTGTAGTTCTTGGGGTGAGCTTAGCTCATGCACAAAACGTTCCTTCACTTGCGCAAATAATGAACGGGCATGATTTTGTAGGAAATTTGCCACAGGAGCCCTTTTTTAGTGAAGATGGCAGCAAGATTTATTTCAAATGGACTCACGACCTTGGCGGCAAGCCACAGCTTTTTGCACAAAATCTTAAGAACAATCAGCCAGAAGGCAAGCCTTACTTGGTATCTTCAGACGAAAAAGAACAGATGGTGCCCTTAAAAGGAAGCTATGATATCAATTTCAAGAACAAAGTATTTGAGTCAGGCGGCGATTTATATCTCTATAATACGGATACGAAACAAAAGTTCAGGCTGTGCCAAACCCTAGATTATGAAAGTAATCCGAGTTTTGATGCTAATGGCACAAAAATTTTTTATGAAAAAAATAACAATTTACATGTTTTCAATCGCCAATCGGGTTTTTGGGCACAACTTACAAATTTAAAAGAAGGTCACAAATCAAGTACTCAGTCACTAACTGCTGCCGAAGAATGGTTGGTTAATGAAGAAAAACGATTGATTAAGGCTCACGCTAATGCACTAGCCAGCGAGCCTGCTAAGCCAAAATGGCCCAAACCCTTTTTTCTGGGCGACTTGTCTGCATATGACTTTTCTCCGAGTCCCAGCGGTAAATTTGTGGTCTTTAACGCCTACAAAAGCCTTGAAAACAAGGCAACGGCAGTACCTCATTACGTACCTAAATCTGGCTTTACTGTAGACTTGGAAACTCGCGCCAAAGTGGGACAGGAAAGCTATCTGTATGAAAGTTTTTTATTTGATGTAGAAAAAGATACAGTTTATAAGCTATCCTTTAGTTCCCTGCCCGGTATACAAAACCAACCCGCTTACTACAAAGAATACGGTTATAGCTATACAAAGTCCGACCGTCCTGTTGTTCCTACACAGGTGCTCTGGTCTAGTAACTCTCAATACGCACTTATGGATGTTCGTTCACAGGACAACAAAGACCGCTGGATTGTGCTTTTACAGCTTGAAAACGGCAAATTAGAGACCCTTCTCACACAACATGATGAAGCTTGGATAGGTGGGCCTGGTATAAACGAATACGAAGAACGCGGTACGATTGGCTTTTTGGCAGATAATGAAACCTTTTTTTATCAATCAGAAGAAAGTGGGTATTCACATGTTTACACCTATCACCTGCCCACGCGCAAAGCACAAGTGCTTACCGAAGGACTTTTTGAGGTCTCGGACTTGCAGCTCTCAAAAGGCAAACAATTTTTTTATTTTTCAGCCAACAAAAACCACCCTGGTGAGCACCAATTCTACCGTATGGCGGTGAAGGGCGGGGAAATGATTCAAATCACACAAAAAGAAGGCATTCATCAGGTGGTCATGTCACCCGACGAAAGACTGCTGGCTGACCGCTATTCCTTTATGAATAAGCCATGGGAGCTTTATTTGCAAGAAAATAAAGCACAGGCAAGCAGTGTTCAGCTCACCAATTCGCTCACCGAAGAGTTCAAAAAATACACTTGGCACGTACCCGAAATAGTCACTTTCAAAGCCAATGACGGTGCTAATGTCTACGCTAGACTTTATCGCAAAGCAGGCCGTACAAACGGTAAGGCCGTTATTTTCGTGCATGGCGCAGGTTATCTCCAAAATGTACACAAGGGTTGGAGTCATTATTTTAGAGAATATATGTTTCATAACTTGCTCATAGATAAGGGGTATACGGTTCTCGATATTGATTATCGCGCTTCAGAAGGCTATGGGCAAAAATGGCGCACAGGTATTTATCGCCACATGGGCGGTCTTGACCTTAGTGACCATGTAGACGGTGTTAAGTTTTTGACTGAAAAATGTGGTGTAGATGCCAAACGTGTTGGCATTTATGGTGGCTCTTATGGGGGATTCATTACGCTTATGGCACTTTTTAAACACCCCGATGTGTTTAAGGCGGGTGCTGCATTGCGCTCAGTTACCGACTGGGCACATTATAATCATGGCTATACGTCTAACATCCTAAACACACCAGTTTTAGACCCAGAAGCATTTAGAAAAAGCTCACCTATTTATTTTGCTGAAGGCTTAAAAGGGGATTTGCTGATTTGTCACGGTATCATAGATACGAATGTTCATTTTCAGGATGTGGTCAGACTTTCGCAGCGGCTCATTGACTTAGGAAAGACAAACTGGGAGATGGCTGTTTATCCTTTAGAAGATCATGGTTTTGTGTATAATAGTTCTTGGTATGATGAGTACCGCCGTATTTTTGAACTTTTTGAACGCGTCTTGTAGAGTGAAAATAAAAAAACGCTGTGTTCCGAAGTTTACTAAAACACAGCATTTTTTGAAGCACTCATTTACTTTACTTTTTTGATAACGATTTGCTCTGCGTGCTTATTAACTATCTGGTCATACAGCTTCTTCAGTTCAGGATA
>RDZD01000003.1 GCA_004293815.1 Cytophagales bacterium | reverse complement strand
AAGCCTCAGCAGCCAAGAAGAACAAAAATTCCAATACAACGCCAAAGAAAAACTAGATGAGTTCGGTCTCTTCTGGAACGACCACGGCGCAAGAAACCTTGACCTGCAAACAGGTAGATGGACTGCGATTGATCCGCTGGCAGAGAAATATACTAATTTAAATCCATATAATTTTGTTGCAGATAATCCTATGAATGCTATTGATACAGACGGCAAAAAAATAATTTTTATTAATGGTAAAATAGGTGGTGGTTCTCCTCAAGCAGGAGAACCATATTGGAATGGCAAAAACAGTTCATTTGTCACTGGAGCAAAGTCATATTACGATGACAATAAAACTCACTTTACCAGTGAAGATTATGACTATTCTTCTTCTGCAAAGGAAAGGGCTGAGGACGGATATGCGTATGCTAAGGCAAATTTTGAAACACTTGCGGGTGATTTAGCAGATGGGGAAACATTCAAGCTTGTTACTCATAGCATGGGGGCAGCATATGGGGAGGGTATAGCAAAGTACTTACAAGAAAAAAATATTACCGTCGAGAGTATAGTTCATATCAACCCGTATCAGGCAAAGGACATCACTACTTTAAACCCAAAGTCTAATTTAACTGAGACGATAGATTATCAACAAACAGATGATTGGGTCATTGATGATCTACCAACTGCAAGTCCTGGGGACATTAAGGGAGCAGATTTTAAAATTCGTGAAAAATCTGGCGATGATAATTGGGGAACTCGTCATAGGAGTCCTATTGATCAACAGGGTCGTGGTTTCTGGAAAAACTTAGATAGAAAGAAATTACAGTTTAGTCCAGTTGATTCTCCAATTAAAACACCTAGCAATCCTAATTCACCATCTCCAACTCCAGACAAAGGTTAACATGAAAAAGGTATTATTATCAATAATGTTATCAATAATGCTTGTTGTGTCTATTTGGACTACACTACTTAGGGCTTATGAGGTATTTTTTAGTTTATTATTGCAAAGCAAATCTGCATCGTGTTCTTGGAACATCTTAATCTATCCCATTCCAGACTTTTTTTCAGTATTATTTTGTGCATTTATCGTATTCTGCATTGGAAAGAAACTTTTGGCAATGTTTCAGCCTTGTGATAGGCTGAAACAATAGACATAAATATCTAAAAATCATTTTTTTAGCCCTTGTTGATGTTCTTCGCCAACAAGGCTTAAAGAAATTACAGTTTAGTTCAGTTGATTCTCCAATTAAAACACTTAGTGCTCCTAATTCACTATCTCTAACTCCAGACAAAGGTTAATATGAAAAAGGTATTATTATCAATAATGTTATCAATAATGCTTGTTGTGTCAATTTGGACTACACTACTTAGGGCTTATGAGGTATTTTTTAGTTTATTTTTGCAAAGCAAATCTGCATGGAGTTTTTGGAAGATCTTAATCTATCGCATTCCAAGCTGTTTATCAGTATTGTTTTGTGGATTTATCATATTCTACACTGGAAAGAAACTTTTGGCAATGTATCAGCCTTGTAATAGGCTGAAACAATAGACATAAATATCTAAAAAATCAATCTTTTCGCCTTTGTTGGCGTTCTTCACCAAAAAGGCCAAAGAATACGCCAAAGGCAAAGCAGGAGAGCTTTTCTAATTTAAACCTATAAGGTTTTTAAAACCTTATAGGTTTGGTAACTAAAGAATCCATATTTCTGATAAAAGTGTATTGCAATACGAAATATTTTTCTTAACTTTCCATTGCAAAGCAACTCAATGGATTTTGCGACTCAGCGTCGTAGATTCGCTTTTGAATGTTCTTTGGTTTTATTCCTACATATTGGAACGACCACGGCGCAAGAAACCTAGACCTACAAAATGACAAACAGTAAGCTTATCAGTTTTTTGATATTTGGTTTATGGATAACCAATGCTTTAGTTAGTTCGGCGCAGAGCGCGGAAGATTCTCTTCACGAGCTTTTGTGTGGACGCATTTATAAAAAAACAGGGTATCGCCCTATATACTACAGTGCCGAGGACACAGTATATGTAGTAGTACATAAATTTCATGTTTTTACTGACACAATAGCAGCTAATCTCAGATTTAAGGAAAAAATCAAGCGCTTAGTTAAATTTGATGTTAGTGGCAGTTATCAACTTGCAGATACAGGCAACTATGCCCGTATAAAAGGCAATGAGTACTATCCGCAAGAACCATTAGTTTACAAGTATTGTGACTGTGGAGGTATCATAACCAAGTATTGTAACTGTGGCGATATCATAACAAGATATAGTCCTATAAAACAAGAAAAACTCAAGTATAGATATAACAGAAAATACAAATTTGAATACAGCACACCGTTTCCCAAACTACACAGCTTCTATGACTATTGGGCAGAAGGTAAAGAACATCGTGTGCATTGCATTGAGGAGATTGTTTATTACGATAAGGATGTTTTTGTAACAGCTGAAGTAAAATTCGGCAAAGATGGCCAAATTGAGTCTTATACTTTTTTTTATTATTCTGACGATAAAATACCTTTTGGTCAATCAAAATTTGAAAAAGAATACAAAGGATATCATATGAAGCTATTTATAGAACAATTTTTTCGTAAAAAGAACCTCAGTTTTGAATTTTATACCGAGTAAAGACCCAGCCAGCCCGCCCGACAGCCTCGTGGCCTACCTAGAAATCCTGCAAGGGCAAAAACAGCGACACAACCCAAACTCCCTAGCGATAAATTTCAAAGGAATATAAAAGTCCCCCTTCGTTTATGGCGTTTTAAATACTACCTTTGCGCTTTATTCGCTTTGTGATATGGAAAAACATTGGATTTTTTTAATAATCCTCATTGCTTATTTTTTGGTACTCATCATTATAGCCGAGATAACAGCCAAAGGAGCAACAAAAGACACTTTTTTTATAGCCAATCGCTCTTCTAGCTGGTATCTGGTAGCTTTTGGTATGATAGGCGCGTCGCTTTCGGGGGTCACTTTCATTTCTGTGCCAGGCAGCGTACTAACCAAGTCTTTTTCTTATTTTCAAATGGTGCTTGGCTATTTACTTGGCTATCTGGTTATTGGCACTGTACTCATGCCGCTTTATTACCGCCTCAATCTGGTATCTATTTATACCTACTTAGAACAACGCTTTGGTTTTTGGTCTTATAAAACGGGAGCCTTTTTCTTTCTTCTGGCACGTACTGTAGGGGCATCTTTGCGTTTGTATCTGTCTGCCATGGTGCTTCATTTGGCACTTTTTGAACCCTTGGGCATGTCTTTTTGGCAAACAGCCATACTCAGCATTGCACTTATTTGGGTCTATACCTATAAGGGCGGCATCAAAACCATTGTTTGGACAGATACGCTCCAAACTTTTTTCATGATTGCGGCCATACTTGGTTGTGTTTGGCTGATTGCCCAAAACCTCGACTGGAGTCTACTACAAACCGTTAATGAGGTAAATGCTAGCCCTCTTTCTCAAATCTTCTTTTGGGAAAGTCTCGATATCAAATTCTTCCCCAAGCAGTTCATGGCTGGGGCTTTTGTGGCTCTCGTGATGACTGGCCTAGACCAAGACATGATGCAAAAAAATCTCACTTGCCGCAGCATTGGCGAGGCGCAAAAAAATATGTTTTGGTTTACCTTGGTGCTTGTTTTTGTCAATTTTATCTTTCTGATGCTCGGAGCTTTGCTCTACATTTATGCCGAAGTCAAGGGGATTAGCCTGCCCATGAAAGATGGAGTTGTTATCACAGACAAGGTTTTTCCTTTTTTAGCCCTCGAGCATTTTGGTTTGGGTGTGGGTATTTTGTTCATGCTGGGCGTGGTAGCTTCCACGTATGCCAGCGCGGACTCTGCTTTGGCATCACTCACCACTTCTTTCTGTGTGGACTTCCTCAATATTTATCAAGAAAAAGACGAGAGTAAACAGAAGCTTCAGCTCCGCTATGTACATATAGGGTTTTCGGCTCTTTTGGTGGTTATGATTCTTTTGTTTTCGCTGCTGGTGGAGCAATATCCTTCCACAAACGTTATCAGCATTGTATTCCGAGCCGCTGGCTATACCTATGGGCCGCTTTTGGGTCTCTATACGCTTGGCTTACTCACAAAGCGGCAAATCCGTGACAAGTTTGTACCGTATGTGTGTGTGATTGGCCCTTGTTTGGGCTACTTTGTTAGTGAGTGGTTGGCCAAAAATGTGAGTTATAAATTTACTGATGAAATCATTGTTCTTATTGGGATTATCACCTTTCTGGGGCTTTGGGGCATAAGTACATCACCAAAAACAAAAACTCAAGACTAAACGTTTCTTTGAAGACAAAGCACTCCCAAAATGTCTAACGCGCCTCTTATAGATAACCATGGACGTTTGGTCAATTATCTCCGATTGGCCGTAACGGATCGTTGTAATCTGCGCTGTTTTTACTGTATGCCAGCCAAAGGAGTTCGGTTTTTAAAGAATGTAGAGTTATTATCTCTGGCAGAACAAAAACGCATGCTTCTAATCATGAAGCAATTAGGGGTTCATAAAATCCGAATCACAGGGGGTGAGCCTTTTGTGTACACACACATTGAAGCTCTTTTTGACTTCATTGCATCAGAGATTCAGCCCCAAACCTTGCACCTCACCACAAACGGTGTACTAACTGGCAAGTTCCTTCCAAAATTCAAAGATTGGGGCTTAAAATCTGTGAACCTGAGTTTGGATAGCACCAACACGGCAACTTTTGAACAAATGAGCCGCCGAAATGACTTTGCGAGTGTTTGGCAAACTTTGATGCAACTTTTAGACATGGGCATAGCTCTTAAGCTTAATGCCGTCATTACGGCAGGTGTAAACGATGCAGAACTCATTCCTTTGGCTTTACTTGCTCGCGACTACCCTCTTGATGTACGATTTATTGAGGAAATGCCTTTCAACGGAGTAGGTGCTCGTGAGCAGTCGCTTTGGTGGGACTATAAACGTTTGAAAAATACGCTTAATGAGGCTTTGGGCGAACTCACTCCTTTGCCCGCAGAACCCAATGCCACTGCTGTGCGGTTCGCTGTAGAAGGATTTAAGGGAAACATTGGCATTATTGCGGCATTTTCGCGCACATTTTGCGGAAGCTGCAACAGGCTGCGCGTAACAGCCAACGGGACACTCAAAACCTGCCTTTACGATGATGGTGTGTTGAGTGTACGCGATTTACTGCGCCAATATTCTGATGATGAAATAATTGCTCAAAAAATCAGGGCTGCTGTTAGCCGTCGTGCCAAAGATGGCTTTGAAGCGGAGAAAAATAGACTCACCAATCCCAAAATCAGTGAGTCTATGACGCTTATTGGTGGCTAATTATCGCTCAAGGCAACTAGATTTTTACCAAGTCAGCAAAAAGCTGTTCTCTAGCAGCAATTTCGTCCGCTGTCAGGTTAATGATGCGCTCCGTGCCAAATTTTTCTACGCAAAAAGAAGCCATAGCAGAGCCTTTAATGACTCCTCGCTTCATGTCTTCTAAGCTGGTGCTATTTTTTGAAGCCATGTGCGCAATGAAGCCCGCTGCAAAACAGTCGCCCGCACCAGTAGGGTCATAAACCTCCTCGAGAGGAAGAGCGGGTGCATAAAAAAGTTCATCTTGAGGCCCAAAAAGTAATGCGCCATGCTCACCCTTTTTGATGATGAGGGTTTTAGGCCCCATCTTTTTGATTACTTTGGCGGCCTTCACAAGTGAGTGTTCACCAGAAAGGATACGCGCCTCTTCATCATTGATAGAAAGGACATCTACCTGCGCCAAAACAGCTTTAAGCTCTGGCAAAACCTCTGGTCGCATCCAGAAATTCATGGTGTCCATAACTACCAACTTGGGACGTTTGCGCAAACGTTTGAGCACTGTCATTTGTACATCAGGGCTGAGATTGCCAAGCATGAGATACTCACAGTCCTGATACGACTCGGGAATAACGGGGTCGAAGGTTCCCAAAACGTTGAGTTCTGTTACGAGTGTATCACGTGAGTTAAGATCATCGTGGTACTTGCCAGCCCAGAAAAATGACTTCTCATTTTCCTTGATTTGAAGCCCTTCAGTATTAATGCCTTTAGCCTTAAAAAGGGAGATGGTCTCTTTAGGAAAGTCGCCGCCCACAACAGCCACCAGATTGACGCGGGGGCAGAAGTAAGACGACACCAAAGAAATAAAAGTGGCAGCACCACCTATAATTTTTCCGTTTGTGGAACCGAGGGGCGTTTCAATGGCATCAAAAGCCACAGAACCAACGACTACTAGACTCATTTTTACTATTTTTTTGGGCTAAAAAGACACTGTGTGATTTCTAAAACAGCTTCTCAGAGAGAAGCAACGTGTTTTGCAAAAATTTTAGGCTACAAAGCTAAGCAATATTTACCGTCTTTAATGCCTCTAGCTCTAAAACAGATAAAAATATTACTCAGCAGGCAGATTAGGGCGCAGATTTTGATACTGTGGCAATTTTTTCATAAACTCTTCTATCTGAGAGGGCGATAAATAGGACCTCTCTATTGTAGATTGTTTATCGTTTTGATCTTCCTCATCACGCCCAAAGGCAGCAAGCGTTTCTTTGCTCCATTGATGCAGTTGCCAGCCTAGACCGTGCTTGATGGCGCGGCGATCTGTATCGCTCTCAAATTTGATGCGGTAGGAAGGCAAAGGGTAGGAAGCCGCTATACGAGTAATATCTAGCGAAGATTTATCCAAATAAAAAACAGTATGTGCCAGCTCATGCCCTAAAACACCGATTTGTGCATTATAGGATAAGTTTTTGAGCAAAATAGGCTCCACAGACTTGATAGAGCTTTTGCTGCTGATAACCACTAGATATTCACGTTCGCGCCAAGGCTGCAAAAGCGAAAGCGGATTGGGTCTGGAGGCAAGCGGAATCATTGTGGGCACAACCTCAAAAGTGATGCGTGTGTTGCGCAACTGGGGGTAGTGAGAGAGCGCAATAAGAGCCTGAAGTTCAAAGCCTTTGGGTAATTTTTTCTTATTGCCATACTTTTGGCGCAAAGCTTGGTAGCGCGGTGTGTCTTGTGCACCAATGTAGGCACGTTGAGGCATTTTAAGCTCGTTGCGGTCGTATTGAACAACTCTCGAAGTGCAACTGTCGGCAGCCAAAAGCGCATAAAGCAGAGCAAGTACCGTAAAAACAGAATAAAAAAAACGCTTATGGCGTAGAAACACAATTTTCATAGCAAACATTAAACCTAAAAAACCAAAGTTTGTTACGTAACAAAACCCAGATAGTTACGCAAGATAAGCTTTTTTTAAAAGATGTATTCAAAAAAACAGGGCCTGATTTCTTTATGACTCAAAAACTACTCTTCTTGAGGTCTTGTGGTAGGTATGTTATGGTAATGTGTAGCAGGCACATAGTTCTTGAGTAGAGGAAAACCTTCCCAGTCGGCAGGCATGAGAATTCTTCTCAAATCTGGATGTGCAATAAATTTTACGCCCAACAGATCGTAGGTTTCGCGTTCATGCCAGTTAGCTGCTGCCCAAACTGAGCTTACAGAGGGGACTTCTTTGTGACCAGCAGACACATAAATCGATACGGCAAGCGATTCATCTTTGGTGTAGGCATATAACTGGTAGTTTATTTCAAGCGTCTCACCTAAATCAACGCCAGAGACAAGAGCTAAATGATCGTAACCCAAACTCAGCAAATGAGCTGCTAATTCTGCCCAGACAGTGGCCTTAACAACAATTTTGTGAGACGAAACCACAATATTTTCTTCGCCAAACAAGCTCTGAAGCTGCCGCAAAAACTCTTCTATCGGCGTTGGGCGCATGACAAACAATTATTTTTGTCTAAAAAACAGACGAATGGGTGAGCCTTCTAAGCCAAAATGATCTCTGATTTTATTTTCGAGATAGCGCATGTAGGGCTGTTTAATGTATTGCGGTAAGTTGCAGAAAAACGCAAATGTAGGTACTTGCGAAGGGAGTTGCGTGATATACTTGATTTTGATATACTTGCCTTTGATTGATGGCGGTGGGTAGCGTTCTATCTCAGGCAATAGCTTGTCGTTGAGCACTGAAGTCGCTATTTGTGTTCGCCTATTTTCATACACCTGTACAGCCTTTTCTATGCACTGAAAAATGCGCTTTTTGGTGAGTACAGATGTAAAAATGATGGGAATATGGTCGGCAGGTGCTAGCTGAGCGCGGAGCTTTTTCTCATAAGTCACAGCCGTATTGGTGTCTTTTTCTACCAAATCCCATTTATTGACCATAATCATGAGTCCTTTGTAGCGGTCTTGCGCCAAGCGCACAATGGCCATATCTTGCGACTCTAAACCTTCGTTCTGTGTGGCATCTATCATCAAAATACAAACGTCAGTGTCCTCAAGGGCTTTGAGTGTACGCATCACGGAATAAAACTCAATACTTTCCTTCACTCTTGACTTGCGTCTGATACCAGCGGTGTCCGTCAGGACAAAATCTTTGCCGTAGAGCGTGTAGCGCGTATGTACAGAGTCGCGCGTAGTGCCTGCTATGTCAGATACAATCGTGCGCTCCTTGCCCAACAGAGCATTTAGGAAAGAGGACTTGCCCACATTAGGCCGTCCAAGTATAGCCAAGCGCGGTAAACCTTCAAAAGGATTGGCCTCACCTTCAGTTTGAAATAGCTTGATCACACCGTCCAATAACTCACCCGTACCAGAGCCGTTTTGAGCCGAAACTGGATAAATTTCGTCAAAACCTAAAGCGTAAAATTCGGCAGCTTCATGCGTTTTGAGAGGCGTATCAGCCTTATTAGCCACCAGAAACGTGCTCTTTTTGTATCTACGAAGCACTTGGGCAAAGGATTTGTCTAGCTCATGAAGACCCGCCATGCAATCTACCACAAAAATTACCACATCGGCCTCTTCTACGGCAATTTCTACTTGGCGGCGTATAGCAGACTCAAACACATCGTCTGATTCTGTCACGTAACCGCCTGTATCTATGACTGAAAAGAACACATTACACCATTCAGCTAGGCCATAGTGCCGGTCGCGTGTAACGCCGCTCTGGTCGTCGGTAATAGCCTGACGCTCTTCTACCAAACGATTAAATAGGGTAGATTTGCCCACGTTGGGACGACCTACAATGGCCACTACATTTGACATAAATATTGCAATAATTAAATTGAGTGATGCAAAAAAGACCCGCAAAGGTAAGCCATTTTTTTAAGTAAGGCTATTTTATTGGGGATATTTTAAGTTTAAATGCCACAAAATTACTAAGATGGCTTATAAACTCGCAAGGCACGTTGCTTTTCGGCTAGGTTAATGATTGCCTGCCAATACTTGGGGGCGGATTTAAGTGTAATGGCCAGATGCTGTTGCCCTTTTTTTATCTCTAGCTGATGTGAACCCTGCCAACCCCAAGCGAGCAATAAAAAGCCCGCAAAGGATACACAAAGCCCTATCCACCAGACTAAAAGCCCTTTTAAAACCGCTACCAAAAACAAAGGTCCTGCAATGCCACCCACCACCAAAGGCAGCATCAAGCGTCTGAATTTGAGCGCGATTTCAGAAAGTTCTTCTAAAAGAAAAGAAGAATTCTTGACTTTATCCCGTAAGTAGAGGCGTTTATTAGTCAGCAAAAGGCTTTGCTCGCCAAAATCTGCTTTAGAAATGATGTTCTCGGGAGCTTTAAGCCACTTCAAATTATCAGAGTAACTATACACGTGGCTATTGCTCTGCGAAGCATAAACAAACTTTTTAGGCTCTTGCGTTACTGTCTGGCTTGAGCTATGATAAGATATGGGCGAGGAATAATAAAATTTTTGTTTACCAAGTGGCTGTGAATAGTCAGCCCCAGCGTAATGAGGGGTAGTGGTGTTGTGCTCTTTGTGCTGGTCTGGAGGCATCGTGGCTGTACTAAAACGGTTTGACTATTGCTGAAAATTATGTTTGAAGAAGACTAATAGGCAATGATTTAATTTGAAAGATATAGATTATAGCAAATCCTGTAAGTTCATCTGTTTGAACGGTACAAAGCTAAACTTGTTTGGATACTTGGCAAATATTTTCGAACAAGCCCTGTTTATAAAAATATTTTGTATCCAAAATGTAACAAATTTGTCATACTAACCAAAAGCGCATTATCTTTGCAACGCTATAACTATCCGATACGCAATAAACACTTTTTTTATAAGAGTTACTTAGAATAATATTTGGTCTTTATCGGCTTTTGAGCCTCCCAAAGACACACAATGTATTATGTGTTGTTTTCAAACCAGAAAGTTTTTTTCTGTATTTTGGCCTATCTTTCTTATTGGCTTCTTTGTCTCTTCTTTTTGTAAAGCTCAGGGCAAAGTTCGGTTTGATAAGATAGAGCTAGAAGACGGCCTTTCTCAAAACTCTGTGGTCTGCTTTCTGCAAGATTACAGGGGGTTGATGTGGATTGGCACACAGGATGGTTTGAACCTTTATGATGGTAACAAGTTCAAACATTTTAAGTCTGAGGCAGACAACAAAAGGTCTATTTCAGACAACTTTGTATCATCGCTCTTTGAGGATAGTCAAAAAAGGCTTTGGGTAGGCACTGAAAACGGCCTCAACCTCTTTGATAGAAGTCAGCATAGCTTCACAAAATTTGTTTATAGTCCTCAAAACCCCTATTCCATTACTCAGAATAACATCAATGTCGTTTTTGAAGACTCTAAAAAGCAGATTTGGGTAGGTACAAATGAGGGACTTAACCGTTTGGTAGATGTAGAAAAAGGTAAATTTAGTCGTTACATAAACCAAAACCCCAAAGAAAACCGCATCAATGGCATAATAGAAACCTCTGAAGGTAGAATCTGGCTTGCTACTGACGATGGTCTTGTGTTATGGGATAATAAAGCCATGAAATTTGGCCAAAAGCTTTGGGCAGGAACAAAAATTAAAACCATAAAATTAGATGCAAAGGGTAATTTACTAGCGGTATCTGGACAAAAAATCATCCGAAAAGACCTAAGCAATAGCAATGATGATGCAGTTATTCAAGAATTTAGCTATGAGATAGCCGATGTTTTGGCTGAGAAAAACGGTGGGCTATGGGTCAGCACTTATAAGTTTGGCCTTTTTTGGTATCCCTCAGGTGATCTTAATTCTGAGCCTAAAGAGTTTATCCAATCTTTGAACAACCCAGATGGCATTGCAACAAACAGTCTTGGCAAAATTTATCAAGACCGCTCAGGGGTTTTCTGGATTGGTACAGAAGGGTTTGGTATCTGTAAGTTTAGCCTCAAGGCTTCTAAGTTTAATACCTATAGCAACAGTTCACAACAAACTATTTTTAGCAGTGATGTGATAAGAGCTATATGCGAAGATCGTTTTGGGCGACTCTGGGTAGGAACTAGCAATGGGCTTGATAAGATAAACAGGCGAACAAATGAAGGATTAGGCAACAATGTATTTAGTGGCGAGCAGGTTAACTGTATTTTTGAAGAATCCTCTGGTGTCATATGGGTAGGAACCAAGACGAAGGGACTGTTTAAATATACTGGTAATGATATTTCTTTGGCCATTTATGAGTCTCAGCTTCAGAATTTTCAGCATAGTAGTACCAAAGTAGGCTCTATTCCAAGCAATAACATCAAAGTGATTTTTCAGGATCGTGCCAAAAATATTTGGATAGGTACAGAAGATGCCGGCTTTGCCCGTTTTGTACCCAAAGACGGTACATTTGTTTCTTACACACATGACCGAAGCAATCCTAAAGGTTTGTCTAACAATAGAATAAGAGGAATTTATGAAGACAAAAGCGGTATCTTTTGGATAAGCACTAACGGCGGCGGTTTGAATAGATTTGATCCTAAAAACGAAAGCTTTAAAGTGTATAAGCATATTTCTGGTGATACCAACTCCATTAGTACCGACCGTGTTTATCCCGTATACGAAACAGAAAAAGGCTTTTTTTGGGTGCTAACCTATGGTGGCGGTTTGAATAAGTTTGACCCAAAAACCGAAAAATTTACACACATTACCGAAGAAGACGGTTTGCCCAATAACGTGTTGTATGGCGTTTTAGCCAAGTCCGATAAAGAGCTTTGGTTCAGCACCAACCGAGGCATTACACGGTTTGATACAGAAAAAATGGTTTTTAAACAATATACCATTCAGGACGGTCTACAAAGTTATGAGTATAATTTTGGCTCATTGCACAAAAGCAGAAGCGGCGAGATGTTTTTTGGGGGCATTAATGGTCTTAACTATTTTTTCCCAGATAGTGTAAAGCGCGACAAATACCAGCCCGACTTGATATTTACAGACTTTCAAATTGCCAACAAAAGTGTACTTATAGACTCTCTCTCATTCCTCCAAAAGCATATCAGCGAAACCAATAAGCTGATACTAGACCACACGCATAACTCTTTTGCTATCGAGTTTGCCTCTCTAGATTTTGCCAATCCGCAAAACAACAAATACGCCTACAAGCTCGTAGGCTTTGAAAACGACTGGGTTTTTGTCAACCAAGGCGTGGCCAAATATACAAATCTAGACTATGGTTCCTATACCCTGCGCGTAAGAGGGACAAACTCTGACGGATCTTGGAGCGACAAAACAATCAGTTTACGCATTGAAATAGAGCCTCCTTTTTATCGCCGCACTTGGTTCATCGTTTTGGTTGTATTTACTATAGTAGCTTTTGTTTTTGCATTTGCTTGGCGACGCGAGCGGCGCGCCAACCAGATGCAGGCTTACCTAACGCGTACTGTGAACGAACGCACCAGCGAGCTCTCTGCCGAAAAAAGAAAAGCAGAGTCTCAAAAAGACATCATAGAAGCAGCTAACCGTAAAATCAAGGATAGTATACGCTATGCGGAGCGAATACAACAAGCTATTTTGCCTCACCCAAGCGAAATGGCTAAGCTTTTTGATGACTATTTTGTGCTTTTTAAGCCACGTGACATTGTCAGCGGTGATTTTTATTGGTGCAGCAAAGAAGACAATGCGGTGTCTATAGCCTTAGTGGATTGTACTGGGCACGGTGTACCAGGTGCTTTCATGTCGGTTTTTGGTTTTGCGCTTTTGGAACAAACCGTTAATGTACAACACTTTATCAGCCCTGCGCAGATTCTCACCGAAATGAACAAGACCATTGTGTACTGGCTCAAGCAAGACAGCCAGCAAACCAGCGGTTGGAAAAGCAGGGACGGCATGGATATGGTGTTTCTGGAAATTAAACCTCTAGAAAAAACCATTGTGTTTTCTGGTGCACGCAACTCTGCTTTTCTGATTCAAAATGATGAAATAAAAGAGCTTAAAGGGGATAAGTTTTCTATTGGCGGCACTCTCCTACACAGCGAAGAAAAAGTTTTTACTGAAACAGTGGTTCATTATAACCACGGCGACTTGCTTTATCTGACATCTGACGGCTATTTTGATCAGTTTGGCGGACAAGAAAACAGAAAGCTCACCAAAAAGAATCTTAAAACGTTGCTTTGGGAGCATCGCCAATTGAGTTTGGACAAGCAACGCAATGGACTAGAGCAGTTCTTTGAAAACTGGCGCGGCAAATACGCCCAGATTGATGATGTGTTACTGATTGGCATCAAGCTCTAGCGCATTTTTGTGTAATAATGTGTTCAAAATTTGTCTTATCTTCAAAATTAGCCTAATTTTGCGATGCCTCGCTGAACACTTACTACGCAATTGCTTTTTGATCAACACCTTACACTAAGTTACCAAGCACTATTCTTAACACATGAAACCAATTAGCATGGCACTTCTCAGTGCCTTGATTTGGCTCTTTTCGCAAGCGGCTTTTGCACAACAAACCAACTCAAATTTTGACTTGAATGAATGTCTCAAGTATGCCCTCGAGCACTCTGTAACTATTAAAAACTCATTGCTAAGCCAATCTTCTGCTGAAGCGCGTGTTCAAGAAATTAAGTCTATAGGTTTGCCACAAGCTAACGCTAACATTAATTTAGCAAGTAATCTCCTTGTGCCCCGTTCTTTTATTCCTGCTGAGTTTTCTGGCGGCCCGCCCGGTACATTTCAGGCAGTGGCTTTTCAACCACAATATACTGGACAGGCAGGTGTAGACGTAAGCCAGTTGGTATTTGATGGTGCTTATTTTTTAGGTTTGAAGGCAGCTTCTGTATTTACAAAAATCTCAGAGAAAACTGTGGTCATGGATAAGATTACAGTTGTAGAAAATGTGTCTAAAGCTTACTACACAGTACTTATCAACCAGGAAAGACTCAAGCTATTGCAAAAGAACTATAGCCGTATGGATAGTTTGTACTATCAAACCAAAATGCTCTTTCAAAATGGGTTTGCCGAAAAACTTGACGTGAGTCGTCTGGAAGTGTCGCTAAACAACCTAAAGGCTGAAATTCAAAAA
>RDZD01000028.1 GCA_004293815.1 Cytophagales bacterium | reverse complement strand
TTATAGACACTTGAGGCCATGCGCTAGAGAGTGAGACTAGGCCAGCAGATGCCAGCAAGGACGTTTTGAGGAAAGTTCTTTTATTCATACAAAGCAAAATAGCTGTTTATCTTATGGTCTAGATGACAAATATAACAGAGTTGTCTCAAAATAACGCCCGATTAGCTTAAAATGTTTTCTATGGAGCAGTATTAGGCCAGCTTTATTCTTTTATAGACTGCGTATATGCTTTATCAACTTAAAGAGACGTTTTGTGTGACGTTATGGAGTCTAAAAACAACTTTTATAAGCTATGAATAAAAAAAGAGTGTAAAAAAGTGCTTTGAGTTTGACAGAATTTTAAAACTAAATTCTAATTTTGCAACATGGAAACCAAATCAAATCAAGATAAAATAGCTCTGGCAGGAAGCGAGTTGTTTCAAAAAATTGTTGCGCATGCCAAAGAATATGGCTTTGTATTTCAATCGAGCGAAATTTACGACGGCCTACAGGCCGTTTATGACTATGGTCCCAACGGAGTAGAACTTAAAAATAACCTGCGGAATTTGTGGTGGCAGGCCATGACACGGCTTGAGAGCAATATTGTAGGCGTAGATGCGTCTATTTTTATGCACCCTACCGTTTGGAAGGCTTCGGGGCATGTGGACGGTTTTAACGACCCCATGATAGACAACAAAGATTCCAAAAAGCGATATAGAGCAGACCAACTTATTGAAGATAAGATAAATGAGTACCAGAATACAGGACAAGACACGCTAGCTCAGAAGCTGCTCAGCGATTTTAATGCCGCACAAGCAGCTGATAACTTGTCGAGCCTCAGAGATTTGATTTTGGAACATAAAATAGCTTGTCCGCTCTCCAAAACTTGCAATTGGACAGAAGTAAGGCAATTCAATTTAATGTTTTCTACCCAAATAGGTTCAGTGGCTGACGAAAGTAGCACTGTTTATTTGCGTCCAGAAACTGCTCAGGGCATTTTTGTCAATTTCTTGAATGTGCAAAAAACTGCACGCATGAAAGTGCCTTTTGGTATTGCTCAAACTGGTAAAGCTTTCAGAAATGAAGTGGTAGCGCGTCAGTTTATCATGCGCATGAGAGAGTTTGAACAAATGGAAATGCAGTTTTTTGTACGACCTGGCACGCAAGCAGAATGGTATGAGTACTGGAAAGAAAAACGTATGAAGTGGCATTTGGCACTTGGTACACCAGCTAACAAACTGCGTTTTCATAAGCATGAAAAACTTGCCCATTACGCTGATGCTGCCTCTGACATCGAGTTTAACTTTCCCATCGGCTTCAAAGAAGTGGAGGGCATTCACTCCCGAACCGATTTTGATCTTAAACAGCACGAAGCTTTCACCAGCAAAAAACTGCGCTACCAAGATCCTGAAATCAATCAAAGCTATATTCCTTACGTCATAGAAACGTCTATTGGCTTAGACCGCTTGTTCTTGCTAACGCTCTCAAACGCCTATACTGAAGCAGAAGGCTCTGACGCAGAAGGTGATGCAAAAAAACGCACTTACCTTGACCTACACCCCGCTCTCGCGCCTATCAAGCTCGCTATATTTCCTCTCATCAAAAAAGAACCGCTGCAAGAACTGGCTATGCGTATTTTTGATGACCTCAAATTAGACTTCAAGGTGTTTTATGAGGAACAAGCTGCCATCGGCAAACGCTACACGCGTCAAGACCTCATCGGCACGCCATTCTGCGCCACGGTGGATTTTGAAAGCCTTGAGGATCAGTGCGTAACTTTACGCTACCGCAACAGTACCGAACAAAAACGTGTACCAATAACCGCTCTGCGCCAAATTGTGCAAGATGAAGTATCTATGGCGGCTTTTTTAAGAAAAATTTAGTGTAAACACAAAAAAAAATTGTAAACAGCATTTTAGGCAAAGTGAATTTTGTCTAAAATGCTGCTTACATGATGTTTTCCGCCAATCTCAAATGTCTTTAAAAATCACGCCCCGTAGCACTGCTCTTCGTGTTGCTATTCAACATAAGATAAATACCAAAACAAAGCCCTTGGGTGCACTGGGCGTACTCGAGAGTTTAGCTTTGCAGATTGCAGAAATACAAAACAGTTTGAATCCACGTTTGATACAGCCGCATGTCTTGGTATTTGCTGCTGATCATGGGCTTGTGGATGAAGGGGTTAGCTTATACCCACAAGCGGTTACTGCTCAAATGGTTCAGAATTTCATACATGGCGGCGCTGCTATTAACGTCTTTTGCAAACAACACAACATCACTTTGCGCGTAGTAGATGCTGGGGTGAATGCAGATTTGAGTCAATACAAAACGGAAATCTTACACCAAAAGATCAACTACGGGACAAAGAATAGTCTGAAAGAAGCCGCTATGTCTGCTACTGAGTGCGTGCGTGCCTTGGATGCGGGTGCAGACGTGGTGAATAAGGTTGCTAAAACTGGCTGTAATGTGATAGGTTTTGGCGAAATGGGTATAGGTAATACCGCTGCGGCCTCTTTAATCATGGCCAAGATTACCAAGCTGCCACTAGCCACTTGCGTGGGCAGAGGTACGGGCTTAAATGACAGTCAGCTAGTGCAAAAGAACAAAGTTTTAGAGGCTGTTTTGGCACAGCACACTTCAGCAACCTCGCCGCATGAAATACTGATGTCCGTAGGTGGATTTGAAATAGCGCAACTCTGTGGAGCAATGCTCAAGGCAGCTGAGTTGGGTATGTGCTTAGTAATTGATGGATTTATCTGCACCTCAGCACTGCTTTTGGCCTACACCCTCGAGCCAAACGTGTTGGATTATTGTATTTTTTCACACTGTTCGGAAGAAAATGGGCATCAAGCGATGCTACAGTTTTTGGGAGTAGAGCCTGTTTTAAGGTTAGGTTTGCGTTTGGGCGAAGGCTCAGCGGCTGCCCTAGCTTACCCTTTGTTGGAGTCTGCGGTATTGTTTTTAAATGATATGGCAAGTTTCGAGAGTGCAGGCGTAAGCGAAGCAAATGTTTAGACGCACTTTTTAGCAAGATGTTCTAGCGGAACTCTTTGCGTGCTTTGGTGAGTCTATAAGCTCCAAAACAGCCAAGACCATTCTCTACATTGGTGTAAACCAGTGTGGGTTCTGCAAACGGATTGCCAGAAGTGTAGTTAAAAAGCCCAAAATGATAACGATAATAATGGCTATCGGTATGAAGTATCAAAAACTCTATTGTAACTGGCCTCTCACCGCGTGTGCGGTCTTCCACCACAATTCTCGAAAAAGGATTGCCATTGTTCGTCTCATCGTCAAGGTAAGGAAGGCCGTCCTCAATAGCTATGGACTGAACATATCTGATCAACCCTCCACTGTCTTCATCAAGGCCATATCTAGCAGCCGCCACGCGATACAAATTGCCTTTTTCAGGCAAATCCAACCACGAAAATTTGAGACGGTAGCGCATAAACTGGTCGCGTGAGTTAAAGCTTGAGTCCATTTTTAAGCTAGGTACGGCCACTAAGCCAGACGGTACGCTGCAAGTGGCTTTTACCTTACGCCCATCTGGGGTACTGGCTGTGATGCTGTAGGTTCTACCTCCTTCAATTTTAAACTCAGCTGCCGAGATTTGGTACCGTTCTAATGTTCGGTCATACACCAAATTGACAGATTCAATCCCATTTGAAAGCGTTACGGTTGCGTTACTTATGGGTTGTCTCTCGTTGGCGGTGGAGTTTGGATCAAATATTGGGCGGCTTTCATAGAGTTCGGCAGTAATGCTGTCTTCTTCAGGAGAAATAAAGCTGGTTATAACCAGTTTTGATTCCACCTCAGGAATTTCAACGTTTGTTACAGTGCTCTCACAGCCTAACAAGCTCAAAAGCAAACTGAATACGACTACAAAATGGACTTTTATTTTTGGAGTGACGCTTTGCATGAGTAAAAATAGTTTGGCATAAATTGATGAGCACAAATATACAAAAAATGAGTACAAAAAAATAGGCACTGCTTAGACACAGAACCTATTTTTCTATACATCTCAAGAAGGTTTCGTTTAAAGTACAGGCAGGCCGTAGCGACTTGGGTTAGAAGTAGCTCTGGCAATAATATCAACGCCTTTGTTGGTGTCATTTTCCACCCACGGCATAAGCGGACCTTCATTGGTGTTGGGATTGCAGAAATACATCATTGCCATGCGCAGCTTTACATCAGAATGGTTACGCACGCGGTGATGCAACGGCATAATGTCATTGCCAGTAAGCAAAGACAACAATTCGCCTGGCATCACAACTAGCTCATCTAAAGAGCCTTTTACATTGTGATAGCCTTTATTACCACGCAGCTCCAGACCTTTCTGGTTGGCTGTAATGATAGTTACAATGTGGCCGTCTTCGTGCTCATCTTGCAAAAACTCGCGTTGGTGCATGTGCGGGCGGTAGCTGTTGAGTTGCAACCAAGAATGCAAATCGGTATGGATATGACGTGCATTGTCTGTGTATTGCTTAGCCAAATGAACAATAACTTCAGTAGCAATCTTATCCATTTCCAAGTAAACTGTTTTTACTTGGTTTAGGAACTCACGCGCATATAAAAAATTGTCTACAAAAACGCGCTTTTCTTCTACGTTTTTATAAGAAAAAGACTCGTTTAAATCTGGATTGTCGGGAGTGGCAGAGTATTCAATGCCAATGGAGCGGTAGCCAGTCATTACGTCAACCCACGATATTTTGCTCTTTTGAGCCTGAGGCATCTCAAAAAAATCTGCTGTGAGGTCAAAAAGCCTTACAATCTGCTGTTTGAGAGTGAGAGGCATATCCAAATAACAAAAACCCTCTTCTACGAGTTGTTTGTGAAAATTTGCAGGAAGCATCGTTTTTTATCAACTTTTAAAGTGAACTCAAAAAAAATATAAAACCTCACTGTCATAAAACTTTGACGGGGTTTACAGCACAAAATAAAGCGTTTTAAAGCATAGTTGCAAATTTAGGAACTTGAATTTGCCTAAAGTTGCTATGTCTAATTTTTAGCAGCACAAAAATTCTTTTGCGTAAATTTCAAAGTTAGGAAATATGCCAAAAAGTAGTTTGCTTTGTGATTGAGTCAATTTTTTACTATTTAAAACTTTTGTCACAGAGCATAGCTTTTAACAACCCATTCACAAAAAACTTAGCCAAACTATCGTTTTATCCAAAGTAAACACCATTTAATATTTTGCCATGAAAGCTATACTAAATTCTCTTTTGTTTGTTTTCGTAATCTTTGGTCACTCCGTGCTTTGTGCACAAGACACAAAGAAAGCCGCTAAAGAGAAAGGCCCTGAATACACCATGCGAATGCTTGTACAAGATCCGCTGCGCTTTACCAAGTCTCTCGATGTTTCCACCATCAAAGAGGTTTATGCCAAAACCAAAGCCGAACGCGACACCACTTTCACACTTTATAATAGCACAAGTGCAAAAGTGATGGTTTATTTTGTGCATGGTGAAGAGTATCACCACATTTTGAACCCCAACCCTACTGGTGTGTCTATCAATGGTAAAATTTTTAATTTTTATTGTGCTATTGAGATGGGTTCACGTACCAATATCAGTAACTTTTTAGATGTATTTGAATTTTCTTATTTGAGCCGAAAATATCTTTGCTTCTTTAGCTATCGTGAAGATTGTATTCAGAGTGGTTGCCGTTATCGCTGCTACAACTTGTATGACATTACTGATCCTGAATCACCTTTAGCTTATTCATTATCAAGTATTTATGGTGGGTATGATTCCTTTGGTGACTATAATTTTGATGGTATCATAGATTTTGTTCGGGCAGCACCCAAACACCCCGAAAATGCTGCTAAGTTGCCCAAAGAAGAACAAGCTCAGCTAGATAAATACGCCCTCATAACAGCTTATACCTTTAAAGAAGGCACTATGACCCAGCTTTCTGAAAAAGGCAATGCATATTATCTGTTTGTGAAATCTTCAGACGAAGAGATGAGTAAGTTCAGAATCTTAGAGGCTGACTGGTTTATGCCCGTCAAGGATACCACAGGCAACGTCGCTCCTAAAAAGCCTTACTTTGCGCCTTACATTTCTTTTGACCCCAAAAACCCTTTTCTTTACGATGCTAATGGCTACCGTGTGGAAAAACGACGCTTTGCGCTGCACATGCGCGACTATCAAGAATTGGACGGTGCACTGGATTATTGCGAAGAATTAAAAAAAGATGGCTTTAAAGATGTTTTTGTGCTGGCCGATCAGTACAACCGCGAGCTTACATTCATGGTGTTGGTGGGCAACTACTGGGCTAAAGAAAAAGCGCAGGAAGAACTCAAAAAAGCCAAAGGAAATAATCCCGAAGCTTTGATTATCAATATAGAAAAAGAGTTTTGGGTACCAGAAAAGCAATAGTTCGCCTAAAGGGTCAATATTCAATCAACACACACCATGCGCATACTCATCACGGGCGGTAGAGGTTTTTTGGGCAAGCACGCGCTGGCTTTACTTCTTGAGCAAGGCTATCAAGTGCGTGTACTGTCTCGGCATCAGGCGTTACCACCAGAGTTTGTAAGCAAAAAAGCGCAAATAGAATGGTTTGTAGGCGATTTATCAAACAAAGCACGTCTTTTAGCAGCCTGTGCTGACTGTGAGGCAGTGTTGCATTTGGCTTGGTCCACAGTACCGCATAGTGCTGCTGAGGCTCCTAGCTTAGATGTTCACCAAAACGTGATAGGGAGCATTAATTTGTTGGAAGCCTCAGTAAGTCAAGGCGTAAAAAAATTCGTATTTCTCTCCTCTGGAGGAACAGTTTATGGTGTGCCGCAACAAAGCCCTATTTCGGAAGAGCATCATTTGCAGCCGATTACACCCTATGGTATTTCAAAGGCTACCGTGGAGAACTACGTCAGGTTTTTTGAAAGAAAGCATCAATTAGACTGCTGCATTCTTCGCGTAGCGAATGCTTATGGCGAATACCAGAACCTAGACAAGCGACAAGGGGTGATAGGACACTGGTTGGACAGTTTTGCTCGTGCAGAACCTATAAAAATTTGGGGTGATGGTCAAATTATCAGAGATTTTGTGTATGTTCGCGACGTAGCGGAAGCCTTGCTCAAAGCTCTTGAGCTACAAAACGCACCCGTAAAAACCTTCAATATAGGGAGTGGTGAAGGTTTGTCTCTCAATGATTTAGTTAAAAAAATGCAACTTGTAACCCAGCAAAATACCCAAATTGTGTATCAAGAAGCCCGCCCCGATGATGTGCCAAGTAATGTGCTAGACATTGCAGCGGCGCGCGAAGTTCTTGGCTGGCAGCCCCGTATTTCGCTGCAAGAAGGGCTTCAGAATACATGGAATTGGTTTTTAGCACATCACACCAAGATTAAAACATAGAAGTTCTCACTAGAAAATATTTAAAATATACATTAAAACCATGGAAAAGGCATTTTTAGGACGAGGATGGAAGTTTCCTCCCACTTTTGACAAACAGGTAGAGAGCATCAGAATGTCTGAAGAAGATGAAGACATTCGCGAGAGCTTGAAGATTTTATTGGGTACTAGACGCGGAGAACGTACTATGTTGCCCGAATACGGCTGTGATTTGCACCAACTAGTTTTTGAAGATTTAGATAGCACTGCCATTAATCAGCTTAGGAGTGTTATTACTAAGGCCGTTTTGTTTTTTGAGCCAAGAATCGTTCTTGATGAAGTGAATATCCGAGTTGATAACCAAGATGTAGGGCTTTTGCACATCACATTGCACTACACGATAAGCCTTACCAATACCCGAACAAATATGGTTTATCCGTTCTACCTTTTGGAAGGTACGGATATTGTTAATTAATAAAGTTGCCAAAAACTGTTGATGCTAGTGTATGTGATAGACTTTAAGAATGGTCTCTTTAAAGTTTAAATTGCTTTGGCTTATAATTAGAGCCTTATTTCCTTCAAGTCAGAAATATCTTAGTTCTCCATGCTCTATGAGATGAATGGAACTATCTAACCTTTTGAAAGACAGATAGAGCTAAGACATGTGAACACAGAAATATTTTTTATACCTCAAAATTTGTTTTCAAACTTTTTTGAGGCTATCTAGTGGCATAAATTCAAAGAGCTAGTTGGTATTTTTCTAATAGCTCTCGATTTTTAATTCAAACTCATAAATCCAAAAAAATGGCAAGATTAGAAAAAGGAAAAAAGGGGCGTGCTGTTACCAAATTGCAAAAATTGCTCAATCAGGTGGGCTATACTCTGCCTGAAAATGGCGTATTTGACGACATGGTGGCCAATGCGGTGCGCGATTTTCAAAAGCAAAATAACCTACCCGAAGACGGTGAAGTAGATCGCGATACCAAAATGATGCTTAAACGCATGAGAAAAGAAGTGAAACGCGATACAAATCTCATGCCCCTGCCCGAACTGACACCCTTAGGTTTAGAAGCTGCTCTAGATGAGCCAGAATTTGATGAAGAGTTCACACTTCAGCCCCTCTCCGCCAAAGATTTAGATTTGTTTGCTAGCAAAAAATTCAAGACTTTGGCCGAAGCAAAAGGTCAGTATCAATTGCTCGAGGGTATGGATTTGCCAGCGGCCAAGCGTGCTTCTGTCTTGGCTGTTTTCCGCAAAAAAGCTCTTACAGACGTGTATGGCGAGGCTCCTAGTGTAGCCGATGTAGAAAAACTTCGCGACATTATTTTTATAGAAAAGTGGCTGCTTCCAGAAGGTAACGACGTTTTGATGTATTATATGACGGATAGCCCCAATTACTTCAAGGGTGGACATCAGCGCGGCAAAGATTATTATGGCTATACTGTCATGCGCAAGCCTAACTCCGATGTTTACGACTTAAGAGTGCATGCAGTACGCAATAATGCCTCATTTTTGGTGTTTGTATCCACTATCAACATTGTCAAAACGGCTACGGCCTTTCAGGCAGATGTGTTCTTGGGCAAATATGACGGTACACGCTGGACAGTAGACAAAGCCTCTGCGCTAAAAGC
The DNA here is from genome assembly GCA_004293815.1 of Cytophagales bacterium. Taxonomy (GTDB): domain Bacteria; phylum Bacteroidota; class Bacteroidia; order Cytophagales; family Bernardetiaceae; genus RDZD01. The sequence goes on along the minus strand of RDZD01000028.1, from coordinate 54,348 downwards.
CAGCCTTGAGAACGGCAAAACCAGTATCACTTATGCCGCCACGGGAGGTTTCGCACCACTCAAAGACAGCACGCACGGTATGGGAGCGGCTCAGCTTACAGCCTGCGAAGACAAAGGTTTTAGTGCTAAGAATGTTATAAAAACAGCTCTCAAAGCACTCATCATGGAATATCACAAAACCATGCGTTAATTTCTTTGTGTAAAATCACATTCAATAAAATTTTGGTCAATATTTAGCCTAATTTATGAATCAGTTACAACATTACGTTTGTGGAGAGTGGGTGAGTGGAAACGGCTCAGATGCCACTATGCATAACGCCATTACGGGTGAGCCAATCGCCCAAACCTCTACGCAAGGAATAGACTTTAAAGCCATGCTAGAGTTTGGCCGCCGAGTGGGTGGGCCTGCGCTTCGAAAGATGACCTTTCATGAAAGGGCACGTATGCTCAAAGCTCTGGCTCTACATCTTACGTCCAAGAAAGATGTTTTCTACAAAATATCAGCCTTAACGGGAGCTACAAAAGCAGATTCTTGGATTGACATCGAAGGCGGCATTGGCAATCTCTTTGCGTACGCGAGTAAGGGTCGCCGAGAGTTGCCCAATGACACTTTTTTGGTAGACGGCAAACCCGAAATACTTTCTAAAGGCAATACCTTCATTGGTCACCACATTGCAGTACCTTTACAAGGCGTTGCGCTACATATCAATGCGTTTAACTTTCCGTGTTGGGGCATGCTCGAGAAAATAGCCGTCAATTTGCTGGCAGGTGTGCCTGCCATTGTGAAGCCTGCCACAGCCACCAGCTTTTTGACTGAAGCAATGTCTAAAGAAATTATTGCCTCAAATATTCTTCCTAGAGGCAGTTTTCAAGTCATTTGTGGTGGGATAGGCGATATGCTCAATCATTTAGATTGTCAAGACGTGGTTACATTTACGGGCTCTGCTGCCACTGGGCAAAAACTGAAAGCACACCCTAACCTGATTCAAAATTCGGTACGCTTTAACATGGAAGCCGACTCGCTCAACTGTTGCATACTTGGCGAAGACGTAACAATAGATATGCCTGAATTTGACCTTTTTATTAAGGAAGTAGCCAAAGAAATGACCACCAAAGCAGGTCAGAAATGTACTGCCATACGCCGCACTATTGTACCTGAAAATATGGTAGAAGCCGTTACCAAAGCACTCAAAGCGCGTTTGAGCAAAGTGGTGGTGGGCAACCCTGCCGTGGAAGGTGTGCGTATGGGGTCATTAGCCAGTATGAGCCAAAAGGCAGATGTAAGAGCCAAAGTTACAGAGCTTTTGCAGGTTTGTGAAACTGTCCACGGCCAGCTAGACAACTTCGAGGTAACAGGAGCAGACGCGCACAAAGGCGCGTTTGTGCCTATCATGTTGCTTTATTGCAAAAACCCTTTCGTGGCCAAAGCACCACATTCGGTAGAAGCTTTTGGTCCAGTCAATACGATTTTGCCTTATAAAAATACCGACGAAGCCATTGAGCTTGCCAAAATGGGGCAGGGCAGTTTGGTAGGCTCACTTGTTACCGCTGATAACCGCATTGCTAAAGAGGTAGTCTTAGGCTCAGCGTGTATGCACGGGCGTATGCTTGTGCTCAATAGGCACTCTGCGGGAGAGTCTACAGGACACGGTTCGCCTATGCCTCAGCTGGTGCATGGTGGACCAGGTCGTGCGGGTGGAGGAGAGGAAATGGGCGGTATTCGTGGTGTGATGCACTATTTGCAGCGCACCGCCATACAAGGCTCGCCCACAACCCTTGCGGCTATAACGGGTAACTATATACTTGGTGCAGAGGAGAAAAAAGCTTCTATACATCCTTTCCGAAAACTGTTTGATGATTTAGAAATAGGCGAAACCCTCACTACGCACAAAAGAACCGTAACAGAAACCGATATCGTCAATTTTGCAAACGTGAGTTGGGATCATTTTTATGCTCACACTGACGACACGAGTTTTGAAGGCTCTGTATTTGAAAGACGCGTGGCACACGGATATTTCATCATCTCAGCAGCAGCGGGCTTGTTTGTGGATCCAGGTAAAGGGCCTGTTTTGGCTAACTATGGACTAGATGAACTACGTTTTACAAAGCCAGTCTATGTGGGAGACACCATTTATGTCAAGCTGACCGTAAAAGAAAAAATTGCTAAAGACTTGCGAGAAGGCGAAGTGCCTCAAGGCGTGGTAAAATGGCAGGTTCAGGTTTTTGACCAAACCCATGAACTTGTAGCTTTGGCCACCATTCTAACGCTTGTACAACGCAAAGGCTAGAAAGAATAGCTGCTGGGTGGTCGTCTTATATCGCCCAGCGGCTGTTTCTGCTCAGGCAAAAGGTTATTGCTAGACTATTGCTTATGATGACTTTGGGTTATTGAGGTTATCTGTGGATTTTTGATAATTTTGGTTAGTAACTTCAGAAAATTACAAAGCTATTGGTATTTGAGCATTCAATCTTACGAAAAAAGAGCTATGTTTGCGCAGCAAAACAAACCCAAGTATGCTAAAATCGTTGCACATAGAAAATTTTGTTTTGATTGATAAATTAGATTTTACGCCTGACCAAGCTCTAAACGTCATTACAGGTGAAACGGGGGCGGGTAAATCTTTGCTCATTGGCGCACTAGGGCTTTTGCAGGGTGAAAGAGCTGATTCTAAAGTATTGCTCAACCCTGAAAACAAGTGTGTTGTGGAGGGTATTTTTGAGGTGCAGCACTATGAATTAGAAGAGTTTTTTCAGGAAAGTGACATTGATTACGACGATAATTGCATTATAAGGCGGCAAATATATCCTAATGGGAAGTCTAGGGCTTTTATCAATGATGTACCTGTAAACTTAGATATACTTAAAAAATTGAGTGTCAGGCTTATGGATATACATTCTCAGCACGATACTCTTCTTTTAGGCTCTAACGACTATCAACTAGGTATTATAGACAATTATGCAGGCTTGCAGAAGCCTATTTTAGCTTACAAAGCTTCCTATAAAGTGTTTAGAGAAGCCGAAAAGAAATTCCAAGATCTTCTCAAAGAGCTTTCCTCCTTGCGCAAAGAAGACGATTACAATAAATTTCTTTTTAATGAGCTAGAAACCGCCCAGCTTGATGGCGTAAAACAAACCGAACTGGAGCAGGAAGTTGAGAAAATAGATAATCTGGAGCTCGTGCGGCAGCTTGTGAATGATGCCAGCACTGCTATGAATGCTGAAAACGGTGCTTTAGATAGTTTGCGTCTTTCGCAAAATGCCTTAAATAAATTGTCGAGTTATGGTTCTCCTTATAAAGGCTGGCATGAAAGACTGGTATCAGCTAATCTTGAGCTTAAAGATATTGCTAAAGAGCTTGAGGCTGAAGCTGATAACCTTTTTATAGATGAGGCACAGGCTACTCTAGTACGCGAAAAACTCGACACGATTTATGTGCTATGCCGTAAACACAATCTCCAAGACTTGGAACAACTGATAGCCCTTCGCGATGAACTAGGTCAGAAAGTGGGCCGTACTAAGCACTCTGATGCTGAAGCGAGACAAGCCAAAATAGAACTCGAAGCGGCCAAAAGAAAGGTGTTAGAACAGGCCAATGATCTTTCTGCGGCGCGTCAAGCTGTTCTCGATCAAATGATATTGCAAGTGAATAGCATGCTCAGTGACTTAGGGATGCCCAACGCACGCTTGTCTATACAGCTCAGCCAAATACCGCCAAGCCTGAGCGGTGTTGACAAGGCATTATTTCTCTTTGCAGCTAATAAAGGCTCTAGCCCACAGGCTCTCAAAGAGGTGGCTTCAGGCGGTGAATTTTCACGATTAATGCTCGCTATCAAGAACTTGGTGGCAGACAAAGGGGCACTTCCAACCATCATTTTCGACGAAATAGACACAGGAGTTTCTGGTGAAGTGGCTCTCAAAATGGGCAAGATATTCAACGAAATGGCAAAAAAACACCAACTAATTGCCATTAGTCACCTCCCGCAGATTGCAGCAAAGGGACAAGCCCACTACTTCGTTTATAAAGAAGATTCACCTGAACGTACCACTTCTAGAATCAAAAAACTGACCAAGGAAGAGCGTGTACAAGAAATTGCGCAGATGATTGGCGGTACTACGCCCAGTCCGAACACCATTAAAAGTGCCAAAGAATTACTAGGCGTATAATTTGTACTCAAAATAAGCTACTGTTTGGGGAGAATTGTTGCATTCTCAAAAACATCGGATACATTCACTTTAGTAGCCGACTCTATCAGTAAGCGATAATAATGGCTCTTTTCAAGAATTTCTTTCACGCCTAAAAACACAAATTGCTGTTTAGCGCGGCTTAATGCCACGTTTAGTTTTCTATCCACCAATTGTTGCTCGTCCATAGACTGAATGCTTTCCAGAAGAGCTTCTTCACTGACCACCGTAGTCATAATGATAAAATCGCGTTCACTGCCCTGAAAACGCTCCACAGTGTCTACTGTAATCAAAAGCTGGGTTTCATAGTCCATCAGGCTATAAATTTCGGCTATTTGCGCTCTAAAAGGCGCAATAATCCCAATGCTATGCGGGTTTAGCTCCTTGCGATCAGCTAAATAAGACTTGAGAAAATATGCCAAACTAACTGCTATCCTTGCCTGCTCTTGACTCACTTTGAAGTGTTTTTCGGGAGGAGTGGCTATAAACAACAAGCGATCTTTCGCCAAAAGACTTTCCGCCCATGAGCTTGAGTTGGCAGCAAAATATTCAAACGGTTCGTGCTGCCACTGACTCCCTGCACGCAAAAAACCATAAAAATGCTGGTTATAAAAGTCTGCAATGCGGCTGTGTGTGCGATACTGCGCCTGAAGCATGCCAAAAGCCTGTACCCAATTGTTGGAAATGGCATTTTTGATGAGTCTTTCAAACACAGAAACCGTTAAGTTTTTTATGCCGCAACTCGCCAGACGCTCATCCTGAGTTTTAGCCAAAAGTACGGGCTGCGTAACCACCGCAGGAAGCTGTCGTTCATCGCCAATAAGAATAAATCGCTTGAAATACTGGATAATACCGCATAAATGAGGCTCTAAAAGCTGCGAAGCCTCATCTACAATTAAAGTATCAAATTTTTTGATGCTAAAAAGCTTGAAATAGGCAAAAAAGCCTGACACTGTGCCTACAAAAACACGCTTTTTGAGAATTTTTTCTTTGACAGTTTTAAGCGAAGCTTCATATTGCAATGTGTAGATGTAATGTGGGTGATTGCTCTCAAGCGTACCAAGCCGTACAAAATCGCCTTCTGTGGCTTGTATGGCCTTATCGGCAATCTCCTCTGTAGCACGGTTGGTAAAGGCCAGAACTACCACATTCTCTTGCGTGTGGTGGTAAAGGTAATGGAGCATATTTTTGAGCATGGCAGAGGTTTTGCCTGTTCCTGGAGGCCCCACCACAAGATAGAAATCCTGCGCAGAAAGGGCTGCTTTTAGCACCGCATTTTGCTGTTCGTTGATGCCTTTAGCGGTATAGTCTAGCTCAAAGTGGGGCAAAATTTGGGGTTCGCGCAAACCCAAAAATCTGTCCTGATGCTCTTGCGAGGCTTTCAGAAACAAACCCAGCGAAGCAAAAGACTGATTGAAGGTTTGTTCCATAAAAGAGGGTTCTATGCACCAGTGGGTGTATTTTTTGAAATATCCTTCCGAAACGTGTTTGTGCCAATACCGCACCTTCACGGTATTCACAGCTAACTCAAGCAAGCTGCCTTTGATGAGCTGACCCATGTTGGTTTGTCCTTGTGGATAAAGCCAGACAATGTCGCCCACTCTCAGCGAAGTAAGTGTATCTGTTTGATTTATAGAAAGTTCTAGTATTTGCTCTTCGGCATAGACTTTTACGATTTGGAGCTGATCCAAAAGCTCGAAAGCTGTTTTTTTCTCGTCACTTGACATCCCCCAAAGGGCTGCCTGTCCACCTTTGTAGTCTGTAGCGTTTACGCTGCCCAGCTTAGCGCATAGGAGTTCACGCATGGTAAAAGCCAAAAACTGACAAACATAAGCTTTGGAGTGCGCAGAAGCTTTTAACCAAGCAGCCTCTAAGACTGCAAAAGGGGCTGCAATAAAACTAGGCAAGGCCACTGCTGACATTTTTTTAAAGAAAACGTCAAGCACACGGTCTGGGTCTTCGGCTAGCATCCAGTCCATGTTTACAAGCTGGTTTCTCACCCGCATCGCACGGCGAATTTCTAGCTGTAAACTACCACAGTCGCGGATAGGCTGTTTGGAATCTTGGGCATATAAGACTGCACTGATGCCCTTTCTGTCTTCAAATGCACTGTTTAACAGAAGGTTATAGCAGGCTACTTGTGCCAGATGACCGCCCCAAGCCAAGCTGTTTCTTTGAGTATCTGGAAAGCTCCCGCTTTTAAGTTCTATAATATCTTTGCGTGTGGGCTGAGTGCTGTGTTCTATGAGCAAATCAAGGCGGCCTTGGATGCCATACACATGTGATAAAAATGTAGGTTCTGTGGTTAGAAGATGCTCTTTTTCAACCAATTTTTGTAGTGTTTGACGGAGCTGTCCAAAAAGCTGAGCTACAGCCGTAAAAACCTCTTGCAATTGCTCTTTTGGAAAAAAAGCTGCGTCAATGAGTAGTTTTCCGCTCAGAGCATCTTTTTTAGCATCTTCATATGAGATATCTATGTTTTGAATTAAGCGGTCAAAGAGTTCATTGACCAAGTTTCCCTTGAGAGTACTGACGTTGGTGTCAAAGAATTCTAGTCGTTTGAGCAGGTACGCGCCAAAGCTCAACGGTGAGTCATAAGCGGAGGCAATGGCAGATGCATCAAGGGTATAGTCGGGCAATAGTACCATGACCGAGTCGTCGGTGGTAAATACCTGTGTAGAGCTTTGTACTTCCACATTGGTAAAACAAAGCCGCATGTTATTGCTTAGCCTCAGCGCATCGTCTGCTAGAGGATATTCATACAAGAGTTTTTCTTGTCCATAAAACTTAACGTTAAAAATTTTTAATTCTAAGTTGCCGTATCTCTCGTGACTTACAGCTAGGACTGTAACAGCTTGATTGACATCGTGTAAGCGTTTAGGATTTTGGCGAATGGTACAAAAAAACACATCATGCTTTTGTTGAGGAGGTAGAATTTCTCTTAATGGCTCGGGCGGAAGTTTTGAAAGAAACTCTTGAAACCAAGCAGGCGGTTCTGTGTCAGAAAAGTGTGCTACAAGTTGTCCAAATGAGGCTACAGCGAGCCAGAGATGCAATTTTTCTAAATTACTACCTGTACGCAGAAAATAAATGAGACGTTGCAAATCGTCAAGCTGCTCAATTTGCTTTTTGTTAAGTTCGTAGCTTTGTGCAATGAAGTGTAATTTAGCGTGCCAGCTCGCAAAAAGTCTATGCGCTTTATGCTCCGAAAGGGTGTTGATGAAACTGTAAACATGCGGACGTATGCGCCCCAACGCGCTCGTAAGACTGTCTTCTTCCAAAGAACGCTGTATGCCACCAAATAGCGAAATGAATTGTAGGGGATTTATCAGCGCAGACATTTTTTTCTTGCAAAGCTACATGTTTTTTTAATTAAGTCTGTTTAAAATCAACAAAACTACCCCTCAAAACACAGCAAGCTTGACTCCCCTTATCCAAAACGAAGCCCCAAACAGATGATTGGGGCTTCGTTTCTACGATTTTGATGCAGAGCTATTCTCGCACAATAACTTCTCTATCAGTAACCGAGGCCGTGTTGAATATACCAAAAGCTTTGCCTTTTAGATTGGTAACAGGGTTGGCAGGTGGTGGGCTAAAAAGGCCACCATCGTTAAAAATAACCCCTTGTAGCTGTTGATAGAACAAGAAAGTAGGCTCTGTGATGCCATATTGTTCTATACGTACCGTATCGCCAATCTGGAAAGGATAAGGGAGTTCTAGGTTATCTATCTTTTCTTTGATAAAGTCGTCTGAGGCAATCAAAATATCTTGCGGCTCATCATAGAGGGTGTCGTTTTCATAGACTTTCCAACGGTACCAGTTGCGTTCATTTGGCGGGTCTGTGCCGTAGTAGTAAAGATAATAGCCTTCTTCGCGAAAGGGCGTGGCTTTCATAAAGCGCGTTTGCACCGAATCGATGGGCGTTATGTCAGGCAAGATAGACTCTGAGGTAATCGTTTGGTCTTTGAGCTTAATTTCAAGAAAGTATTTACGCCCAACTTCACCTTTAAAATCTTCGTTAACAGGTAGATAGTATCCCTCGGCTTCGCTTCCAACATGCACAAAGCTTTCGCTGTTGCCTTGGTCGTCTTTGACAGTTACTATAGCATTGGTAACGGGTGTTCCACCAGTAGAGTTATAAAAGTTGGCTGTTTGCGTAACCCGCACAAAAGAATAACCTGGCTGATTGATGACATGGGCTTCAACAAAAGGCACAGGGTTGTCGTCGCCATCAAGGTCTAGGATAACAATTTTTTCACAGGCAGTGAGTGCAATAATAGCTATCAAAGCTGCCGCTAAAGCCAAAGAGAGATGTTTAAAAGAGTTCAATTTTCTATGTTTTTATCAAAAAAAAGTAATGGGTAATCATTTGATAAGGGGCTTTGTAATCTAAAGACATATTAAGGGTTGTAAGGGTTGCTTTAGCAGCAGTTTTTGTAAGATTATTTTTTCTTGACTAATGTTTTCTTGGCAGAGACTATTTTTCTAACAGCTTTAGCCTTGGTAACTCGCCGTTTGCGATGAGTTGCGGCTTTTTTGGCAGGAGGTTTTTTACGTTGTGCTATTTTAAACAGTACAAAAAGTAAGGCAACTATCCAAAGCACAAACAAAGCGTACCAAGCCACTTGCAAAGCAATTTCTGAAATATTTTGATAGTCAGATATATTCACAGCCACCCATGCAAGACCAGCTAAGGTCAACAGAATCAAGATGTTTCTTAGAAAACTAAAACTGAGTGACAATGAGGAGAGTTTCTTAAATAAGCTAAAAAATAGACGAAACAGAATCCATAACTTGAATTTGAATTGAGAGGCGTAAGCAAATGGGGGCAAGGCAAAAAGGTCTTTATGACGGGTGTATTTGCCATGATAAAACAACTCTTGTACGGTATTTTCAGTGTAGTTAGAAAGCCAAATGTAAGAGGCTCGCTCTAAATCCGCATAGGATTTAAGCTGTTTGTAGGCTTCTTCCATCTTAACGCTATCAGTTTGAGGCTTTTTACACTCTAGAACGATGTATGGTCTACTTTGACTGTCTGTTACCAAGATATCAGCTCTCTTATAACCACTGCCTACTTTTATTTTGTGCTCAAATTTAACTTGTGCAAAAGGGTAGCCCAGCCTAACCACCAAGTCCTTATAAGCCCACACCCGCACCCGCTCTTCATCTGTAAGACGCAAGCGCATTTGATTGTGCAAATATACCACATAGAGCTTGTCCTCATCGGTTTCGATGCGAATTAGCTTGAGCTTTTTGGCTTCTTGAATATGCTTTTCAAGCTCTGGTATGGCTGGATGTATTTTAGGCACGCACTTCGTGAATATGGCTTCTAAACGACAAAAATAGGCTATTTTTAATCTATAACAAAAACAACAATGTTCAAATTTCAAAACACATAGTCTTTATCCAATATGTGTGGTGAAACCATTACGCTAAGTCTAATTTTATAGAGTCGCTTGGTTGTTATCTGTACACATTCGCAATAGGTGCGCAGATGCTTTTTCTTTTGATAAACAATGTCCTGAAATACAAAGTAATCGTCAAAAGCTATCTGTTCTAAAGCAACAAGCTGCGTGTTGCGCCCCTCTTGCGGCTTGTCATAACGGGATATTACTTTGTATAGTTCGGGGTCAGAGCAGCTGCTTGCTTTTATCTCTTTCAGACTTTTTTCTAGAGCATAAAGCACATCAAGCGGAAAAATACTGGTGCAGAGAAACGGGTTCAGAAGACGGGAGTATTCTTGTTTCCATTCCGTACCATGTGGTTTTACCCTAAAACCATGTATTTGCCACACTGTAAAATGAGCTACTTCGTGTATAAAAGTAATCAAAAACTGATAAGGATTCAAATCTGAGTTGATGCTCAATACTGGACGCTCACGACCAGAACGAACCGCAAACTGACCAAGTACATTTTTGCGTGGTGCTACCACTTTAACATGCAGCTTATAGTGCTTCATCAGCTCAAAAGCCTTTTTTACAGCAGCTAAGGGCATAAATGCGCTAAGACCTTCTATAATCTTGAGGTCGTTGGGACTATAATTCATCTAAGGGCTCTTTGAGCCTCAAAATTAAACAGTTTTTAGGACAGAATAAAACCAGAGTCTTCTTTTGTTTGTCTTGGCCCACTTATAGCTACATTATTTTTGTATCAAGACTTTTATAGTTCGCTTTTATGGATTACTTTTACATGTCAAAATGATGCAATGCGCTTTTAGACTAAAATGTTTATAAAATCTTGATAACTGTTTATGTTACTAAACAAAAAAACTATCAATGTCGTACTCATAGCATTGTTTTGCGGTGTGCTGCTTTGGTATTTTTCAGTAATAGTGGCCTATCTGCTTATCTCTATAGTTTTAGCGGCCATCTTGAGCAGTCCCACCAACTACATCAACAGGACTGGACTTTTGGGATACCATATACCCCGATTTGTGGCTATCATTATTTCTTTTGGGACTTTAGCCAGCTTTATTGCGCTTTTTGTACTGCTTTTTGTACCGCTTGTCAGTGAGCAGTTGCAACTCCTGATGAGTGTAGATTACGAAGCTCTTCTAGACAAGGTATTTATCCCCATCACTAAGTTTGAGCACTGGCTTATGAAGCACGGTTTTGCGGACAAAAGTGAAGGCTTCATCATGGACGAAGTAAAAAAGAATATACTCTCTAATGATCTCATTACCAAGCTAAAAATAGCAGATGTCGTCAATAACGTATTGGCTGCTACAAGTAGTTTTTTTGTGGGACTCTTGGCAGTTTTATTCATTACTTTCTTTTTGCTTTATGAGAAAGGTGCTATACGCCAGCGTTTAATTGCCTTTATTCCAAACAAATACTTTGAGGTAGCCATCAGTGCCGTTCACAAAGTGGAAACTCTGCTAGCCAATTACTTGTTTGGGCTGCTGTTGCAAACCTTTTCTGTTTTTACGATTATCTCTATTGGCTTGATAGTGGCGGACATTAAATACGCCATGACCATTGGTATTTTTGCGGCCTTAGTACATCTTATTCCTTATGTGGGTGCTACGGTGGGGAGCGTTTTTGGCTTGATAGTGGGGCTTTCTACTATTCCACCAGACAGTGCTCAAGACTACTTTGCAGTCTTTATAAAAATCATGACTGTGTTTATGGTGGCTATCTTAACGGATAATATCCTACTTCAGCCTCTCATTTTTTCGCGCAGCGTTAAGGCACACCCTTTAGAAATATTCATTGTTGTGTTTGTGGGTGCAGCACTTGCGGGCGCGCTAGGAATGGTTTTGGCCATACCTACTTATACCATTTTTAGAGTATCTGCCATTGAGTTTAGAAAAGGCTACAAACAATACCAAGTTTTTAAGCACTAACAGGCTTAAATTCAACCCTGGAGACAAAAGAAAAATGCCATATTATGCAATACCAAGCATGTCATTGCAGTTTTATGTTTAATAAACACTTTATGTTTTTTTGTGTATTAGTTTGAACAAAAACACAGTATATTTGCAAAATATAAAAAATAACGATGAAAACCTCAACTACTTTGCCACAAAACACTTATTCTGAAACTATAGATCTGGCATCATTCTATGAAATTGTGGATAATCAAGAGCCTCTCATTATAAGTCTTTTGCAAATATTGCACAAGAATTTGATTGAGTATCCACAACAAATGACGCATGATTTAGCTCAGAAAGACTTTGTTGCACTTTCCGAGCTAGCTCATAAATTTAAGTCTAGCACTGCCTATATTGGCATTGTGGAGTTCAACAAAGTACTCGATCACATAGAATACGCACTGCCTAATGGTGTTCAACATGAACAGATAGAAATCTGGGTGCGCTATATCGTGGAAGCATGTCCTTACTTGGCTGCTCAAGTCCAAGCTCAAATTCATGCAAAAGGAAAAAAAGTATAACTTTGTTCTCAATAAAACAACTCTTTTTGAGGCTTATTGAGATTAAAGAGAATAAAAAAAACTTTTAACCAAAATATGGCCAAAAAATTGTTTGAATGCTGAATGTCTTGTTTATTTATGCACAAAAAACATCTATTATGAAATTTGCAACAATTTTCCAAACACTTACATTTGCCCTTTGGCTATGTTCGCTCAGCGTCAACGCACAAATGAGCAAAGACGAAACAAAAAAGTGGAAAGCTCGTCAGAAAGAAATGACTGTGGAAAGCTTTAAATCAGCCATGGACGAGTACGAGGTTTTAAAAGGTGAAACCAGCGGTCTGAAACGTGAAGTAAGCGTTCTGAATAAATCCAACTTGGCTTTACAGAACGAAATTGACTCTATTTCTAAGCTTGTAGAAGCTAAAAATGCAGGCGGTGGTGTTGTAAAAAACACGAAGAAAACCACTGATCCTGCAAAGGACAACCCTCAAAAAACTGGCGGCACAGACAATTTCGCCAGCGGCTTGGCTTTCAGGGTTCAGATTGGAGCTTTCTCTACTAAAGACTTGATGAACTATGCAGGCGATGCGCTCCCTTGTAACTGTAACGAAATGAGAGAGCTTATTGCTTATGCAGAACAACAACGCTTTAAGCCAGAGGAGCACGATGGTAAGAAGAAATACACGGTGGGAGTGTTTCGCGACTACTGGGAGGCTGACTTGTTTAAAAATTACCTTTGTGAAATGGGTGTAAAAGGTGCTTTTGTGGTTGCCTACAAAGACAGTCAGCGTGTGGCAGATATCAAAGAGGTGCTCAGTGCCGAAGATGTGGACGCAATTCAAAAACATCTTCGCGAAAACCCTTGCGGTCGCCTCACAGAAAAAGGTAAAAGCATGAACTAATCCTCTAAGCTTTTTTACAGCACTACAAAACCCAACCAAAAGCAGCTCTGTTGATTTTGGTTGGGTTTTGTAATATTGTCTCGTTAAAATAAATAAGCGAGCGAAATCAGTTATTTTTCTACTAACTTAAAGAGCTACGCTACTCAATAGCCACCCAATTGGCTTTGATGTCTTTGTTCTGAGGCTTTAAAGCTAAACCTGTCCCAGCGTGTGTGCTAATTTGCTTGCCTTTTTCAGTCATAAAAACAAAACTCCAGTTATTTTCAGTGTCTTCCATAAACTCCCATTCGTTCATCTCACTGTAGTTCACATCCAAGTTTGGATACACTTTAAGAATATCACCTACGCTAGAGTTAGGCGTTAAACCGCTCTCTGTTTGTAGATTAGGGTGTATGGCCATGATGGCAAAAATTTTGTCTTCGTTCATCTCAGGGACTAAACCAAAAACCAACTCTTTATCCTTGTAGTAAAGATAAGAGGGGCTTCCACCACCATAGCCAAAGTTGCCTCCCTCATCTGTTTCTTTAGTCAGGCCAGAAAATAGCTTTTCAGCTTCAGCTACGTCCATACCTATTTTGATTGGGCCTAGCTGCGCTTTACCAATTTTAAAAGCCGCAAAATCAAATGCCCCAGCAGTAGCGACATTTTCAGAATTAGATGTAGTTACTGCGGTATTTTCTGTGGAAGAGGTGTTTGAACCACAAGACCAAAGCATAGCCCCAAAGGCTATAACAAGTATTTTTTTCATTTTGTGTTGATATTTGTACAATTACAAAAGTAGCAAACTTCGTCGTAAGAAGAGAATGTTTTGTCTGTAAAGGCTACTTTTTTTTATATAACAACAAGCTCAATCATTTGATTCTATTGATTATCAGCCAAATCTTGCCTAGATTTATTGCCAAATGAGACCGACTATTGAGCTACAAGACTTGTAAAAGCCTCAAAAGAAACTTTGAAAATAAATAAGTTGTAAATTTGTATATAAAGAAAACTTTTAGCAAAATACTTGTATTCTATTCATAATATTACAGCATAAAAAGCATTACTTTGTAAATTAGTTTGTGGCTATAGCTGCTCAAAACACAGCTAGACTTTTACTAGTAGCTATCTAGATTAGAAAAAAATGTTCTGAATCTAAAAAACTAACATAATTTTAGACAAAACAACGTTTTTTTTGTATAATCTACGCATCTTATTTTGGAAAACTAAATCGCTTCGTATTTTTGCGGCACTAATTAGACGGTTTTATATTTCTGTCTACATATTTCATCTCTTTATAGGCGCACGCAAAGTCCATGTCCAAAAATTTACTTATTGTAGAATCACCAGCCAAAGCCAAAACGATAGGTGGTTACTTAGGCCCAGATTTTATTGTCAAATCAAGCTTTGGACATGTTCGTGATCTTCCCAAAGGAAATAAAGCCATTGATTTAGAAAATGGTTTTATGCCTCACTACGAAGTAATGAGCGATAAAAAAGAGATTGTATCAGAACTAAAAGAGTTGGCTAGCAAAGCAGAATGTGTGTGGTTAGCCACGGACGAAGACCGAGAAGGGGAGGCCATTTCGTGGCACTTGCGCGAAGCCTTAGGGCTGAAACCAGAGAAAACAAGGCGAATAGTTTTCCATGAGATTACAAAAAATGCGATTCTAAAAGCCGTAAGTAATCCTCGTAAACTAGATTTAGATTTGGTCAATGCTCAGCAGGCACGACGTGTACTAGACCGTTTGGTCGGGTTTGAGCTGTCGCCTGTGCTGTGGTCTAAAATCCGTAAAGGACTTTCCGCAGGACGGGTTCAATCAGCAGCAGTGCGCATTATTGTAGACAGAGAACGCGAAATTGAAAAATTTGCTTCTGTGTCATTTTATAGAGTCATTGCACGCTTTCCGCTAGAGAACAACCGAAGCCTTTTGGCAGAGCTTCCGCGCAAACTCAACAATGGCGATGAGGTCAAAGCTTTTTTGAATAAATGTATAGGTGCGGCTTTTTCTATCAAGAGTCTAGACAAGAAGCCTGCTAAAAAGACCCCCTCTGCTCCTTTTACCACCTCTACATTGCAGCAAGAGGCCAGTAGAAAGTTGGGTTTTTCAGTTTCTAGAACAATGCGTTTAGCACAGGATCTTTATGAGGCTGGACACATCACATACATGCGTACCGACTCTACCACTCTTTCAGAAGAAGCTCTTCAAAAAGCGGCAAGCGAGATAAATAAACTATTTGGTAGCCAGTATCTGCATACTAGACGCTATAAAACAAAATCAGAGTCGGCTCAAGAAGCGCATGAAGCCATCAGACCCACAAATTTTGCCGTGCAAAAAGCAGGAAAAGATGAGGCAAGCCAAAAGCTCTATGATTTGATCTGGCGCAGAACTTTGGCTTCGCAAATGGCGGAAGCGCAATTAGAGCGCACCATAGCCACCGTAGCGATTTCCACCGTTCAAGATGTGCTAACAGCTACTGGTGAAGTGATTATTTTTGATGGTTTTCTCAAGCTCTATACAGACTCTTCGGACGATGAGGACGATGAGGAAAGCAGCGGAATGCTTCCACCTTTAGCCCTCAACCAAAAACTAACCTTAGGGCAAATGGTAGGAACAGAACGCTTTACAAAACCCAAGCCTCGCTATACAGAGGCTGCCTTGGTAAAGGCTATGGAAGAAATGGGTATTGGCAGACCGTCCACTTATGCGCCTACGATTTCTACTATCCAAAAGCGTGAATACGTGGTAAAAGAAAGCCGAGAAGGAAAAACCCGAACTTATCAAGAATACTCCTTGAGCCAGAATCAGATAACAAGTGCCCAAAAAACTGAAAACTCTGGGGCAGATAAAAATAAATTGTTTCCTACTGATATAGGTGGTGTAGTTAATGACTTTTTATTCAAACACTTCCCAAATATTATCGACTTTTCGTTTACGGCCAAAGTTGAAAAGCAATTTGATGAAATAGCCAGCGGTAAAATAGTTTGGAATCACATGATAGCGGATTTCTACAAAGATTTTCACCCCACAGTTGAGAATACCAAAGAAACCGCCGAATTAGCATCTGCCAGCACTGCTCGCACTTTGGGCGAAGACCCCAAAACTGGTCGCCCAGTAATTGCCAAGCTTGGTCGCTATGGAGCTTATGTAGAAATTCCAAGCGGGCAGGAAGATGTTAAACCTCAGTATGCTAGCTTGAAGCATGGGCAGTCGCTCAGCTCTATTACGCTAGTTGAGGCACTTGACCTTTTCAAGCTACCGCGTGAAGTGGGCAGCTTTGAGGGCAAGATTATGAAAGTCAATGTGGGCAGATTTGGGCCTTACATTCAACATGACTCAAAGTTTGTGTCTGTACCCAAGGGAATAGATTTGCTGAGCATTACTGAACAGGAAAGTATTCAGCTTATTTTGGATAAACGCGACACAGAAGCCAAGAAAACTATCAAGTCTTTTGATGAAAATCCTGATGTCAAAGTTTTGAATGGGCGTTATGGACCTTATATTGCCATAGGCAAGGCTAATATCAAGATTCCAAAAGGCTTGGAGGCTTCAGAGCTGACACTGGCGGACTGCTTAAGGTTAGCGGAGGAAGCACCGCCCGCCAAATCTAATTGGAGAGGCGGTGCAAAGACTAATCTACCGCCAGCCAGCAAAGCTAAAACAACTGCCAAAAAAGCCCAAGAGCCAGTTAAAGCGAGCACTAAGCCCAAAGCTGTAACTAAAAAAGCCAGCACTGCTATCAAACCTGCTGCTACTGCCACACCCAAAAAAGTGACCACTAGAACAAAAAAATAAGGTGCTAAAGTCTACCTCATGCATGAACCTGCCTAACTTGAATCTACCTCTGCCAGCACTCAAGCTCAAACTTAATGAGTATAACGAGCCACTGGTCTGGGATGTGGTACGCAAGAGTTATGTTAAGCTTACGCCTGAAGAGTGGGTCAGGCAGCATTTTCTGCATTTTCTGCTTCTGAATGGTTATCCCAGTACGCTGATACAGGTGGAGAACAAGTTGCCGCAACACAAGAAATATGGGCGCACCGATCTTTTGGCCTATGACAGGCAGGCAAGACCTTTTCTCTTGGTGGAGTGCAAAGCACCCGAACAGAATATTGAGCAAAGTAGTCACTTTCAGCAGATTTTAGCCTATAACACACGACTTGGTAGCCCTTTTTTGGCTCTTACGAATGGCATGACCCATCTTTACATACAGCAAGAAAAGGGCAAGTTGAGCCTCTTGAACGATTTGCCGAGCTTCCCAAGAGGATAAAGGACAAGGGGCTCTAACCTAAAATGCAACTTTTTTAAGGAGGAGAACGTTCAAAAGCAGTCTTGGTAATGAAAAAACCATCCTGACAATGCGTTTTTTTAATGAAAAATGTGCAAATTTGCAGCTTAAAACCTGCTATTTTTACAATCACTAACCACCTCAATACAAAATGGAACTTATTGCAGACCTAGCCAAAATCCTTCTTCCTGCAGGCTTGGTGCTATATGGCGCGTATCTTCTCACGCGTTCTATTATGACCAACGACATCAAAAAAGCCCAACTGGAATACAGAATTAAAAATGTGGCCAACGTACTGCCCTACCGGTTACAAGCTTATGAAAGAATGTCTATTTTTTTAGAAAGGATTCTTTTAGGCAATCTTATTCCGCGAGTTTTGGAGCCTGGTATGAGCGCGGCGCTTCTGCAACAACTTCTCATTATGCATATTCGCGAAGAGTTCAACCACAATCTTTCGCAACAAATTTACATGGGTGATGCTACCTGGCAGCTTGTGAAAAGCTCTATAGAAGATACCATTACGCTCATTAATGAAGGCGCAAAAGCCCTCAACGAAGCCGCTACAGGCAATGATTTGGCGCGTTTGCTTCTTGAGCATGAGACTGTTCGAACACATAATCAGACTGAAACAGCCCTTAAATTTCTGAAAGAAGAAATTAGTCAAATTTTCTAATACTTTATCAGAGAATAGTAAGCAACAATATCAGAAGCTAAGATTTTTTCTACAATTATTTCTGATTTTGTGGAAAGTGAATTTGAAAATCATCTAAGAGGTAAGTCCCAAAGGGAACTGCCTCTTTTTTTATTCACTAGAAACCAGCGCCAAGATGAAAGCCCGTAACATCTCAAACTCCCTCAACGATTTGGTTTTTGAAAACCGCAATAAGCAATACGGTGCGTATGATTTACGCCAAAACTACCCCAAGCGTCTCCAGCACGCTTTGATTTTAGCCAGTTTGGCCTTTGCTGCTGTACTGATAAGCCTGCTTTGGTTAGGAAACGAACAAGATTTTTCGGAACCAGAGAATCAAGCATTTTATATACAAGAAATAGATGTGCCTCCTCTCATTAACGAGATAGCTCCTATTATAGAGCAGAGCAAATTGCCACCATCACAACCCCTAAAATCTATTCAGAACCTCCCTTACGAACCTACACAGGATCAGGAAACTGTCAATGACGCACCAGAGCAAAGCGAGCTGTCTCAAAGTCAGAGCGCGACGCATACCAGCGAGAGCAGCGGCGCGCATAATGAGCAAGAGGTAGAGATGACAAATAATCATAACCCCGAAGCTCAGCGTGTAACAGAACTATCTGACGACGAGCCAGATTTTGTTGTGGTGGAAGTACCAGCATCATTTCCTGGTGGTAAACAGGCTTTGCGCAAGTTTTTGTCCAAGCATCTGAAGTATCCAATAGCTGCACGCACAAACCAAGTGGCGGGCAAAGTGTTTGTGCAGTTTACCGTAGATAAAGAAGGGATAATTACTAATGTCAAGATACTCAAATCATTGGGTTTTGGTTGCGATGAGGAGGCTGCTCGCGTTATACAGCTAATGCCTAAGTGGGAGCCTGCTAAACAAAGCGGCAAAAGGGTCAAAACCAAACATACTATGACCTTTGTATTTGAATATAGCAACCCAAACTAAAGTTAAGTACCGTTTCAGTGTAAGAAATATTTAAGTTTAAGCAGCTTTTTTCTGTGTATGTTCTTACCAAGCGTAGTAATACAGCCGCAAAGCCTCACTAATGTAATGATAAGTAAAAAAATAAAAAAAATATATCAAATCATTTGTTTGGTATCAAAACTGTAGCTAGTTTTGCAGGACTAGAGAAAACAACAGAGTTCTAGTTGTAAACTCTAGTATTGTGAATAAATAGGTTGATATGCTGTTGTGAGTGAAAAAAGCTACTTTTTTAAAGTAGCTTTTTTGTTTTATTCTGTGCACGTTTCTTGCGCTATACTTACACAAAACAATGCCTCTATTATTCTAGTAATCTTAAACAAATCCCATTTAATATTAAACAAAACAGGTATTAGAATGATCGCCCTCTTTAGCGTGAATTCTGTAGTATTTATTTGGTAGTTAAGCTTTGGATAACCTTTTTTTCTTTCTTTAAGGTTTCTGAACCCAAGAATTCTTGAGTGAAGTATAGGGATACAATTTTTTTTTGTTTAATATATTTTAAAAAAAATATAACAAAATATTTGGAGGTCTGGTATCTGGCCAGTATCTTTGCTGTATTGAATTGTTTGATATTTATACATTAATCGTTAAACAAAAAAAGACATGAGTACAGCAGAATTTAATGTTTCGTTACAGAATGCTCTCAGCGTACTAAGGCCATTTGCTGTACGCCTCACCAAGGGGACTGATTCAGCAGATGACCTTCTCCAAGACACCATGTTGAAAGCTTTTAGCAACCGTGAACGGTTTTTAGAAGGAACAAATATTAAGGCATGGCTTTACACAATTATGAAAAATACTTTTATTACCAATTATCAGCGCATGATACGCCGCAATACCATCGTGGATAGCACTGATAATGCGTATTATATCAATACAAGCTCTGATACACTCACTCAAAACGAGGCAGTCTCCTCATTTGTTTCTGAGGACATCAATAAAGCACTCTACGGCATAGACGAAGTCTACCGCACACCCTTCATCATGTACTATCGTGGATTTAAGTATCACGAAATTTCTGAGAGACTGCGTCTTCCAATCGGCACTGTCAAAAACAGAATACACATAGCACGTAAAGACCTTAAAGAAAAATTAGCTGCTTACTCTAACTAATTAGCCTCATTTCTGTTGAAGATTAATAGGCTATCTGTATCAAACACCATCAAGAAGAGCATTGTTAAGGCTACTTAGCAGTGCTCTTCTTTTTATTAGATCACCTAGAGCCATACTTTACATCAATCAAAAAAAGGTAGTACGATATTTGCTGTTAATTTAAATTATATTACTCTCAAAAATTAAACAAACCTCTTAAAAATCCCAAGTAACATGAAATCTGTTTTGTTATCTTTTGTATTGCTATTTTGCATGGCTTTTGTAAAGCCTGACAATGAACTTGTTGTGGTTTCTGTAAAAGGTGTTGTCAAAGATGCTAATAGCCAAGAAATTATTAAAGCTGGCGATCGCATCAGTGTGAAAACAAAGCTTCAATTTGCAGAAAAAACCGCAAAGATAGCCATTGTAGAACCAGACAAAACCCATTATGTTATCAAGGCGCCTACAGGCGCGGCAGGGCAAGCAACTAGTTTACGCGAGCTCTTAGGCACGTGTAAAACAACCGTTGCCAATACTGGGTCAAGAGACATCACGGCTAACGTTCTCTGCAACACTTGCAATGTGGCTACACGTGACTTCAAAGAGCTAGGGATCTTTTTTGCTCGTAGTGTGTCACCAGACAAGCCCAATCCGCTCGAGATAATAGGTATTGGCAAATACAAAATGAACCTTAATACTTTAACACTTAATGACAAAAATTATTTTGCTATCACTTATCTTCATAATGGTAATGAAGTAATCCAGAAGCTTCGCCACGAAGGTGACTTTGTTTTTATAGATGAGTCTGTATTTATGTATAAAGGCCAAGCAGTGACTGATCCAAAAGATATCAAGCTTCATTACTTGACAGAGGTGGATGTTAATCCTTCTCCACAAACATACATTTGTCATATTCGTCCTCAAATTGTTGCAAATGCTGTAGTTCGTGAAGAAATTACAAACATCATTAAGCTTTTACCCTCCAAAAAACCTCAGGAGGTGTTTGAAAAACACATTGTGCCTTATTTAATTGACTTTTATTCAAGGCTAACAGACGAACAAATTGTTAGCTTCTTGCCAGAAGACTTCAAAAAGAGCATAGATATCTAGTCTTTTTGTTGATTGGCACACAAAGCTAGGTTCTTTCCTTTTTACTTTGTTCAAAACAAAGCATTTTGTTTGGTTATTTTGACAGGTTTTAGCATCTTTGCAACCTCAAAAAATATGAGCGTTGGATTAATATTCCCTGTGCTATGAAAACCCTGAAGGCTAAACACATTTGCAGCCAAACTGACTGGACTAAATGCCCGCCGCCTGTCAAGCCCGAGTATGCGTTCATCGGTCGCTCCAATGTGGGCAAGTCTTCCTTGATAAATATGCTTTGTGGGCAATCACACCTAGCAAATGTGTCATCTATGCCTGGCAAAACGCGCGTCATCAATCATTTTTTGATTGATGAAAAGTGGTTTATGGTAGATCTTCCTGGCTATGGCTGGGCTAAGGTATCTAAATCAAAGCGGGAAGAGTTTCAGAAAATGATAGATGATTATCTGCTCAACAGACCCAACTTGCTCACAACATTTGTACTCATCGATATAAGGCACGAACCACAAGACAACGACATAGATTTTATGACTGAGCTTGGCCTTAGGCAGATACCATTTGCAATGGTTTTTACTAAAGCAGATAAGTTATCGCCTACCGCAGCTCAAAAAAGCGTGGAGACGTATCTCAAATATATGAGCACAGCTTGGGAGGAATCTCCGCCTTATTTTATCACTTCGGCAGAAAAAAAAGCTGGGCGTGAAGATGTGCTCAAGTACATTGAAAGCCTTCATGTTTATTTTAAACCCGTTTATCACAAAAACCATAATCATTCACAAAAACCATAGTAAATTTAACTTATGCAGCTCAAAGAAATTGCAGCCATTTCAGGTAAGCCTGGTCTCTACCGCGTACTCAAAACCACACGTAACGGAGTGGTTGTTGAGCAAATTGGTGGTACAGCTAAGTTTGCGGCCACAGGTAGCCAAAAAATCTCTGTCCTCCAAGAAATTTCCATTTACACAAACACTGCGGAAGGGACAGTGCTTTTGGGTGAGGTCTTTCATAGAATTTACGAAAAATATGGCGTAGAGCTTAAGAATGATAAAAGCCCTAATGCTCTCACTGACCTCATGGCAGAGGTATTACCAGAGTATGATCGTAGTAAAGTCTATGTATCGGATATGAAAAAGCTCATCACTTGGTATGAACTTTTAGCGGCTAACACACCAAAAACCCTTGTTAGAGCCAGTGTAGCCGAAGAAACTGCCAATGAAGTTGTAGAAGATAAAAAATAGTTTGTGGCAGTTCTTCGTGCTGTGTTTATTGTTACACACGAAGAACTGCTTTTGTTCCAAACAAAATCAAATCAGTAAGGCTTTTTATGTATTTAGGTAAAAAAGTAGTGGTCGTTTTACCCGCCTACAAGGCTGCTAAAACCCTCTTGCGTACCTATCAGGAAATTCCCTTTGAGGTGGTAGATGAAGTGGTGCTTGTAGATGATGCTAGCCCTGACAACACTGTTGAAGTGGCTCAAGGGATTGGCATCAAGCATATCATTCGCCATGAACGCAATAAAGGTTATGGCGGTAATCAGAAGACCTGCTACAAGAAAGCCTTAGAACTCGGTGCAGACGTAGTAGTTATGCTACACCCTGATTATCAGTATACGCCTCAGCTAATTGTGGCTATGGTGTCGGTAATCGCCAATGGTCTATATCCTGTTATGTTCGGCTCGCGTATACTCGGCAAAGGCGCACTCAAGGGCGGGATGCCTCTTTACAAGTACATAGCCAACAGATTTTTGACTTTCACGCAAAATCTTTTGATGAATCAGAAGCTTTCGGAATACCACACAGGCTACCGCGCATTCTCACGCGACGTGTTACTAAAAGTGCCTTTTGAAAGAAATTCAGATGATTTTGTGTTTGATAATCAGATGATTGCACAAGTTTTTTACCACGGCTTTGAGATTGGTGAGGTTACCTGCCCCACCAAATATTTTGAAGAAGCCTCCTCTATCAATTTTGTAAGAAGTAGCAAATACGGTTTGGGAGTTTTGAAAGTATCCTTTTTGTATTTTCTAACCAAACTTAAAATTTTTAAATGGCGGATTCTGGTATAGTAAGACGTATTTTGGGCATAGATCCTGGCACAGCGACTACTGGTTACGCTGTTATAGAAACCAAAAATTCTGTGATAGAATTGGTTCAACTAGGGGTGCTCAGGCTTACTCACTACAAAGACCATTATGTACGCCTCTCGCACATATACAAGTGCGTGAGCCAGCTAATTATAGACGAAAAAGTAACAGATTTTGCCATAGAATCACCTTTTATTGGACAAAATGCTCAAATTGCTCTCAAACTTGGGCGAGCGCAGGGTGTGGCCATGGCGGCGGCACTAACGCACGGGCTTGAGGTAACAGAATATGCGCCGCGCAAGGTTAAACAGTCCGTTACAGGCAACGGCAATGCCTCTAAAGAGCAAGTTTCAAAGATGATTCTACAGCAACTCAAGCAGACGACTGTTCCTGCTTACTTTGATGCTACCGATGCCCTTGCTGTGGCTGTTTGCCATCACTACCAGCACAATTCCCCTTCAAAGTCCACTAAGAACTGGTCTAAGTTCTTACTAGAGAATCCCGATCGGCTTATTTAGAACTATTTTGAAATAAAAAAAACGCGCCAGACAAATCTAGCGCGTTTAGCAGAATATAGTATCAATCTTTGGCAAAACACGTTGTGTCTAACAACCGTTCATATATAAAGACAAGAAGAGATAGGTGAATGGTTGCATGCTGGTATAAAAAAAGGTAATTTTTTTTTATACATCGCAAAAATTAAAATAAAGCACTTATTTTCAGAGATTTAGTTTTTGGTCTTTAACCAATCCATGTCAAATGTTTTTAGTTTTAGATATTGCTAAATTCAGGGCTAGTTAGTACCTTGCTCACAAATACCGTTTTGCGTGTATTAAAAACCTGACAGTCAAAGAAAAAAAAGATGCTATGGGACAACAAGTTTGTATGGGTGCTATGATGACATGTTCTTTTGGCGCAGCACCCTCTTCTCTGGTGGTTCTACCAGCCAATCGCGTGATGGCTGGTGGCGCACCTGCTGCTAACATCATGGATCATAAACCCATGCTCAATATTTTGCCCTTTGGTATGTGCAGCTCACCAGCTAATCCAACTGTGGCTGCTGCTACAGCCGCCGCCTTTGGTGTACTGACTCCCATGCCTTGTGTGCCTAATACAGCTGCGCCTTGGATACCCGGTGTGCCCACTGTTATGATAGCCAATATGCCAGCTGTGAATAATACCTGCAAACTGATGTGTATCTGGGGTGGTGTCATTCAATTTAGCTCACCTGGTCAGTTTACCGTTATGGATTAGCGTTGATGAAAATTCTTCTGAGCCGCACTGATAATTTAGGAGATGTGATGCTCACTCTGCCAATGGCGGGGTGGATAAAAAAGCACTGGCCTGATTCAGAGATTTATTTTTTGGGCAAAGCTTATACGCGGCCAATCATTGAGGCTTCTAAGCATATCACGGGTTTTGTAGATAAAGAAGCACTGCTCAAAGAGCCTCATTTGCTTCGTGCTATGGGAATAGAAGCGTTTATTCATGTCTTTCCTGACTCAAAACTTGCGTACTTGGCTGCGCGTGAGCGTGTGCCTATACGCATAGGGACGAGCCATCGCCTGCAACACTGGCTTAGCTGCAATCGCTTAGTAGATTTAGGCAGGAAAAACTCACCCTTACACGAAGCCCAGCTGAATATAAAGTTAATCGAGCCTTTGGGGTTGCCAAGCGAATTACCTCTTGAAGAAGTGCACGAATATTATGGCTTTGAGAGTAAACAAAACCTAAAACAAGAACGATTTACGGTTATTCTACACCCCAAGTCTAAGGGAAGTGCTCGCGACTGGCCTATCGCGAACTATATTGGCTTGGTTGCTCTCATGCCTCCAGATGTGCGCGTGATTGTCACGGGTACAACACAAGAAGGTGAGCTGATTGCTCAGCAAACACCTTCTTTATTTGAGATGCCTCAGGTAGAAAATCATACAGGGAAATATAACCTCACGGAACTCATTGAGTTGATAGCTTCTGCTCATGCCTTAGTGGCTTGCAGCACTGGCCCCTTGCACATAGGCGCGGCGTTGGGTTTAAGAACTGTAGGTATCTACCCTGCAATCAAACCTATGCACACAGGACGCTGGGGTGCTTTGGGAAAAAACGTCAAGTTACTAGCAATGCCTAACTTCTGCACAGACTGCAAAACTGACAAGAAAAACAATACAAAGATTATCTGTACTTGTATGTCACAAATCAGTGCGTACCAAGTGTTGGAAGCAATTTTTAAGCCTTAGATGCTTATCTATGCAAGTTCTGGATTGAGTACAGTCTCTAAGTCTTTAAGCTGAACTTTAGAAACCAGCTCATCCTCGAGTAAAGTAGCCCAAGTGTAAAGATACTGTACAACATCCTCACGGAGATTGTGACGGAGATGTCTGCCCACAGCCTTTATAATAACAGGGTCGGAAAGATACTCTAAGCGTTGAAGATCCTCTAATGCAAGTCCCTTCCTGACTAACTCAGAAATAATGAGATCAATAGAAAAGTTGCTGGTAGCACAATATTCGTTCAGCTGGTCGTTCCAATCCCCGCGTCCTGTAGCCATAGCATGTTGATGAATCTGTGCTTTGGTGAGTTGGGTAATCTCTTGAGCCAAATGGCCACAATTACAAGAGCCGCTATGTCCCCACTGATACATTGCGCCGCTCTCGAGTTTTTGGGCTGTGCGTCTGAGCGCGTCTACCAAATACAAAGAAGGTGTTGCCATAAAATAATTGTTTGATGTGTAGAGTTTTGTAGAGGATGGCAAATCGTTTGTTTGATTACCTCATCTATGCAAATTTTAAAATAAAACGTTTTGTAAACAAATTATGTTTATACTTTAAACTAGAATATTCTAAATAACAAAACAAAGAGCTGTTTTTAAGACTATTGGTGTAGTCAATTTAGTTTTGATATTGAAAATACGATGGTTGCAATTAGTTCTTGTAGCCAACTGGTAACTTTAAAGCCATTGAGTTGGTGCGCTTAACTTTCTGCAAATAAAATGAGTATTTTGGTAAAGTCAGACTAGCATAGATTTGTATTATCAGTTACTTGCATACTTATTTGCACCGCCTTAATGCGGCATTAGAAGGAATTAAACTCTAAACACATTATTTTTTATGAAAAATATCTTATTGATAGTTTTAGGCGCATTTTTATTTAGCTGTGGCGGTGGTGCAGCAGTGTCTACCGAAGGCGACAGTACTCAGGTAAGTACAGAAACCGATGCTCCAACTGATCCCTCCACTATAGAAGAAAGTGATCCTGCCAATGCTGATTTTGGCATATTCTGGACAGCACTCAAAACCGCCATCAGTAATAAAGATGCTGAGGCTATGAAAGCTCTTTGTAAGACCCCACTCACAGTTCGTGGAACACTGGATCATAATCCTGAAAATCAGGTAGCTGAAGATAAAATTGTTGCTGTTATGACCGCGTCTTTTGCTAATTTGGCGGGCATGGATGCTTCTACATCTGTATCTGACTATGCCAAAAAACTCAAAGATGAAGCGAAGGCTAAAGCCGACGCTGAAAGCAGCGGTTCATTTTTATGCTATACTCTTCAGCGAACTCCAGACAAAGGCTGGCAGATAACATTCGTGTATCTCGATGATGAGTCTATGAATAAATTAGGACTGCCACTTGAGTAAAATATGGCTCATGTGACATCTTTAAACCGCCTTTTGGACTGTACTCATCCAAAAGGCGGTTTGTTTTTTTAGTTTCTGCTTGTTCTTCTCTATTTATTGAACTGTCCAACCGCCATCAACTGGCAGAGCCACACCCGTAATCAAAGAGGCATCTTCTGAAGCTAAGAAAAGAGCTGTTTTCCCCAAAAACTCTGCGGTTACAAAATCCTTAACAGCGTGCTTTTTGAGCATAATTTTTTGGACAACCTCATCTTCCGAAATGTTAAAAGCTTTGGCCTGATCCTTTATCTGCCCCTCTACAAGTGGTGTGAGCACATAACCTGGACAAATGGCGTTGGCTGTGATATTGCAAACCGCGCCCTCCAAGGCCATCACTTTTGTAAGTCCCACAATCCCGTGCTTGGCTGCCACATAGGCAGATTTAAATTCAGAGGCACGTAAGCCGTGCGCAGAGGCAATGTTGATGATACGCCCAAATTGGCGAGCTTTCATGCCTGGCCAAGCGGCCTTGCAAGCATGAAAAGCTGCCGTAAGATTGATAGCAATGATAGCATCCCACTTCTCATCAGGGAATTCTTCTACAGGCGAAACATGCTGAATACCAGCATTATTTATCAGTACATCAAGCCTGCCAAAACGAGATTCTGTATCAGATACCATGCGCTTTACTTCGGCGGGCTCCATCATATTAGCGTGTGCAAATGCCACCTCTGTGTTGAAACGTTTCGCCAACTCACTGGCTGTAAAATCGCCTGAAGTTTCTATGCCGCTCAGCATCACATTGTAGCCATTGGCTGCAAAAGATTCTGCTATGCTTAGGCCAATACCGCGTGTGCTGCCCGTAATTAATGCTACTTTTTTGCTCATTTTACTGGATTTTCGGTAGGGGGAAGAAGAGAAATTGAAAACAAAAATGCTTTTGTTAAACCAAACATAAAACATTCGGTGCTCAAAAAGCAAATATTTAACTCCTTTTGTCCTAAAAAGTTTTAAACAATGTGCTTGTTATTTAGAATAAGTCTTAATAAGTTTGTGGCAAAATAACACAGCAATACGATGACATTACAACTAAAAATAGCAGTTCTACTAGTTCTATCCGTATTTATAGCTTCATGTGGTGGTGATAGCGGCTCTTCGGATGCACAATTTGATCGCACCAGCATGTTAAAAAGCACGGCAGAAAACATCATCTTGCCTAATGCTGCCGAGGCAGCAGCTAAAGCCAATGCACTCAATAGCGAATTAAAATCCTTTGTAGCGGCTCCTACAGGCGAGGGACTCACAAAGGTGCAAAACGCTTGGAAATCTGCATTTTTAGCTTATATCAACATAACACCCTTCAATTTTGGGCCTGGCGAAAATGGTTTGGTTGGTGATTTGCTAAGCAATGTGGCCACTTTTCCAGCTAATACAGGGGCTATAGAGGAAAGGATTGTTAAAAAGAATGTCAATTTTAATGATTTTGCACGTGATACACGAGGCTTTTTGGCTTTAGACTATTTGCTTTTTGACCTTAAAAATGATAACTCTCGTATTCTGGAATCTTTTAAAAGTAGTCCAGAAAGGGGTGCTTATGTGGCGGCTTTGGCTCAACACTTGGCCTCAAACCTAGAAGATTTCAATACTAAATGGGCTAGCTATCAAAAAGAGTTTGTTGCCAACAATGGCACTTCTGCAGGGAGCTCTATTTCACTGCTTTATAACGAGTTTGTGAGAAGTTATGAAGCCGTCAAAAACTTCAAAGTAGCCTTGCCTCTGGGCAAAAGACCTGGACAGCTCACCGCGGCGCCGCAACTTGTTGAAGCTTATTATAGTGGTATTTCGTCTGAAGCCGTCAAGGCACACGTGGCTATTATTGAAAAAATATGGAAAGGAGTCAGCAAAGACAGTGAAAAAGCCATTGGTTTTGAGGCTTATTTGCTAACGGTGGAGGGCGGAAAAGCTCTTACCGAACAAACCAAGCTACAACAAGAAACTCTGGCTCGCACTATAGCAGCAGAGCTTCCCACAAGCGAAAGGCTTTCTTTACTCATAGAAACCAAGCCTGCGAGTGTGGAAAAAGTCTTAACAGAACTCCAAAAAGGCATACGGTTTTACAAAAGTGATATGTCTTCTCTTTTAGGCATTTCTATCACGTATACTAGCGGTGATGGAGACTAAGCCGATTTTTTAAATCAACGCACATTTTATGTTTGCCTGTTGGGAAAAGATTCTTAATATGGCTCAAAAGCCTGTATCTATTGCACCTTTAGTTATTTTTAGAGTGCTTTTTGGTGCGGCTATGACCCTGAGTACGTGCAGATTTTGGACACTGGGCTGGATACATGAGCATTTTATTCAGCCCAAGTTCATGTTTAAATATTTTGGCTTCGGATGGGTAGAGGTAGCACCATCTTGGGTCATGTATCTGATTCACGCAATAATGATTTTATCATCTTTAGGGATTCTTTTCGGCTTTTTTTATAGATTTTTTACGATTCTATTTTTTATATTATTCACTTATATTTTTCTTTTAGACGCAACCTACTATCTCAATCACTATTATTTTGTGTGCTTGATGACCTTTATATTATGTTTCTTGCCTGCAAATGCTTTTTTTGCGATAGATATTTACCTAAATCCTCAAAAAATTCAAAAAACAGTCCCTTTTTGGTGCATTTTTATCATACAATTTCAATTGGCTGTTACTTATATTTATGCTGGCCTTGTTAAAATAAATTATGATTGGCTGTTTTTAGCTTTACCTCTTAAAATATGGCTACCTGCACAGGATAAAATACCAATTATCGGTTTTATTTTTAAATATTCCTTTGTAGCATATTTGTTTAGTTGGGTGGGAATGTTATATGATTTGAGCATTGTTTTATGGCTTAGTCTGAAAAAAACAAAAAATGTAGCGTATTTAATTGTTATTCTTTTTCATATTTTAACTGGCATTTTATTTCAGATAGGTATTTTCCCTTTAGTCATGATTTTTTGCACCACGATTTTTTTAGATGCAAACTTGCACAAAAAAATATTGGCTATTTTTATAACTACTTTTTACTTTATCAAATTAAAAATTGAAGATATTAAAAAAAATGTAGTGTGTAGAAAATATTTTGCTGCAAATAACTTTTTTTTTATAAGCATAGGTTTTTATATTATAGCTCAAATTCTTATCCCTCTTAGATTTTTATTTTATGATGAATCCATTTTCTGGACTGATGAGGGGTATAGATTTTCATGGCGTGTGATGTTAGCAGAAAAATCTGGCTCTGTTACGTTTTATATTACAGATAAACAAAAGAAGCGCACTTGGATTGTTGACAATCGTGATTTTTTGACGATACATCAAGAAAAACAAATGGCTATTCAGCCTGATTTTATATTACAGTACGCTCATTTTTTGTACGATTCTTACAAAAAAAACAAAAATGATGAGCTAGAAATAAAAGTGGAGTCATTTTTAAGTATAAACGGTAGGGCAAGTAAGCTATACATAGATTCTACTTTAAATCTGGCTTCTTTGGAAGAGACATTCTCTCAAAAAAATTGGGTTTTAAATTCAAAAAACTAACATTTTACTTACAAAAAGATGAATAAATCGATTAAATTGCTTTACATTCTGATAACGATTATCATTATTTGTAATTTGAATGTTTTCTTACTAAATGCGTCTTATGCACAATCTAGCGAGACAAAAATATTTTTAACGCTAAGAGATAAGACAACCAAACAAAAAATAGTTTCAGCAAAGCTTTATTTAAATAACGTTAAGCAAAGCTTTATTTTATCTCCCGACAGTATATTCGTTTTATCGAGTGTATCATTAAAAAGTCAACGATTATCTGTTATTGCAGAGGAATATAAGTATTTCTCTCGTATGATTACTCCCGAGAAGGGCGATTTTTATATTTCTATAGAGCTAGAAGAATTTATATCTTCTTTAGAGAATCTAACTGTGAATGGCATAAAAGAACAAGGTACAGGGATTTCTCGTTTAGGCGCGATAGATGGTTTTGGTATTTACGCAGGCAAAAAAACTGAGGTAATAAAGCCTTCTGATTTGGCAGCAAACTTGGCTGTGAACCAAGCGCGTCAAGTTTTAGGGAAAGTGCCTGGGCTTAATATTTGGGAGAATGATGGCGGCGGTCTCCAACTGGGGATTGGTGCGCGTGGTCTCAGCCCGAACAGAACGGCTAACTTTAATTGTCGTCAAAACGGTTCAGATATGAGCGCAGATGCTTTGGGTTACCCAGAGGCGTACTATACTCCACCGTTGGAAGCTGTTGAACGTGTGGAGATTGTAAGGGGAGCTGCATCTTTGCAATATGGAACGCAGTTTGGCGGGATGGTTAATTTTGTTTTGAAAGAAGGGGACACTTCCAAACGCGTTACGGCTCTGATGCGGCAAACTTTGGGTTCATGGGGGCTTTGGTGTATGTATGGCTCGGTGGGTGGCAAAGTGGGTAAGTTGCAATATTACGGCTCAGTAAACCGACGTGAGGGGCAGGGCTGGCGGCCTAACAGCAACTTTGTTCTCAACAATTGGTATGCTGGCCTGCGTTGGCACTTCTCGCCTAAGCTTCAGGCTGGCATACAGATTACAAAAATGTATTACTTAGCCAAGCAGGCTGGCGGTCTCACTGACGCTTTGTTTAAACAAGACCCACGCCAGTCTTTGCGTGCAAGAAATTGGTTCAGAGTAGACTGGAATTTAGTATCGGTGAATTTGGACTATCGTATAGATGCCCGCAGCAAATTAAATATCAGGGCATTTTCGCTTTTAGCAGGTCGTGATGCACTCGGTAACTTAGAAAGAATCAATGTGGCAGACCAAGAACAAAAAAGAAATTTGATTGTAGATGATTACAAAAATGTAGGCGTTGAAATGCGCTATTTGAAGTCTTATAACTTAGGACAATTTAATTCTACTCTTTTAGTGGGCGGTCGTTTTTATAAAGGTCAAACCACACGTGAGCAAGGCGAAGGCGATGCTACTGCTGAACCTAATTTTGAGTTTTTAAACCCTTCTGAGCCAGAAAACTCCAGCTTTTTGTTTCCAAGCGGAAACCAAGCTTTTTTTGTGGAGAACATCATTGAAATCACTAAAAATTTGACAATCACGCCTGGTTTTAGGTTTGAGCGCATTGCAACTTATGCAGAAGGCTACTACAAGCTGCGCACCCTAGACTTTGCTGGCAATGTAGTTTCGGAGCGTAAAGAAAATGACAGCCGCAATTATACGCGGAGCTTTCCGCTTTTTGGTTTGGGCTTGAGTTATCTTCACAGCTCATTCTTAGAGTTTTATGCAAATATTTCTCAGAACTATAGAGCTGTTAATTTCAATGATTTGAGAGTAAGCAATCCTAATTTCGCCGTAGACTCTTTGCTTCGTGATGAGCGAGGGTACAATGCCGATTTGGGTTTTAGGGGACAAATCAAAAGAGTTTTAAATTATGATGTGAGCCTTTTCTATTTGTCTTATCAAGACCGAATTGGCCTAGTTTTGCGTTCAGATCAGCCCCCATTGTATGCAGATTATCGTTTTAGAACCAATGTGGCGGACTCTTATAGCGCAGGTTTTGAGGGATTTGTAGAGTTTGATGTCCTGCGACTACTGCTGCCAGAGCAGCAGCGCAGCGGCCTTAGTTTGTTCCTCAACACCTCACTTATACGCTCGCGCTATGTTCGTGCCCAAGATGCGAGTATAGATAACCGACAAGTGGAGCTTGTACCCAACTTCATTGGCAGAGGCGGGCTTAGCTATACGCGCCGCGGATTCAAGAGTACTTTGCAGTATAATTACGTAAGCAAACAATACACTGACGCTACCAATAGCGTTTTTAGCAGCTCCGCTGTAACTGGTCTTATTCCGTCCTATTCCGTATTAGACCTTTCGCTTATGTACCGCCGAAGCTTCTGGCAGGTTGAGACAGGTTGCAATAATTTACTCAATAGCATTTATTTTACCCGCCGAGCCGATGGTTATCCAGGGCCTGGTATCATACCTGCTGATGGACGCAGTTTTTACATCACGCTTCAGGTCAAAATTTAGTCAAAATTCACCAAAAAAATTGTACTAGTTTTGATTAACTTTACATAAGGTTTTGCAAAATCCAGAAAACTTTGCATTATTATTGTTGTTTTTCAGTCGTTTTTATTCTATAGAACCCTCAAGCCTTAAAAGTATGTTCAAAAAATTCCTCATTCCCTTCGCTCTATTGTTTGTAATTGCCATTTTAGGCTGTAAAGAAGAAGAAACAGGCCCCAACTCGCCTAGCGAATTCCTAACCCATAAGGTTTGGGACGGTGGCAAGTGGACTTACACCTACACCATAAGAGGCATTCAGCTCATAGACTCGACTAAAACCATTCCTGATGTGCGTGTTACCTTTAGCCCTGATGGCAACTATTCAGCCAATCCACCTTTTAGATTTATGCGAGCCAACGGCAAATGGAAGCTTTCTGAAGATGGTAAAAAAATTACCCTTGACAACGATGCTATCAAGGGTAGTTTTGAAATAGAAAAACTGGATATTAAAGACTTAATTCTCAAGCAAGAACTCAATACTACGGATCCTGTACTTGGGGCAGAGGTAAAAGAGAACGCTACAATCACTTTGCAGCGCAAGTAAGAAAGCAGGCTACTCCATTTTCAAATCTTGTATAGCAGAATAGAACAGCATTTGTTCTACTTGCCAGCTATCCATACCACCGAATTCTGCTTGCCACTGTTCATCGGTACGCTCAATGAGTTTCTTCTTATCCTCATCGTTGAGAGCCGATAGCTTTACCTGTTTGTAAAACTCCATTTGAAAAGGATTCCAATTACTGGCATCTGTTTTAAAAGCTTCTCGCCACGCTGTGATGTCTTTTTGTTGCCATAAAGGAAGCTCTTCTGCTGGAAGATCTTTAAACATAGGCTCTGCTGGGTCAAACTTTTCTTTGCTCTTTTGGGCCTCGGCGTTGATTGCTATGCACGATATGGCAATAGCGATACAAAAACAAATTAATTTTTTCAAGGGAATAAAAGTTTTTATGAGGTTCATTGTTTTGTTTGTTGGGCAATAATACAACTTAAAACGGAAAAGTTTTGAACTTGGGTTGCTCATTAATAAAACATTAACGAACTTTTCAATAGCACGTAAAGATTTATTTTTTTGGATTAAAATCCAAAATTTTGCCTCTTAATTTTTTTAACTATTGTAGATAACTCTAAATTAACTCGTCTGATTGTATGACAAATATCAAAGCCCGCTTAAACAAAGTTTAGACGGGCTTTAGAAAGTACATGATTTAGAAAGTTATCAACCTACAGCACAAATCTACCACTCGCTTTATCAAATTTGATAGAAATGGCTGTGCCTTCCGCCATACCTGCCAGTCGTGGTGTAACGCTGAGCGTCGTGCCTTGGCGTGGAATCACAACCGAGCATTCCATTTCTGCACTAAAGAAATCCCCGCTTGGCGTGTAGTTGTTGCTGAACTGCGATCTTCGAGCTTTACTGATAATAGCATCCTTGTCTATGACTTCATCGGTGATATCTTTCCAGCTAGTATTGAAAAATCGCAAGTTGTTGAGCTGACCGCCACAACCCTCACCGCCGCAGTAGGTGGGAAAAACTCCAATTATCAAGCTGCCAGCAGCTGTTTTCCAAACCGCCATTTCGTAGCTAGCGCATTCCATATCGGGCTGCATGGTGCTTTTATCTACAACAGAAAACTTCACGTAGCCGTTCTTCAAATCTATAAGCTCCTGCTTCCAGGTTGTTTGGCCTGCAGTAACGCCATGAGCAGAAAGTACAGCTGGTACTTTCTTGGTAAACTGATTATAGAAATCCTGAATAGTACGACCTTGTTGGGCATAAGCCAAGCTTACTAAAGAAAACAGTGTGCAAAAAAGAATAGCTTTTTTCATAAAAGTGATGATTATCGATTAAGTTTACAGAACAAAACTATATTCTTTTTAACAAAAGATTTTAATTTGTTCACCATACCTGCTGTTTTCTTTACAAAGCAGCTTCTCAAGCCTATTAAAATTTAAAGCGATTGTTTGAGAGCTAGTTATAGCTCTCAAACAATCGCTTTGGGGATATCAAAATCTAAAAGCTAGGCGAGTTCTTTAGATGCGCGTTTTCTATCGTGTTCCTCAAGTAAAACCTTTCTAACTCTGATGCTCTTAGGGGTTATTTCCACATATTCATCTTTTTGGATGAATTCCATGGCTTCTTCTAAGGAAAACTTAATGGCTGGTGCAATGCGCATTTTGTCGTCAGAACCAGAAGCCCTCATGTTGGTGAGCTTCTTACTCTTGGTGATGTTTACGGCCAAGTCGCCTGTGCGTATGCCTTCACCTATAATCTGACCTACGTAAATTTCGTCGCCAGGTTCTACAAAAAATGATCCTCTGTCTTGTAGCTTATCAATCGAATAAGCATAAGTAGTACCAGTCTCCATAGATACCAGTACACCGTTCATTCTGCTAGGAATATTGCCTTTCCATTCAGCATATTCCAAAAAGCGGTGCGCCATAATGGCTTCACCTGCCGTAGCGTTTAGTACCAAGTTACGCAGACCAATGAGACCACGAGAAGGAATATCAAACTCAAGGTGAATCAAATCGCCTTTGGGCTGCATGATTTTCATTTCTCCTTTACGCTGACTGACCATTTCTATCACTTTACCTGCGGAACCTTCGGGCGCATCTACGGTCAGAAGCTCTATAGGCTCATGCTTTTTGCCGTCTATTTCTTTGATAATAACGCGTGGCTGGCCTACTTGAAGTTCATACCCTTCACGACGCATGGTTTCTATGAGAATGGACAAGTGCAAAATACCTCTGCCATAAACTAGGAAGCTATCAGCAGAGTTGGTGTCTTCCACACGCAGAGCCAAGTTTTTCTCAGTTTCTTTTTGAAGGCGGTCTCTGAGGTGACGCGAGGTAACAAACTCTCCTTCTTTGCCAAAGAAAGGCGAATTATTAACTGTAAAGAGCATACTCATCGTAGGCTCATCTATAGAAATAGCAGGAAGCCCTTCAGGATTCTCAAAATCTGCTACTGTATCACCAATTTCAAAACCCTCTATGCCAGTGAGTGCGCACAAATCACCACATTTTACTGTATCGGCTTTGGCTTTGCCTAGACCGTCGAAGGTAAATAAATCTTTAATCTTGGCTTTTACCAGTGAGCCGTCGCGCTTAACGAGTGTGATTGGTTTACCTGCAACCAGCTCTCCACGCGTAACTTTTCCGACTGCTATACGACCAATATAAGTAGAAAAATCGATAGAAGTAATCTGCATTTGTACTGTCCCTTCAATTACCTTAGGAGCAGGAATATATTCTATGATTTTATCGAGCAGAATGGTAATGTCTTCTGTTTTCTTTTGCCAGTCGTTACTCATCCAGTTTTGTTTGGCAGACCCATAAACGGTCTGAAAATCTAACTGGTCTTCTGTTGCTCCCAAGTTAAACATCAAATCAAATACTGCCTCGAGGGTCTCATCAGGGCGACAATTAGGTTTATCTACCTTATTGACAACCACAATTGGCTTGAGACCAGCACTGATTGCTTTTTGAAGCACGTAGCGGGTTTGTGGCATGGGGCCTTCAAAGGCATCTACGATGAGCAACACGCCATCAGCCATGTTGAGAACGCGCTCTACCTCGCCACCGAAGTCGGCGTGGCCTGGTGTGTCTATGATGTTGATTTTATGGCCTTTATATTGGACCGATACGTTTTTAGACACAATGGTGATGCCACGTTCTCTCTCGAGGGCGTTGTTGTCTAGTATCAGTTCGCCAGTTTGCTGATTGTCTCTGAACAGTCTGCAAGCGTGAAGGATTTTATCTACTAATGTGGTCTTGCCGTGGTCAACGTGAGCGATGATGGCGATATTTCTTAGACTGTTCATAATCAGTACTTTCTGAAAAAAAGATTAATATTCAGGGTTAAGGCGGCGCAAAGTTACGTATTATTGTTGATTGTTTTGCATAAGCTAATTGCCTAATTGTTAAATATTTTTTATCCTTTGTGTTTTGTAGTCATTCAGGCGTGGTTTAAAACCAATCAAGTAGAGAGAAGAGATTGGCAGAACCTTGGAAAGACCAAAGATTCATCTTAAATAACTCTCTTATTCAGTGTATTCGCCCTACTGTTTTTTGTTTTGACAAAATAAGCTTAAAAACCTTGTTTTGGGAGGTGATAATAAATGTAAGGATGTATTTTGCCAGAATTAAACTAAATCGCAAGCAGCGAGGACAAAGTATTTTGTGTAGGCTTTCGCTAGGACGCTGGAAATTAGCAGAGCAAAGTTGCTCAAAATACCTACCCAAACTCTTTGAGTAACTAGGATAAAGGGCTTAGTGGCTCATTTTTTTGACCAAATTGGTGGTGGAGTAGCCATCTACGAGCGAAATGGTTTCCACGCTTCCGCCTGCTGCTATGACTTCTTTTGCACCAACGATGTTTTCTGGGCTGTAGTCGTTGCCTTTTACGAGCACATCAGGCAGTAAATTTTGAATCAACTCTAATGGGGTGTCATGCTCAAAAACCACTACTGCGTCTACAAAAGCCAAGGCTGCTAACATACGCGCCCGCGCATACACCTCGTTGATGGGGCGTGTGTCTCCCTTTAGACGCTTGACAGACGCGTCCGAGTTGAGGCCGACGATGAGCTTTTGTCCTTTTTGGCGGGCTTTTTCGAGATAATCCACATGACCCAGATGCAAAATGTCGAAACAGCCGTTGGTAAAAACAACCTGCTGTTTATTAGCAGCCCATTGCTTGCGAAGAAGGATAAGTGCAGGGAGAGAGAGTATCTTGGCTTCGGTCATTTTAGGCTAGTTTTTTAAGGTGAGTTTTAGGGTTAGTTCTGCTGTAAGTCGTCTAGGTAAGGCTTGAGAATCAAGAACCCTTCTTCTTTTACTTCTACTTTGATGTGATGATTTGCAAAGATAGCTACCAGTTGGTCGGCTGTCAAGCTTCCTGCATCAAATAAAGCGCGTGAAATGCTCAAAAGACAAGCCTTGTGGTTTAGCAAAAGTTGATTTGTTTCCACTGCGAGGCGCAGAAGTAGTTTTTCTATATGCGAGTCTGTTGGGCTTGCACTAAGCGTATAGGGCATATCCAGCGTATAGGCGGCTTGAAAAGCTTCTTCAAAACCATAGCGGCGGATGTAGTCTACGGCTAAGTAGGTGCATTCTTCGCGGTCTGAGGCACGTCCTATAGAGGCATTATCTTTACCAAATAAGAGTTCCTCGGCCAAACCACCTGCCAAATAGACTTTGATTTTATAAAGTAAAAATTCCTTAGTTTGGTATATGACGTGAGGAAACGTAAAGCCACCCACATAGTTTGAAGCCACTTTTGATTTGAGTTGTAAGGGAGCTAAGCCAAATAAAAGGGCGTAAACCAGTGCGTGTCCAGCTTCGTGTACGGATACGTTAGCGAGCATATCCTCTTTGTTAGCTTGTCTCACTTCTTCTATACGACCCAAGAATGGTGTGAGAAGCGTCTTTTGATCAATAACAGCTTCCAAGGCTTGACTTTGTAAAAGATAATCTACTTTTATGCTGGTTGCTTGAGTCATCAGGGCTTCAAAAAGATATTGTGAAAGGTGTGTTTCTACAATGTCTATAATGCTGCTAAACACTGGCCTAACGCCTTGTACAGGAAATACTCCATTTCTATAAACCAAGTCTGCCACCGTGTCCGAAAAGCTCACAGTAATGCCAAACATGGCTTGTGTGCGGTTTTGTATTTTGAACAGCTCTGTTTTGATGAGCATTTCAAAATGTTCTTTTCGCAAGCTTCTATAAATCAAGTGAATGTTGCCAAAGCGCGCCACTTGCTCAGGTTTAAACTTCCTTATCAAAGCAGCTTTGATGTCTACCACCGTTATTTTTTTGGTGAAAGCGTGAAAAATATCTGCATCCACATCTGCCTCAGCTATTTGATCTGCCATTTTGTAGGCTTCATCGAGGTTACCGCTTATGATAATCAAGCTTTTGGAATGATTGACTGGCTCATAGATTTTCTTTTTTGCTTTGGCTTGTTGGAGTCTTCTGAGTAGCTCATCACGTTTCATTTCTGCTATTTCGTGCGCCTCTGGCTCCAGACTGAGCATTTTTTTATACTGTATGGCTTCATAAAGATTGAGGGCATCTTCTTCTACTGGCTCTGAGCTACTCTCGTTACGCTTTCGTTGTTCTTTACTGGACATAATCAAAGAGTTGATGTAGTAATCAAAATCTTCTTTGTCTCGCTTGGCGAGCTGTCCATCACTAAGCAATTCCCAAAAATCAGTAAATTTTGTATTTTCTAAAGCTTTGCCATCTGCATCAATAGTATAATAACGCTGGATTTCATCAAAAAGCACAATGGCTGGTTTGCCGTCATCTATGCCATTATCCGAAAGAATAGTTGCCACAGAAGATCGCCAAGAAGTATTATCGCCATTACTCAACTCTACTTCTACAAAGCGATCTTGAAAGTCAAGCTTCTTGACCAATTTGCGTATCAAGTCGGTTTTACCTACACCCGTCATACCCCAAAGGTTGACAATAATGGGACGCGTGAGAACTTCTGGCATCAGGTACCAAATTCGTATATAAGTCAAAAGCTCATCTATGATGTAGTCAATACCAATAAACTCTGTTTTGAGTTCAGTGGCTATACGCCTTAGAAGAGTTTCTTTTCTTTGTATTTCTTCTAGATCTATCTTGTAGGGCTGTGGTGTTTGGGACATTGAAACGATGATATATAGTAATTTGGTTATAAATAGGCTGCATTTAAACGCAATTAGGGATGCAAAAAGTTGCTTTTTTTTAGTATTTTTACTCTACTTAGCCCAAAATCTTTTGCAGAGACTACATAAATTGCTATTTTTGAGCTATGAATGGTATGTACTAAATTTTTATTAAAATTACCATCCTAATAAAACACTTTTAGGCTTTTAAAGTTTCAAATTTCATAAATCTACATTTATTTATTCTCAACCTTTAAAAATAAAAATTTCTTTATGTCTTTAATAAACAAACCTGCTCCTAAGTTCACCGCTCCGGCTGTCATTAATGGCAACGAAATAGTTAAAAACTTTTCTTTAGAGCAGTATATTGGTCAAAAATCTGTTGTGTTATTTTTCTATCCAAAAGATTTTTCAGGTCTCTGCCCTTCTGAGCTTATTGCTTATCAAAACCAGTTAGCTGATTTTGAGGCACTAGATTGTGCGGTGGTGGGCTGCTCCACTGACACAGAAGAAACTCACCTCACTTGGCTTTCTATGCCCCAGTCTAAAGGAGGTATTCAAGGAATTACTTACCCCATCGTAGCAGACGTGTCCAAAACCATTGCCAATAATTTTGGCGTGTTGGGCGGTGAGTATTACTATAACGACGAGGGTGAGTTTAGCTTTGAGGGTGCGCCAATAGCCTTGAGAGGGACTTTTCTCATCAATAAAAAAGGCATTATTAAGCACTGTTTGATTAATGATTTTCCAATTGGCCGCAATATTGAAGAGTCTTTGCGCATGGTAGAGGCACATGACCATCTCGAAAAGCATGGCCAAATTTGTCTGGCTAACTGGAAAAAGAACGCATAGGTTAAACTCATGATATTGGATTGGTATTTGTGGATATTCATGTAAATGAGTATCCACAAATGCTATGAAACATACCGCACTGAAACTATTCATTTGGGGCTTTGCTTTAACTATGTCGCTTTGGTATGGTCAGAATGTGTTTTCTCAAAGTAAATCGCCCAATAAATCCTTTTGTAGCTTTTCTAATGTTGTGGCTAGTCCAAACATTATAGAGGAAGGTGTGGAAGGGATTTTGGTAAAAGGTGTACTTAACATGAACCAAACGCCCAAAGCTATAAAAGACTCTCTCAAGCAAAATCCAGAACAGGCACTTGACATGAGTTTGGCATTCACAACTTATGTATGGGCATCTGGGCATAACTTTAAACACAATTTAGGCACTCACACAGTAAGCTTGAGCGTTTCAGAAGATGCTAAGCAAGTTACTTGGCGGCAGCATTTACCTTATGCTTTTTTAGGTGTCATGTATGGCAGTCAGATTTTTACAGTTGATGTCAAGGCGGTTGTACAAGACAGTGTTTTGGCTTACGTTTCAGGTCAAAAAGCCACTTCAAAGGTGCCTGAAATGGGCTTTTATGACTTAGAACTTACTAGCCTTAGTGTTTCTGGTTCAGAATGGGATATCAGTGGGGTAGGCTTTTCGCTTAGTAGAGGCGGCGTGTATAAAAAAACAGAAGACAAAGCCCCAGACACCTATGTTATAGCGGGCTTAAATGGCTTCAAATTGAACAAAACAGAAACATACACCAATACCAGTACATTAGAAAACATCCCTGTTTTTGTTCAAAAAGTCATAGGTATAGGTAATCGTATTTCTGTAGCAACATACGATCAAGATACCTTTATTCATGACAAAATAGGTGATTATCAATTACAAACCAGTCAAGAGCCTGAAAAAGAGCATAAGTTTACAACAAAAAATAGCACTGCCACTTTTCGCTTGCGTTATAAAGGTTTAAAAAAGGCTGAAATGTATATTAAAAATTTTGAGAACAATCCTGAAAAAAAACAAATCAGCTTTGAAGTGGTACATAAATCAGCTGGGTTTGCTAAGTACGTTTATGAAGTAAGGGAGAGTGCCAAGATGTATGTATTAAGCGAAATATTTTTTGATATGCCCAATCCTCAAAAACTAGATGAGAAAAGCCAGCGGGTGGTGCTTAACTACAATCACTTGATGCAAAACGGCAGTGCGCCTATGCCTACAGAGCTCTTTATCAACTCAGCTACAGCAGCTTCTAATGGATTTTCTATAAGGCTGAAATAGAATGAAGAAATATTTGTTTGATGTTTTTTTACACAAAACACAATAGACCTATTTTAACAGGCCAAAAAATGAACTAAATTTGCGTCTCAAATCTAAAAACTTAGAGACTATAAAACATGATTCAGCGGGTACAAACAATTTTTATGCTTGTTTCAGGGCTTTTGATGTTGGCTTTGGTGGCCTTCCCACTTTGGACCAAACAAAATCCTAACGGCAACGAACAGGTAATGATGGGTGCTTTTCACCTCATACATATTAGTAAATCAGCTGTTGTAGGCAAGTCAGGCACCTTTGCAATTGGTGTTACGGCTATATTGTCAGGACTTTTAAGTTTGGCTACCATCTTTTTGTACAATAAACGCAAGCTTCAAATAACTCTTGGCGGCTTTAATGTATTGGTGATTTGCGTTCACATTGCGCTCACTGTGTATTATGTTCACTTTGTGGCCAACAAAATTTTTAATCCCGAGCAGTCTGGTGCTTTTGGCTGGGCTTTTGTGTTTCCAATTTTAGCCCTTATTTGTTCGCAAATGGCCAATAGATTTGTATGGAAAGACGAAAAAATGGTTCGTGATTCAGAACGTTTGCGCTAGGACTAAAAAAAAGTCTCACATTTTGCAACGTTTCACTTTGTTTTTGTATCTTTGTTCAAACAAAGTTATGCTTATGAGTTAAGCGACTCAAAACAGTAAAATTTGTTACATTCATATTTTTCAGAAAAATTCACTAAAAAAAACAGTCAAAGAAATGACCAAAGTTCTGAATTTATTCCTAGTTCTTTTTGCAGCATTTGTAGTATTTGCTGGATGCACCAAAAATGAAGTTATTGATCCTCAGGCTCAAATGAGCGCAACTGTAGACGTAAACGGTTGGAATGCCAAAACCATCAATGATGGGATATTGAGCACAGTGGGTGGCACAGAAGTTCTCACCCTCACAGGCGCGGGCGCAGATGGAAGCCTTATCATTCTTGCTGTAAAGCCAGAGGTGGGAACCTATCCTCTCAGTGATCCTCTCAGCACAACACTCCTCACTTACCAGAAGCTCACCAACACGTTTACCTCTAAAGGCTGTCTCTTAACGGCTTCGGGCAACATAGAAATTACAAGCATTGACAAGGAGAAAAAGTTGGTTAGTGGTAAGTTTTCAGGCAGAGTTTGCAATACTAGCGGGATATCTATCAATATCACAAACGGTGTTTTGAATAATTTTAAGTACAGATAAGCTGATTCTTGCAACCATTCTTTACATCATTTAAAACGCTTTTCTGAATTCAGAAAAGCGTTTTTTTATTGTGTGGACTTTGTTTTGAACGTTTACCTATAGTTTTTTGAAGAAGTCTATGAGTGAGGGTGACTAGATTCTGTCTAATACTTTTGTTATCAGGCTGTTGATGATTTTTTGAGGCTTTGATGCAAACTCGCCAGTTTGCCTATTAGCTAAAATGGCGTTTACTGAGAGCATCTCATGTCCCATCAAGCGACCAAGGGCGTAGTAGGCTGCTGTTTCCATTTCTAAGTTGGTAAGTCTAAACTCTTTACCGCCTAGATTGGCCATACGTTCCACAAAGTCGGGATAACGAGGCTCTAAACGGACTCTACGCCCTTGCGGAGCATAAAAGCCAGGGCAGGTAACGGTAATGCCTGGCAGCATATCAAAGCCTATTTTACGAAGTAAATTTTCAGAACAGGCCGTAGTATAGGGCAAGAAATCAAGTTCAAAGCTTTGTTTAATGCGCTGGGAAATCTGTATTTCTTCAGCAAATTGTGTGGGATAGTAATATTGCATGAGGCTGTCCATGCCCACTGCCAAAACTGATACCAAGTGTGTGCCTATTGGGATATCAGGCTGGATACTGCCCGACGTGCCCAGTCTGACTATGGTGAGTTTGCGCAACAAACGCTCAGGCACGCGATTTTTCATATCTACATTGACAAGTGCGTCCAGTTCGGTCAGAAAAATTTCAATGTTGTCTGTGCCCATGCCCGTAGACATGACGGTTATCTTTTTGCCTTTATAGATGCCTGTTTGAGTAATAAATTCGCGCCTATTCATTTCAAACATAACATCATCAAAGTATTGGCTCACTTCGTTCACACGGCTAGGATCGCCTACGGTAATGATGGTGTCTGCAATGTCTCTAGGCTGTAAATTGAGGTGATAAATACTATTATCCTCGTTCAGAATGAGTTCTGACGGCTTGATAGTCTTTCGCGAAGGCGTGCTAGACCCAAAGGTGATATAATCGTCAAAAAACAAAATATCTTGGCAGTTTGTAATGATGATTTCCTTGAATTGTTCAAAGTTGATTTAATAATATGATAATTGCAAACAATTTGACCAAAAAATTACTTGCGTATTGTTTTGTTATCAAATATTTAGGCTTTTTTTAAGAGTAATTTGCTCGTGATGTTTTGGGTCTGTGTTTGCTTTTTGTATTTTTGAAGCTGAAAACGTCAAGTTCTTTTCAGAAGACTATAATTTGTGTTTTTCATAGTATGTAAAGCCCCTTTTTACTATTACGCTGATTTTTTTCCTATTCTTATGCACACATGAAAAACCTCATTGCTTTAGTACATCGTCTTCAACCCATCCTCGCTTTTCAAATATTTACTATTTATCTGCGCTATCTTCTGGGTGGTGCTTTTATAATGGCTGCCTTTGGCATGGGTAAAATTTCGGGTTCCGCGATTCCCATAGCGTCTTTGGATGAGCCTATTCAAAACTTGGGGCCTGTTCAGCTATTTTTTAGGGTTATGGTAGAGTCTGGTTTTTATTGGGATTTCATTGGCTGGGCGCAACTTGCTGCAGGAGTCTTACTGATGACACATCGCTTTGCAGCACTGGGAGCGGCTCTCTTTTTTGGTATGATGCTCAATATTTTCATCATTACGGTGTCTTACAACTTTACTGGAACTCCTTTTATTACAGGGCTTATGTTACTTGCTACAATCTACTT
The DNA here is from genome assembly GCA_004293815.1 of Cytophagales bacterium. GTDB lineage: Bacteria > Bacteroidota > Bacteroidia > Cytophagales > Bernardetiaceae > RDZD01. Next base: position 9,702 of record RDZD01000028.1, on the reverse strand, counting down.
GCTGTTGTGGGAAGTGGATAAATGGCAGTTTTTTTTCATAAAGCCTTCAAAAGAAAATTTAGTAAGCCCGCCAGTATTATCTGCCATTGATCAGCCTTATTGGATTATTCTTGGCTTTGTACTGATTGCAGACATTTTGTTCTGTGTATTTTTTAAATTGGATTTTCTCGTTCAATTGGGTTCTTGTTTTGGGGTGGGGTTTGTTGGATTTGTTATATTTTTGCTCAAGCGGCGATATTTGGTGTCTGTTCTTTAAGTCTGTATATACTTTTTGAGCTATAAAGCTTTGAGAGGTCAGACTTTGGTTGATGAATAAGGAATATGAAAAAATTGAATTATTTGAATGTAGGTTGTGGTAACAAGTTTCATAAAGATTGGGTCAATGTGGACATGGTTTCAAGCTCTCCTCACGTACAGGCCGTTAATCTTTTAAAAGGGATTCCTTTTCCAGACAATCATTTTGAGGTCGTATATCATTCGCAGGTGTTGGAGCATTTTCCTAAAGAAAAAGCACAAGCTTTCATACAAGAGTGTTTTCGTGTTCTGAAGCCCAATGGTCTGCTGCGGGTGGTGCTGCCAGACTTAGAAAACATTATTGATGAGTATAAAAAATTCTTAAATCAGAATCTGGAAAACCCTACACCCATTTCAGAGGCCAACTATGACTGGATCATGCTGGAGATGTTTGATCAGACTGTCCGAAATTACGGAGGTGGGCAGATGGCTGTTTATTTAAGGCAAGCACAACTTGTTAATGAGCAATACATTATTGACCGTATTGGTTTCGTGGGCAGCACTATCCGCCACCAAGCCCAACAAACAACACCCAGCTTGGCTACTCAACTCAAGAAGGCACTGACTGACTTCACTGTTTTCAGGAAAGCCCTTAAGACTGCTTGGCATAAGGTCAAATATATCTTTGCCTCTCAAGAAGCACGTATAGGGGCATTCAGGCTGGGTGGTGAGGTACACCAATGGATGTACGACCGCTATTCGCTTGCGCGTTTGTTAAGCTCTTGCGGCTTTGTGGAGATGCGTGTAAAAAACCCCTTTGAGAGCGATGTACCCAAATGGTCTGAATATGAGCTAGATGTAAAAAATGGGATGGTATACGACCCTACATCACTTTTTATGGAGGCGCGCAAAAAGGCTTAGGCTTTGTTCTGCTCTGCGTCTTGGTTCTGATCCATTTTATCGCGCATCTTCACGTACAAGAACGCACTCATTAGGAGTACCAGACCCACAGCCATTAAGACAATGATTTTGCGAATCATGTCCGCATTAGCCATGTCTACAAACCAAAGCTTAAGGACAGCCAGCGCAAAAAAGAGTACAGCCAGTGTCATGAGCTTTTGGTATCGGACAAGGCTTGCGTTAAATAACAGAGCCACACCGTGTAGGAAGCAGAAAACTGTAAAAATTGTTTCGCCCCAAAGCTCGCCATAGTTGATAATAACTACACGATAAAAGCCCAAAAGCAGTACATGAGCAATATAAACGTCACCTAGCCAAAACTGCTTATTAGCAAAAGGATACCGAGTGTCAGGGTTATAAACCATGTAAAGCAGTATCAAAGCAATGCCGCCCATCGCGATAAAACCCTGAAAAAATAGCATAGTGCTTACCATAAAAATATTGACGTGCAACACAAAAACTAGTAAAATCTGCACTAAGCGGTAAGCCGCTGGAGCCGTAAACGAGAAAGGCTTAAGCTGAGATTTGAATAATACAAAAATACTTAAGAGCAATGTACCAGCAGTTAAACCGCTCAGAAAATCATTGATAAATACAAAACGCCACATACCTAAAGAAAGTAACAAGCATAGGTAGTAAAAAGCCAAAGAAGTGGCAATTTTGAAAGGGTTATTGGCATAATGCGCCTCCAGAAATACTTTTTTGTAGGCCATGTAGGCTCCCAAGATAATTAGGGAAGTTGCCGCAGCCAATAGTATAGGCTGCATGTTGCTAGGTGCTAAGTCTTCTGCTGCAAACAGAACCAACACGAATGTGCCCAGAAGCATGATAATCACGGCCATATAGGGCATCCAGAAGCGTTCCACAAACTCTCGTAATACAAACAACACCGCTAACGACAGCCACAGAGCCGCTGGGAAATAGAGTCCATAAAACCGCCAAAAAGTGGATAAAAAGAAGAAGGGCAAGACTAAAAACACCAACTCGCGCATCAGAAGCGCAACTGTATAGACTAAAGACTTCTGAGAATCTGCCAAAAACTTTTCGTAGTAGAAGGCCGTGCCGCTAAAAACAAGAGCTAAAAGCAGGATATCGGCTCTACCATACCAAGGCAGCATTCTGAAAGCTAAATCCTGAGTGCTATCAAAAATTATCACAAGTCCCCAGATAGGTGCTAGCGCTGCTAAGAAACTGTAAGCTTCTGCAAAAACCAACTTCCAACGCCGTGAAAGAAGCACACAAGCTAAGCCTAAAGCCGTCATACAAGGATAAGCCCAGTCTCGTAAAAAGAAGTGAGCGGCTATAAAACTACATATCAAAAACCAAGAGATAAGGATTTCTCTAAAAACAAATAATATTTTTTCCTCAAATGCGGTTTTTTCTATACTTGTGCGTGAAAACAATAGCACGAAAATACCCAAAATAAGTCCCAAGCTAAGCAAATTTAAATAGCCATCATTCCACAACATCACGCCCCAGTTGGTATAAATCAAAGGCGTAAGCAGAAGGGTTTTGCAGAAAGCTAATACCAAAACAATGATGGCCTGATAGCGTACAAGAGGCAGCGAGAAAAGCCCACCTAAATAAAGCAAAAGCGCAGCTTCTAGACCCCAGCAAAGCCCCGAAAGATCACGCTCAAATAAGGACGGTATCGCAAAAGCCAGCATTGCACCCGACACCACCAATACCACAGACTGCATTTGAATGCTCAGGATACTGCGCCTGAGGATAAAAAATACCGCAAAAATGAACGCATTGACTAAAAACACAAAACCACCCATGCGTACTTGGTCTGCAAACAAAATGTAAAGATCTGCTGCCAAAAGGCTCACTGTAGCGGCTAGTACAAAAATATCTTCGGTGTCGAGTTTTTCTTTGATTTGGTGTTTCTTGTGAAGCACATAGTAAAAAAACAAGTAGGTAAAAATTTGTATAACACCACAAAACGCCCAAACCGTCAAGCTACTTGGGTAATTGAAAAAGATAAATTGATTCACCCCCAAAACCAACCAGAAAGTCAGTTTTACTGAGACCTCCCAGCTCATTCGGCGACCAATTTCTATACAAGTGATACATAAAAACCATAAATAGACAAAGTAGAGCAGGTTAATTTGCAACACTTGGGCAAAAAACGGCGACAAAGCCCCCAGACACATGCTTAGTATCAGCACAATACGAGATTTGTATTTAACTGCCAAAAACGCAGAAAGCGCATTGTTGAGTGCCACTAAAACCAAAAAAGCAGAAGTTTGGGAGAGCACCTTTGGCAAAATAGGCGAACTGTCTAAAAAGTATATCCACAAAAAATTTAAAGACACCCCAAAAGCCAACAAAGCTGAGCCGTATTCTTGAAAGTTCGTGTCGCGTTTTTGGAGTCTGTGTCCTAAAAATAGAACAAAAATAGCTGAAATAGCCGAAATGGCAATTTTAGACACCTCCCAAACCGTGTCGGAGGTATAGCGCATCAAGTAACCAAAACCCATCAGAAATGCAGCAATGCCGCCTATGGTCATAAAAAAGACAGGTAGTTTGTTGGTGTTCTTGTAGTGATTATAGGCATGTAGCCAAAGCTTGAGCAAATGAGAAAACGGGGTAATCAATAACTCAAAAACTACATCAGGAATGTATTTGCGCCACTCAAAAGGCGGTGGTGGAGGCGTGGTTGATTTTTTTGTACGCGCTCTTTCTGCAGTTTCTCCAGCAGGTTTTTTATAAACAGGGACATCAGGTTTTTTAGCATCGTGAATGACCTTCGGCACTTTTACAGGAATATTTATAGGCTCGCTAACAGGCACTTGAGGTAAAATAGGCTCAGGGATAGTGGCTTCAGCTACCACGGGTTCAGGGCTGTCTTGGGGTTTGTCTATAAACTTTTTCTGTTCTTGGGCAAAGAGGGCTTGTTTCTCAAGCATCAAAATACGTTTTTCCAGATCATCTAGTCTCGTTTTGCTGTCTTGGCGCAACCGCGAAAGCTCACGACGTGTACGCACAAGCTCCTCGTTGTCAAGGGTAAGACTCGTTTGGCATACACTACAAGCCGAGGCCGAAATAGGCTGAGATGCTCCACAAAATGGACAAGACAGTGTTTTCATATCAAATAAAAAACAGGTTAATAAAAAACTTGACGAAAATAGGCACTTTTTTATGAAGCATGCAAATTTCTTACGTTATAGTATAACGCAATGGGTGAACTCAAGTAAACATAATGCTGAGTTTTTTTGCAAACTTTTAAATTTTGGGGAAGTCTGCAAGCATAAATCGAGCGATGAGACTATGAAACTGATGTAAATTTTGTTCTTTATAAGGTGAATAACGGCCTTTTTGATAGAACCTAGACATTATGCCGCGCTGTACATTTTCTACGACGGCCTCATCTTCGCGCTCCACTTTGTCCAGTTCTGCACCCGCTCCTATGCCCAGTTTGGTTTCGTCCAAAATATAAGTCAAAAAGGATACCTTGCACAAATTGGTGTTGAGAGGTCTAATAACATTAACAGACAATCCCCAAGGATAAAAATTAAGCATAAGGTTGGGGAAAAACCAATAATAATAAGCTGCTACATTTTGACCAAAGTCAGGATGTCTTTTAGGCAAAACAAAAGCATCATTTTGTGTTTTACCATAACCTATTTGAAGGTTTCCATATTCAAACTGCTCAGTTTGGTAAGTGCCATAATCTAAAATACTATTCAAACCTGGATGCACAAACGGAATGTGTAAGCCTTCCAGATAATTGTCCACATACAATGCCCAATGCGATTGCACCAAATAGTCTCTAGAGCGGGTGCTATCAAATCGGAGCTGTGTCAGATCTAAAAAATAGAGGCGTTCTTGAAGCGGCTTGATAATAGATTCAAGAGGAAAAGCTGGTTCTATGCTGGTAAAAATGAATTTGTCAGCCCAAAGCCCCCAAGGCACTTTAGGTAGGTCGTCGCAGGCGGTCGGAAAGTTTTTAGCGTCTTTGAACTCTGGCATAAACTCAAACTTACCGCTCAAATCAAAACGCCTACCGTGATAGTTGCACAGAATTTTTTTAAGCTTGCAGGGGTGCTCCACCAAAATATTTCCCCTATGTGTACACACGTTTGATAACACATGAAGTTGGTCGGCTTGGTCTCTAGTGATGAGCAAAGGCTCGTTTAAAAAACCATCTAGAAGCGTATATGGCCATGTTTGCCCTGCTGTACTGAGTTGGTCTGTACTAGCTGTCCAATGCCATGATTTGGCAAAAATTTTATCTTTGCTTTGCTCAAACAAACCAGAATCTTTGTAAAACAGACTCTCTAGAGTGTGGGCTTCATCTATTTTAGGGTGAATGGCTTTAAACATACCAAGAAAGGCTTTTGTGTTTACTGAGCGGAACTTTTGAGCTTAATTTTTAAGTTTTTAATCATATCATTCGTCATTTCAGACAAATCATAAGCGTTTTTCCAGCCCCAATCTTGTTGTGCCTCATAGTCATCTATGCTGTTAGGCCATGTATCCGCTATCTTTTGCCTAAAGTCAGGTTTATAGGCGATTGAAAAATCTGGAATTAGTTTCTTGATTTCAGCAGCGAGCTGAGCAGGCGAAAAACTAATACCTGCTAGGTTATAAGACCAGCGATTCTTAATATTTTCTTTAGGCGAGTCCATAAGCTCAAGCGTAGCACGTATGGCATCAGGCATATACATCATAGGCAGGAAGGTGTTCTCTGTAAGAAAACATTCATAATAGCCTTTATCTATGGCCTGATAAAAAATATCCACCGCATAGTCCGTTGTGCCGCCGCCAGCAGGTGTTTTATAGCTAATAAGACCAGGATAGCGTATACTGCGTACATCTACGTTGTAGCGATCGTAGTAGTACTTACACCAGTGCTCACCCGAGAGCTTACTGATGCCATACACCGTTCTTGGCGTGATAACGGTGTGTTGTGGCGTATGGTTAGCGGGTGTTTCTGGGCCAAAAACAGCAATAGAGCTTGGCCAATAAACTTTTATAGGATATTGACGGGCTAGCTCAAGCACATGGAGCAGGCTGTCCATGTTGAGCTTCCAGGTAAAGAGCGGATTTTTTTCGCCTGTGGCAGATAAAAGAGCTGCCAAATGATAGATTTGCGTAAATCCGTATTGCTTATGGAGGCGTTCCAAATCTTTTTCTGAAGTCACGTTAAACATCTCAAAAGGGCCGTCCGCAAGTTCGCCCTGTGGTTCACGAACATCAGAAACTACTACTGCATTTTTTCCATAGCGTTGACGAAGGCTTAATGCGAGTTCTGTGCCTATTTGTCCACAAGCACCAGTAATAAGAATGGATTCTGGTTTCATACAAAAAAACTAAGTGATTATAATGATTGTAATTATTGGAGAGATAACGTTTATGATAAAGCAATAGGACAAATGCTCACGCAGAAGCTCAATAAAGCAAACCTAGCTCGAATGCAAATATATATGCTCTAAGGTTTGCATAACTATAAAATGACTTTAAAATTTTATATTTTTTTTCTTTGCCTTTGTCTAAACCAGATACAGACTTAGCAAAAGAAAACGCAGCCTTTTATCTATCATTTTGAGCAGGTATTCTGAAAATATATAAGCACACTACTTGTTATCAGACAAATAAAGCAAGGTTTGCTCAACGAGCTGCTATAAATCGTTGCTGCATAGCATCCCAGATGAGTGCTTTTTTTCCATCATATTGCAAATCCAGTACGAAAAGTGCGTAGTTCTTTCCCAAACTTAATCTATAGCCTTTGGCTCCTTGCTTTGGATTGATACCGAAGTGCTTGATAGAAGGATAGTTGATACCTATTGAGTGTGTTTGAATAATTGGCGGCGTGCGGGAGTAAAAAATTTTATCTTTGAGTTCGTCTATGTATTGTGTATTGCGAAACGTATTGGAGGTTGTGTCATAGAGTTGCTCAAAAGTCATGCTGTTAGACTGCTGAACTAGCTGCTCTATTGCGATGTTTCGGAGTTCTTCTAGCCTATTACCCGCCAAAACCATGTAGAGACGCACTTTATAATCTAGTTTTTGATACTCTTCGGCTTTTGCTGTGTCGCCTTCATTAAAAGTATAAAGCACCAGATAAGAAGAGGCTTTTTTAACAGGCGTAAGCGAGGCAATGAGGCTGTGACAGTCTGCTTCACTAACGCAGGTGTTTTGTAAACACTCCACACTAGGCTGGCATTTAGGTAGAGCAACCTGTATGCTGGCTGCAGACATCTCTGGCGCTGCCATATAAGCTTTTTGTACGGCGGTAGAGTCTGTACTGGTAGTATCACTTTGGGCTAAAGCGAAAGTGATGCTCAAAAACCACCATAAAACTGAAACGATACATGTTTTCATAAAAATACTCAAGGTCTTTAAGCCCTCTCATGTTTAAATGTATGAGAATTTTACCTTACAAACGGCCAAGTTAAAAAAAAATTTCAAAGAAAATCACAGATGGACGCAACGTAGAAGAATCTTTGCTTGTCTTTTGTCATGGTTTCGTAACGTTTTATTAACTTTGCAGACTCAATGCCTCTACTAAAGTATTAAAACTCTTTTAATCAACTAAATAACTTTTCTTATTGAATGTTTTAAAAGCTCCTACGCGAGTGTTATATGAAAGCCCGTCTTTTATTCTTAGTAAAATATTTTCTTTTTTGGCTAGTTTTTTTTCAAAGTGCAAGAGCCTTGTTTATGGCTTATCACCATCATCTTGCATCCAGTACGCCATATTCAGAGCTCCTAGCTGCATTCGGATATGGGCTGAGGTTAGACATTTCTTTTGCTGCCTATCTTTCTGTGTTGCCTTTTCTGATAGCGACGATTTCTATTTGGGTTTCTAACCAACTCTATATCAAGCGTGTCTTTAGTGGCTATGTGATTACAGTTCTTTGGGTCTGTGTTCTGCTAGTCATCATGGACTTAGAGATTTTCTCAGCCTGGGGGATAAGGCTTGACGCTACCCCGCTTATGTACCTCAGCACGCCCAGTGAAATATTTGCATCTGCATATTCTTCACCTCTTTTGTTGTTACTTGTACTTTTTATTATAAGCTTTAGCCTTTGGATTTGGTTGAAAGGGCTTTATTTAAAATTAGAGCTAGAAAATACAACTGAGGAGAGTCTCACCAGTCGTTTATATTATAGCTTAGGCTTATTGCTACTCACAGGCTGCCTAATCATCCCTATCAGAGGTGGGCTTCAGTCCTTACCTATCAACCAAAGCTCTGCTTATTTTTCTCAAAGTGTTTTTGCTAATAAGGCTGCTATTAATGTTTGTTGGAATTTTTTTCATGCAGTGACAGAGCGCAGCTATGACATGAGTAATCCATACATTGTAGAAAATGAACATCAGAAAGTAGAACAGCTCTACGACAAAAGTTACCAACAAGGCTCAACAGAGGTGATGCTTTTAGACAGCACTATTCAAAAGCCTAATGTGATCGTTATCATTTGGGAAAGTCTTACCTCAAAGCTTTTGGGAAAAGCAACACCAAATCTGATGCAAACTATGCGCGAAAGCTACTATTTTGATAATATCTATGCCACAGGTAGCCGTTCAGATAAAGGTATAGTTGGTGTTCTGAGTGGTTATCCCGCTCAGCCTCAGAAGTCAATTATACTTTACCCAAACAAGAGCCGTAAGCTACCTATCTTAGGCAAGGATATGCACAACAATGGATATCAAACATCTTTCTACTATGGTGGCGAGTTAGAGTTTGTCAACATGAAGTCCTATTTATTTGAGTGTTTTGACAATGTTTATGGCATCAACAGCTTTGCACCTGAGGATCGCAACTCTAAGTGGGGCGCACACGATCACGTAGTACTAGACAAAGTGCTGCAAGATACACCCGATGATGCCAAGCCTTTCTTTAAAACGATTTTTACCCTCAGCAGCCACGAGCCTTTTGAAGTACCAGACGTATTTACAGATTTTGCTGACTTTGAGGATTTTACAGAAGAAGAAGCTCTGTTTGCTAATTCTCACCGTTATACCGACTGGTCTGTGAACCAGTTTTTAAATAAGGCCAAGCAAAAGAAATGGTGGAAAAATACGATTGTTATTATTGTAGCTGATCACGGACATCACTTTCCTGCATACCAGCACCCTGAAGACCACGTTGATTTTGAAGATTTTAAAATTCCTCTTCTCTTCAGCGGCGGAGCCTTATCTAAAGCATATCACGGGCAAGTAAATCATAGAATTGGTTCTCAAACGGATGTTGCCAAAACACTGCTCTCTCAATTGCAGATTAAAGCTTCTGACTATGTATTCTCACGCAACCTGCTTGCTGCCAGTTCAGATACTTTTGCAGTTTACGCTTACAGTGACGGGATTGGTTATGTGTCAGAAAATGAAAGGTTTATATTTGACAATAATTCCAAAAGAGTTTTGAAGGCATATAAAGCTGACCAAAAATATCAACCGACTGACGCTATATTAAACCGCGCCCGTCATCATTTGCAGTGGACCTTTCAAGATTTTCTAAGCAAGTAGCCCTAGCATGATTTAGCTAATTCGTAATAAATT
>RDZD01000011.1 GCA_004293815.1 Cytophagales bacterium | reverse complement strand
GTTGCCGCAGGAATATTCCACTTTATTGCTAGTCAAAAGCTTAGCTATTGGGCTTGACACCACACCAACAGTGATTGGCAATCTTGGCTTGCTCTCATAGCCTTCGCCTTTGGCGGTTATCCAATAGGTTTTAGGAGCAAAAAGAGCTGTTGTGTTAAACACATTGCCTGTAAATGGCCTGAGGGTGGTAGGATCCAACACAGGGGTTTCTGCTGTAGCACTTTCATACCAGTAGAACTCGCCCGAGAAGTGTGTACCCACAGCAGAAATTTGGCCGCTAGTACCGAAACAAGCGTCGCTCAAGACTTTAGCTACAGGTCTACGCGGGTAAGTAAAATCATCATCATCGTCTGATGGGTGAGATTTTTCTGAACCAAATTTCGTAATAATCATGTAGAAATAACGCGTATCTGGCTCCAAGCCGCTTGCAGAGTCAATGTAGAAGAGCAAAGCATTGATACCAGGGCCTGTAGTCGCTATCAAGCCATAAGTCCCGTGTTGGCCTTTTTTGCGATAAATCTCATAACCTGTTTCATTTGCTGAAGCATCACACCAGTTCACACGTATGGTAGCCGTGTCTAAGCCCTGAACCCATACGCAAGGTGGAACTGGCGGAGCTGGACTTGGAGGAAGTGGTGGAGGAAGCAACTCAATAGTTACAGTAAAGCTACAAGTAGACACATTGCCTGAAGCATCTGTTGCTTGATAAGTAACCAATGTAGTGCCTTCTGGGAAAGCTGAACCGCTAGTCAAGCCTGATGTGAGTATTGCAGGTACTGCGCCGCAATTATCAGTTGCGGTAGGAGTAGTGTAAGCCACAACAAAAGGCGCATTTGGCACAACCATACTAATATTTGCAGGGCAGGTAATGCTAGGCGGCGTATTGTCTACGCGGTTTACATTAAATGTACAAGAAGATGCATTACCGCTGGCATCTGTAGCGGTCAGGGTCACTACTGTGACACCTATACCAGAAAGAGCCGTGCTAGGTACTGGACTTTGTGTAACAGCAATGGCTGGGGGTGCTGTGCAGTTATCACTTACGCCAGTAGCTAAGCCAATGTAGTTACCCAAAGTACCTGCACAGGTAGCATTCAAAACGATAGTCTGTGTAGCAGGGCAAGTGATGGATGGCGGCGTGTTGTCTACACGATTCACATTGAAGGTGCAAGAAGTTGTATTGCCGCTCGCATCGGTAGCAGTAAGCGTTACAAGTGTTATACCAACGCCAGACACCGCAGTGCCAGCTACTGGGCTTTGTGTGAGTACTATAGCTGCGGTTGCTGTGCAGTTATCACTCACGCCAGTTGCTAATGTAGTATAATCACCCAACGTTGCAGAACAAGACGCATTTAAAGCCAGTGTCTGTGCTGCAGGACAAGTAATACTAGGGGGCGTAGTGTCTACACGGTTTACATTGAAGGTGCAAGAAGTTGCATTGCCGCTAGGATCTGTTGCTGTTAGGGTTACAACGGTTGTTCCCACACCTGATACAGCCGTACCAGCTACAGGGCTTTGCGTTACGACAAGGCCACAGTTATCGCCAGCAACTGCCAACGGAATGTAGTTGCCAAGTGTTCCTGAACATGTAGCATCAAGAGCAATTATTTGAGTAGCAGGACAAGTAATCGTTGGTGGCGCAGTATCTACACGGTTCACATTGAAGGTACATGATGTAGCGTTACCGCTTGCATCTGTTGCCGTAAGGGTTACAAAGGTAGTACCTGTGCCAGAAACAGCCGTACCAGCTGCAGGGCTTTGCGTTAGTGTAATAGAAGCTGTAGGGGTACAGTTGTCGCTTACACCTGTGGCTAAAGTTCTATAATCTGCCAGAGTTCCTGCACATGAAGCATCTAAGGCAATAGTTTGGGCTGCAGGGCAAGTAATCGTTGGCGGTGTAACGTCTAGGCGGGTAACGTTGAAGGTGCATGTTGTTGCGTTCCCGCTTGGATCGGTAGCAGTCATTGTGATCACCGTAACCCCCGTGCCGTTGATTACTGTTCCTGCTACAGGGCTTTGTGTTACCACAACACCACAGTTGTCGGTGGCGGTGGTGGCAGGCACATAGTTTGGCAAGACAATGTTACAAGACGCATCGGTGTTTATGCTGACGTTTGGCGGACAAACGGTGATAACTGGCAGTGTGTTGTCTTGTCTGACAACAGCAACAATACAAGAGGTACTTAATCCTGCACCGTCTGTCACTGTGATTGTTACGTTTGTGGTGCCAGAACCAGAAACTGATGTACCCGCAGCTGGCGACTGACTAAGCACCAAGCTAGCAGCTGGTGTACAGTCATCATTTTGAGCTAATGCGCCAAGCAAGTTTGGTATTGTAGCATTGCAGGTAGCATTAAGTGGCAAAACGACGGTAGCTGGACAAGTGAATGTAGGAGGATTGTTTACAATAGACATTGTAAAGGTATTTGTACTAACCGTACAACCGCCTAAACCTGGTACTGTAAAACGCAGCCCCCAGCTACCCATTGAACCTCCGTCTCCGCTTGCATCATCTTGACCAAACAAGCTCCATGTACCATTGTAAGGCCCTGTTATAGAAGCTAATGTAGCTGCTGTTGGTGTGAGCGGTGCGCTCAGGCTTCCCACTGGTGCGCAATAGGTGTCAGGCGAAATGTAGTTAGTAGGTCTGTAACCACCACTCGGATTAAAAGCACCATCTGAAAAACTTGCGCCAGCGGCATCTGCAATTGTGTAGTTTACGCCAACAATATCAGTACCAGCGCCGCAGTCCGACATGAGTGTAACGTTCTGTGCACTCGGCGAGCGAAGAAGTAAATCTATATCGTCAGGAAAGGTGTGTGAGAGTCCATTAATAAGCACTTCTATGGTAGGTGTACCCACAATACCTGATACAGTCAAGCTGCTTGGACAACCCGCAAAAGAACCTGAAGTGGGAATAGTAGTGCTACCACTGCTCGTAAAGGTGGTCACTACAGGTGCAGAGGAAGGCAAAATCACAAGACCGCTCACGACATCACCATTAACCAAAGAGCTGGTTGTAAACGTTTTTGTGCCTGAAGGCGGCCCCACAGGGATGCCATTGACCAAGAATTGATAGTTGGTGCCTGGTGCTGTATTCAAATTGCTAGGATCTATGGTGAAGGTGACGGGTGTACCAGGACATAGTGTACCAAGGGGCGACCTGGTCATGGTGCTATTGACTGGTCGGACAACAATGCTCTGTGTTGGTGAAGTATTTGTAGCACATCCAGGTGCTGGATTACTCACCACAACATAAAAGTTATCCCCATTGCTAGGCACGTATGTGTAGGTTTTGGTACCTGAAGCAGGGCCTACTGGCGAGCCATTCAAGAAAAACTGATAAAGCGTACCAGCTGGATTAACGTTTGAAGGGTCTGCTGTGAAAGTAATAGGTGATCCTTGACATACTGTTGTACCAGGATTTGCGTTGAGAGTATTTACCAACGAGCAAGCTGGAGGTAGTGCGCAATTGGTAGTACCAGAGCCAGAGGTTTGTGATACGTCTATATTTGTTGGTAAATTTGAAAAATTAGTTACCAACATGATATAAATTTGACCAGATACAGTGGAGGTGAAGTTAAAGGTAGCAGAAGGCGCAGTGGTGTAATCACAACCTATTGGTGCAGGCGTGCCGTCGGCCATATCTGCACAAATTGCAGCTGTACTTGTGCCTGGTGGCCAAGGCCCCCACATAGCAAAGTCTACATCTACACCCGCCGTGCTAGATACCAAGATATTATGTGTGCCAGGTGTGTTTATGGTCATAAAAAACCAGCCAGGATTGGGCTGAGTAAAAAGACAACCGTAGTTAGGGCCCACTGCCGCATCGGGCGTGCTCACACCAGCAGGGTAGGTTATGGGAGATTCTACACAAAAAGGCGAGGCCGAATTACAAGTAGCCCCTTGTGCAAAAATTTGGGATTGACAAAAACTTATGAGCAAGGCTATAAGCAATAAAATTTTCTTCATTTCTCTTTGTTGGGTTTAAGACTTTTTACATTGAACTAGATAGCAAAATGGGATTGAATTAGCGCAAGTCTAAAAACTGACCAGAAGTTTCGCGTTGTTTTTGGATGCGCATTTTAAAGAGCATTCCCCATTGTTCGCGTGTCCAGCCTTTTTTAGTTGCTGCATTAAGGTCTAACTTAACCAATGTAAAGCCTTCGGAAAAGTGCAGCTCAAAGCTGACATCTTTCTCGTTAAACTTATCGAAAAAGCGTTGAGCTTGTTCAGAAGTTTTAAAATCCAAATCAGCTAACTCTATTCGGTAAACTGACGAGAGCGGCTGTTGATGATCTAGCATCAAGTATTGCTCGGCGGTCATAGTGGCCTTGGGCATATTCTGCGCCTGCAACTGAGAGCATAGTAAAAGCCCAAGATATGCTGCAAGGGTTAGTAAAAACTGCTTCATTATCAATTATTTGTTAGGAAGATAAAGAAAAAGTAAGTAGTAAATTGGGTATGATTGTTAAATTAGTGCTAAATTCAACATATATTTTAAATTGCACAAATATAAGGTGAATTTATAGTTACACTAGTATTAAAATTCTTTTATTAATTAAAATTTATCTTTAAATAATTACAAACTTTATTCTAAGCAATCCACTTTTCGTTTACGGCATAGTACCATCATCAAAAGATATGCAGTGGAAAAATATAACTTTCTAAAATACAAACTTCAATTCACTCAAGCCGTACTCAGCAATAATACCAAACCTGGTAGGTTTAGAAGTTTTTTTAAAACCCTTTGTAAACCAAAAGATATTCCTAACTTGCGCTTGAAACATTGTATTTTTGATGTTATTTGGCTCTATTTCAGCCTCTTGAGGCGCAAGAAATCAAGCCTGGAAGCAAAACAGTTTGGCATGTATTCTCTGGCATAGATATATGTAGTTATTTAACCCAAATATTTTTTTACCTTTTTTCTATAAATATGTTAGGATTATTTGGTTCAATTTTTGATTTTTGAAATGCTCAAAAGCGTGCATGCTTCCAAACTTTATAGCTATGAAAACTTTATTGTTACATATTGACTTTTCTGACGATTCCAAAGCATGTTTTCACTATGCAGCGCATTTGGCAGCTCAAACTCAGTCTAAAATTACCGTTTTTAGTGCATTTGCTTTAGATATACCTGCTGGCGCAAATCTACACAGCTATCGTGAAGAAATTAGGGCTGAGAAAATTCGCTTAGAGCGAGAATTTAAAAAATGGCTCAGTACACAACAACTTCCAAACTATGAGAATAACGATAAAAGTATTTATATAGACTACCACTTTGAAAAAGGTAATTTTATAGAAGAAGCCAAGAAAGTGTGTTCTCAAGTCAAAGCGGACTTGTTCATAACAACCGCCAAGTCAAAAGTTGGTGAAATGGGCATACAAACCAACCAAGATCATGTTCAACTGCTCAAACATGCTTGCTGTCCTTTGCTTATTGTACCATCAGGTTTTCAGTATGAACATTCCAAACGTATTACTTATGCCGTTAGTTTGTATCAAGAAGACCATGAGTTGATAGAAAAAGTGCACAACATGTGTGCGCATATAAACGCCAAATTGCAGTGTTTGCATATTAGCTCTCGCGACAAAAATATCCAACAAACCGAACAACTCATCCAATCTTTTAGAGACAAAATGGGGAATCGCGATATTCCGTTTCAACATCAGCAAAGCTCTGATATTCTGCACGGCTTGCGAGATTATTCTTCTCAAAAAGACTGCGATATGCTGGTGATGCTCTTTAGCGAAAAAAGCTTTTTTCACAAGCTTTTTCATGTAAGTAAAATCAAAGACATGAGCACTCACTCTGCTGTGCCTCTGCTTTTGGCCAAAAAAACAGATACCATGCCTTTTTAGTTGATGAAATATGTTTAAAGTGATAGAACCTCAAGCGGTTCAGGCGTTTCTCAATCGTATGTTTGCAGTGCAGATACCCATAGTCTATGGTCAGTACCTGCAAGATTTACCGCCATTTCACATAGAGCCTTTTATATGGGCTGTGCAAGAAATCCAAGATAAAGAAACGACTGTGCATCAGATTGTACTCAAGCATTTTCAAAATGAAAGCTTGCCTGTTGTTCTAAACTTTAGTTGCAGCACCCACAGCACAAGCAGACAGCTTAATTACTGGAATCTGACCATAAATAACATAGAAAAGCGTTTTCAACAAGACGCTCTCAAAGTATTTGACTATACCCGCACGGACTTCTATCCCTCGCATTTATTCGAGTTGAGCATTCACATCAACGGACAGACTTGTTTTATCTAGGAAGCTCTATGCAAGGCGGCTTTCTATCAAGGATTTGATCTGTGGTATAAAGCGGTCAATATCGCCAGCACCTACAGTAACCCATACGTCAAGAGGTTCGTCTGCAAGTAGTTCCATGAGGGCGTTGTCAGACACATACCTGACACATTCCTTGCGCATAAGTTCACGAATAGATTGCACTGTTACGCCAGGCATGGGCAACTCTCGCGCAGGGTAAATATCCATCAAAATCACCTCATCGGCTAGTTCAAGGCTTTTAGCAAAGCCTTCTTTAAAGTCGTTGGTACGGCTAAATAAGTGAGGCTGAAAGATGGCAGTCAGTTTTCGGCTGGGATAAAGCATTTTGACTGCTTTCAGAAAAGCTTCTATTTCGGTGGGATGATGTGCATAGTCGTCTATATAAACGGCTTTTGTGTGACGCACCTGAAATTCAAAACGTCTTTTTACACCTTGGTAAGTGCTTAGGTGGGTTTTGATAACATCCGCACTTAGTCCCACCTCTAAAGCTGCGGTAATAGCCGCCAAAGCATTTTCTATGTTATGAAGACCTGGCATGTGCAGTTGCAATCCCCTCAGAGTGATTTCTGACGAGCAGTAGTCAAATACAAACACACCTGCTTCCACCTTGACATTCTCTGCTTGTATGTCTGCTTTAGCATTAGGCTGCGCTGAATAGGTGCGCAGTCGTAATCCTTCACCTACATGTGTGCGTACATACTCGTCCGCCTGAGCACAGACAATCAATAAAGCCTGAGGTCTACACTGTCTCGCAAATTGTATAAAAGAGTCTTCTAAGGCTCTTTTCTGATGATAAATATCTAAGTGATCGGCATCAGTAGACGTAATGATAGCCACAGCTGGATAAAGATGCAGGAAAGATCGGTCAAATTCATCAGCTTCTACCACAGCTGGAGTTTCTTTATCCAGTGATTTGTTAATCAGCAGATTAGAATTTATGTTAACAGAAATCCCGCCCAAAAACGCAGCCGCGTCTAGCCCGCCTGCATGAAGGAGGTGGGCACACATAGAAGAAGTGGTGGTTTTGCCATGCGTACCTGCTATGCAAATGCTGCGCATCGCGTTTGTGATAATACCAAGAACCTCCGCTCGCTTACAACAACGGTAGCCAGCCTGCATGAAGAACTGTAACTCGCCATGTGAGGCAGGCACAGCAGGCGTAAAAATGACCAAGGTTTTTGATTTTTCAGCCACAAAATCAGCTGGAATCAACTTACAATCATCTGCATAGTGTATGTCAATACCTTCTTTGACGAGTTGTTCTGTAAGCGGACTTGGGGTGCGATCGTAGCCAGCCACAATTCGCCCGTTGGCTTTAAACCAACGCGCCAAATTGCTCATACCAATACCGCCAATGCCTACAAAATAAACTTGGGTATACTGAGAGAGTTCCTCTTGCATAAAAAACGAGTTGTTTTGAGGCGCAAATCTATATTTTTTTTGCTTTGTAGACTTGTTTACAACAGTATTTTTTGAAGAAAGTCACCGAATAGAATCGTTTACTTAGATTGCATCAAAGAGCAGGTTGAAGGCATCAAAAACCATCTAGTAAGATCAAATATCTCTGCTTAAGGTTCGGAAAATATTGTAACTTAAACCACAAAGCATGCTGCGCAATGTCATCACAGCCCCTGTGCCTTTAAGGGATAGGATGTGCTAGTATGCTAAGCCACATGCAACTGGATAAATTGCTAGCTAATTTGAATTTTATCCGATATTTTTTTGCATAACAAGAACTTGTCGTTCTGTAAAAGCGTTGTATATTTGCATTCAGTTCAGTTTTTACTAAAACAGACCAAACTCAGTGCATTTGCGTTGGGAATTTCTTTGTTGTATCTAATTTTCTTTTAAATAACCGCATGAAAAGTCAAGTTCAAATCAAACGCAACTGGACAAAAGCTGAGGTGGAGCAAATTTACCATACTCCTATTTTGCAACTCATACTCAACGCTGCTGATATACATCGTAGTCTGCACGACCCCCAAGAAGTGCAAGTTTGTACTTTGCTCTCGGTCAAAACTGGTGGCTGTCCTGAGGATTGCGCTTATTGCCCACAAGCATCGCGTTATCATACAGACGTAAAAGCCCATAGGCTGCTTTCTAACGAAACGATTTTAGACAGAGCCAAAGAGGCCAAAGAGTGTGGAAGCACGCGCTTTTGTATGGGTGCGGCTTGGAGAGAGGTCAAAGATGGCCGTGAGTTTGACCGTATTTTGGACGTAGTGAAAGAAGTGGCCGAAATGGGTATGGAAGTATGCTGCACATTGGGCATGCTTAATGCCGATCAAGCTGAAAAACTTAAAAATGCTGGACTACACGCCTACAACCACAACTTGGACACAGGTGAAAAGTTTTATGACAAAATTATAGGCACACGCACTTATCAAGAGCGTCTTGCCACGCTTGCAAACGTGCGCAATGCCAAAATATCGGTTTGTTCAGGTGGTATTATTGGTATGGGCGAGACAGACGAAGACCGTATAGATATGCTCTTAACACTGGCGACTCTTCCCGAACACCCAGAGTCAGTGCCTGTAAACGCACTTGTTGCAGTGGAAGGTACACCTCTAGAGGATCAGAAACGCGTACCTATTTGGGACATGATTCGCATGATTGCCACAGCCCGTATCTTAATGCCTAAAGCCATGGTAAGGCTCTCGGCTGGACGTGTGCGTATGAGCCAAGAAGAGCAAGCTTTGTGCTTTTTGGCTGGCGCAAACTCTATTTTTGCTGGCGACAAACTTCTTACTACGCCAAACCCTGAACAAGATACTGATAAACAACTATTTAGTCTTTTAGGGCTTAAGCCACGCCCAGCTAACAAAACCGTGGGGCATATCCATGAAACGGTTTAAATAAGCTTTTGTCTGTCTTAACGATTTAGTGATTTGATATTTCTTATATCTTAAAACCAGCCAGATTCTATGAAAAGAATGTTTTTCCTCATTGTTTTGTTTTGTTGTACCACTTTGTTATTTGCCCAGAGTAGTGATTCTATCAAGGTGAAAAAAAACAACATACAGCAGACGCAAGATGCCAATAGTGCGCCCCAATTCTCTCAACACGTAACAGGAGTCATGGGGCACGACAACCTAACGCGTCTTTCAACAGTGGCTAACGCTGGCGTTACTACCTTCGATAACCGCTACCAAGGCGTTCGAGGAACACCTTTTATGAGTGACATGTGGAGCACTGCTTCTATTATGCTGGCTGGCAATTCCAGGCCTGACACAGCCTTGACCAAGTTTTTGATTTATCAGAAACAAGAAATCCGCGTTCAAACCCCCAAAGGCGATTCTATTATTTTAGCCAATAATAAAATAGATGAGATAGTTTTTTTAGGGACTCAACGCACGTTTAGAAGATTTGTATACGAAGGTGTACCCGACGGTGAGTTTTTTGAGGTGTTATGTGACGGCCTGCAATATAAGCTTTTAGCCAAGCGTGGCAAAAAACTTGTCAAGGCTGATATGTCTGGTGGCACTTACGTGACGGGTAATCCTTATGACGAGCTTGTGCCTCGTGATGAATACTATGTGTTTAGCACCAAAGACTCTAAGATGAGTGCTGTAAAACAGTCCAAGACTAGCACTATGAAAGTACTTACTGGCCAAGAAGATAAGATGAATGCATTTTATAAAAGCAATAAGCTGGACTTGGACAAAGATAAGGACTTTGCAAAATTCGTAGCATACTACGATTCTCTAATTAAGCCCTAAGTTTGAATGATGCAATCTGAAAACTATGCAAGAATTGCCAAAAAGCACGCTCAAGAACTTGGGTTTAGCTTTTGTGGCATAGCCCAAGCCGAGTTTTTAGAAGAAGAAGCTCCCCGATTAGAAAAATGGCTCAAGCAGGGTTTTCATGGGGATATGGGTTGGATGAATGAGAATTTTGACAAGCGGCTTGATCCCAGACTTTTAGTAGAGGGTGCACAAAGCGTGATTTCCGTACTCTATAACTACGCGCCGCCCCAAACGCTATTTGAGGACGAACAAAATTTTAAAATTTCGCGCTACGCTTATGGCAAGGATTATCATAAGGTTATCAAGAAAAAATTAAAAGATTATATTCAGTTACTCAAGAAAGATATTGGGGATTTTAACGGCAGGGCTTTTGTAGATTCTGCGCCTGTGATGGATAAAGTTTGGGCAAAAAAAGCTGGCTTAGGCTGGATTGGCAAACACAGCAACTTGATTAATCCTAAGCAAGGTAGCTATTTTTTTATAGCTGAACTTATTTTGGACGTTCGCATGCAGCCCGACGCGCCCATACGTGACTATTGCGCCTCGTGTAGGCTTTGTATAGACGCATGTCCTACACAAGCTATCGTAGAACCTTACCGCGTGGATGCCCAAAAATGTATCCCTTATTTGACCATAGAGCTTAAAACGCAACTGCCAGAAAATATGAAGGGCAGCTATCAACAGTGGATTTTTGGCTGCGATATTTGTCAGGAGGTCTGCCCTTGGACACGCCGATCCAAACCCCATCAAGAGCCAGCCTTTATGCCCAATGAGTGGTTGGCGGGCATGAAGAAGCAAGATTGGATAGAGATGACTGAAGAGACCTTCGAAAAAGTATTTGCCTCTTCGCCTGTTAAACGTACCAAATTTGAGGGGCTTAAACGCAATATTTTGTTTTTGAACGAATAATGAATTTCTGTTGTACTAACACAAAACTTTGTGATTCAACTTTTAGTATTATGTCCAATGAAGTCCTTTGACTGCTCACCTAGATTGAATCAGGGCTTGTTTTTGCTTGTTTAGAATCACTCTAAATTGTATTTCCGTAGAAGATTTTTTACTTTTCCGTTGTAACTTTGTGGCAAATGAGTGATATAAGAAATGGATCTGAACTTTAAAGCACTAATACTTACACATAAAACAGCGTCTTTGTTAGTGCGAGAAGCTGTAGCCTTGAGTGAAACCCAAGCCAAAGAACTTTTGAATTATGGTAAATCAGCTCTGTCCTTGCAGGATATGCTAGTGCTTTCCACCTGCAACAGAACAGAGATATACTATTGTGCCAACGAGTCCAAGTCGGGGTTACTTTTTGAAGCTCTCTGTGCAACAAAGCATATAAAACCTCAAGCAGAGCTTCGGGACAAGTTTGTAGATATCACTGATCATTTTGAGGCGGTAGAACATCTTTTTGAGGTGTCTATGGGGCTAGATTCTTTGGTAGTAGGTGATATTCAAATTTCAAATCAAGTAAAAACATCTTACCGCTGGTCGGTGGACTCTGATGTGAGCGGTCCATTTTTACACCGCCTCATGCATACTGTGTTTCACACTAACAAACGCAGTGTACAAGAGACGGCCTTCCGCGATGGTGCAGCATCGGTTTCTTACGCTACAGCCGAGTTGATAGAAGAGCTGGCAGCTGGTTTTATGAAGCCCAGTATTTTGATTGTAGGACTAGGAGAGATAGGTAAAGACGTAGCTCGCAACCTGAAGCCATATAATTACGAACAAGTTAGAATAACCAATAGAACTTTAGAAAAATCTCATGCCATAGCACAAGAATGTGGCTACGAAGTGGTAAGATTTGAGGATGTTGAAAGTGAAATTCTGAAGGCCGACATCATAGTCAGTTCAGTAACTATGCCAACGCCGCTTATTACAAAACAGTTGTTTCAGGGTGTTAAAAGCTTAACTTTTAAGCATTTTATTGATCTTTCTGTGCCAAGAAGCGTTGAAGCTAGTTTAGAGGAGCTGCATGGAATTGTCTTGTACAATATTGACGACTTGCAAAGCAAAGCCAATGAGGCACTCGAGAAGCGAAAAGCTGCTATACCGCACGTTAGGCAAATCATAGAGGAGTCAATGGAAGGGTTTGCGGAATGGAGTCATGAGATGCTTTTTTCGCCAGCAATACAAAAGTTAAAAAACACACTTGAACAAATTCGCCTGGAAGAAATCAATAAGTTAAACAAGAAAATAGATGACGATGAGGCCAAGAGGCTAGACGCTGTAACAAAGAGCATGATGCAAAAAATCATCAAATTGCCAGTCCTACAGCTTAAAGCGGCTTGTAAGCGCGGTGAGGCAGAAACTTTGGTAGATGTTTTGAATGATTTGTTTAACTTGGAAGCTCCGAGCAAAGTACTCAAAGTTTAATCTATAATTTTTTCTACAGTGTCAGTCTGGGTTTCCTTTGCGGACAGAATAGGAATTTCTACAAAAAAAGTAGTTCCTACATTTTCGGTAGATTCAAAATAAATTCTGCCTTCGTGCTTTTCTACGATTTTACGGACAATATCAAGACCTAACCCACTGCCTTCACCTGCTTTTTTGGTTGTGAAAAAAGGATCAAATATTTTTGGTTGAATAGCTTTTGGAATACCAACTCCTGTATCTTGTATGGAAACACAAGCCAAATTGTTTCGAAGGCTTGTATTGATAGTAATTTTACCTTTACCGCTTATAGCCTGTAAAGCATTGTGTACAAGGTTTGTCCACACCTGTACTAGCTCATCTGGGTAGCCGTCAAACTCTGGAATTTCCGAAAACTCCCGAACTACCTCCACGTGCTGCTTGATTTGGTGGTGGTAAAGCGAAAGGGTGGTTTCAAGACTTGCATTCAGACGGATAGGCTGCTTGAACCCTGTATGATCTTGGCGAGAAAAGTTTTTAAGCGCAAACACTATTTTGGCAGCTTTGTCAGTGGCTAGAAGGACGTTTTTATTCGCGCTGATAAGCAAGCTCATTTGTTGCATATTTTTCAGGAAGCTGAGCGCATGAGGAGCACATAATAACTCTGTAAATTGGTTGATATGCTCTTCTAACCCCAAGCTTAGCAGAATCTCTGCTTTTTGTTCCGCTTCTACCACTTTAAGAGCTTCAAGTTGGTCTATGAGTTCATAGCGCAGTGTTCTGAGCTCACGTGTGGATAGTCTTTCGTTTTTATCTGAAGTCAGCACAAGCATATCTTCAAAAACCATCATCTCTTGCTCGCTTAGCTGCTGAAAAAACTTAGGAAGAGTCTTAATAACTTTATTTGAGGCACTACTAATGTTATTACTTGATGAGCGAATAGCTCCCAAAGGCGTATTGATTTCATGCGCAATATTGGCCACAAGCTGCCCAAGTGTGGCCATTTTATCTGACATAATTAGTTGATTTTGAGTTTCTTGCAGGTTTTTTAGAGTCTCTGAAAGTTCTTTATTGGACTTCTCTAAAGCAATTTCTTTCTCCTTGATATAAGAGAGGTCATTCCAAACTGCCAAAATTGTTGGCATATTCTTTATAACAAGCGGTGTAAGAGACACGTCTACCCAAAACTCAGAGCCGTCAGCGCGCAAGTGTACCCACTCGAAACGCACAAAACGCCCTTCTTGCAGCTGTGCAGCGTGTTCTTTAATGGCTTCTGACGACCTGATTCCGTTGGGTTGGTATTCTGGTGAAAGCTGCGGTGGACGTAAACCCAGACACTGACTTTTATGTGTGTAGCCAAGTAGCTTGACAGCTGCACTGTTGCAATCAAAGATACCTCTGTCTTTATCAAACAACAGATGAGCATTGGAAGATTCTTCAAACATCACACGAAAGACTTCGTTAGCTTCTTGTTCTTCCTGTTGAAGTTTTAAAAGTATCTGATTCTGCTTTTCAATGTGTTCTTGAGTACTTTTTAGTTCTTCCAAATTCTGTTTGAGTTCTTCTTCCGAGGCTAGCAGGCTTTCGTTTTGAGAGTGTATTTTTTGCGACTGACCCTCCATGGCCTCTTGAATTGACTGAATTTCTTCTAAATTTTGTCGTAGCTCCTCTTCTGAGGCTAGAAGTTCTTTGGTACGTTCATACACACGGTTTTCTAAACTTTGATTCCATTCTAAAATCTCTTTATTATACTTCTGAAGCGTTGAAAGACTACTTTCATTACCTATCTGCACCATAAAAAGAATAAAGAATGCAATACTAGAGCCGCTGCATACTAGCACATATCCAAACCAAGGTTGGTATACGAATGCACCATCTGCATTAATTTCTATAAGGCCAAAGAATGTGGTTAGAAAAATCAATAAAAGCGTGTTAACTATGTAAGCGGAAAATATCCAAAATTTTTCACGAACGTCAAAAATAATAGTGGAAAGTAGGCCCAAGGAAATGGCTAGCACTGGTGTACCTACGGGCATACGCGAACCTCCTGGAAGAAGCAAAGTACAGAAAAAAACTAAAGTAAGCGTTAGAGAAACAGAAAGCAGCGGCCGAGAAATGGTATGAAGTCCTAGGCCGTTTAGCAATAAAACAGACAAGCCTAATACAAGTGCTGGTAAAACCCCAAAATATGCTATCTCGTTAAAAGCATAAATAGGAGAAAGTAACAACACTAACGATACCATCAAAAGCGCAATTTTATTAGAGATTCTAACGCATTTGACAAGATGTGTGGGTAAATTAGGCTTTAAGCCAATAGAATAAAGAACCTCAAGAATGGTCTTAAAAAGCATTATCTTGGTACAAAATATTTATTGATAAAGAGTTAAGTGCAATAAATTAACGATAAGATGCGCCAAACAAAAAATTATAATAAAAAATAAGACAGTCTTCGCAACAAACTTAAGCAAATATTGTGTCAAAACTTAGCTTTCATAATTTATTAGCGTACATTAAACTAAAAAAAATACAAAAGTGTTTTTTTTAACCAGTTTCTCTTTAAAAAGAGCTATAAAAACCTCATATTATTCTTGACAAAGCCCTCTTATGAATAAGCTATTTGGCTTTGATGCCTGTAAGAGACTCCTTTATTTCTAACTTTTCGGATTGACGCTCATTTGCAAATTAGTTCTTTGGTATGATTCTGAATTTGATACGCTCAAAAGCAAAAAGCTTTGAAGGTTTATAAAACCTCAAAGCTTTGCTATTGGTGGGGCATTTAGTAGTAAATCGTGATGTTATTTCTTTTTGTCTTCCACTGATTTAATCGTGGCAATGTTTTGATTTTCTATTTTTGAAAGCATTTTTGACACATCGTCATAGCGAGGGTTGTAGCCACGCACTGTATTGAAATAACTCTTCATCAAAGGGGTTTTAAAAATCATACCATGACGAGCATAAATTTCATTACGCATGATGCGCAACTCATCTTTGCTCATGCTCTGAATTTCAGAGGCTTTGATAAGACGAGTAGCAGTGTGAGGGTATTTGCCCGGAAAGTCCAAATCCGAACCATCTTGCCAAAAGCTGAGAGGATGTGAGGTTATTGAAACAAAGGAGGTAGTAGAAAAAGCAAAACTCAAAAGGATAAAGCAAGAAAGTAGGTATTTCATATGATAAGAGATTTTAGAGTAAAACTAAGTTTCTGAATAGTTTAACGCAAATATAGCTTGATAGGCTGAATCTCACAATCCAAATTGTACCAAGTGTTACTTTTCCTTTATAAAATGCAAACATTCTATTTATTTGTAATTTTACTATCTGCTAAAAGTCAGTCTTTGTCCTTTCTGATTTTCGTTGAGGACACCGTTGGCATAGGCCAGATGTCCAGAGACAATCGTATGTGTAATTTCTGAACCAAAAGTATGACCCTCGAAAGGCGACCAAGCGCAATGATAATGCAAGTTTTCCTTACTTACGGTATGGTTTTTTTTGATATCAAAAAGCACTAAATCAGCAAAATAGCCCTCGCGAATGTAACCTCTTTTTTCTATCTGAAAACAATCTGCTACAGCATGGCACATTTTTTCAGCAATTTTTTCTAAGCTAATTTTCCCTTGCTTGTAAAAGTCCAGCATGGCATAAAGGCTGTGCTGAACCAAGGGGACACCTGACGGTACGTCTTTATAAGCTTTGTTTTGCTTCTCCGCCCAAGTATGAGGTGCATGATCGGTAGCAATAATATCCAAACGGTTGTCTAAAAGAGCTTTAAAGAGTTCTTCTTTATGCTTAGATGCTTTCACTGCTGGATTGCACTTGATTTGAGAACCTAAACGCGCATAGTCATCTGCCGAAAACCATAGATGATGTACGCATACCTCAGCTGTTATTCGTTTGTCTTTGAGAGGCAGCGCATTACTGAAAAGAGCCAGTTCGTCCAAAGTACTAATATGCAAGATGTGTAAACGCGTATTGTGTTTGCGAGCAAGCTCAGCGGCAAAGCGTGAAGACATCAAGCAAGCCTCTTCGTCACGGATGAGTGGGTGTGCCCAGACAGGAATCTCTGCGCCATAGGTAGCCTCAAATTCTGCAAAACGCGCTCTCACGCGTGCCTCCTGCTCACAATGTGTGGCAATAAGCAGGTCTGCTTCGCTAAAAATATGCGTTAATACTTTCTCATTATCCACCAACATATTACCTGTAGAAGATCCCATAAATATCTTCAGGCCACATACTGTTTTTTTATCAGTTCGTAATACCTCCTCTATATTGTCATTAGAAACGCCCATAAAAAAAGAGTAGTTAGCTAGAGACGTTTGTTGAGCACGGTCATACTTTTCTTGCAAAAGTTTTTGGGTCAAGGTATTGGGTACGGTATTGGGCATTTCCATAAAAGAGGTGGTTCCACCTACCACTGCCGCTCGCGCTTCTGTAGCAATACAAGCTTTGTGTGTGAGACCAGGTTCTCTGAAATGGACTTGATCGTCAATCACACCAGGCATCATGAATAAGCCTTCTGCTTTTATTTCAAGGGCGTTAAAGGGTAGGTTGTCTATAACGGGAGCTATTTTTTCGATTAGTCCATTTTTAATCAAAACATCTAAGTTTTTGATTTGGCCTTCGTTGATAACAGACGCATTCTTTATGAGCAAGTTCATAGCGTTCAATTCTCTTGATATTGGGTTTTACAAAAAATTTGGGTGTGGCAAATTTAAGCTATATCCTACAAGTAGGCAAGCAAATTGACTCCAACCTGTGAAGATGTTCAACACCCCAAACAGCTTAAATATGCGTTTCTTTTACGCCTTTAGCGCAGGCTATTTTAGTAGAGTTTCCTCATGTTTGGCCGCTGTTTGATAAATGCTGCTTACGATAGTCTCCAGATTCTGACGGGCTTTATCCGACTGATGTAAGCTTTTGTAAAAAAGAGCTTGGGTAAAGAGCACCTTGTCGCGATTTTCTTCTTCACGCGTATAGGGCGAGTTTAACAACTGGTTGAGTGTTTTGACGGCATCTTGTGCGTGGTGATGCTTGTATTGGGCAATTGCCTTCAAAAACACCACTTCACCGTTTTGTGCGTCTAGCCTCAAACAGGAGTCTGCGCAATGTATGGCTTTGGTGTACTTTTTCTCATGCAGATAGAGACGCGCCAAGTCTGCGTAGTAACTTGAGCTATGTTGTGCATGTTTTGCCTCTATAAGCTTGTGGTTGGCATGCGAAATGTCACGGCTTTTATCAGCAGCCTTTTTCTCTAATAAGTTTTGATACTGCACAGCATTTAAATAAGTAGGCTTTATCTTGAGTGCGATATCTATACAATGTTGGCTTTTTTCTAATTCATAAGCGTGGTAATAAGCAAAGCCCAAATTGTAATAATGCTCGTAGTCCATAGATTTCAATTTATCGCGGCAAGCACTACTTTTGATTTGGTCTATGTATTTGCCCATGCTTTCGTAGTCTTTGAGCGCGTGGCTGGCTGCAACGTGTAAATAATAAACCTCGTCAAGATTTTTGGCATCGGCAGCTGTAGCGGCATTAGAGGCAGCTTTTTGAGCAGTTGTATACTCGGCAGCCTCAAAAGCCACACGTGCTTCCAAAAGATAAATTTTATATGGATATTTGCTGTGTGGCACAGCATGTTGTAATTCTTTAAAGTGCTTGAGGGTCTCTTTGCTGAGCATTTGCTGTTGTTCTAAAATCAAGAGCGTTCCAAGTTTGGCTTTTACCTTTTCCTCTGAAGAGGCATGGCCATGGAAAGCTTTGTCAAAATGTAGAGCTGCGGTTTCCAAGTCGCCCTGGCGACGAAACATAGAGGCTAATTTGAGGTGTGCGCTGCTATAATCTAACTTGATTTCTACCGCCTTGGTAAATTGCATTTGGGCTTCATTGACATTTTTTTGGGTTTCAGCAATCATGCCTTTCATGTAGCAAATCACTTCAGGTGACGTTTTCAGAAGCTCAGCTTCTGCCAAAGTGGCCTGCGCACCTTCTATGTCTTCGTTTTTGCACTGAGATACAAGCTTTTCACATAGCTCTACCATCTTTATCTTCTTGCTATCGTCTTCTGAAAAGACACTTTGGCTGATTCCGAAACAAAGGAAAGCCGCCAAAAACCACGTGAATACCCTAGAAGAGGCATTCTGCAAATCAAAAAAGCGAAGCAATTGTATTTTTTTTAAAAATGTAATCATGAAAGTTTTAGTTTGAATATAAAACTGTTATTAGGGCAGAATCAAAAAAAGTATGACAACTTACATACAAATTTCGTGCTTTTTTTTATCAACTCAAAATCAATCGAAAGCGTATCGTATTTGATTTATTACCAATGTTATAGTGTCACTTATTTTCTCTTGTCTGCCGCCAGTAGCTCCTAAAAGTCCGATATTTTTGCAATTTGAATGTCACTAAAAATGCAACTTTGTCAAAAACGGTAAGCTTGGTTTGAAATTGTTATTTTTATTTATAAATTTGCTTTGCAATTATGTATCTCTAATCCACCTCACACACATGGCTTTTGGTTTTTTTAAAAAGAAAAAAGATAGCGATGCCGAAAAAAAGCCGCTAGATTATGACCCGCTCAATATCAAACTTAAAGATTTGCACGCAGGCTTTGTGTTTGATTTTGATTTCAAGACATGGGAGGTTTTAGAAGAGTACGAATACGATTGGGGCGACTACATGTTCTCTAAAGGTCTTAAGATACAGGCTGATACCGACATCAAGTACCTTACACTTTCCAACACTCCACAGGGGCTTGAAGTGGTTTGTACGTCTTCGCTCAAGCTTTCGGAAGTGGGCACAAATATTGGCCGCATCATTCTAGCTGAAGGCAAACCGCCTGCGCGTATCGATTTTCAAGGAAAAATTTATTATCGCGAGCGTGAAAGCCCAGGCTTTTTTCGCAATGTGGCCACCACCTCGCGAGAAGAGTCCATTGAATTCATGTCTTGGGACTATTATGACGAAAGCGGTATTTATTTGATAAGCATAGAGCAGTGGGACGAGGAAGATTTTGAGGCTTCAGTGGGGCAGCTTTATCAAGAATACGACTTTACATCTATTTTACCATCTGCATAAAATTTTTTCATGAATAGAAAACTCAAATTGGTTGTGCTTTCGGGTGCGGGTATCAGTGCTGAGAGCGGTATTCCTACTTTCCGCGCTTCAGATGGCCTCTGGGAGAACCACCGCATAGAAGATGTGGCCTCGCCGAGTGGTTGGTATAAAAATCCAGCATTGGTCTTAGATTTTTATAATCAAAGACGAAAAAATGCACTCAAAGCTGAGCCTAATTTGGCACATCAACTTTTAGCGAAACTTGAAAACTTCTTTGATGTGCACATCATTACGCAAAACGTGGACGACCTGCATGAGCGTGGGGGCAGTACAAAAGTTTTGCACATACATGGTGAACTTAAAAAGTCGCGCAGCACAAAGAACGAAAACTTAGTGTTTGACGTTCCTCCACCCAATTACACCATAGAACTAGGCGATGTCTGTCCCTTGGGTTCACAGCTCCGCCCCCATATTGTTTGGTTTGGCGAGTCAGTGCCGCTTATGGAAGAAGCCGCAGAAATCGCCAGTACAGCTGATATCTTTGTGGTTGTGGGGACATCTCTAGCTGTTTACCCAGCAGCTAACCTCATTCATTGTGTGCGCCCTAAGGTGTCCAAATACATCATTGACCCTAATACCCCCGAGGTTCAGGGCGTACAAAACAAAATATTTTTTGCAGAAAAGGCCACCATGGGCATGCAGAAGCTGTATCAGATTTTGGCCAAAGACTATGGTTTTGAGGAATTTTTATGAGCTCAAAAAGTAAGTTCTATGTTGTTTGGAAGGGTGCAGAAACAGGGGTTTTTAGCAACTGGGAAGATTGCCAGAAACAAATAAAAGGCTTTGTAGGGGCTGTTTATAAATCTTTTAGCTCGGAAGAAGAAGCACATGAAGCCTATAGGGCAGGCATTAAAACGGCTTTTTCTTCACAAAACCTCAAATCAAAAAACAACGCACATCACAAGATTATTACTCAAAGCATAGCCGTAGATGCGGCCTGCTCTGGTAATCCTGGCCCTCTGGAGTACAAAGGTGTATGGACAGAAAACAAAACGGTTATTTTTCATAGCAGGCTTTATCCACTCGGCACAGTGAATATGGGTGAATTTTTGGCCTTAGTACATGCACTAGCTCTCTGTAAACAGCAAAAGCTCCACTATCCTATTTATACAGACTCTATTACGGCTTTGGCTTGGGTCAGAAATAAGCGCATCAAGACCAATTTAGAGCGCAATAGCAAGACAGAAGAGCTTTTTGTGCACTTGGACAAAGCTATCAAATGGTTAGAAAACAATACTTATGACAATCTTCTGCTTAAGTGGCAGACCGAAATTTGGGGTGAAATCCCAGCAGATTTTGGACGTAAGTAAGTTTAGTCTTTAAGAGGCACTTTTTTCGTCAGCTTTTGTGTCTTGGCATTGTAAATATAAGCATAGTCATCGCCAGTGGTAAAAGCGCGAGGGTTACCAGGTATATTTTGAATTTCAAT
Source organism: Cytophagales bacterium (assembly GCA_004293815.1). GTDB lineage: Bacteria > Bacteroidota > Bacteroidia > Cytophagales > Bernardetiaceae > RDZD01. Next base: position 135,107 of record RDZD01000011.1, on the reverse strand, counting down.
TTCTGTGTCTGAAATCCACTTTAAAGATCCGTTGGCAATGGTACTTTCATAAATCTTCTTTTTGCTTTTACCGTCGTATACAAAATAATGCACGGTAGTTTCTGGGCGTTCTACAGTACCCCCATGGATTTTTTGACATACGATGTACTGCCCTTTGGGGCTAGCTAAAGATTCGTGACCGCCTTCAGGAAACTTGGCTTTGGCCAGCTCAAGATAAATTTTAGGCATTTTTTTATTGGTTTTGTTTTGTGCCGTTGCAAGACCTACAAAAAAAACACAAAAGAGTAAGCAAAGAGTGACAATACGCATGATTGCAATGTTTTTTTGGTAAATTTAAATAGAAATTTTAATAAAATACAACAACTGATGTGTTCAGTCTTTCATTCCGCAAGTCTTATGCCCAAAAGCGTATTTAACAAAACATTGTGAAGAGCCTAACTTTTTATTCCTAAAGACGGTAAAAGTCTGTTTCAGTTTAGCCATAATTAGCGAAATTACTGCTATTTTACGTAGCTAGCTGCCAGTTTTGGATGATTAACTCAGAGAATTCTTATGACTTCTTTTTTTATACCAGCAAAATTTCATAAAGCATTATTGCGCCTCTGTCATAATATTCTAAAAACATATCCTAAAAAAAAGACCTTGTCAATTTCTATTGACAAGGTCTTTTTGATACATGTAGCGAGACGGGGACTCGAACCCCGGACCTCAGCATTATGAGTGCTGCGCTCTAACCAGCTGAGCTATCTCGCCTCGTTTGAAATACGAGTGCAAAGGTAGCTAAATATTTCAAAGAAAAAAAAATCTGGTACTTTTTTTTCTTCTTTTGTGGCTGGTTTAATCAGAGTTTTTAGGTTTAAGGTTTGGCAGTAAAGCTCTTGAGTAAGTCTTTTACAGCGTCGCGGTGCACGGTAAAGGTCATCATTTTAAGCTTTACATAGTCTTCGTGTATGAAGTAGTAGCCGAACTGCTTGCAAGTTTCGCCGCAATTGCGTGAGCCTGCTCCGGAGTCTTTAACCAGATACCAAGTTTTGCCATTAAACTCTTGATAGCCCACAAGGTGCATGGCATGGTCGTCGGTGGTAGTGCCGTTCAAAAAGCGGAACTGGCGAGCGTGTTCGTCTATGTATTCCGAAGGAATATCATAAGAAGGTACTATGGCTACTTGCTTACCAGTTTCAAAACCTGACTCTGAAGTGTCGCCACCTATTGAAATGCTATAACCTGCCATAATGGCGTTTTTAACAGCCGTCATAAAACCGTCCAAAGGCACATTGTAATACGTCGCATCACGCCACCAGTTGTCAGGTACTTTGTATTCACCTTGTTTGTAATAAGGTACCTCCATAAGCGACATCAAATCCACATAATCGTCTGGTTTGAGTTTCAATTCCTGTTCCATGTAGGTTTTAGGACTCATATCCTTGCCATTGACGCGCACAGTTGTTGGCGGCTCGCCCATGTAGAAGTTGAGAATAGACTTAACCGTACTCACCACCTCAGTTTTATTCCAAGCATTGCGCTCTTTGACTGAAGCTAAATAACGCTCAATTTCTGCAAACATATCCTCATGGTTGTGAAACTTTTGATTGTTTTTGAGTCCCGTGTAGGCTTCATGTGGCACAACACCATACTTTTTGTAGAGTTTATACACGGCGTTCGTTTCGCTGCCTTCGCCTAAATGCATTTTACCTCTGGTTTGAACAAAATACTCGGCACGCTCCACGTACTCATAATAAACAACAAACATTTCTGAAAGACGTACCTCTTTGCCGCTTAATCGTTTGACCTCACTCTCAAAAAAAGATGTGGTAGAAAAACACCAGCAAGAGCCAGTTCTTCCCTGTGAAGTGGGCTTATGGTGCCATACCTGTTTGTATTTATCGGGTTCGGTGGGTAGCTGGGCTTGGCTTAAATCCACCTTGAAGCGTTTGGGTGGTGCTTCGGGGAGAGCTTGGCTTTCGTCGTAAGCGTTGATGTCGCGCAGAATCGTGTTTTGGTAGTAACCTCCTTTATTTTCCATGAAAACACCCTTGTCTTTGGTGTTTTGCGCGGCCAAAGGCAATACGGCGGCACAGAGTAAAAGCGCAGCTCCTAATGATTTGTATGTGAACATAATACAGAGATGTGATTAAAATTGAACAACTATAAACTCAACAGAGGCAAAGGTAGTTAAACATTGAAAGCAATACAAAGGCCACCCAATACAATATTTTTTGAGTCATAAATTGCAGATAAGGAGGGGCAAGGCTCGTTAATCTTCTTGTTGGCGCAAAAGCAAACGGCTATTGCAGTAGCGGTATGGCCACTCCTGCCAGTTATTTACCCAGCCCGCTTTGATGGGATTATTCATCATGTAGCGTACTATACGCTCAAACTCCCCTTGGTCTCTGACCAAATGGTCATAACTTTCATGTGCCCACAGCTTGAATTTTTCCTGATAAAGCCTTTGGGCAAACAAAGTTGTTAGGCGTTTGTGCTGCTGTAAAATATCAAAAAAAGGCACTTCTGCATGGGCTATGCTCATCAGCAAATGTACGTGATTGGGCATCACCACAAAGGCCCATAGGTCAAAATAACTATCAGCCATTTTATGAATCCCTTCCATCAGAAAATCGCACATTTTGGCCTCTGTGAGCTTATACTTAGGCTCTTTTTGTTGATCTAAATAGGCATCAAACTTTCCAAAATACCGCTTTTGAGCCTTATAAAGCTCTTCTTTCTTTTGGTCTTGGTCTGTATAGCGGAGCACAATAGCCGACTCGTCAGCCTCGTATTCTTGGCGCAGTTTATCTAGCGTGGCAAGCGGAATAGAATGGTTCAAACGGTATGTAACAAATAGCGTTAGCCCTTTTCTTTCCACCATTGCAAGTTGGGTGTCAAAAAGAACAGGATTGGGCCTAAGGGTTTGCATACGAGTTTGAAGGTTATAAAAACAAAGAATGAAACGTTAAAATACGGCTTTTATACGAAAACAAAACAACAGTTGTTGGTCAAAAGCCCATAAAAGTATCTTTGGAGCATCAAAAGATACTTTTGTGGGCTTCAACGCAAAGCAACAAAGGCGTTTTATAGAAAATGATTAAATTCAATCAAGCATTTAGTTGCGGAGTGGTTTCCCTTTGAAAAGAATACTTTGAATGCGCTCTAGGGTTTTCTTTTCGCCTGTCAAACTCACAAATGCTTCGCGCTCTAGGTCTAGCAGATAATCTTCGCTCACCAGTGCAGGCCCTGATAGATTACCGCCACTCATCACCCAAGCCAATTTGTCTGCAATTTTAAGATCATGTTCGCTAATGTAATGGCCATATTGCATACCTACCGCACCCGCACGGAAAGTAGCCATAGCTGAACGTCCTTGTACACGTATATCAGTGCGCTTTATCGGCTGTGTGTAGCCGCGCTGCGCCAACTCAAGAGCCTTTTGTTTGGCAGCCAAAAGCAAACGTGAACGATCCATAACGACAACATCTGAAGTGCGGAAATAGTTCATGTTCAAGGCTTCGGCAGCAGAAGTAGACACTCTGGCTGTAGCGATATTCATATAGGCTTGTTGCAATTTATTGATTTCGGGATCATCCTGCACATAAGTGCTGGCAGTTCGCAAAACCATTTCTTTGCTACCGCCGCCAGCAGGAATCACACCAGCTCCAAATTCTACTAAACCCACATAAGATTCTGGATTAGAGACTACCGCGTCGGCGTGTAGACAAAGCTCACAACCACCACCTAAAACCAAGCCCGCCGTGGCAGCCACCACAGGAATACCCGAGTAACGTACCGCCATCATCGTTTGCTGAAACTGTCTCACCATGAGGTCTATTTCATCGTATTCTTGCTCACAACCATACATATAGAGCACACCCAGATTTGCGCCAGCTGAAAAATTGGGACTGTCATTGCCTATGACTAAACCCAAAAAGCTTTTTTCAGCCATAGAAATAGCGGTCTGTATGCCACCAAGCACTTCCGCGCCAATGGTGTTCATCTTAGAGTGAAACTCTAAGCCTACTATGCCCTCTCCCAAATCAAACAAAGAACAGCCTTCATTGCCCCAAATTTTATTGGTCTTTCGGATATTATCCAGAATGATAAAGCCTTCGCTGGCAGCAAGTGTTTTGTATTGCTGTGTTGGGATATCATAATATTGCGTTTTACCATTTTGAATGGTATAAAAGCTCGTTTTTTGCTTATTGAGCATTTCTTGCACCCAGTTTGCTGGTTTTAGCCCTGCGGTTTGCATAGCTTCAAGGGTTTGTGCCACACCTAGCGCGTCCCAAATAGCAAAAGGGCCAATGTCCCAGCCAAAGCCAGCACAAACAGCTTGGTCAATTCTGTAAATTTCGTCTGAAATTTCGGGTATTCTGCAACTGACGTACTGAAAAAGCTCAAAAAATATTTGTCTATAAAACTCTCCTATTTTGCTTTTATCGCTAGCTAGTAAGCGAATGCGTTCTTGAAGGTTGTCTATTTCTTTAGCTTTTTTTAGTATGGGCAGATCGGTTTTTTGAGTTTGGTGGTATGTAAAGTCTTGTAAATTAAGCTCTAGTATTTCTTTTTTGCCTGTGGTATCTTTGGTCTTTTTGAAATAACCCTGCTTAGTTTTATCACCCAACCAATTGTTATTCAATAGTTTTTGTAATGTAGGCGGGATTTTGAAGGACTCTCTGGCTTCGTCTTGCGGCAAACCTTCATAAAGCCCCGTAGCCACTTTTACTAGGGTATCTAGCCCCACCACATCAAGGGTTCTGAATGTGGCAGATTTGGCGCGTCCTATGATTGTGCCTGTGAGTGCATCGGCTTCGCTGACTGTAAAGCCAAACTTTTCTACAGCAGCCAGTGTGCTCATAATGCCAAAAATACCTACACGATTGGCAATAAAAGCTGGTGTATCCTTACAAAGAACCGTTTCTTTGCCCAAGTATAAACTACCATAGTGCATTAGAAAATCTATCACCTCAGGCTTGGTATTCACGCCAGGTATAATCTCGAGAAGGCGCAAATAACGCGGCGGATTGAAGAAGTGCGTACCACAAAAATGCTCTTTAAAATCCTCAGATCGCCCTTTTATGAGAATATGAATAGGAATGCCTGAGGTGTTGGTACTGATAAGCGTACCAGGTGTTCTGTGCTTTTCTACTTCTTCATAAAGGGCTTGCTTGAGATCTGCTCTTTCAATGATGGCTTCAATAATCCAGTCTGCTTTTTCTACACGTTTTAAGTGGTCTTGTAAATTGCCTATTCTAATTCGGTCGGCATGTTTACGGTCGTAGAGAGGTGCAGGATTGGCTTTGAGGGTATTGGCTAAAGCTGTTTGCGCTATGCGGTTACGCACGCGAGGATCTTGCAAAGTGAGGCCAGCACTGGTTTCTTCTGCACTCAAGGCAGTGGGCACAATGTCTAACAAGTCCACTTCACAGCCTATATTGGCAAAATGACAAGCTATTCGGCTGCCCATGACTCCCGAACCAAGCACTGCTACACGGCGAATAAGGCGTTTGTGGGGTTGGGCGTTTGTTTTAAACGAATCTGCCAGCATAATTTTTTTTATAAAACAAGAGTGGATAAACACAGGAAGTACTAAAATTCGTTTTTAAAAATGCTACTATATTTTTAAAATAACAAAAAAATACAGGCTTTTGGCCAAATCTTTTTCTAAAATTACTACAAAACAGGATAGCCCCTAAAACAAATTGCTGATTATCAAAAAAATAATACGGCCCTTATAGAGCCTGCTTTAATTCTATTACCCCCTTAGCGGCTCTCTATTACATACATAGTCAATACTTTTAATAACGCAACTTTTAAATCACTTTCATCCGCTCGTATCATTTCTCTTTCGCCTTTTGGAAAAGAAACAAATACTGTGTATTCATCACTTTCTCTTTCACCATCAAATTTAATTACAGCTACTTCTCCATTTTGTTTTATTTTTTCAAAGCAGTTAATTAAATCTTCTATCGTAGGATTTTGATTTTCTATTATTTCTTTTATTAATTTCATTTATTATTTGATTAACATTTTTGAAATCTGTGATACATCCGTAACTTTTCCTGTGGCTACTTGTGTTGCTACATTCATCATTTGTTGCTGGCTAACCGTTTTTAAGCCGTGTTGATTAGCAAAAGATTGAAATGCTGCAACAGCAGTTCTTTTATTCCCATTCATAAACATATGCCCTCCGGATATAGATCTAAATATAGATGCTCCTTGTTCAGCAGCAGTTTCATAATACATTGCTGAATTTATTGCAGAGGATGGTGTCCCATTTAATAAAATTCCACCGCCATCGGTTGCCTTATTAAGTGTAACTATCTCATCTGCAAAAGATGTAGCATTGAATCCCCCCTTAGCTACAACTTCTTCCGCTACCTCATTAGCTATCCCCGCTGGCATGCTTTTTTCGGCGGCCTTTACAGCATCAATAATAGTTTTGAGCTGTTTTTACCCTTTTTGGTGTCCTTTAACAACAAAGGTACACCTCCCAGAAGAATTCTGCCAGCGCAAATCAAAGAACGTCCGAAAGCCTTTGCTTTCAAATGCAAGTTAGGAAGTTTTTTTTGTTTGGAAAAGGATGAGAGAAAATTTTTCTTTGCTCTTCTTGGGTGAAGAGTGCCAAGGACGGTAAAGAGAGCTCGTAGTCGTCTTAGCGACAACAAAATCTATTTCTTCATTTCATTGTTATTCGGTTTTCTTACATCATTTATGAATCGTTCTTCTATTGCTCCAAATTTTAAAAAATTTTCTCTTGATTGCCGTAATGAAACCAAATTTGGACCACCATTATCATCAATTTGTTCTTCTTGATAAAAATCCTCTTCCCAGAAACAAACAGGGCAAGTTTCTTTTATTTCAGTAATAGTATAATATCCGCAACATGCGCAACCGTACTTACCGTATTTGTTTGTCCTATTTTCCATATTTCGATACTTGTTCTGCCCAGTATTCCGCAGGGCTATTTAATCTTCTATAAAAAGTGGTTATTTCTCCAGTTGGATTAATAGTCAAAAACTCCCCAGTTTTTGAATTCATCCTAAACATCCAGCCTTCTTTACTTGTAAATCCTAAAATATTTCCACCTACTTTGCTATCCGCTAAAGAAACGGCCCTTCTGTAATAGACATTTACATCGCTTATTGATGTAAAATCATCTGCGTGTTTTGCAAACTTTTTAGTCGCATTAGGAAATCGACTAAATTGTCTTCCCCCCTAGCGGCCTTTACAGCATCAATAATAGTTTTGAGCTGTTTTTACCCTTTTTGGTGTCCTTTAATTTAACAACAAAGGTACACCTCCCAGAAAAATTCTGCCAGCGCAAATCAAAGAACGTCCGAAAGCCTTTGCTTTCAAACGCAAGTTAGGAAGATTTTTTGTTTGGAAAAAAGATTTTTTATTTTTCTTTTTGGGGTCTGCGCCAAGAGTTTTATTGTACTCTGTAATATAAAACGCCAAGCTAAATGCCTGGCGTTTTCGTTATGCTAATTCCTTTCTAACTCCAAAACTAATGGGTGAAAATCGTCTCTGCTTTCAGTGTTTTTAGCAAGATTTCTATATCCAAAACACCAAACATAGGCACTGTTTAATCTACTCTTAACACAGCCGAAATTCATACTTTCAATCTTTACAGTTGTATTTTCAACCCACTCGTCTGCAAAAGTCACAATTAACTTTTTAAGATTACTCTCATTTAAAGCATCAAAAAAATTATACAGCTTTGGATTTCTTGGTGTTTCATTGTTCCATTCGGTAGCCATAAAATAATCACTAACTTCATATATCAATGAATATGAAGAAAATAGCTCTTCATCTGGCAGATTTTTGTCTATCAAAATACCTGTTCTGTATAATTTATAATATTTTTCCATATCCTTTAGTCCAATTTCAGAATCAATGTTATATTGCTGGTAATTCCAAACCACCAATAAATCATTTTTAATTGCCACTTCTTCAACAAGTTTAGCATCTTCACTATTAAAAAAACCTAAAACAATTACATCCATAATTATCTTCCTCCTAATGTTCTAACTGAATAACCACCCTGATTATTTGCTGCTTGCCTTAACATATCAAAAGTGCTTTGATCAAAAGGTGATGATTTAGAATCTGCAATTCTCATTGGCCCTTTCGGGGTCATATGCTCTCTAATTTTGGTAATAGTTGCCACACTGCTACGATGAGTTCCAGGTTGATGAACTCTAAAAATATCTACTCCATCTTTCATTACAGTAACATTACCACCGTGTGTATTTTTCAAACCAACAACTAAATCATCGGCTGCACCTTGAGTAAACTTAACTCCCCCCTCAGCGGCTTCGACTTTTTTGGGTGGCTTAGGCTTCTTCTTAGGCTTCTTTTTTGCTTTAAAGAGAGCTTTGAAAACTGCTTTGATTATGTGACACTTCCCAGAAAAATTCTGCCAGCGCAAATCAAAGAACGTCCGAAAGCCTTTGCTTTCAAATGCAAGTTAGGAAGATTTTTTGTTAGGAAAAAGATAAAAGAAAAATTTTCTTTGCCCTTGTGGGTGAAGGATGCCAAGGAAGGCGAAAAAACACGAAAATTAAAATTTTGTTAGGTTACCTACCAAGCTACTCCTTTTTATTTATCAATATATTTTGCTTTTAATCTAACCAAAAGCATTTACCTCTATTGTCTATTAATTGATTCATAAAGTCACCAAACGAATGAGAAATCTCCTTCCAATTTTGCGGTAAATCTTCGTGGCAACAATCTAAAATTGTATAGCCCTCTGATTTTTTCTGGAAGCCGATAAAATCACCAGAACCAATTACTGAACAAAACAAAATAATTGATTTATCCCAATCCATTCCGTAAATTTCTTTAAAGCCATATGTTTCAATTTCAACTTCTTTTGTACTAAAAAAATTGAAGCCAGCTTGTTGTTTTAAATCAAACAATGTACATCCATTCCAATTTTTCCAAAACTCAATGTAATCATTTGGAATAAGGGCAATAAAATCATTGCCTACATCTTCAATTTCATTTGAATTTGCCTTTTCATTTCCGAATGAAATTGTTTCTTGCCCTTCTATGTTCAAGGTAGATTTTTTTATAAATAACTCTTCAAGTTTTTTCTTATATTTCATTGTCTGTAATTTATTTTAAATTTTAATAGCCAAGCCACCAACTGTTGAAAAGTTTATGTTGAGTATTGTAGTCAAGCGGAACTAGATTTTCAAATGCATTTGTCCCGCCGTAACCTAATGGTTGAATATGATGTATATCAATCCGACTGCCTGTTGATGGTGTAGGCCAAGGTCTTCCTTGTGCCTCCCAACAAGCTCTAAATTCTCCACTATTTCTAATTTTATTAAATTCTGATCTTAGGCTAGCTGGGCTAGGGGTCACCTTTGAGATTTGTCCTGTTGGAAATGGCACTTCTCCGAAACCTTCCACTACAACCTTAGGATAAGCAACACCTTTAGAGTTCCTTACCCCCTTAGCGGCTTCAACTTTTTTGGGTGGCTCAGGCTTCTTCTTTGGCTTCTTTTTTGCTTTAAAGAGAGCTTTGAAAACTGCTTTGATTATGTGACACCTCCCAGAAAAATTCTGCCAGCGCAAATCAAAGAACGTCCGAAAGCCTTTGCTTTCAAATGCAAGTTAGGAAGATTTTTTTTGTTTGGAAAAGATGAGAGAAAATTTTTCTTTGCCCTTATGGGGTGAAGACACCAAGGAAGGCGAAAAAACACGAAAATTGAAATTTTGTTAGGTTAGATACCCCTTAGCGGCTTCTTACATACCCACTCAAAAATGCACATAAAATGAAGCAGTTTCTTCTCCATTATCCACCATCCGAATGTCCAATTTAATTAAATATTCTAATGCATTTACAAATTTATTTTCATTCCAATTATTTTCAATTATTATTTTCTTTTTCAACTCATCTTCGGTTATAGTTATTCTATCACCATCTATCAATCTATGTTCAATAATAAAATTTATTAGCAAAACTGTATCATATAAAAAACGATTATCTGAAGGTATATACCAAATATAATCTTGTGGTACATCATCAATTAAATCATCGTCCCATAATACAGAGCCACTAAGCTTTGCACTTGTAGATAATTTATCAAGAATTGAAACATTAAATACCCTTAATTCGCTTTTAGTACCAACTAGGCGAAAAAATGAAAATATCAACTGTATATATAAATTATCCATATCTAAATTATTTTACTCCTTGACCAAGCCAAATTTTTCGTCCTTCAACACTTGTACCCAAACCTTCCACTTGTACATGAGGTTTTAACACTTTGCCTTTAACCGGATTTAAGTCATACCTTAATTTACCTCCAAACTTTTCTGCAAGTTTTTCTAATTGTTGTAACTCGGCTTGATTTATCTCTGAACCATATTTTGATAAATTTTGTACAAGTGATTTAAACTCCTTTAATGAACCTGCTTGTATTCTACCTACCCCCTTAGCAGCTTCAACTTTTTTGGGTGGCTCAGGCTTCTTCTTTGGCTTCTTTTTTGCTTTAGAGAGAGCTTTGAAAACTGCTTTGATTATGTGACACCTACCAGAAAAATTCTGCCAGCGCAAATCAAAGAACGTCCGAAAGCCTTTGCTTTCAAATGCAAGTTAGGAAGATTTTTTTTGTTTGGAAACAGAAACAGGTCTTTTCTCAAGCAGTGCTTAAATTTAACACTGCGAGTTTTTTTTACTCAAAACTAGTAAAAAATCGAGCTTTTTACTAATTTTTGATTTTTTTAGATGTCAAAGAACTTCTTTCTTTTAGATTTTATTCTCAATTTTGGATAATTAACAATTTGCTTTTTTGAGAGAGTGTTGTTTCAAGGATTCGTTACTTTTTATTGAATAAATGATATAAATATATTCGTATCATTCTTATACATTTGCCGTATCATCGCCGTATATTCGCCGTATCATCTTCATAGATGCCAGATATTGAAATAATCCAATTAGTTATCACAGTCTTAACCCGTGAGGTAAGGATTAGTTTTTTCGTATATTTTATTCCACTTAGTGGCAATTAATTTAAGAACAATATTCAACTAAACAAGTCCCACATGAAATCTCTTTTGACTTTTTTAAGTGATTTGGCTCATAACAACACCAGAGAATGGATGGAAGCCAATAAGAAAAGCTATGAAGCTGAAAAAAAATCTTTTGAAAAGTTTGTCGCAGAGTTGCTGCCTGAACTTGTGCGCATAGACCCGAGTTTGGCTGCTCTAACGCCTAAAGATTGCATTTTTCGTTTGCATCGCGATGTGCGCTTTAGCAAGGACAAAAGCCCCTATAAAACACACTTTGGCGCGGTATGGGCAGAAGGTGGCCGCAAAAGTGTTTTGCCCTGTTATTATTTGCACATAGAGCCTACCAAATCGTTTTTTGCAGGAGGGCTTTACATGCCAGAATCGGCGATGCTCAAAAAAGTAAGGGAAGAGGTGGACTATAACTCAGAAAGCCTATTGAAAATTATAGAAGACAAGGCGTTTAAAAAATACTATGGCGAACTTGATTCAGAAATCAAATCTAGTACTATGCCAAGGGGCTATGATAAGACTCATCCGCAAGCAGAGCTTCTCAAACTTAAAAGCTGGACAGTTACACACCCGTTGTCGGACAACGATTTAGCTCCAGAAAAGCTCAAAGATATCGTACTGGAGGGTGCGCGCTTGATGCTGCCTTTCAATAAATGGCTAAACATGGCATCACAGGGCGAGTAAGCTGCCAACACTGATGTGAAGCTTCATGCGTAAGCTGTAAAAAAATTATAGCCCTTCCAATCGTGCTTTTTTAGTTTTTGGTGTAATTTTGTAGCAGAATATTTTCTTTAAAAAGCTTTTCTGCGAATATCTAGACCATGCAAACCACCCAGCCTAGTTTTGACCTCTCTTTTGACGACCTTGCTACTACCTTTTCGGCACGTTCAGATGCTGAACTGAACAAGATGTATGTGCTTTTTGCTACCATGAACAACAGCAGCTTGGTAGAAGTAGGAACATCTTTGCTCAAATTTGCCTTTAAGATTAACTTTCCTGTCAAAACTATGGTCAAAAACACTGTTTTTGAACACTTTTGCGGCGGCGAAAACGTAGAGGATTGCGAGAAGACTATCAAAAAGCTGAGCCAGTTCAATGTAGGAACTATCTTGGATTATTCGGTAGAGGGTGAAAAAAGCGAAAAAGGTTTTGACGAAACAGAAAAAGAAATTTTAAGAACCGTCAGCAGAGCTAAAAATAGCCAGACCATTCCTTTTTGTGTATTCAAGGTAACAGGCATTGGTAATTTTGATTTACTAGAGGCGGTTAGTGCACAAAAGGGACTTACTACAGAACAAAACGAAGCTTGGGGACGTGTCATAAAACGTGCTGATAACATCTGTAAAGCCTCTTTTGAGGCCAATGTTAGAGTTTTTATTGATGCGGAAGAAACATGGATACAGCCTGCCATTGACCAGATAGCCGACATGATGATGTTCCGTTATAACAAAAATAATTGCATTGTTTATAACACTTATCAAATGTATTGTAGAAATAGCTTGCCTAAGTTCCAGGCAGCTATTCAAGACGCTAAAAATCGCGAATATATACTTGGTGCTAAGTTAGTTCGTGGTGCCTACATGGAACGCGAGCGTGCTCGTGCCAGCGAAAAAGGCTATGCAGACCCTATACAGCCTAACAAACAAGCCTCAGATTACGACTTTGATGAAGCAGTCAAATTATCCGTCCAAAATATAGAGCATGTAGCCATTTGCGCGGGGACACATAATGAAGCCAGCTCGCTCCTCTTGGCACGCCTCATGTATGAGCAGAACATCTCGCGAAATCACCCTCATATTTACTTTGCTCAGCTTTTTGGTATGAGCGATAATTTATCATATTGTTTGTCCAAAAAGGGCTATAATGTGGCCAAATATGTGCCTTACGGGCCTATAAAAGCTGTTATGCCTTATCTTTTTAGACGAGCTGCCGAAAATACAGCCATGGCTGGTCAAACCAGCAGGGAGTTTGCGCTCATTCAACGCGAGATGAAACGCCGATCAGAGGCACGGAAAAACGCAAAAAAGTACTAGAATACAGATTTATGTCAACATTTGGCCTGATATAATTAAAATCATAACTTTGCAACCTCATTACAACACCCATACCACCCTATGCGCAATGCCATAACAGCCGAAGCATTTTTGGCACATCAACGCCACACCATGTTGGCTATAGCCAAAATGCTGGAAGAAGCTAATATAGAAGATGTCAAAATTATTGAACCAAGCGATGAAGTGCCATTTTTTGTTTTGATGAGCCACTACTACGCTGACGAAAACCCTGAACCTTATTCGCTTACGGCTATTTTCTTTCCCGAAACACATCTTTCTGATGATGGTCTTTTGCTTCAATTATTTTTGCAACTTCCCTCTGGTCTAATGCCTCAGGATGAAGCACTTATTGCGCGGGTGTTGCCTTATCTCAACAATGCATTGCCTTTTGGATATTTCAGTCTTATTCCACAAGACGATGGTTTTTGGTACATTAACTTTCGTTATGTGCACATGGTCTCTGCAAAAAATGGCCTAGATGTGAGCACCTTACGCGACTATTTCAACCTCATGTTAAGGCTTCCTTCTATCTATGACATGCCGTTACGCAGGCTCATCAAAAAAGAAATTACCGTGACTGAACTTTTCAAAATGTTAGAAAATGGATAGCCTTAAACGGCTCTTTGTGGAGATAATCCCATTCTTTTTTTATAGTTTGCCAAAAAAATTGTACTTTTGCGGTACAAAAATAAACAACATACATGGAAAAAACGGTTAGAGTTCGATTTGCGCCTAGCCCTACTGGTGCGTTACACATTGGAGGTGTGCGTACGGCTCTTTTCAACTACCTCTTTGCCAAAAAGCATCATGGCCAGTTTTTAATCCGAATTGAAGATACGGATCAAACCCGTTTCGTGCCTGGTGCCGAAGAGTACATTCTAAAAGCTTTGGCTTGGTGTGGTATTATAGCTGACGAGAGCCCTGCTGTGGGCGGCCCTTGTGCTCCCTACAGGCAGTCTGAGCGCAAGGCCATGTATGCGCAATACGCCTACCGCATGATTGAAGAGGGCAATGCTTATTATGCCTTCGACACCGAGCAAGAACTAGAGGAGATGCGCGAAAGGCTCAAAGCTGCTCGAGTAGCTTCGCCTCAATACAATGCCGTTACGCGCATGCAAATGAAAAACTCCCTCACGCTGCCAGAGGAAGAAGTCAAAGAACGTCTGGCTAGTGGTGCTCCTTATGTTATTCGTGTAAAAATGCCTCGCAAAGATGAGGTACGTCTCAACGACTTGGTTCGTGGCTGGGTTGTGGTACATACTTCTACGCTTGATGATAAAGTGCTATTGAAGTCTGACGGCATGCCTACTTACCACTTGGCCAATGTTGTGGACGATTATTTGATGAAAATTACACATGTGATTAGGGGCGAAGAGTGGTTGCCATCTGCTCCCTTGCACGTGTTGTTGTATAAATATTTGGGCTGGGAGGCTCAAATGCCTCAATTTGCCCACTTACCTTTATTGCTCAAGCCAGACGGAAACGGCAAGCTTAGCAAACGCGACGGTGACAGACTTGGCTTTCCTGTTTTCCCTCTCAATTGGCAAGATCCTTTCAAGCCTGAAGATAATGCAAGCGGTTACAAAGAAGCAGGTTATTTTCCAGATGCTTTTATTAATTTTTTGGCTTTGTTAGGCTGGAATCCAGGAACCACCCAAGAAATTTTTTCTATGCAGGAACTCATTGAGGCATTCAGCATAGAACGAATCAATAAAGCAGGTATCAAATTTGACATTGACAAAGCTCGCTGGTACAATCAGCAATATCTCAAGCATAAAGATGAAGCTGAGTTAGCCACCTATTTGCTTGGCGAACTGAGTAAGCATAAAGTAGAGTGCTCTGTGGAAAAAGCACAAAAAATTGTGCGTTTGATGAAGGAACGCGCTGTTTTCTTGTCTGATATTTGGTCAGAAGCTCAATATTTGTTCTTCTCACCCAAGGACTATGACGAAAAAGCGGCTGCCAAATGGAGCAGTGAAGCGGCGAGTGTACTGGCAGAATATGCAAAAGACTTATCTGCCCATAGTGGTAGTATCGATGCCGAAAAAGCCAAGCAATTGTTGCATGACCGTACAGAGCAAATGCAGATTAAAATCGGAAAAATTATGCCAGCGTTGCGTCTAGCCCTTACTGGACGCGCTGCAGGGCCTGATTTGATGGATATTATCATGCTTTTGGGCGCGGACGAAGCTGCAAGCAGGATTCAAGCAGCTCTCTTACACCTCAAAGTGGCTGTATAATTTTCAAAAGAAAACTCTCGATATATCAGAAAGCTTTCTTTCTGATTAACTGGTGTTTGCAAACTCGAGACTGTAAAATTTTGTAAGAAATCTATTTTTAGAAATCTGTCATTTATAACGGTTCTACTTTTTTGAAGGCCGAATAAGGAAGCGGTAGTTCCAAAAAGCAACCGTTTGATTACTGCGCAGTTAACTGACAATAGATTAACCAAATAAAAACGACACTGCTCCTCAATAAGAACAGTGTCGTTTAATTCAAAACAACTTTGGGTTACAAGTATTTGTCTACGCTCACGCTAGGCAATCCGAAGGCATCGCCCACGCTCTTGTATACAATCTCATTGTTAATCACGTTGAGACCCAAACGCAGCTCCATATTGTCCTGACAAGCTTTTTTCCAGCCTTTATTGGCTAGTTGTATCGCGTAAGGCAGTGTAGCGTTAGTGAGAGCCACAGTGGAAGTGTATGGTACTGCACCCGGCATGTTGGTTACGGCATAGTGTACCACATCTTGTTCTATGTAAATAGGTGATTCGTGCGTGGTGGGGCGTGTGCTTTCAAAACAGCCGCCTTGATCCACCGCCACATCTACCATAACAGTACCTGGACGCATATCTTTGAGCATATCTCGCGTGATAAGGTGTGGTGCTTTTGCACCTGGTATAAGGACACCACCTACAATCAAATCACTGTGCTTGATAATTTCTTTGATGTTGTATCTGTTTGACATCATGGTGGTTACGTTAGCAGCCATCACATCGTCTAAGTAGCGCAAGCGCGGCAAACTCACATCCATGATAGTGACATTAGCACCCATACCAGCAGCCATTTTAGCAGCTTGTGTGCCTACTATACCGCCACCTAATACCAACACATTGGCTGGCTTTACGCCTGGTACACCGCCAAGCAAAATACCACGTCCTTTTTGAGGCTTCTCTAAGTATTTTGCACCTTGTTGAATAGACATCCGACCCGCCACTTCAGACATCGGTACAAGCAGAGGCAGAGAACGATCAGCTTTTTCCACGGTTTCGTAGGCCAAACAGATTGCACCTGTTTTGAGCATTGCGTGGGTTAGCTCTTCGGAAGAAGCAAAGTGAAAATAGGTGAAAACCAATTGGTTTTGTCTAATAAGACCGTATTCTGCCGCAATAGGTTCTTTTACTTTGATAATCATTTCGGCAACGCCATATACCTCGCTAGCCGTAGGTAGCATTTCTGCGCCCGCCTGTACATATTCGGTGTCGGTAAAGCCACTACTGTAACCAGCGTTGGTTTGCACATACACCTTGTGGCCGTGCAAACAAAGTTCTGAAACTCCCGCAGGCGTAAGCGCAACGCGGTTTTCGTTGTTTTTTATTTCCTTAGGAACACCAATAATCATGTTTCAAATTATTTTTGGATAAAAAAAAGGTTAAGAGGTTGATGAGGCAAAAATAGGGTAGTTTTTGACAACAACAAATCCCAAGCGTGGTATTTTTAAAAAGCCTATTTTCTGCCTGTGTAAGGAGTCTTTACTTGGTCTTTAAACTCAAAGGTTTCTATCATCCGCATCATGTCGGCTTTTACATACTCAATGACAGGAGCTAAAGAGTCATTAAGTACCGAAGAGGGAACATAAAGTGCTGCGCGGAAATAATGTTTGGCCGAGTCGGTAATGGCAATATGAAAGGTGGTGGGCACATCTCCCTCAATGTTGTAGAGCGTAAGGCCATAACCTTTGGGTGTTTTCTTCGTCTCATGTTCTATAGAAGAGGCTTTGATATTGTGTTTGGCTGCTAGCTTGTAGGTATCGTTGATATAGTCTTCAAAAAGTTCTTGTTTGTTTTTGATAGCCTTGTACGATACATGAATGCTTGCCATAGCTGTTGGCGAGTAGTCTAATTGTACCCAATATTGCTCAGCGATTTGTGAGGTATCGGGCATCAAACGAGCATATTGTGACGTTTCAAAAGTATAAGGAAAACTATCGGGCAGAGTTTTATAAGCCTTTTCGGGAAGTTCTATGCGAGAGTAGCCGCGTTGCTTGGGTACATAGGTGTTAGTGTTGCAAGCGGCTAATGTCATCAAGGCAAGTAGCCCTAGACCAACGCGAGTTAATCTTAGAATCATTTATTTAGGAAAATTAGCGTCCAGATATTTTTTATAAATGGCTTGTATGGATGGGTAGGTATTGGGCAAAATATGATTTTTGATGTACTCACTTTCAAACCATTCAGCCTTTTCAATGCCTTCCTCTAATTGTGGAACCGTTTGAAGGTCACTATGGTCTTGCATGGCGTACCAAAAGGTTTGCTTAAGAATATCGCGGCTTTTACCCAATGTGTAAGCATGCCATGTTTCACCTATAAATTGCTCTATTTGAGGCTTTATACCGCATTCTTCTTCCACTTCGCGCAGAGCGGCTGTGGGAGAGTCTTCTTTTCCATCCATTTTACCTTTGGGTAAATCCCATGTTTTTTGTCGGTAAATGAATAATACCTTAGAGCCCCGCGCAATGATACCACCAGCGGCCTTGATGATGAGAAAGTTTTTTTTAAGAATAGACTCAGCTTCCTTATAATCAAGAGATTCAAAAAAAATTTCCTGACCTTGAAGAGCAGGTGTAGACTTGGCTTTTTTATAAATTTCTAAAAATTTTTTCTCTGAAAACACATATTGCTCTTTTCCAAAAGAACTTGGCCCATTTTTTTCGTAAATACTTAGTATGCAACGATCAACAAATATTTTCATGGCCGTGTGGGAGCTGTGAGCTAAATCAGGTGCTAAAATTGATAAAATTTTATGCTATATGCAAGATTAGAACTTCTTTCTAAAAGAAAAACTTTTAAGCCTGCCATTTTTTTTAAGCCATTTGCAAGACGAGACTAAAAAAAGAGTCCTAAAAGCAAATTTTAATGCGCTCGTTATCTGAAAATTAACAATCATAAATTTAGAATAGCAAGCATGTCATTAATTACAAAATGCTGCGGCATCTAAATTCAATAAATTGGACTCTTTTGCCACAATCCAATACTTAGTTTTAACATTGGCCAAGGAAAAGATAGACTCAATACGATAATCGGCCATAGCGGTTTCTTGCTATAGTCTACTCAGTTGCTGCAATCTCATTTTCTTGTTACCTTTTGACATCCATTTGTTTATTCGCCTATATTTGCTTAATTTTGACATTCTAAAATTGATAGGGTTCTTCTAAATATTCTAACATTCAGAACAATATGTGTGGAATTGTAGGTTATGTGGGTGAGCGTGATGCTTGTCCTATCATCATTAAGGGACTTAAGCGTCTAGAGTATAGAGGGTATGATAGTGCAGGTGTGGCTCTCATCAATGATACATTGCGCGTGTATAAACGACAAGGTAAGGTTTCGGATTTGGAATCTACCCTTAAGGGGAAGTCTCTAAAAGGGCATATTGGCATAGGGCATACGCGTTGGGCCACACATGGCGAGCCTAGTGACAGAAATTCACACCCACATCTTTCCAGTACCAAAAAGCTTGCCCTTATTCACAACGGAATTATAGAAAACTATCTCTCTATCAAGCAGGAATTAGTAGCTAAGGGCTATAAGTTTAAGAGCGATACTGATACTGAAGTCCTCATACACTTCATAGACGATATTCAAAAACACCACCAATGTCCTTTAAATGAGGCTGTTAGGCTTGCTCTTACAAAAGTAGTAGGTGCTTACGCCATTGTGGTAATTTCAGAAGATATGCCCAACACCATGATTGTAGCGCGTAAAAGTAGCCCGCTGGTCATTGGTATTGGCAAAGACGCAAAAGAATTTTTTGTGGCTTCTGATGCCACACCCATCATAGAATATACACGCGATGTGGTGTATTTAAACGACGGGGAAATGGCTGTAATAGAAAGCAATAGTCTTTCTATCAAAACGCTAGATGATGTCCCTACCACACCTTACATACAAACTTTAGATATGTCGCTAGACTCAATAGAGAAAGGCGGTTATGAGTTTTTTATGCTCAAGGAGATTTTTGAGCAACCCCGATCCATACGCGACGCTATGCGTGGACGTTTGATTCCAGCCAAAAGGCACGTCCAACTAGGTGGCATTCAAAAGTATTTGAATAATTTGGTCAAGGCAAAGCGAATCATTATTGTAGGTTGTGGTACCTCTTGGCATGCGGGCTTAGTCGCAGAATACATGATAGAGGAGATAGCTCGTATACCTGTAGAGGTGGAATATGCTTCGGAATTCAGATACCGCAATCCTATCATCAATAAAGGCGATGTGGTTATTGCCATTTCTCAGTCAGGTGAAACAGCCGATACACTGGCAGCTGTGGAACTAGCTAAAAGCAAAGGAGCTATTATTTTTGGTATTTGCAACGTAGTAGGCTCGTCCATTTCACGCGCATCACACGAGGGCGCATACATACACGCAGGACCAGAAATAGGTGTGGCCAGTACTAAAGCTTTTACATCGCAGGTGGTTGTGTTGCTCTTGATGGCCTTAATGATAGCCAAGAATCGTAAGACCATAGACAAATACAAGCTAGAAGAGCTTCTTACTGAGCTGGACAATATCCCGAATAAAGTAGAAGAAACACTTCGCCTCAACGCTCAGATAGAAAAAATGGCCAGTACTTTCAAAGACGCTCATAACTTTCTGTACTTAGGCAGAGGCTGCAATTTCCCTGTGGCTTTGGAAGGCGCACTGAAGCTTAAAGAAATTTCCTACATACATGCGGAAGGCTATCCAGCGGCTGAAATGAAGCATGGCCCCATTGCGCTCATTGACCAAGAGATGCCAGTGGTAGTTATCAGCACCACAGACCGCTCTTACGATAAGATTATTTCAAACATTCAAGAGGTAAAATCACGCAAGGGTAAAGTTATCGCTATTGTCACGGAGGGCGAGGTATACATCAGAAGCATGGTGGATTATGTTATAGAAGTTCCCAATACACATGAAATGCTTATGCCATTGCTTTCAGTAGTGCCGCTTCAGTTATTGGCTTATCATGTGGCTGTTATGCGCGGCTGCAACGTGGATCAACCAAGAAATTTGGCAAAATCCGTTACAGTAGAATAAGCTTAAAGCCTAGATTCATCTTGTGCAAATATGCAAGATGAATCTAGGCTTTAAAGTGATAGAGGCAAGCAGCTCTTCTGAAGGCTATTTTTTAGAAGAACTGAGACTACTTAAGGTTGGAAGTGATATCCACTTGTATTTCCTCTGCAATCTTTTTGAAAAGCATTGTTGGAATATCTATTTTGTGATCCACAAGTTTGATAATAAACTTTGAAAAAATGGAAGCTTTGCCATTTTTAACTGTAATTGTGGCGGGGATGCTGCGCTTTTGTGCCACGCCGTGTACGTTCAAAACTCCATCTGCTTTTATGGGATATGTGCCATCTTTGGTAAGATCGTAGTCGCCCACAATGCTGCCCGCAAATGTAGCTTCTGGATATTTGTCGCTCTCCATATAGTTCTCGTTGAAGTGATCTTGCATGAGAGCTTTCTTAAATACGAATTGCTTGATGGGTATTTTGAATGCAAAGCGTTTGGCATCAGGATAAATATTGCCTATAGCCTTTTTATTTGTAGACTCTATTTTTTCTAAGCCGCCGTCTGAAAAGAAGTGAACTATAGGGTTCTCGAGAGCGACTGCGTTTTGAGCGGTCTGTGCATGAACTTGATAAGATACAAACACGCTGACCAGCAGCAGCGCAAGTGTTAAGATATGCTTTGTTTTGGACATATTTTTAAAGAGTAAAAGATGATGAGAAGTAGTATCAACCAACAAAAGCCAAGATAAATAAACCGTTTTTACAAGAAACTTATTTGTCATGTTTGCCCTGTTTATGACTACTTAACGCAAAATCCCTTGTAATGTTGAAGCCAAAGAAAATATTCTGTTGTAAAGTTCGTGTGGTATTGTTGATTGTAATAGCTTTTGAGTTAGTCCAACGCGAGTCCGTAAAGGCAATAAAGCGGTTTTCTGTCATGCCAGCTGAGTTGGTGAGATGCAGTTGAAAAACATGACCGCCTGTTTCTATATCAAAACCTAAAGAAAGACTGTTGGCGTAGTACTGGATATTAGCAGCCTCAGAGGGCAAGCGATAGATATACTCACCATTTAGTGAGACCCTGCTGCTAAGTTTAAAACGCGCACCCACGCCCATGGCAAAAATATCGTTCAGGTCGGATGCTAAAGGAACTGTATTTTCATGTACCCATGAAGGCACAAGTGCCAAAGAGAAAGCCTCGTTGAACTTGCGTGTGAGAACAATCTGATTGGTAAAAGACATTCGGTTTAAGAAGCTCAACTTACGATTTTTGTCTGCTGCTTTTTGGGTAATAAAGGCAGAAGTATGCGCAAAGGTAGCCGAAAAGGGGAAGTTCTTCTCGCCTTTGGTCTGTCTTAAAAGAGCTACTTTAACGAGTGCATCCCCTGTTTTTAAAAAATTATTGCGACCAAGTGCCACCATGAACCTATCTGAGATGCCATACTCTAACGCAAAACGTATATTGGCACCGTCCAAGCCAAATAAATCATACATTCCACCACTGATGTCGTTGAAGCGGTGAGCGATACGAAATACCAAAGCACCAACGCCAGCCAACTCGTTGGAGTGCAAATTAATAATACGTGTAGACTTGAATGTATAGCGCACTCTTTCGGTGCTTTCTACAGATGAGCCTAAGGCATTGAGCAAGCTGTCCACACTATCATCTTGAGCGCGGAGCACAGACTGCCCTAAGCTCAAAAACAGCAACGCAAGCAGATAGATTCTGAGAGAGGACATCAATTTATTAGTTGGATTTAGTTAAAAAATACTCAAATAAATGTGCAAGTGTAAACTTCTAAAAATAAACGCAAAAAAACTTGGAGCAAACATAAAGCATTGCTATGAAGAAAGCAACAAAAATAACTTCTGATGCCAGATAAAAATATTTTTAAAAGGCACCAGAAGTCGTTTTGAATCTGCCTACTGTGCAGAGCTAGCAGCTATCACTTTTTGAATTTGTCAAGCTTCTTCTTGCGCCATGGTGCATCTTTTTCCCAGTCTCCAGCCATGATACAGCCGTAAGGCATGATTTCATCCACAATTTGCCCAAGCTTAAATTCCTCCATTTGTCTTTTAACAGCCTCGGCATTCTTGTAGGCACTTGGCAGCTCCGAGATATCAATATACTTTGAAAAGAAGCGAACATCTAGCCCCTGAGTCTCTTCTTTGAAAATTTGTTCAATGGTTTTGTGGCTGTTATTACGAGTATGTTGGCTTCTGCTTATATTGCGACCTGCGCCATGCGGTGCAAAGCCAAGGTTGTTCTCCGTGGTATCGCCTTTTACAACCAAAACAGGCTCGCGCATGTTGAGAGGAATAAGCCGCAAACCATCCTTAGAGTCAGGTACAAACTTATCCGCCAGAGGTGTTGCGCCTTTGGCATGGAAAAATAAATCACCGTCTTTAAATACAAAATTATGCTCGTTCCAGAATCTATCCTGTAAATCAGCTTTGAGTGCTTGTAGCGTTGCGTCGTGTAGCACTGTATGGTTAAGCTTAGTCCATTCTCTGACTACCTGAAGTGCATTCCAGTAGGCTTCACCTTCGGGTGAGTTAAAGGGAATCCAAGCATTTTTTTGCAAGGTATTTGGCGAAAGTACTCTTCTAAAATGTTCTGCAAGGCTCATACCTGTCCGAAAGAGGTTTGCGCCCAGTCCCCTGCTCCCGTGGTGTGTAACCATGATGGTGTCGCCTGTATTGCGCGATACTCCCACATACAGAAAATGGTTGCCATCTCCCTGAGTTCCCAAATGAGATTTGGCTAGAGAAAGACTTTTTTGGTCGCGCAGATACTCGTTTTCTTTGAGCATGGCCTCAAGCTCATTTGGAAGCTTAAAGGTATCCTTCCTACCCCCTCCGCCAAAGTGGGTAATGCCGTGTGCCGCGTTGAGTACTGCTTTAGGAGCTAGCTTTCCAAAGTTAGTCATCATCACCGAACAGCAAATATCGGCACTGTGCATGGCAGGGTGAATCGCATTCTTAGCCACAGCCACCCCGCCTACAGGAATCTGACCCACCCCGCCCGTTGGGCAGGCATCGGGCATAACCGCGCCAGCTACAAGTGTAGGGGTGGTCATAAGCGTGTCCATGCTCTTAAAAACCTGCTCCACATTCTGAATTTCTTGCTCAGACTCAGCTCTGATATTGCGATGATAAGCTACCGGCACAGTATATGGCTCTACAGTGGGTGGAGGGCTAACTGTCTTGAGGTAATGAGTCAAGGCTTCGCCCTCAAGCTGATGTTTGTTGATGTGTTTGATGGCTTCTTTAAACCATTTTCCAGGTAAAAAGCCCATGTCAATGAGCATGTCGCCGTTGAACATAAAATCAAGAAAGCTAGAATGAATTGTATCTAAAACGGCAGTTATACGATGAATAGTCGCTCAAGGTTGTCACAGAGTTTTTTATACTTGATTGATTAGAGAAAAAAACCGAATATTCCTTGAACCCTGCAACCGATTTCATAAAAGTTGAGGCTGCTTTTCTTTCTACAATTACGACTATAAGAAAATTTATTTCCCACTTGCTCCCTAAAAAAAATCGGGAGAGCTATAAATCCAGCTCTCCCGATTAAGCAACATATTTAGTTGCAAACCCTATTTACTCTACTTTAGCAATGGTTTTGTAAACAATTCCCTTGCTAGTTTGGATTTTTAGAGTATAAACGGCATTGGGTAACTTTTCTATGCTCATTTCTGCTTTTGGAGTCTTGCTTGCATCAAAGCTGTAGCTACTCACCATACGACCAAGCGCATCAGTAATTTCTACAAGCACTTCCCCTTTAAGCCCGTCTAGGTTCATGTAAACCAGACCTTTAGTAGGGTTTGGATAAATCACCAAAGATGATTCTAAGTTCAGATTCTCTTCATCATCTTCTATGGCGAGTGCACCAAAGAAACGCACCGTATTGGTTTCTGCTTGGCAGCCGTTTGCAAAAGTGACACGTGCTTTGTATGCACCTTCTTTGCTAGGCACAATACTAGATTTGTCAGCAAACTCACTTTGCTCCTCGCCGTTGTAGAACCAACTCACTTGGCTAATAGCTGAGCCACTACCTTCTACCTCTACAGTGATTGTTCCAGTCAGGCTATTGTCTTTGAGTGTAGTGCGTGGTGCAATCAATCGTTCAACACTGATCTCTTCGCTGTTTTTGGAGCAACCATTTAGCAAGACCCTTACCATATAAGTCCCCGTTTTGCTAGTTTTGAGGATGTTTGATATACTGGTCTGCTCTTTGCGCCCGTTTCTGTACCACTCATAACTAGCACCTTCTATACTTGGTGCATTAAGTTCAGCTTCTTCTCCCGCGCAAAGTGTGTTGTTTGTAGCGGTAAGCGTGAGCGCATCAGGGAATTTAACAATGTTTACCTTGCTTTCGCTGCTGCCAGTACAACCATTTTTCGTAACGACTAAGCTGTATGTACCGCTTTCTACAACAGGTAACGAGGTTCCTGTTCCTGCTAGAGTGCTGCCTAAGAACCACTCATAACTTTCATCATCATCAGGTTTCTTAACTGTCAAGACACCGCTTTCACAGAAAGTTGGTGTTTCACCTTCGCTTATTTGGCTTTTTGGGGCGTAGTTGAGCACCACACGAACTGTGTTAGAGAGGCTTGTACAACCATTTTTCTCAACAACAACTTTATAAGCCCCTGATTTGTTGGCCGTAAAGCTTGCCGTTGTGGTAGTGGCTATTTCTTGTTCGTTCAATATCCAGCGATAATTTGCACCTTCTTGAGCTTCTGCATTTAGAAGAAGCGTGTTGCTACAACCATACTGCAGATTTGAACCTAATATCAAAGCCACAGGAAGAGGCAGAACGTCAACCGTAATGGCTTTACGTGGCTTGCTTTCAAAACCTTTGCCTTTAGCTGTTACGTAGAAAGTTCTTGCTGTGGTAAGTACTGGTGTTTGGAAGAGATTCTTAGTAAAAGCTGCACCTGAAACATCGTTCATCGCGGTTGTGCTGGTTTCAGAATCATACCAGTAAAATTCGCCCGAAAGATGATCTCCCATAACTTCTATAAGGCCACTTGCGCCCATGCAAGCATCTTTTTTTGACACCAAAGCTGGAATATTGGGGTAAGTGAAACCAATGGCTTCGTCAGAGGTTTCATACACTTCACCCACATACGGACGCACAAAATAAATGTAGCGAGTATCAGGCTTAAGCCCTACGTCTACAAAGTTCATTTCACCACTGCCTGCTGGTACGGTTGTCAATAATCCAAAGTCATAGCCATCAGCTGTAGAACGATAAATTCTGTATCCATTCTCATTGGGTGTCATGTCAAACCAACGCAAATCTATAGTTGTCGTATTCTGACCAACTGCTTTAATCCATGAAGGTGGGGTAAGGCTGATACTTGGTGTTCCTATCGAACCGCCCGGCACGCCTGTTGTGAATCGCCACTCTAAAGGAGTTAGAATTTGAGCAAAAGCATTGCCTGCTAAGTCTGCCAAAGAACCTGGATTGAAAACAAGATAATAGACTGTGCTCGGCAGTAAGTCCGTAGTCGGATTTAAAACTAACGTAGAACCTGAAAAACCAGCCAGCGGGAAGGTTTGTACCAAAACACCCGCACCCGTAAAGAGCGATATCGAGCCGCCAGGTGAAGCGATAACAGTTTCGCTGAATGTTACACTCAGATCGCTTGCCGGTGGTACACCAACAGAACCGTTAGCAGGGTCTAAGGTTACAACTACAGGCGGCGTAAGATCAGGAGCTGCTACTGTCGTGAAAGACCAAGCTAAGCCCGTAGAGGCAAAATTAACACCGCAGATATTCCTCAATGCACCTGCACTGATTGTAACAGTATAGGTTTTGCTAAAACCAAGCAACGCCACCAAATCGATAGTTAGCGTGTTGCCCGCTATCGTGATTTGAGGATCTGTTATAGGCAGAACTATTGGCGTTACACCATCTGAAATGGTGATGTTACCTACACCAGCCTGCATCTCTTGATCAAAAGTCATCACTAAATTAGTTCCAACAGCTACACCTGTTGCGCCATTAGTAGGTGTGAGTGACACTAAAGAAGGGGCATTAGAAGAACATATTTTTACATCATCCACAGCAAAGCCCGCCGCCCAGTTACCGTCGTCGTCATGGTGGAAGGCTACCCATACTTGAGGCATACCATCATAAGCTGAAAGGTTTACATTCACATTCTGCCATGTAGCATCTACCCCCGTAAGTGTGTGAACAGTAGTCCAAGGACCAGCAATACCCGTTGTGCTTACTTTAACAAAAGCCTGAGAACCAAAACTGTTGTTTGGATATACGGCTTGAAAATTCAAGTTTAAGCCTGTATGTCCTGTAAAGTTCAAGCGTGGTGTAATCAAGAAGTCGTTGGCCATGTCGCAGTCACAAAGATCATCATTTGAGGATGCGTACTGCGTGTGTGGCGGAATTGTAAAACTTGCGCTTGCGTTGGTAGGACTATACACAAAACCATCAGAGCCTGCATTTTGAGTTCTTGTCCAGCAAGGGGCAGGATTGGGGTTCTCAAAGTCTTCATAGAGTGGCAGAGAAGCAGCTGTTCTCACCTCAAAGCCTGAAATGCTGTTGTTACTGGCCACTGCATCACCTGGAAAGGCTACCGCAGCATCAATAAAGTAAGCACCTGAGGTTGGAAAACTGGCAGGGGTAGTAAATGTATAATTCAAAAACGAGCCACTAGTAAGGGGCGCGGCTAAAACAATATTCTCCAAAACCGTTGTACCGCGAGTATAACTCACTGGAATAGAAGTACCCGTCGGTATCGTAGCGCAAGCCAAACTTCTAATTCTTATAGTAACCGCTTGAGTACTCGGCGTTGCAAAATCACAGCCAGGGCTTAGAATTGCTACCATTGCAATGTCATTGGGCGAGGTGACAACCGTGCCTTGTACTGCATTTGAGCGCATACTGACAGCCCCCGTACCAGCGTGTTTGGCTGTTATGGCAAACCAATAAGAACCAGCGGCCAGCGAAGTTACGTTATGCGAAGTGCCTGCCACATTGGCTAAAAAGTCATAGTTTCCTGTGGCGGTATTTAGTCTAAAAACATCATAAGAGGTAGCACTTGGCACTGCTGTCCATGTTAGATTGATACTTCCGCAGCCAGCTGTAGCGGTCAAACCTGTAGGTCTGCGTAACAAAGAAAATACAGCATCGCTCTGATCAGTCAATGCGCCATTAGTCACGCGTATTAGGGCTTGGTTGCTGATAGTACCGGGTGTAGTCCAGCTAAATGAGCGCACATTAGCAGCTAGAGAAGTGCTTAAAGTTGTCCATGTTGCACCGTTATTCAAAGAAAACTCTAACGTTTGTGAGCCTACTATTCCGGAGCCATCCCAGTTCACTGTATAGGCTGTTCCCGTTTCAAGTTGCTCGCCACCCACAGGGTAGGTAACACGCACGTATGGCTCATCTACAGTCCATGTAAGCGCATAAGCCTGAGGGCCAAATGGTACGCTTGTTCCTTGTATTGTGATGTTGTATGTGCCAGCGGCAGGGTTGTCGATGGTTACTTGCTCCACGTTATTCAGATTATCCACTCCGCGAGTAGCCACTGCATTAGGCGTGCCTGGTGCTAATATCCAGGGGTTGAAAACTACACTTGAAGGATTGGTTACGGTCATATTGAGGTTGTTTACCAGAGCTGTAGCAGCAGAAACAGCCGCTGCAGGGTCTCGCCACACAATCATTACGCGCAGTTGTGTAGCTCCTGCTGGTACTGTGATAGACTTGGTGTAAGAACCGCCAGCAGATATGGTGTTTTCTTCGTAACGATTCGTCTCCATAGCTCTGATGGTATTAAGCGCGTTGATGCGTCCATAGCCAAACTTGTAATCAGGGCCAGCATTGCCAAAATCATCAGCGTTGTTGAGCAAGGTTGCTTTAACCAAAATGTTTTGAGGGAAGGTAGTGCCACCACCTTTCACATTTTTGTACCATTCATAGATTTGTGCAATAGTACCTGAAACGCCTGGTGTGGCCATTGATGTGCCGCTCATGTTACCGTAAGCGTTGCCAGGCAAGGCAGAGTTGACGTTCTGACCTATACCACAGATGTCTGGTTTGATGCGTCCGTCTTGTACGGGGCCAAAGCTGCTGAAAGAGGTCATCGCATCGGTGCTGGTGAGCGCACCTACCCCTATGCCATTTTTGGAAGACACCCAGCCGTCGCTGATGCTTCTAAAACCACCCGCCACACAGCTAGAGCCTTGTGAGTTGGCCACAGCCCACTGCGCTGACATAAACGTAAAATCATTGCAAAATTGGTCTACAAAACGGGCATCTGAATCATAAATTCCTGAGTTGGGACAACTGAAGCCTACCCCCCAAGAGTTGGTGGTAATCTCAAACCTATCTGAAGGATTGGCCATAGCGTTGGTCATCTCTGCATTAGTGTCACCATCAAAGTTCCATGAATAGAGTGTAGACTTAGGAGCCATGCCCATACGCAATGGATTGAGCAAGCCTGCACCTGCTGCTGTGCCTCCCACGTGCGTGGGGTGGGCGCTAGGGTCTAAGCTTTCTTTGATAAACAAACGGCTTGTAAAGTCTAAGTGGGTATCCACTGTCCCGCCGTCCCATTCGCCAATGCGAACTCCAAGCCCTGTCAGTCCGTACGTAGCTGTTGAAAAGATAGCAGCGGATCGGTGATTGCCTCTTTCCAGAAAATTGACCTGAGATTTTGGGCGCGAGGTGATGTCCACATATTGAGCCCACGCAAAATCTACTACTTTGTCTGCTTGGGCAACAGGCACTCTAAATTCTATAGTTCTGTAGATGGGTTCATTGCGCATAAATCTACCACCTAGGCTCAAAACATCTGCCTCAATGTCAGCTCGTTTATAATCTCCCCACAGCTCCACGCGCAAGTCTACAAAGTTTTCTTTTGCTGCGGTGGCCCAAGCCGCAAAAGGGCGTGTACGGAATGCCTCACTTGTTTTTTCTTCTAAAGAAAGATTTGTTATAGCACGTACGTTGTATTTCAACAGTAGCGTCCAGTTAATAGGTGCTTTGATTTGTGCATAGTAAGCATTGTTAGGAATATAGTCCAGTAACTTTATGCCTTCCGATTGCATTTGCGCACGCGCCTTGTCGGAGGGGAGCTTCTCAAACTGCAACAAAACGTGATACTGCCCCTTGAACAGAGAGGATGGGCTTAGCTCTCCTCTACGGCTTAGTTCAGAAAAGTTGGCAGCTGGCTCTCTTGTACCAGCTTTAAAGAATAACTGGTAATTCTGTGCAAAGAGGCTTTCTATGCAAAGACAACTACTTAAAGCCACCAGAAAGACTTTAAGCAACAGCGAGGGTTTTGTGAGCATTGTGATGAATGAGGAGTTTTGCTTGAGTAAGTGATGCGCAAATCTAAAAATAAGCAAGGGTAATTACTATAATTTTGGCAATTTTTTTTTGTCTTTTTTTGAGATTTTGCCTCTCTCATAAATTGAAAGTATTTGTCTAAGCTTTTGGTTATAAAACCAGGCAGGATAAATCCTTATTTTGATTAATTGTTGAAAACTATACTTGCATTATGGTGTATTGGCTGACCTATGACACTTTTCCTAAGGGCTTCATCACTTGTCAAAACTGCAAGGTAGTACACTATTAAAGTGCAGAAGAGACAAAAGAAAGATAATGAGTTCTCCCAAACACGTGTAGACTTCGATGAATGGTTTAAGCTTTCAGAACTTGAGGAATTAGCAGGATTTGACAACCGCGAGGCAAGGCTTTGTACTGATATTTGTACAAAAAAGCAAAAGCCCTGCCCATGAAGCCTATCTTAAGTACTTTTTTTATCTCTTTTTTAGTATCTCTTCTGGCTTTTTACAATGCCACAGCGCAAAATATAAAAGGAAGTGTTTGCGATGAGAACGGACAACCCGTCAATTTTGCCTCTGTCTTATTGCTCAAAGCTCAAGATTCTAGCCTCTATAAAGTAGCTATTTCTGATACCACAGGTGTTTTTATGTTTGAAGGTATTCAGCCTGGCATATACCAAGTTATGGTTAGTTTTGGTAATGAGCAGAGCCCAAAATCTCCTGCTTTTGAGCTGACTTCTGCTGGCTCTACAGTAGAGCTTCCGCCCCTGAAAATCAACACAGCCACCGAGCTAGCTGGTGTGGCTGTGGTTCAAAAGAAAAGATTCGTAGAATACAAAGCCGATAGAATTACGCTGATCCCTGAAGCTCTTATCAGTAACACGGGTTTAAGTACACTAGAAGTCTTAGAAAAGGCTCCTGGCTTGCGCGTAGACGAAAATGGTGTGATTACATATAAAGGTAAAGCTGGTGTAATGGTTTTTGTGGACGGAAAGCCTAGCTACATGAGTGCAGACGCATTAGTGGGATATTTAAGAGGCTTACCGTCTGGTAGTGTAGAGCTTATAGAGCTCATGGATAACCCACCAGCGCACTTTGATGCGGCTGGCAGCGGGGGGGTAGTCAATATCAAACTCAAGAAAAATACGCAAAAAGGCTTTAATGGCGGTTTGACAATTTCAGCACGGCAGGGCTTTTATGGCCGTACAAACAACAATGCTAATCTTAACTACCGCATCAACAAACTGAACATCTTTGCTAGTGCGTCCTTTAACATCACGAGACAGTTTCAGGATATTGATATCGAACGCAATTATTTGAACGAGCGTGGCGAACTAAACTCTCAATTCAAACAAAATTCATTTCTTAAAGAACGCCGTGACAACCATAGTCTGCGTTTAGGCATGGATTATTACTTGAATAAAAAATCCACTATCGGGATTGTGGGTAGTTATGGCCATGATGCTAACGATGTGACTACAATCAATAACGCTCTTTTGATGGGACGCAAAGGAACACTCGACTCCACCAATATCGGTTTGAGTTTGAGCGACAGACAATGGTCTAACCAGAGTCTGAATCTTAATTACACTTATCAGGTAAATAAACAAGAAGAATTGATATTAAGTGCTGATTATTTGGTGTTTACTTCTGCCATAGATCAAAGTCTGAGCAATAAGGTAAAACGCGCCAATGGCTCTGAAACAGTGGAAAGCGACTTGCTTAGCAACCTGCCCGCCACTATTCAGATTTGGAGCGGAAAAGCAGACTATAAAAAACCAATAGGGAAAGCTCAACTTGATTTTGGTGTAAAGACTAGCCAAGTAAAAGCCAACAACACCGCTGAGTTTTTTAACAGGTTTGATAATGAAATAAGACCAAATTACGAGCTAAGCAACTACTTTAACTATAACGAGCAAATCAATGCAGCGTATTTGAGCACTCAAAAACAGTATGGCAAACTGGGCGTTCAGGCTGGTTTACGACTCGAGAACACCAATATAGAAGGTTTGCAGTACGGTAACCCAACTAAGCAAGACTCTTCATTTACAAGAAGTTACACCAATATTTTCCCCACTCTCTATCTAAATTATGTACTTGACAGTTTAGGACACCACCAAATGAATCTGTCATACGGCCGCCGCATTACCAGACCTAACTACCAAGACCTGAACCCTTTCAGCTACCCCATGGATAGGTTTACGATTTACTCAGGTAATCCGTTTCTTGTGCCCACTTTTGCGCATAACGTGGGGCTTACGCACGCCTATAAAGGTTTTCTCGTCACCTCTCTGAACTATAGTTTTGTAAACGACATGATTACAGAAACCATAGAGCTTGGCGGTAATTTTTTCTTCAGCCGTCCTGGCAACATTGGCACACAAAATACGCTGTCGCTTTCAGTGAGTGGGCAACTGAGCTTTACTGCTTGGTGGACCGCTCAAATTTATGGCGAGCTAACCAATAGCCGCTTCAGCTCGCTTATCTACGGCCAGAAGCTCGTCAATAATGGCACTTATGGCGCAGTAAACTGGATTAATCAGTTTGTACTGGGTAAGGGTTGGTCTGCTGAACTCAGTGGTTACTACCAGAGCAGTGCCTATTCGGCTCAGTTTATCACAATTCCTTTGGGACGTGTGGGATTTACTGCGCAGAAAAGTGTTTGGAAAAACCGCGGCAGTTTTAAGCTCAGCTTTAGCGATATCTTCTATACTTTCAAAATGGGTGGCGACATAAAAGCTCTTGGACAAGCCACAGCCAGCTTTACCAATACGCTAGATACACGCGCTTTGATGTTGAGTTTTTCTTACAATTTCAGAAAAGGCAATTTACTTAAGATAAGACAAAAAAGTGCGGCTGATGAAGAAAAGAATCGAGTTAATATACGCTAAAAAAGCAGCTAGAAGCCCTCAGGAAAGTTCTTTCTAGCCAAAGAAATTGAGCCTAGTGTTCAAATTTAGTCCTATTGGAGTGGTGTTCATGGACTAAGGCGAACACTAAGGCTCAATATTTTTATTGTTTTACAAATTTTAGCAGACTGAAAAATCGCAAATTGCTTTGTCTTATCTTTTTGTTCATCAGTTTGTACATTGTCTTAAGCGATTGTTTTTTCCAGCACTTTGAGGACAAAAAAATGCTTTGTTAGACAACATAAGTTTTTTTTTTTGAAGAAACTCGCTATTTTGCCGCATCATTCTAGCTAAACCAGGTACATGGGCACTTTGAGCACACTCAACGAAGACATCAAGCGAATTTTTATGGCCTATTTAGAGAATAAAAATCTAAGAAAAACTCCTGAAAGATTTGCCATTTTAGAAGAAATCTACTCTCGAAATGATCATTTTGAGGTAGAGTCCTTGTATCTGAGCATGAAGAACAAGAACTACCAAGTGAGTCGCGCCACGGTATACAACACATTGGATTTGCTTGTAGAATGTAGTCTTGTTGCTAAACACCAGTTTGGGAAAAATATGGCCATGTATGAAAAAAGCTATGGCTATAAGCAACATGACCACCTGATTTGCACCGAATGCTACAAAGTAGTGGAGTTTTGTGACCCACGAATCCAGAATATTCAAAATATGGTAGGGCAGCTTTTAAACTTTGAAATTTCACATCACTCGCTCGTTTTTTATGGAAAATGCACGAAAGTTAATTGCGAAAACGCACCACAGAAAACTTCAAGCGACGTATAAAAATCCTTAAATTTAACTCATGGAATACAAAATAGACATAACGGATGGCGTGATTGTCATCAATATGAAAGGCGATCTTTTGGGCACAGCTGACGAAAACGATATTTTTGCCACCATCCAAAAGCAAATAGATGAAGGCAAAACTCTCTGTGCTGCCGAAATATCACAAATTAACTACATGAATAGTACTGGCTTAAGTGTACTCATTCGTATGCTGACCAAGTTTAGAAACAGTGGCGGAGAAATGCTGCTCGTTAAGCCCTCGCAACAAGCCGAAAAGCTGCTGCTCATTACCAAGCTCAATGGCATTTTTACGACTGTCGCAAGTATAGAAGCTGCTGTCAATGAACTCAAGACAAAGCTTTAAAATACCCTAAAATCTTCCACAAAGCTTTATTCATTCTCAAAACCCAACTACAGATGTATTCAAAAGATCCCAAAGAGAACGAGCTTATAGCAGAAAAAATTCAGGCTCTTGCTGATAAATATGAGGCAAGCGGACAGAGCTTGGTGAGCTATTTGGAAGGGTTACTTCATGCAGATTATCTCACATATTGGAACTATTCGCGTATAGACACGCTTTTAACGCTTCAAACCCCCAGAACGGCTATTCCCGATGAGATGATTTTTATCATTTATCACCAAATAACCGAGCTGTATTTCAAGGCTATTATTTGGGAGATGGAACAAGTGGTGTCTGACAATGCGCTTTCTGATGAAACATTTTTAACAAAACTAGGCCGTGTAACGCGCTATCTCAAGCATCTGGTGCATTCCTTCGATGTGATGGTGGACGGTATGGCTCCTGAGCAGTTTCTGAAGTTCCGTATGAGCCTTTTGCCAGCAAGTGGCTTTCAGTCTGCCCAATATCGCCAAATAGAAATTTTTTCTACTGACTTGATTAATTTAGTGGAGCATGAGCAGCGTCCTAGATTTAATGAGCAAACAAGCGTTGCCGAAATGTACGGAAGCATCTACTGGAAGCGCGGTGCGACAGAAATGAGCACGGGCAAAAAGACGCTTACTCTGACCCAGTTTGAGGAGAAGTATTCCGATTTGCTGGTAAATCTTGCTCAGCGTTGCAAAAACAACAACCTCTATGCCATCTTTCGCAATCGTTTTCAGGATTCGCCCCAAAAAGACAGCATAAAATCCGAACTGCGTAATTTAGATGCTTTGCTCAATATTGACTGGTGTCTTTCGCACTACAAATCTGCTGTACGTTATTTGGCGCGCGCCGAAAAGTCTGTAGAGGCTACAGGCGGCACAAACTGGCAACAATACCTCCCACCACGTTTTCAGCGCATTATTTTCTATCCCGAGCTATGGTCTGATGACGAAAAGGAGGAGTGGGGTAAAAGCTGGGTAGTGGCTAATGTTGGATACAGACTTATCAAATAATACAAAGCTCTGCTTCTAAAAAAGTAATAAAATGAAAGCTCACACGTTTAAGCGTTGTAAGGCTTTCTAAAGAAACCAAAATTTCTTTTCAAGAAGTTTCCAAAACAAACAAGTTCGATTATGCGCCTCACTTCCCTTATTTATACCATTTTTGCATTGCTCACAGTAGCAGCCTTGGCCTCTTGTGGCAGAAACGACATCAATCCCGTAGATCCACGTGGCTATTTCATGTACGCGCTTGTGGACGGCCAACCTTGGATAACAACCAGAAATTACAAGTTTCCACGTACAAGCTTTATGCGCGACATCCCTTATAAAGGCTTGGTGCTTTATGGTGAAGATAAAAACGACACCTCCACCATTGAAGTCGTTATCAAAAAAGCACAGGGCATACCTGA
Organism: Cytophagales bacterium; assembly: GCA_004293815.1. GTDB lineage: Bacteria > Bacteroidota > Bacteroidia > Cytophagales > Bernardetiaceae > RDZD01. The sequence continues at coordinate 99,932 of RDZD01000011.1, read as the reverse complement.
AACCTTCACAATTGCAGAGGGCGACTCTACGGCTGTTTATGCCTCTTTTAAAGCCAATCGCTTTGGCAATACTCCGATGCCATGCAAAAGCGGTACTGTTGTCATTACCGATATTCGTCGCTACAGCAACGGCGTGGTAGACATGGTGGGCACGTTTGAGCTGAGCTTTGGCGACTCTACGGGTAGTGTAAGTGCTACAACTGGCCAGTTCCGTTTGCCTTTGGAATAAAAACAGACTTTTAAAATAATTTTGTACCTCTTCTTGCAGCTTTTGGGCAGCAATTAGAGGTACATTTTTTTACTCCTGTAGTAAAGTCTATGCAAAACATCGTAGTTCATCCTTTTGCCTATGCAATTCAAGACCTTGCACTGAATGAACTGTATCGTCAGACTCAGCTGAGGGCATGGTTAAAAGATACAGAAAAGCAAGAGTTTACAGGTTTTGATTTGCTTTTTAAGCCAGAAGCTTATGAAACGACCCATTATCAAAGACCTGTTTGGCGTGTAAAGGAACTTGTGTTTGATGATAATGCTGCGCCAAACTTGCCAGTGGAAGAGTTTCAGTCATTTCTGAAATCTTCGCGTGTGTATATGTACGGAGAGTGGCAAGAACATTTTTCCCGCTTTGCTTGGCTTCGTCGTCTTGGGTTCAAGCTTGTGGAAACCCGTTGGCATTATGCGCACAGGTATTTACAGGGTTTTGAAGCCAATCCCAGTTTGCGTTTGGCCACATTAGAAGATGAAACTGCTCTGATGGACTGGGCCGTTAAAGCGCGTAATGCACATGATAGACATCACGCAGAGCCACTTTTTTCTCAAGAACAAGCCGATGCCTATTTAGCAGGCTACGCCTCAGCTGCCTTGAGGGGTTTTTGTACAGGCGTACTTGTGCCACAAAAGCCTGATGATAAAGCTTTTGTGGCTTATAACCAGTACCAAGTATGGCAAACCGTAGTGCCACAAGTGGGTGCAAGCTTGAGCAAAGGATGTTTTTTTAAGATCCTTACTGAAATACTGCATCGTGCACACAAAGAGGGCTGTCATTATGCTTATGCAAATACGCAAGCGCAAAATACGCGATGCCAAGAAGCCCTCACAAGACTAGGCTTTGTTTACACCCACGAAACACAAATCTGGACGACTGGCTTTTAGCGCAAATAAACGCTTATCTCGCAGCGTTCTGCACCGAAAAACTCTTTTGTAAAACTAGCTGCTATGTTGTAATCGTAATATTTGCAGCTAAAAATATCTATATAGGCCGTGTTGTTTTCTTCCACAAAATGACCTGAAATGGCAGAGGTTTCAATCAACTGAAACGCAGAGTAGCCCGCAATGCGAGGGTCTTTGCCAAAGTGAATGACTTGTGCATCGCCAAAGCGCGTCACCTTGAGTAAGTCACAAAGTTCTATCAAATAACGCTCTATGGTAGCTTTATCCGAAATATTGTGGTTGTTACAACCAAAAAGATTGAGGAGTGTAGAAAGACCCCAAGATTTTTCTTGAGTAAATCTTTCTTGTAAAACTTCAGCCGAAGGAATTTCCGAAAGAGCTACAATCATCTGTTTTTTTTTATACTGAAAGGATAAACAAGGCCAATATCCCTCGCCCCAAAACCAAAACTGCATACGGCGAGCACTAGGCTGCAAAATTAAATCAAATTATACGTTTGCCAAAGTTTAGGAGCACTAAATTACACCAAGAGGGTTATTTTTTTCTAGTTTTTGTCTAAAAAAGACTAGCTTTAGTTCAAAGCAGCTCAAGAGAATTAGTCAGAACATTAAAAACCTGTAATCCTTTAAGGTTAGGCAAGGCCGCTTCGGGTGCTCGGAAGGTGAGCGCGCCTTCTGATGTACGCTCTTCTTTGAACTTAGCCAACTCATAACCTGCTTGTACGGAGCATACAAAACTGCTTAGGAGTGGTGTAAGAACATCTTTGCGTACAAAGAAAGCATTGTTGCCATGGCTATTGACACCAATAAAGGCATAGCCTTTTTCTTCAGCCAGCGTGCAGAGTGCTGCAAGCGAAGCCCCAAAAAAGAGATTGCTGTGATGCGCCTTAGTTCTCATAAAATCAGCTTTGTAAGGCACTGTGATAGCTCTTTCACTACCAAAAATGCTGTTGTACTCCATGATAACAATCCATGGTTGTACACAAGTAATGCTCTTCCACACCCAGTAGTCATTGCCATCTATATCTATGTGTAAAATGCCTATTTGCCCCTTAAAACCACTTTCTTGAATGGCATAGTTAATGTTTTCGGCAGTAATAAAGCATTGCTTGGCTATGAGGCCGTATAAAAAATGAATGGGGTCTCGTTGGATAGACGCAATATTCTCAGCCGACCCGTCCATAATTAGACCCCGCCAGTTGTTGTGTTGCAGCAAAAAACGCGTGTTAGCTTCTGTGTAGTTCTCTACGCCAAACTCTATAAACGTTTGAGGGCAGTCTTTGAGTTCATTCACCAAAAGCTGTATGAGGCCGTCATCGCCCCATTGTGAAAATACACTAAACTCTGCATCTTGAAACCGCCTAATGGGCAGAGTATGAAGTTGCTTAGCCAATAATGTGCCCAAAAGCAGCTTGTTTTTTAACAAATCTTGTTTGCTGACTAAGCTCAAGTTGCGTTTGTCTAGCAATACCCTCAATATTTTTTTGATTAAATTTTTCATTGAAAACTACATACGCGCTCAAGATGACACAAAAAAACTTAAAATTAGGCCAAGTATTATCTGACCCAAGCCCAATTTTCAAAGTTGTGCCGTTCGTGCTCCTGAATGTCTTCTGCCACATCTAGGTGATAACGGTTAAAGAACTGAGACAATTCGTCTGCCTTAAGTAGAATATCTAGCAGTTTATTATCTCTAAATACGCTGAGATGTAAATCTACAACACCTTGTAAATGCTCGTTAGATGTACCCACTATTCTTTTGTGATTAATAGCCACAATCTCATCTTTTTCTGCCAGAGTCTCAAAGGCTGGCGAGCCAGGTGCAATACTCACCACTTGTACTATACCATTTTTTAGTTCTGCTTTAAAGCCAAAATACCGTTCGGAAAGCTGATTACTAGGTTCTATGATTAGCTCTAAACCCAGATAAGCATAAGAATCTTGTAAAACTTCCTCCACACGGTCTGTGCCGTACACAAAGCTCTCAAAATAGTTATCCAGCTTCACACCCGCAATTTCTTCTGCAAGATATCTGTATTCTTGCTCGCTATAACCTTTTTGCTTTTTACCAAAACGCTCCCATAAGGCACGCATAAGATCGTCAAGAGAACGTTCATTATTCGTAAATTGCCTTATCATGACATCTAAAATAAAAGCGGCAATGTTGCCTTTGTGATAAATAGAAGTTTTACGACGCGGTACGCCAGGCTCATAACCATCTAGCCAAAGGTCGTAAGATGAGTTGGCTACCGACATATTGAGACGACCATAGTCGTCAAAATAGGCTTTGAGGTTGCTGGTTTGTTGCTTGAAAAACTCGCTAAGTTCAATGGTTTGACTGCGCAGGAGCATTAAATCGCCATAGTAGGTGGTGATACCCTCCGCCACAAAACCTGTTCTAAAATAATTTTCTTTAGTAAAATCATAAGGCCAAAGTTCTTGAGGGCGAATATGAATAATGTTCCACACATGAAAAAGCTCGTGAGAGGATATTGCCAGTAAGTTTTGGTAGTTGGTGTCCATGCGTATATCTGGTCCTAGCATGAGCACTGTAGAGTTGTGATGTTCTACGGCGTGGTAGTAAGGCTCACTATTTATAAGACACTGAAAATGAAATTCTTGACAAGGAATGTTGCCAAATAGTTCAATTTGAGCTTCCACAAAAGCTTTAAAATCATTTAAAAGCCTTGTCCAATCAGGCTTCCAGTCTCCATAAATCCAAATATAAAATTTGCAATCAGAGTTCTGGACAGTAAATACGGCATGTTGAAGACAGTTAGAAGCGACTATTGGGCAGTCGGCAAGTTCATAAAAATCTTTAGCCTTAAGCTTTAGGGGCTGAGGTTGCTCTAAGCCGCAACTTACTTCAAAAGAGCTTTCTAACTCTAATTCAATGTGATAAGGTATATTCAAATTCCCTTCGGGATAGAAGAAACAGCAAACAGGATTTAAATACAACAGATTGTCTGTTACGTAGCAACCTCCCGCATCATACTGGTTGGCATAAAAGGTATAGTGAACTATTATTTGCTTCTCATTTCCGTTTAAGATGAGCCACTTATCTTTGCTAGTCTTGTAGCTGTGTAGTAAATTACCTTGTGGGTCACGCGCTTCAAAGACTTGTATTTTCTTGGCAAAGTGTTGTAAAACATAACGACCTGGCCGCCAAGCAGGCAGTTGTAAAGAAATTTCATTGCTTTCTATGCCTGTTATGTGCAGTTCGAGGTGAACATAGCGCAAATTTGGCTTAGGGACGGAAACTTTATAGGAAAAAGACAGCATATCTTTATGAGCTTATTGGAGAAGCAGTTGGCTTTACAGAAGTTCAAAGTTAGTACAAAGAACCTAAATCACAAGCAAAAATATAAAATTCAGGCAGCAAAGCAGCGCAAAGACATCATGACTGAGCTTGGCAGACTTGCTTTAGCAATTATCAAAAACTTTTTATGGCGTAATCATGCTTTAAGTTTACTTCCTAAATGGCTTGTCAGAAAAGCTATTACAAACGCCAAAAGAAGCATAACCGCTGCATTTTTATGTGCCTTTTCGTATTCAAGCTGCTCTACAAGTTCATAAATGGCTACAGAGAAGACTTTTGTCTCGTTTGGGATACTGCCGCCCACCATCATCACCACCCCAAACTCGCCCATGCAGTGTGCAAAGCAAACACAGATACCCAAAACCCAAACAGGGCGGATGTGTGGCCATATCACCTTACGAAAATTGTAAAAACGACTCCTGCCCAAAAGCTGCAAAGCTTCTTGTTGTGCCTGAGATAAGGTATGAAGTGCGTTCAAGAGAGGTGAAAACATAAAAGGAAGGTTAAAAAGGCTACATGCCAGCACCAAGCCCCAAAAACTGAAGGCCAGCCCACCCTCTACTAACTGCCCCAAAATGCCTTGAGGACTCAATAGCAATAAGGCGTAAAAGCCGAGAACGGTGGGAGGTAATGACAAACTCAGCAAAGAGCTTGTAGATAAAATACGTTGCCAAAGTGCGGGGAGAAGCGAGGCCGCAAAGACCAAAAGCGGAACGAACAAGCTTAAAAGCAAGCAAGTAGCAAGGCCAAGACGTACACTTAGAGCCAGAGCAAGCCAGTCTACATCCTGCATTTTTTAATAAAAACTAAAAGTTGATATCGTATTCGGATTTCTGCGCAACGCATTTAACCGTTCTTTTAGAATTACCCACTTTAAGGTGATTCAAGTTGCTTTGGTCTGAAAAAAGATCAAAGAAAATGGTGTTTTTGAGAAAAATCTGATTCACTTTCAACACATTTTCCACTTCAAAATAAAGATAAACCGCATCGTTTTGTACTTCTTTTCCCATATAATCGCAGCGAGCTGAAGCAGTATTTACTTTTAGATCAAATTTTTGAGCAAAATACTGCTTTATATTGGCATCAGTATCAGGGTGTTCTTTGGGTTGCCCCACATTGTAAATGCCTTTGAAATTTTTTGTAAGCATTTTCTCCAAATCATCAAGAAACACCTTATGCGTAATCTCTAAATTATTAAAATCAGGATTATACACAATCTCAGTGGTGGCAATGTGAATGGGGTGTTTGGGTTGCATACCAATCAACCCAAACACCAACAAAATAATACACCACATAGACACAGTTTTCATATGCTTAAGCTGCTTGCTGCTTTTAGAAAAACAAGATAATAGTCACCATAAAGATGCTAAAGGTGAGAATAGGGAAAAACAACACTTTGGGAATATAGTTGTCCCTGTATTCTATCAAATGCCAATCCAGCCCTTTCTTTTGGAACAATATATAGTTTACCATGACCAGAAATAGCAAGAAATAAATGATAAAGTAGTAATACTCAATGTATAGCACGGTGTCTGTGCTAAGATTACTTCGCAAATCTATTTGGGCTAAGATGACCACAAAAATCAACGTACCCACAATGCCTGCCACATCCATCACTGAAAATTTAAAGAAATCTGTCTCAGTGGTTTCGTCATGAGATACATAGATGGTAATAAAAAGCAACACCACCACCATCAATACAGGTGTCAAGTCAGAGAAAAATACACTCATGAAGTCCCTCTGTACAAACACGTTGAAGTAAAGTTCTGGAAAGTTTTCTGCGCCAATATAACTGTCGATTCCGAAATTGGTACTATAACTATTTTTTCTGTATCCAAAGTAGCTACCTTTCACAGACCAGCCAGGAAGCACCATATCCTCTTCTAAGCCTACTTTTTTGAAGGGATTGTACTGAGGATAGGATTTGATATCAGGGACTAAAATAACGTTTTTGTCAAAATCTTTGTGCCAAAATCGCACCCAAAGATTCTGATGGTCAAATGGGTAGAGCCTAAAATTGAAGATTTCACGTATCGTAGCTTTCACGTTCCAGCCCACGGTCAAAACAGTTGAGTCAGCATTGTACTTTCTGTACGCTTCCTCAACATCGGCCTCTTGAGCTTCAGGCAACTCAAAACCAATAGAATAGTCAGCAGTATCTCTTACATTGTAGCGTTGCCAAATCATAAAAGTTACAATACAATTATAGGAGCTTGTAAACTCTATGGACTGCATGAAAACACCAGTAGGTATAAACACAGGGGGCATTTCCTTGTTAGTAACGGATACCTTACGCCGATCTGCCAAGAATATATCAAGGTCTTTTTTGTTATCTATAATGATATCCATGTCATCATTATGAACAAAAAAGGTAGTAAAATAAGCCAAAACACTAATTAAAATGACAAAGCATAAAGAAAAAACGGTAGACTCTGCCCAAGCGTTATGACCTGCAAATATAAGTTTATGGAGTCGGTAGCAAGCAAAAAAGAAGATGGAGCTAGCTACTGCACCGATCAAATAAAATAATCTTTGTTTAATAAGATAGCTATTGCGAAGCAAATCTTCAAAGTTATTGATAGCAGTATTATTTTCTACATCAAAAAAACCTGCTAAGCCACTATTCCATATTTTCATCACATCAGGAAACTCCTTGATGAAAATGATTACCATCACCAGCAAACTGAGGTAGGTAAGTATTAGTAAAAATTTGGATTGAAAACGGAACTTTAGTGGAATGTTTTTAATATGCTCAAACATTGTTAGGATATATAGTTAGTAAATAAGAACTCATTACTGGCAAATATCATAATAAATTACAGGCAAACCAAATTTTTTTTATTAAAGTGTTTGGTTTTTTTTTAGGGTGTTTAAGAAAAAAAGATGTCTTTTACGCTCAAAAACGCGATTTTATAATGGTATCATAAAACACGGATAACAAAAACAAGAAATAGCTTCATCCTTCTGACTATCAAAAAGCTTTTCGCGCTGGTGTTTTTGGCTGGCTATTGCTCTATTCGGAAGGCTAGAACAGAGACATCGTCTGTTTGCTCGAAATCTTTTTTCCATGTTTGGTACTCAGCTTCAAAAAGCTCTCTCTGCTTCACTACAGTGAACCCACCTGTTTGCTGAATAAAATCACGAAGCCTTTTGACCATGTATTTGCGGCTCATATCACCACCAAATTGGTCTTGGAAACCATCGGTAGTCATATAAATCATATCGTGATCTTGGAGGTTTATGTATTTGTTAGCAAAGAATTTGTCATTATAAAAATTGCTGCCTATTGGGAATCTATCACCCTTAATTTGCTCTAAATTCTGCCCCTCACGCCAGAGATAAATCTGTGTCATAGCACCAGCAAAACTCATAGATTTTTTGTCAGGATTAATGGCACAAATACTCAGATCAACGCCGTCGTTCACCGTTTCGCCGTCAGTATTTTGGTGTAGGATACTTCTCAAATCAAAGTCTAATTGCTTTAGAATTAAAGCAGGGCTAATAACTTCCTGCTCTACAATGATTTTTTGAAGCAAATTGTGCGCGATGATAGTCATAAACGCGCCTGGTACACCATGCCCAGTACAGTCGCCCAGAATAACAATCGTAGCTTCAGGGTGTTGTGTAAACCAAGCGAAATCACCACTAATGATATCTTTAGGTTTGTAAAGGAAAAATGATTCGGGAAACTCTGTCGCAATAGTTCTTTCGGAAGGGACAAGGGCGTTTTGCAAACGGCGGGCATAGTTGATGCTGTCTGACATTTTTTGATAAGACTTGCTAATTTCATTGGCCTGCTCGCTCACTTGTTGAGCTAGTTCTTCTGCTTTGCGAGTGCGCTCAGTGACCATGTGTTCTAGGCGAGCCTTATCAAGATTAATGGCGCGCATTCTCAAGCGATACAGTGACACTCCACCTATGAGTGCCAATAACACCGCTAGGACATAAAAAAGTTTCGTTTCATAAAAAAAGGGCATCTTCTCTATTTTAAGAGAAATATAATCTTCATTCCAAACACCGTCATTATTGGCTGCCTGAACCTGAAATGTATAATTACCCGGAGGAAGGTTGGTATAACGAGCCTCTCTCTCGTTCAGCACTTCAATCCATTCTTTTTCAAATGGATAAAGACGGTACTTGAAGCGAACTTTTTCGGGTGCAATAAAGCTTAAAGCCGTAAATTTGATATTGAGATAGCGGGTTCCTGGTTCAACCGTAATTTCTTGATTGCGACCATCATGCACAGAATATTCTTGACCGTTCAGTAAGACATACTCAATGGCAATCTGTGGCTTCGTCGGGTTTGGTCTAAACTTTTCAGGATTGATTTGCGCAAAACCTTTTATGGTAGGAAAAATTAAGCCGTCTCGAACCACACAGGCTCTACCTGTGGCAGTTACCTCATCGCTAATAAGTCCTTCTGTTTTGCGGAAAACCAAACAAGTAAGCTTAACCAATTTTTTGTCAGCAAAGGCTAGAAGATCATCTATTTTGACTCTAAAAATACCGCGATTACAACCCATCCAGAAGTGTCCCTTTCCGTCTGGCAAAATATTGAAAATAACATCATTAGCTAATCCATCCTTGCTTTTGAAAATTTTTACTGTGTTATCAGGCATCAGAAGAGCAAGTCCTTCATTGGTGGCAACCCAGAGCCTTTGTTGATCATCTTCATAGGCATCAAATATGATATTACTTGGCATTCCTTGCGCTACGGTCAAGGCAGAAAACTTGTCGTCTTTATAAAAATTAAGACCACCGCTGTTGGTAGAAATCACTAACCCGCGCGCCTTGCTTCGCGTCAAAGCCATGACATAGTCATCTGCAAGATTATCTTTTTTCGTAAATGTGGTCAGTGCTTGATTTTTATCAATATGAATTAGCCCACTTCTTGTACCCAGCCAGAGAGTACCGTCCATATCTTTAAAAATTCGGCGAATCTTATTGTTATAAAGTTTTTTATTAAATTTTGGTTCAGAAATTTTGCCATTTTTGAGAATAGCAGCCCCAGCATAAGTTCCTATCAACAAAGAGCCATCTTCTAACTCTAATACATCACGCACCCTGTCGGTAGGTAAGCCATCTTTCTCGGTGTAGTTTGTAAACTCACCATTTTTGAAGCGACTCAGCCCCCCATCGGTTCCAATCCAAAGATTTTTTTGAGAATCTTCATATATAGCATTTACCACGTTGTTAACTAAGCCATCGCTGTTTTGATAGCAAACAAAAGGACTGCGACGAATCTTAAAAAGACCTTCGCGGTATGTACCCACCCAAAGATTATCTTCACGATCCTTGTGCAAATCAATAATAAATTCTTTAGTAAAGCTCTTGATTATATGTTGCTTACCGTTCTGGATGCTATAAAGTCCGTCATCTGTGCCCACCCAGAGTTCCGCTCTCTTGCCATCCCAAAGCAATGAGGTTATAGGCTGGTAGCGGTGCTTCAATAAAAGAGTTGGTACACTGGTTACCTTTTCATTGGCATCAATACAAGCCAAACCGTCCGCAGTGCCAACCCAGAGTTTTTGGGCGGCGGCATCATAACTCAAACAAGTTACAGCATTAGAAATTAGACCTTTACGGGTATCAATAACATCAACTAAACTACCATTCTTGATTTTTAGAAGACCTTCTTTTTCTGTAGCCACCCAAAGCATGCCGTTTTGGTCTTCTATCATGTCATTAACAGCAAGATTTTTTAGAGTATCAAAGTTGACTTTGACTAAAGTCTTGCGGTTATAAACAAAAAGATTAAGTCTCGTACCTACCCAAATATTGCCCTTGCTGTCCTCGTATGTCTTATTAACTGACTCGCCATTGAGAAGTGGGCTTTCAAGTTGCTTGAAACTATTCCTGTCATAGGTTACCAAACCGCCACCGTTGGTACCAATCCAAAGGTTTTGACGGCGATCTAAGCTCAAATTTAATACGCCAGATGTTCGGAAAATAGAGTTGTATTTGGTATCTAGCCTATTAAATTTTGTTCCGTCAAAGCGCAACAAGCCGTCATAAGTACCTACCCACAAAAAGCCATCTGGTGTTTGTTGGACTGAAAGTACTGCATTAGAAGTCAAACCGTTATCGCTGTTCCAACCAGTGACATAGTATTGCTGTACAGTGTCAGATGCCATATCCTGGGCCACTGAACGGCAAGGCATAGCAAACAAGCACATAAAAAACAGTCCAACTAATAAACGACTCATTCAAATATAACTTTGGAGCAAAAAAAATATATCTTCTTTATATTAGCAAATTTACGACCAAGTAATGATAAATTAATACATTACATTGCCATAAAGTGATGCCAAATGTGCAATTTGTTTCTTAATTTCTTGATGTATCATCAAATGGAACCGAACTTCGTTTGGGTCGGTTTGTTGTTTAAGTTCTTGTAAATGATCTGTTTCTTGTTTTTGGTAGTAGCGCATTTTGAGCAATACAAGGCTTTTATAGATAAAATCTTCTAGGTAAATATCATGCTCGGGATTGTCTGTTACATTGTTTTTGAGTTTCCATTTTTCGCCCATGTTGTATGAAAACAGCAAAGTTGCCGCTACTTTGGCAATCGCTTGGTCTTCGTGTTGCAAAAACAAGCTTGGTTTTGGACTTTCGCCATTCTCAATAAAGGATTTATACAGCATGACAATCTTATTAAACACTGGATTGCTAAGCTCTACTCCTTCACATTCTTCCAAAATATAAGCAAAAATAGGCGTATCTTTTTGTATCAAGTGTCCATACTTTAACAAGAGTTGTACCATGAGGCTTTCGCTGTCGTTGGTATTGTTTTGTGTATGAGTTTGTGCCACATCAAGGGCATCGGACGGCTCTGAGCTAAGATTTGGCTCGCTTTCTACGACCGTATTTTTTTGTTTTTCTACAAAATCCTTTCGCTCTTTGAGTAAAATTTTATTGCATTCTGCTACAATGATGGGTTCGTCTATCTCAAAACTAGCGGCAGTTTCTTTGCAAAAGACAGCTCTTTTGATAGGATCTGTGATGCGTGAAATGCTGTAAATAATACTTTTGAGTGCATCGGCTCGCTTTAGAGGGTCGTTTTCACTGTCCTGTAAAAGTGTATTGGTCTTAAACTTGATAAAATTCGTTACAGATTGTTTAAGTTGATCCTGAATAGCCGTAGCCCCGTGCTTTCGGATGTAGCTATCGGGATCTTCGCCCTCAGGCAACACTACTGCAAACACATTGAGTCCCTGCTCTAAGAGCATATCCACCCCTCGGAGCGATGCGCGTATCCCTGCTGCATCACCATCAAAAAGCAAGGTGACATTTTCTGAAAAGCGTTTTATCAACTGTACGTGCTCTTCTGTTAGGGAGGTTCCTGCTGAAGCCACTGCGTTTTTTATGCCCGCCTGCCAAAGCGAAATAACATCTGTATAGCCTTCGGTTAGATAGCAGTTGTTCTGCTTTCTAATATGGTTTTTGGCCTGAAAAAGCCCGTAGAGTACTTTGCTCTTAGAATATACTTCTGTTTCAGGTGAGTTGAGATATTTGGGTTTCTCATCTTTTTTGAGTGCTCTAGCACCGAAGGCTACCACCCTGCCCGAAAGATTGTAGATTGGAAAAATGACACGACCTCTAAATCTGTCGTAAGTCTTTTGCTCTTTTTTGATGACTAGTCCAGTTTTTTCTAGGAGCTCCAAGCTATAATGTTTTTGAAGTGCCTCATTTTGAAGCCCCTGCCACTCATCTTTGGCATAGCCCAAACCAAACTCTTGAATTGTAGCTGCTAGAAAGCCCCTTTCCTTGAAGTATGGCATGGCTATACTCAAGCCTTCAGAATCGTTGAAAAGTACCTCTGAAAAATACTTTTGCGCATACTGAAGCAAAATCAGCATGCTTTCGCGCTGCGCATCTGCCTGAAGCTGAAGTGGGTCATCAACTGTATTTTCGGGAATGCTGATACGGTACTTCTCGGCCAAAAAGCGCAAAGCTTCAGGATAAGTTTTACCATCTTGTTTCATCACAAAGCCTACAGCATTGCCCGACTCGCCGCATCCAAAACATTTGTACAATTGCTTGGATGCGGATACTGAAAAAGAGGGCGATTTTTCATTGTGAAAGGGACAGCAAGCCCAATAATTTACCCCGCTCTTTTTGAGATTCAGATACCAGCCCACAACCTCTACAATATCAGCGGAGGACTTAATTTGTTCAACAACTGACGAAGGAATAGACATGAGTGCGGTATTGAGATTTCAAGAGAGACAATTACTTTTCTGCTTTTTTGTCTAAAAGGTTGTCTAAATTTGCAAAGTTTTTCTTATAACCCTTGATTTGATTTTTGGGGACAATATCAAGAATATAGAACTGAAATTGCAAAGATTGATAAGCTCCCAGATTTCCTTTTTTGCTGCTTCCAAAGGCCAAATGAGAAGGCGACCAGAAAACGCCAACTGAACCTTTGTTGAGGATTCTACCAAAAATAATTTCCCAAGCAGGAATCAACCCTCTTTTAGGATTGGTTCTGTCAAATACAAACCCAAAGGGCTTTCCTTGCATTTTTTGAGAGTCATCCACCGTCAAACCATTAAGCAAACGGGTGTTGTAGTGCATAATGATACTATCGCCGTCTTGTGCACATGGCCCCGTGCCTTCCTTTTGAATCATAAAGAACAAGCCTTCTGGAAGCTCAAAGACAGAGTCTTGTAACTCATTTACATCCACGTTTTTACGAATAATTTCGGGCTCACGTTCTGCACTAGAGGCATCTTTAACCGCAATACGCTTGCGATTAAGTTCCATATACTGAGCAGCTTCCATAATGCTATACACCCGTAAGCAGAAGCGGATTTCATCAGTAGGCTTGATTTTTTTGGGTCTTTCTGCTTCGTTTGGAAGAGCTTGTGTAGCTGCTTGGAAGATAATCATACTATCTCCTGGCGAAAGTAAAGCCAATGCCTCTTCAATCGCACCTGGAAAGGGTGGCGGTAGCAGCCTTACACCTTGAGGTTCTGGCGTACTGCCAGCGGGTACGTAGGTAGTAAAAATGGGCTCACCATCTGGTGCAAGCATCTGGAAATCCATATAAATGTACTGATAAGGTGCTGCTTTGGGCCCCTCGAAGCTCTCCACGTGAATGTATTTGAGGCCGCCTTCAGTAGTTTGCACGGCAGTATTGCGCTTGGGTTCGGCTTTTTTAGCTTGTTCAGACTCGGTGCAGGCCAAAAATAGACTGCTGACTATGACAAATAAAAAGACTGTTTTCGCTTTATCGAAAGTTCTACGGTAGTTGCTGTGGATAAACATAACCTATCATTTTTTTTAAGCCGCAAAACTAACACAAAAAAGGCATAGTCTCCAATATTAAAGACCACGCCTTTCTGAAAATTGCAATAAAGTAAATATCTAGAAGAGCAGATTTCCTTTAGACGTTTTGGGCCTCAACTTTCGCATTTGGGGTTATTTCAGAATATGTGGGGCAGCTTTTTTGAGCTTTGCAAGATGCCAAAGCACCCAACGCAACTACGGCGAATGCAAGAATTAATTTTTTCATGATGAACAGAAATGTTGTGAAGTATTAAATTTTTCTGAGGATTTAATTGCAAAGATAATAACCTTTGAACGTTTCTGGAGCAAAAATCGTGCTTTTTTGTTCAGATAATTTTAAAGTATTAGCCGTCCCGTCCGTATCAGCTTTGGAGAAAAGCTTATGAGCGTATAGCACAAGCGTACTAAAAGAAATTAGAACGACTACTTGGCTTGAAGTGTTTATTTTTGAAGTCGATATGATATTTTTTTGGTGTTTCCATCTGAAATTTCCACTAGTAGTTCGTTATCAGACAGACGTTGATAAACTATTCTTTTAGGAAAATCATGCTTCAGATTTTCAAATACCCAACAATCATTTTCCTGTTTAACTAGCTCAAAATCAACTTTTTTGCCTTGATTTTGACTTAGTACGGTGGCAGAATAGACCAGTTTTTTCTTAATAAATTGAAGGTCTAAGTATTCCCAAATTTCGAGAGCATTATTTTTTAACTCATAGCTTACTCCTTTCAGTGTGTTAGTGTTAAGTTTGTCCCACCGCTCATAGTTCTCTTTATTTTCTACCTTCCACGTTCCTATCAAGAATCTTTGTAACTCGGTTTGCGCATGGCTATTGTGCACAAGCAATATGAGGAATAGGATAAAAATAGGTTTACACATCAGACTTAGACATTTTGGGATTAACTTAGGTAAGACTATCAATTGTGATTTACCACAAACATAACACATGGCTTTCTTCTTTGAGTGCAGCAACTTCAAAAGAATGAAGTTTGAATATATAATAGATTGTTAATGAGGCTGTTGGTTTGTTTTTGTATTTTTAGTAGATAAAAAATGTATCATTTGTTTGTCTATTTAATGCAAAGCGCATTTATTTGGGCTTTAAGATAAGAATCTCCTCGACGATTTCTAGTATGCCATCTTGATAATTCTGTTAATAGAACGCTTTCATACCACTCATATGATAAAAATAGATATTCAGCTATCGCCTACATCTAGGCTTTCGGAGGTAGATTTCGCTGATTTAGGCTTTGGTAAACATTTCTCCGAACACATGTTTGTGGCAGATTATACGGAAGGTTTGGGCTGGCATAGCTGCCGTGTGGAGCCATATCAAAATCTTAGTCTTTCTCCAGCTTGTGGAGCTCTACACTATGGTCAGGCTTTATTTGAGGGCATGAAAGCCTATAAGAATGTTGCTGGCGATGTGTTACTTTTCAGACCAGATGAAAACTGCCGCCGCCTTAATGCCTCAGCAGAACGTATGTGTATGCCTACGATTTCAGAAGAGTTATTTCATGGTGCTTTAGAAACATTATTGAAAATAGACCAAGCGTGGGTGCCCACTACGCCCAATAGCTCGCTCTATCTGCGTCCCTATATGTTTGCTTCTGAAGCAGTTTTAGGTGTTCGGCCTTCCCGTGAGTACAAGTACATTATTTTTAGTTCGCCTTCATCGCTTTACTACAACAAACCAGTTAGGGTGCGTGTAGAAGAAAAATATGTGAGAGCAGCCGAGGGAGGTACGGGTTTTGCCAAATGTGCAGGTAACTACGGTGCCGCACTCTTTCCCACACGTGAGGCCATAAAGGCTGGCTATGACCAAATTCTTTGGACTGACGGGCATCTCCATCAGTACATTGAGGAGTCTGGCACAATGAATGTTATGTTTGTACTCAAAGGCAATAAAATTCTAACTTCACCAGTAAGTGGCACTATCCTAGATGGTGTTACGCGAAAAAGTATTTTGCAGATTGGCAGAGAGTGGGGTTACGAAGTCATAGAAGAGAGACTTTCTGTAGAAACTGTTATACAGGCTGCTCATGACGGTCATTTATTAGAAGCCTTTGGTGCTGGTACAGCTGCTACAGTCTCATCTATTTGTACGATAGGCTATAAAGGCAACGATTTTGAACTTCCAGAAGTTACAGAATCTAGCTTTAGTCGCCGCATATTGGCATACATGGAAGCCCTCAAGCGCGGCCAGATAGAAGACACGCACAACTGGATTAAAACCATTAAAACGACCTAAGAAACCGTCATCATTTCAATACTGCTTGTTTAAAGCCGAATATAAAATGCTTGATTTACAGATTTCTGAGGCGTTTAGCCAAGAGATGCTCTGGTTAGAGGACATTATTCAAGAAAGGCTAGGAGCTTACTTTGCTCAGACCGCTTTCGCCTTAAATCTAAAAGAGCCGCGATTTAAACAAGAGAGTCCTTTGAATGAAATTATTAAGCAATATAAACTCAACGCAGAGGAAAGGCTTGTTTTGGGTTTGGCTCTTGCTCCACACCTCAAACCCCAAATGTTGGACATCTTTTTTACTAAAAATCCAGCTTTTGACAGGGGCTTTTCAGAATTTGGCGGGGTAAAAGGTGTTCAACACAGTGGCTTTTTGCCTACAGCAGAAACGGCTGTCTTTTTGCTCTCTGGCCAGAATCTTCAAAAACGATTGGAGTACTTGCGACTATTTACCAGCGAAAGCCCGCTTATCAGAGACAGAATTTTAGACTTTGATGCGTCTTTGCGTGGAGAACCCGCATTGGCTGCACCCTTGAGGGTGTCGGAGGATTTTTTAAATCTGTTGCTTTTTGGCCGTCCCTATCAACCCGATTATAGCAATGTTTTTCCTGCCAAACGCCTAGAAACAGGCTTAAACTGGAACGACCTTATCGTAGAGCCAGAGGTACAGGAAACTCTTCAAGACATCAGAGCTTGGGTCAAGCACAACAAAACTATGCAAGAACTTGGCCTCTATGACAAAGTGAGAAGAGGTTATAGAGCCTTGTTTTATGGCCCACCTGGAACAGGAAAAACGCTTGCGGCCTCTTTGTTAGGCAAAGTTGAAAACTTGAGCGTGTACCGCATAGACCTTTCTATGATTGTTTCAAAGTACATTGGCGAAACTGAAAAAAACCTTGCTTCGGTGTTTGATAAAGCTGAGAACAAAAATTGGATTTTGTTTTTTGATGAAGCCGACGCGCTTTTTGGCAAAAGAACCAGTACAAAAGATTCCAAAGACCGACATGCTAATCAGGAAGTGGCTTATTTGCTTCAACGAATAGAAGATTTTCCTGGCCTAGTTGTACTGGCCACCAACCTCAAAGGCAATCTGGACGAAGCGTTTTCTCGCCGCTTTCAAACCATGCTCTTTTTTCCTGTACCTACGCCCGCTCTCCGCCAAACTATATGGGAAAATGCCTTCAATATCAAAGGGTTTTATAATGAACCAGATATCGTATGGGAAGATATATCCAAACAGTATGAACTAACTGGTGGTGCTATCACCAACGTACTGAGATACTGCGTGCTGCAAGCCCTTAAAAGTGACCGAAAGCGCATCAGTAAGCATGATTTACTTCGCGCTATTCGCAATGAAATGTATAAAGACGGTAAAACGACTTTTTAAATATAGTACACTTCAACGGTTTTGTGGATGTTTACTTGCAAGATAATTTTTTATGCTTTTTATTTGAGCATAGACTTTAACAAAATTGCAGATTTCATGTTAAAAAATACGTATCTCTTACTAATGGCCTTGGCCATGCTTGTTCAAGTAGGCTGTAAAAGTTCTATTTCTAAACAAGCTAGTAAATTGCCACCAGAAATTTTAAAAAGCAAGCTTTTTGAAATTGTCGTCTCAAAACAAGCTGTCAAAACTGTGGCAAGCTCGGCTCTGCCAAACTCTGAATTGACGCTTTGGTATGTTCGCTACAGTCGCGCAAATGCTGAGGCGGCACACGATAAAGCAGATTTACAAAATGGCTATATTTTTGTATTCAATAATGCACAAAAATCAGTGGATGAGGCATTGAGTAAACCTCTTAACCAAGAACTAGGCGCAGACAAAGTGTTTGACCAAGCTTTTTGTGGAGGACTTGGGTCTGTGGATACTGATACATTTGTACCTGAAAAAGATGGAGTTAAGGTAGAGCAATTCTACGCGCCAGGTGTGGAAAGAAGTGTCTGTAGCTGCATTCTTCGATGGGATTCTTCTACTAAAAAGATCATTGTTTCTGAAAAAAAGCAAGCCACTGATGCACAAAATTAATTTTTTAATTCTATTTTTTTTAGTCATATGTTGGGCTCAAGTCTCAAATGCTCAATCTGTTGTGGGCACTTGGAAAACCATAGATGACGAAACAGGCAAGCCACGCTCGCTCGTTCAAATTTATGAACAGGGCGGTAAACTGTATGGCAAGATTACTAAATTTTTTCCTGAACCAAACGAAGAGGAAAATCCGCTCTGCAAGGAGTGCAAAGGCACTAAAAAAAACCAGCCAATTTTGGGAATGATTATCATAGAAAACCTCAAAAAGAACGGCAACGAATGGAAGAGCGGTACAATACTAGACCCTAAAAACGGTTCAGTCTATGACTGTAAAATTTGGTTAGAGGACAATGAGCTGAAAGTTCGCGGCTATCTGGGCTTCTTTTATAGAACCCAAACTTGGGTGAAGCCATAAGCTAACGCGGAAAACAGAAAGACAATCAATTCAAATCCCGATAATTGCGCCTTGTCGGGATTTGGATTGGTCACAAAAAAAATCCGATAAGATACCGGATTTTTTTCTGCAACTTACAACTTAACCCTATTAAAATGAATATAAGAAAATATCTCACATAAAACAAATTATATAGGTTATTGAGGCGCGTGTGACAGCTATCAATACCAAACTTTATGTGCTATATACACAGTACTTATACGAAGATAGTTTCGCGTTTGTTGTTGTGAATAGAATATTTAACAATCCTTTAGGATTTTTTCTTACACATACACGAAAAAATGTAGCTGTATTTATTCGTATTATGCTAAAAACAGCAAGCAGAAGAAGTTTAGTGTTTTTTGTACTTCTCCCTGTAAAGGCTCACAAGTTTGCTAACGATTTTCTACTTGTTAAACAGCCCCATAGTGCGCTCTGCCCCAATAGTGCAAAATGAAAGTACAGCCTGAGCTGCTTTGTCCACCAGTTCTGGAATAGCCGTTTGCTCGTCTTTGCTGAATTTGCTAAGCACATAGTCTACTTGTTGCCCTTTGGCGTAGTTATTACCGATGCCTATGCGCAAACGTGGATATACATTATTGCCGAGTAGCTCTTGAATGTTTTTAAGTCCATTGTGACCTGCGTCTGAGCCGCTTTGGCGCAAGCGCAAAACACCAAAAGCCAAAGCTAAATCATCCACCAAAACAAGGCATTGAGAAGCATCCACATTCAACTGTTGCATCCAATAACGCATGGCCTTGCCACTCAAATTCATAAATGTAGATGGCTTAATGAGCGTAATGTGTTTGCCCTTGTGCTTGAGTTCACAGACCGAAGCCAAACGGTCTGGCTCAAAGCGCAAGCTCTCTTTTTGTGCCAAATGATCTAAAACCATAAAGCCTATGTTATGGCGCGTCTCGTGGTATTCTTCGCCTATATTACCCAGTCCTATAATCAGAAATTTCATGTGGTGTGCTTGGCTAAAAAACACTTCAGATGGTTTTGTTGATCCTTAAATCCTTGCAAAAGTAGCATTTTACTAAAAAAAAACGTAGTTTTGTGAATATTTTTATGCTCAAACTTGCAAAACACGATGAACTGGCTCAAAAAAACAGCTTGGAGTATTTATTCTTATTGGTCTTTTGGTGTTTTCTTTTTGCTCATGGCCTTTGTTCTTCCCTTTGTAATTCTTATTTATTGGACATTAGAAGAAAGGCGAGCGGGGAAATTAGCTTTTTACTTCATCCGCTTTTGGCAACAAACTTTTTGTATTTGCACAGGTGTTCGTTATAAGTTTGTGGGCAAGGAGCATCTTGACCCTAAGCGCGCTTACATTTTTGTGCCCAATCATGCCTCACACCTAGATTCGCCTGCTCTAGTGGCTGGCATACCCGAACAATTTAAAGCTTTAGGAAAGCAAGAAATCTTAAAATATCCGCTTTTTGGGCAGATATTTAAGTACCTAGGCGTAACTGTGGACAGAACAAGTGTGGCGAGCCGTCGCGAAAGCTTTAAGGTCATTCGCAACAAAATTGATAAGGGCATACACATTGTGATTTTTGCGGAGGGTACTATGAACCGAACCGAACAACTTTTGCAACCGTTTTTTGATGGTGCATTTCGCATTGCTGTAGAAACCAAAACCCCCATTGTGCCCATGACGATTTGCAATGCACGGCACATGTTACCGCCCAATACCTTGCAACTGCGTCCCGGTGACGTGGTGAGCATTTTTGGTGAACCCATAGAAACCCAACATCTCGGCCTTGAGGATGTGGCAAGGCTCAAGAAGGAAGTTTTTGAGCAAATTAAATCCAATTTAGAAACTTTTGAAGCCCAAAGAGATCCCTCCTTTATAACCAAAACCAACCAAACACAACCGTTGAGTCATGTCTAAGAAAATTTTGGTGGCAGATAGCGGTTCTACCAAAACGGATTGGTGTCTTTTTGATGAAACTGCGCACAAGGAAGAAGCCTGCACAGTAGGGCTTAACCCTTACTATATCAGTGCAAACGACTTATTGAGAGTTCTTAAAGAGGAACTCATGCTATTGCGAAGCATTCACCAACCTGACGAAATTTATTTCTACGGCTCGGGCTGCTCATTGCCAGACAAACAACTCTTGCTCAAAGTCTCACTTGAGGAGGTTTTCCCGCATGCCAAAGTACGTGTAGAGCACGATTTACTTGGTGCGGCACGCGCCTTGTGTGGGAGTGAGCCAGGCATAGCCTGCATACTTGGTACTGGCTCTAATGCCTGTTTCTATGATGGTACACATATTACAAAAGAAGCTATCAGTTTAGGTTTTTGGCTTGGTGATGAAGGTGGCGCAGGTTTTTTAGGCAAGCAACTGCTCACAGACTTCGCTTATGGTAAATTGCAAAATACACCGCTGCATGCCTATCTGGAGGGGCAGGGTTTAAACCGTCAGCGCATCTTAGAATTAGCTTACCACACTCCTATGCCTAATGTGCAATTTGCACAACATGCGCAGACACTAAGTGTCTTTCGCAACGAATCTTATAGCCAAGCTCTTTTACAGACCGCTTTTCAGCAGTTTTTGACAAACCATATCCTAGCGTTTGGGTCTACAGAAAATATTCCTCTGAATTTTACAGGCTCAATAGCTGAGTTTTTTGCCCCAGAACTGGGCATAGCTGTACAAAGCATGGGGCTTAAAATGGGTAAAATTGTTCGTAAGCCGATTCATGGGCTTGTGGCTTATCATCAAGAAAAAGCATCAATCTAAGTCTTCTTCTTCCGTCTGGCCAAGCATGCTGCTAAAGAAATCTTTAAAAGCCAAGCCTTCTGCCAAGGGATGTTTAGAAATGAGAGAATATTCTGCCAAACCGTGTAATAGAAACTCCATAAAAAAGTAACGTTCCTTGCTTGGGCACTGAGGATAGAGGTCTATGAGGGTTTCTGCCAAATGAGGGAAGTTGGCTAGTTGGGTTTGAAAAAGTGCATCGCCTTGATCATGTAGCAGGTCTATGCTTTTACCTTTGTCAAAAGCCGCTACAATTTGTTTGTAGGTATTCTTTTTGAGCTTCTTTTCGGACTCAGGATCTGGAAAATATTTCAAGAAAAGAGTTCTGATAGCTTTGCCTATAAGGTTCTGAGCCACAATTGCTGTTCCTGTTTGCTCGCCTTCGTAAACGAGTTCAATTTTACCCGCAATAGCTGGCAGCACACCAATAAAATCTGCAATGCGTACACAAGTGTTTTTTTCATTGTTCAAAAATAAACGCCGCTCTGCCGCACTGAGCAAATTCTCATAGGCGGAGATTGTCAAGCGAGCAGAAACACCGCTTTTAGCGTCCACATACTCGCTGTTGCGTGCCTCAAACGCAATTTGCTCTATAAGATCTAGGGCTAAATTAGGCACATGCAAATGCTCTTTTTGGTGAGTAGTCAGCTTGGCTTCTTGTTGAGTGATGCGTTTGGCAATGTCAATATTTTCAGGATAGTGTGTAAGGATTTGGCTTCCTATACGGTCTTTGAGCGGTGTTACAATGCTACCTCGGTTGGTATAGTCCTCGGGGTTGGCTGTAAATACAAATTGAATATCAAGCGGCAGGCGCAATTTAAAGCCGCGGATTTGAATATCGCCTTCTTGCAGAATATTAAACAAGGCCACCTGAATACGTGCCTGTAAGTCAGGAAGCTCATTGATAACAAAAATACCGCGATGCGAACGAGGAATAAGCCCAAAATGAATCACACGCTCGTCTGCGTAAGTGAGGTTGTTGTTGGCTGCTTTAATAGGGTCTAGGTCACCTACCAAATCAGCTACGCTCACATCTGGCGTAGCGAGCTTTTCTGTGTAGCGTTCGCTTCGGTGCAGCCAGCCAATAGGAGTTTGGTCAGCCTTTTCAGCAATCAGCTCTTTGGCATAAATAGAAAGCGGTTTGAGAGGGTCGTCATTTATTTCAGAGCCTTTTACAACAGGTACATACTCGTCCAAAAGATTGACCATCAAACGCGCTAAACGGGTTTTCGCTTGACCTCTAAGCCCAAGCAAGTTGATGTTATGGCGGGAAAGTATGGCGCGTTGAAGATCTGGAATAACGCTGTGCTCATAGCCATACACTTCCTCGAAAGGATTCTTTTTGGCTTTAATGGCCGCAATAAGATTTTTGCGAAGCTCGTCTTTAATGCTTAGGCTTTGATAACCAGATTTTTTGAGTTCTCCTAACGTGGTAATATTGCTTGTTGTCATGGGTGGCAAAGAAGATACTATGTAGATTTTTGCTTGGGTTGTTTCAGCATATTCTGCCAGCTTTGATAGCCTTTAAGCGCAAGAATGGCCAAAACAAGATAAAGAATAGCCGAAAACCAGAGATTACTGTAAGCAAACCAAAAACTAGAAAAAATGTTTATAAAAAACCAATAGAGCCAATTCTCGAGATGCTTTTTGACAAGAAGATATTGCGCCACCAAACTAAACGCCGTTAGGGTAGCATCTATCAATAAGTGGACTGAAAGGTCGCTAAAAATAGATAAAAAGGACACAACCAAAATACTTAGAACACAGCCCATAAAGAACCAAAGCCCTTGTACGGCCACCGAACTAAGACTAACAAAAGATGTTTGATTGGTCTGACCCCAAAACCAAAAACCGTAGACGCTAGCCAGACAGAAAAATAATTGTAAAAAGCTTTGCCCATACATGGGTGGAGTGACAAGGAAAAAAACACAGGCATACAGAATACAAGCCGTTGCGCCAACCAGCATACCAGCACGACTTAGCTGGGTATTTAGCCAAACGGAGAGCATACTGAGTAAAGCTCCTAAGGCTTCAAGCCAAAAAACAGGAGGCTGAGAAGTAAGTTGCTCTATAAGCATTTAGCGATTCATATTGGACTCTGGCATGTCTTTTTCGAGCTTTGTCAAGCGTTTTTCTAGCCAAAAAAGATATACAAAAATGCCAAAGAGGAGCGTGAGAATGACAACCACCACGACATAAATTTTGCCGTCTTGTCGGAAAACATCAGCCATTTCTACACTCTGGTTGCTGTAATCGTTTTGAGTGATTTCTATTTTTCCGTTGCTATTTTGTGCCGAAACAGATGTAGGAAGAGCACAAAAAAAGGATAGCAAGGCTAACAAGCCAATAGCGACTTTATGCAAAAGAGGTTTTGTTTGAGAAAAAAGCATTTTGCTCATTGATGTTTGAATTTATGACTGGATATTTTTTTTAAAGAGCGTCAATTTTGAACCACAGCAAAGCCATTCGCTTGCGTGTATGAGCTATCCAAAAGCCCAACATGGACCAGCCCAAGACAGCTGGATAAAAGACATAACGCAACTGGCTGTCAAGGTCGTAAGCATTAAAGCCTGGATTGCCACTTGCACCAGGGTGCAGCGAGTTGGTGAGTCGTGGTAGTATGTAAATGAGAGGAACGTAGGTGGCAAAAGCAAAAATATTGAATACTGCCGCAATGCGTGCGCCTTTGCCAAAATCATCAAAGGAATTACGAAGGAGAAAATAGGCTAAATAGATCAGCATGGCCACAGCTGAGGCGTTTTGTTTGGGATCTCCACTCCAAAACTTGCCCCATGTGAATTGCGCCCACCACATCCCTGTGAGCAAGCCTAAAACACCAAACAACAAACCCACATGAGCCAACTCTCTCGCCCAAATATCATCTTCAGGTCTGGCATTGCGCAGGTATCTCACCGAATAAACCATAGAAGCCAAGAGCATAAAGAGCATCCCAAACCACATAGGCACATGAAAATGCAAGTTTCTGATGGTTTCGTTAAGAATATTTAGGCGGGGTGCGTCGTTGAGTAAACCTGCCAAAACCACAAAAACTAAAATGACTATCGTAAATATCTTATAAAAAAGATTGAACATCTTGAGACCTTACTAAATGGCTATTTGATTGGTTGCACAAAGGTAAATAGAAAATTGTAAAAGTTAAGACTGCTTGCTTTTTTTATCTGCTCGTCGGCTCTCTAGCAAAACTCTTTCGTAGACTGCTTCGTAGCGAGGCAAAATCTTGTCAAGGGTAAACTCTTGTGCACGCAAGAGCGCATTGGCTTTGAAGGTTGATAAATTATTGTCGTCAAGTATCAGCAACGCATTTTTGATCATATCTTCTACATCACCTACTTGGCTCATAAAGCCAGTTTTGCCATGAATATTCAACTCAGGAATACCACCAGCATTGCTCGATACCACAGGCACTTCACAGGCCATAGCCTCAAGAGCTGCTAAACCAAAACTCTCCTTTTCTGAAGGCATTAAGAATAAATCACTGACGGATAAAACTTCTTCTATCTCACCTATTTCACCCAAAAAGCGCACAGATTCATTCATTTTCAACTCTTTGGACAAAGCCTCCGCGCGTTGCCTTTCAGGGCCATCGCCCACAAAAAGCAGCTTGGCAGGTATTTCTTGCCTTACTCGGTCAAAAATCTGAATGACATCTTCCACACGTTTTACTTTGCGAAAATTGGAGGTGTGAATGAGTAATTTTTCATTGTTTGGGCATATAGCTCTTTTGAAATGGTCTTTTTTCTGTTTCTTGAAACGCGTTAAGTCTATGAAGTTGGGAATCACCTCTATCTGCTTTTGCACAGCAAAGTATTCATAGGTTTCATTTTTAAGACTATCTGAAACACTCGTGACGGCGTTAGATTCGTTTATAGAAAATGTCACAACAGGCTCGTAGCTTTCATCCTTGCCCACTAGTGTGATATCTGTGCCATGAAGTGTGGTTACAAATGGAATAATGATGCCCTTAGAAGCCAGTATTTGCCGTGCCATAAATGCTGCTGAAGCGTGTGGAATGGCATAATGCACATGCAGCACGTCTAATTTTTCATATTGCACCACATGAACAATTTTGCTGGCTAAAGACAACTCGTAGGAGGGGTATTTGAAAAGCGGATAAGAACGTATTTCTACTTTGTGATAAAAAATATTTTCAGAGAAGAAATCTAAACGGTTGGGTTGGTCGTAAGTGATGAAGTGAACTTTATGCCCTTTTTGCGCCAGAGCTTTGCCGAGTTCTGTGGCCACTACGCCGCTGCCACCAAACGTAGGGTAGCATATAATGCCTATTTTCATAGTTTATTTTCTTCTATTTTTAAAAAATCGCTTAAAATGGTTTGCGTTGGGCTTTAATTTAAGGCGCAAAGCTAGTGTTTTTCTAGCAGATGCGATGTGGTGGTTAAACTATTTTGTTCAGAAAACTGTTCAATCTTTTTCAGCGTTCAGCAAAAAGAAACAGCACCTCCCACAGTCTTTTTGTTTATTAGATGAAAAAAATGACTAGAGTCATAAGTCGTTTAGCAGCTTCTTTGAACATGATGAGAGCTTTATAATCAGAAAAACAATATTTTAAGGATTTTTAGGGTTTTGAGGCTTGCTAAAGTTTTCTCTTTATCAATAAATCAGTATTTTTGTGCGCAAAATTTAGCATCCAAAATATAAAAAGAATGACTAGCGCAACTGCCGAATCCTTCGTTTCAGAACCACAAGCACCCCGTAGTCCTGTGTGGTTAACCTTGCTCAACTATCTTGTTATCATGCTTTTGGGTGGACTAATGATATTTTCTGGGCTTATCAAAATTAATGATCCTATAGGCACAGCCCTCAAAATGGAAGAGTATTTTGAGGTATTTGCAAACAGAATCAGTCCGTTTTTTCATGCTTTTGTACCCTTTGCCTTGCATATAGGCATTGCCATGTGTGTGCTAGAGGTGGTTTTGGGTTTGGCTCTACTCATCAACTACCGCCGTATACCCACACTTTGGCTGCTGCTATTGCTCATGATTTTCTTTTCTTTTCTGACATTTTATTCAGCTTATACCGATGCGGTTCGCGATTGTGGTTGCTTTGGTACTTTCATACAACTCAAACCTTGGCATTCCTTTTACAAAGATTTAGTGCTTGATGCCATGATTTTGTTTTTGCTCGTACAGCCCCGCATTATGCGCAACGATAGTTCTGCTCTCACCCAAAGTACGGTTCTGGGTGGCTTGGTGCTGTCCGTTTTATTGGCCGTGTTAGCGGTTATGTACATGCCTTATCTTGACTTTATGCCCTACGCAGTTGGTAAGAGCATCATCAAGCAATCTAAGCCTGAAAAGCCACCTATTTTTCAGTATATTATGACCAAAGACGGCAAAGATATCGTATTTGATAAATATCCAACTGACAAAAGTTACAAGTTTAAAGAAATGGTCACGCTTAATCCTGAGGAATCTACACCCAAAATCAGCGATTTTGTGTATTTTAATGACAGTTTAAACTTTACGGCAGACTCTCTGAAAGGAAAACAGCTTTTTGTTATTATACCGAACTTCAATAAAGCTGATCGTGAGTCGTTTGTAGAAATCAATAAGCTTGCAGCAGCTTCTGAAAAAGCTGGTATTCAGGTTATTGCTCTTATGTGGGACGACGGCAGCGGCAAGCTAGAAGAGTTTAAGCACGATGTACAGCTGGCTGCAACGGTTTATATGGCTGATGGCACCTTACTCAAGACTATGGCGCGTACGAACCCTTGCTTGCTATATCTCAATGACGGTTTAATTTTGGGTAAATGGGGACATCGCAAACTGCCTGGCATTGAAGACCTCTTGACATTGAACAAAAATTAGAGATTTTTTATTCTAAAACAGTTCCACTATGTTCTTAAAGTTTTTGCTGGTCTCTATATGCTTGTTTTTCCTGCTTAAATGGGTTTTAAAAGCGGCAATTAAGTTTTTCGCGCCTAAATTGCTGCAAAAATTGGTAAAAACAGTTATAGAAAAGCAAACCTCAAAACAAGCCGAGCCTTTTGGTAGTTATAACAGAGGTGGTAGCCAACGCGCACCCGATGATTTTGATGACTACGAAGACCTCACACCCAAACCATGAAATCTTATTACGGCCTTCTGATTGGCATTTTGATACTTAGCCTTTGGAGCACACATCTTTTTTTCTGGCTCAATCATACCATTGATTGGCTCTCTGTTTGGCCTTACATAGCATTTCTGATTCAGACACATCTTTACACGGGGATTTTTATCACCGCTCACGATGCAATGCACGGCACTGTGTGCAAGCACCGAACACTCAACACCGCTATGGGTACGCTCTGTGCAGCTCTTTTCGCCCTTAACTACTACCCCACATTAAATCAAAAACACCATCTGCATCACCGCTTTGTTGGTACAGAACAAGACCCTGATTATCATGGAGGCTCTTTTTGGCTTTGGTACTGGAGTTTTGCAAAACAATACATCACTTGGTGGCAAATTTTATTAATGGCCTTGTTATTCAACGCTTTGTCTTTGGTATTTGAACAGACTAATGTGGCTATTTTTTGGGCTTTGCCATCTGTATTGGCCACGTTCCAACTGTTTTACTTTGGCACATTCATCCCACACCGCCATAGTCCTGAGAACAAACATAAATCTGTGTCGATGCCCAGAAATCATTTGTTAGCTTTTTTGAGTTGCTACTTTTTTGGGTATCACTATGAGCACCATGATTCACCTGCCACGCCTTGGTGGAAGCTTTACTCACTCAAAAAATCTTGATGGGTTTAAATATTTGTTTTTGAGTCAGTTATATGTTAGAGCGCGACCAACAATATGTGTGGCATCCTTTTACGCCACAGATGAGAGGCTATGAGGCCATACCAATCCGCTCAGCGAAAGGCGTTTGGCTCTATCCTTACGAGGGCGAGCCTATCATTGATGCCATTTCTTCATGGTGGGTAAACTTACACGGACATGCCAACCCGATTTTAAATGAGGCTCTCAGTAAACAAGCAATTGATTTAGAGCATGTTATTTTTGCAGGTTTTACGCATGCGCCTGCTGTGAATTTGGCTGAGAAAATACTCAAGCTGTTCGGTTTGCCACAGGGAAAGGCTTTTTTTTCAGATAATGGTAGTACTGCGGTAGAGGTTGCCCTCAAAATAGCTTTGCAGTATTTTTATAATCGCGACCAACCACGCCTCAAAATTATTGCTTTTGAAGGTGCTTATCACGGTGACACCTTCGGTGCCATGTCGGTGGGCGATAGAAATCCTTTCAATCAGCCTTTTTTTGAACTGCTTTTTGAGGTTCAGTTTCTAGAGCTACCCACTGCGGATAACCATTTGGCTGTTTATGAAAAAATGCAAGCCTATTTGAGCACAAACGACGTGGCAGCTTTTATTTTTGAGCCTCTTGTACAAGGGGCGGCGGGCATGAGAATGTATGGGGCAGAATATTTGGAAGTACTGATGCAAATGGCGAAAAAAAGCGGTGCTTTTTGTATTGCAGACGAAGTGATGACAGGTTTTGGGCGTACTGGCGCACATTTTGCATCTCATCATCTGACCACTCAACCCGACTTGGTCTGTTTGTCTAAAGGCTTAACGGGCGGTTACATGCCGCTTGGGCTTACTTTAGTAAGTGAGCCTATATATGCTTTTTTTCGAAATCAAGATTTTTTAAAGACCTTTTTTCATGGTCACTCTTTTACCGCAAACCCTTTGGCCTGTGCAGTGGCTTTGGCCAGCCTTGAGCTGCTCTTACAGCCTCAAACACAGCAAGCTATTACGCGTATTACTTCTCAAAACCAGCATTTTGCTCAAGAAATAGCCTCTCATAAGCGTGTTCGCGAGGTTCGCACACAAGGTACTATTCTAGCCATTGAGCTGCAAAATCAGCACCAGACTTCATACTTTAACGAAGAAAGGCAAGATCTTTATCGTTATTTTCTCAATAAAGGTGTGCTTTTGCGCCCTTTGGGCAATGTCATTTATACTATTCCGCCCTACTGCACTTCTGCGGATGAGCTAGAAAAAGTTTTCAGGACTATTCGTCACTACCTAGATGCTTAATTGACTTATTTTAAGCAAGCTGTGTTTTTGTTAAGAGGCACGGCCATTAAATTGCTTTCGCCAGCATTAGAAATACCGCCCAAAAAATAAGAGCCACAGAATTTGGTTCTTGGCTCTTACTCTTTAGGAAACAAAAAACGCTATTTTTTAAGCTTACCGCCCTTTTCTTGCTGTACAGTTCTTTTGATGAGTTCGGTTTCATACTTTGCAGCTGCCACAAATGTGCCGCCCAGTGCTTTTTTGAATGTTTTGCGTGCTAAATCGTACTGCTTGGTTTTTCTTTGAACCACACCCATAGCAAAATAACATTTCACACGAGCCTCGCCTTCTACTTTAGCACTTTTGCCAATGCTCTCAAAGACATATTCAGCTTCATCAGAGTTACCCAAACGGTACTCGCATGCACCCCTGAGAAACTGTACACGTACATCGTTGGCGTTTACAGAAAGATATTCGTTGGCACATTTGAGCGCATCGTCGTAGTTGCCTGTTTGGAAGTAGCGAATAGCCAACTCGTTTTGGAGAGGTGCCAGTTGCATAGGTGAAGCGCCTTTCTTTTTCATGTCATTGACTCGTGAGACCAAGCTTGCGATAGATGTTGTTGCATCAGCTTGATTAGCCTCCATTTTTTTAACCAACTCTTTGGCTTCGGGTTGGTCGGGCTGCATCATCAAAACTTTATTGAGGAGATCACGAGCCACTTCGTTTTCAAAAATATCAAGATAAGACTTGGCCACAGCCAAGTAGTTCTCCCAGCTGAGTTCTTTAACCTTCAAATTGAAATAGTTGTTTTCGCGAGCCCCTGCAAAAGCTTGATTAGCAGCAGAGTAGTTTCCTAAGGCATGTTCTGCATAGCCCAGCTCATAAAAATACTTGGCAAAATCTGGACCTGAGACCTCCGATCCTAAAATTTCAAAGACTTTTTTCATAGAAGCCAGAGCTTCTTCGTGTGTACCCATGATGTTGTGATAGCGGGCTTCAAAATACATGATTTGGAAGTCTTCAGGCGCAAGTTTTCTAGCCACTTCAATGTGAGGAAGTGCCTCAACGGCACGCCCTTCTTTGAAGAGTAAATCTAGGATATAGTACTTGTATGATACGTCTTCGCGCTTTTTGTAGGCTATTTCATAGTTTTTGATGGCTTCGTCTGCATTATCCAGCTTAACGTAATTTTCTGCTATCAATTCGTAAGCAGTCAAATTGTAGTCGCTTTGAGCAGTTACCACCTTTTGAAAACATTCTATGGTCTCTTTGGGCTTCTTTTGGGTTTCATGAAAACAGAGACATTTGTTATAGAGGTATTTTAAGTTTTTAGGCTCTTTCAAAATAGCTTTGTCGTACTCAAGGAGTGCGTTCGTAAAGTCTTGATTTTGTCTAAAATTTTCGGCCTTTACAAAGGCATCAAGCCCCTCTTGTGCGTACGTTTCTACGGTAGAGAAAAGCGCGACCCCAAACAAGATGGGCAAAAATTTGTGTTTAAAGAAGAATTCGAGCATAGATTTCTGGATGAATATAAGGGCTTAAAGAAATAGTATTTTTTTGAGCGAATTAGCAAGAGTTTAATGCGCCTCAGTTATGCTAAGTGTTTTTGGTTAAATACGTTTTTGTAATTAATCATGATGAAGAAGCAAATTAAAAATAACTTGACTTTTTTGATTTAGCCCGTCTATTACAAAGAACAAACTTGACTTCACAACTAACGACTCAAGTAAAGCAAAATATGTACACAATTCAGCGAATTATGAAATTTTTAACAAAAAAAATATTTTAAGAGTTTTAGGTTTTGCGCTTCTTCTTTTTAGCAGCAGGAAACAAAATATTATTCAAGATGAGCCTGTAGCCAGCCGAATTGGGGTGCAATTTGAGGTCTGTCGGCTCTTCTCCCACCAAATGTTGGTAGTCTTCAGGATCGTGACCACCGTAAAAAGTCCAAAATCCTTGTCCAAACGTATTGTGCATATAACGTACCTCACCCAGCTCCTTAGACTCGCCCATAACAATGATTTCAGACTTGACCATATTCTTTTTAAAGGCTGTAGTTTGTCCCATAAAACCTTTTATAGCAGCTTTGTGGCATTGTGTGAGCATGCACGGAATAGGATCCCATTTGGCAGAGAATTGAAACAAAGAGAAATAGTCATTTTTTTCTTGAACATTTCTTTCGTTGGTGTTGTCTATATCCGAAAACTCATACTCATAGGGGTTTAGCTTGAGTTTAAAGTTTTTGAAAGCCATGGTATTGTTGTAATCTAGCTTGCTGTTTGCGGCATGGTCATAAGGGTCACCATCGTAGACGTGGTCGCAAATGTCAAGGCCATCTGCTGCTAAAGCTAAATCGTAAGTATCTGTTGCAGAGCACATAGCAAATAAGAATCCGCCTTTCACGCAAAATTCTCTAATAGTTTTCACTACAGCAAGCTTGAGTTGTGAAACTTTTGAAAAACCATACTTAGTAGCTATGGCTTCGGCTTCTTGCTGTTGCTCTTGATACCATTGATGTCCAGCGTAACTGCGGTAAAATTTGCCGTACTGACCCGTAAAATCCTCATGGTGAAGGTGTAACCAGTCGTATTGGCTCAGTTTTCCGTCCAAAACTTCTTCATCGTACACAATATCGTAAGGAATTTCGGCATAAGTGAGCACGAGCGTAACTGCGTCATCCCAAGGTTGTTTGGTTTTGGGCGAATATACTGCAATTTTGGGGGCTACTTCAAGCTTAGCTACGTCCATGTTTTGCGCAGGACTCGCTATTTCGGATTTGACTTGTAAGGCCTGTGCATCAGAAAGCACCTCATAGCTAATACCTCTAATAACTAATTCGTTTTCAAGGGTTTGTAAGTGTTTAAACATGAAGCTACCTCCACGGTAGTTGAGTAACCACTCGGCTTCGGCTCCTTTAGAAAGTACCCAATACGCCATACCATAAGCTTTGAGATGATCTTTTTGAGAGTCGTCCATGGGCACTAAAATATGGGCGGCTTTTGCGGTGCTGAATGTCAGAAACAAGAGCACAAGAAGGGTATTCATCGCAAAGCGACGAAAATTTAGTGATTTAAGCATCGTTTTTGGCAATTTGAAAGGAAATAAATTCTCTGAATAGGAACTTGCGCCTAGTAAAAGCGGTATTCATTGGAAGTCATAAGGGCGTAATATACCAGCTCGGGCGTATAGGCAGGATCTGACTCTATTTCTCTGACCATATACCAAAGCTCAAACTCGTTGGGGTCTCTGCTAAAAAACTTTCTATAGCAGGCTTTTACAAACTTGGGGACATCTGCACGCATTTCTGCGAGGGGCGTAATTTCCACATCAGGGGAATTCAGAAAGTTTCTTACAATCAAATCTTCGGTAAACTTATTGTCGCCATAAGATTCATAAGCTAATGTGAGAATTTCTAACTGGCTACCTGTAAGTGGCTTACCAAAAATATCATTGTAGGCTATAGATACAAATTCGGTTTTGCTTTTAACGTTGTTTTTCAAACGTCCTTCTTGTGTGATGATCACGTCATCTACGCCGAACACGTAGTTTTTTTCCACCGTTGAGCAAGCCGAAAAGAACAATATGCTACTCAAAAGCATTAAAACGAATACATTTTGTGTTATGTTTTTCATTCTTTTATCTGTTAAAGGGTTTCCACTGTAAATTTTTACTTAAGGCCAAAATATTCATCAGAACTAAAGACTGCTTTCTGCAATGCTTTAAAGTCCTTATTGGTTTTATAGAGGCGTACCAAACGCGCAATTTCTTCAGAGCGAGGATCTCGGTAAAGATTGGCGCGATAGAGCAAGCGTATCTGACCCTCAAAATAGTCGGTAGAGTTCAACACCAAGTCAATAAAATCTGATTTACTACTGCCTTCCTCTAAAAATAGAACAGAAGAATTGCCGTTTACCATATTAGAAGCCATTTCAAGTTCATTATAAACGCCAGAGGTATCTGTGGTTGGATAGCGCAAAAGAAAATTTTGAAACATAGATACTACAAAATTTTCTGTGCCCATATTGATTTCATCATAAATGGTGTTATCCACGCAGCGGCGATGTAATCCTTGTATGGTTAGTGTGCCTTTGTTTAGGTCGTTTGGTACTTCTAGTAAACGGTTTAGCTTATCTACTTCGCGTTGCATAGCCTTTTTGTTGAGTGGATCCACTTCGAAATCTCTAAAAAATATGTAAAGGTCACGCTGCTCTGTGATACCGCGCATATCCACAGAGTTGAGTAGCTCTTGGCGGGCAATTTCAAAAATACGCTCATTGTACTCATCTTCGCCCATAACTCCTTCAATGACGTTTTCCCGACGTTTAACAGAGGCGTTGTCTTTTGAAAGTTCTGCAAAGGCTATATCAAACTCTATTTTTTCTGGTTTTCGCCCCAAAAGCGAAATATAAAGCTTATTGATATATGTTTCTTTAAGCGCATTGGATATGGTTTTGTCAGGGGGGGCTGTGTTGCCATCAATCACCGACTCTTCATACATGGTTTTCTCACACGCCATCAAAGCAATGGCTGCGAAGAGACTCATTAAAATAGGCTTTACACTTTTTATCATAGTCGGCAGAGTTTTTAAGTGCTTTAATGTCTGACAAATAACAGAAATGACAAACAAATTCTTCACAACAAATTTATACATTTACTGGCTATAAAACAAACGTTGAATATTTTTTTTTGTTTTGTATTTCAAGACAAAAGGCGCAGTTTTTATCTTTAGACCGCTCTCAAATCAATTATTCTTATCGGCATTGAAAATCTGAGTGTTTGAAGAAAGCTATTTGTAAACTACCTGCTAATACTTTTTTAGTGCTTTTTCTATTAAAAAATAAAAAGTATTGCTTGTGATTGAGTCAATCAGCGCATACAAGGCTAAAGTGTTTGTTTATTTCACCAGTATATTTTTAGTAAAAGACCTCTTTTTATAAAAAAATTTCGTATAACTAAGTGATGATTTTCTTTAGCCAAGACAAAACACTCTTTTAGAACGATGAGCCTACTTAAAACCATTTTAATTCCAAGCTGGTTGCAAAAACTTGATAGATATTTGCTTTTGCATAAGCCTTTTTTATGGTCAGTAAAACTGCATTATGTGCTCTATCATGTCTTGCTTGTGACGGCTCTTGCAATCAGTGCTCTTGGCTCTATGCCGTTGAGTATATCCGAAATAAACGACCCCACTGATTCTGTCATAGGGTTTAGTTTTTTTGTTCTCATTGGCTTCTTGTATTGGTGTTACGTTCAACAAAAGC
This sequence comes from Cytophagales bacterium, assembly GCA_004293815.1. Lineage (GTDB taxonomy): Bacteria > Bacteroidota > Bacteroidia > Cytophagales > Bernardetiaceae > RDZD01. The sequence goes on along the minus strand of RDZD01000011.1, from coordinate 65,370 downwards.
ATATCAGCGAGTACTTCTTTATCCAGTCGCGACGTGGTGCATCTTGGCAACAGGTTATGGCCTTGTCCTCTGTGTTATTTTTATTTGCTGTGCCGTCTATGTCTGTGATTATTCAGCACGAAATGCGTGTGCGGAGCTTGATTTCTAAAGAAGAGCTTGCAAAAGACTTAACAGCCTTAAACAACGCAGATGTATTTATTGGCGATAACTTGCAAAAGCTCCATTCAATAGGTCTGCCTCTCAAACAAACGGCAGACTCTTTGGCAACTAAGCTTGAGAGGACGAATGAGAATAATTACTCAATTGGAGATATCTATTTTAGTTTTAACTACTACAAGCCTCATCTTATCCAAGCGCAATATATTGATCGGAACAATCCTAAAGCCCAAATGGCTTCTACCCATATTTATGTTAAAGACATGCGCTATGTCTTGCGTCTACCTGAAAAAGAGCAAATTCAAATCATAGAAGCTTTTTACAAAACCCTCATAAAATACAATGGTTCAAGTTTTGCGACTTGGCCAGAAGCTCACGATGTGCTCAAAGCTGCACGTGGCGAGATAGAAGTACCCCAGCACTGGGAGGAGTTGACTCGTGATAACTACGCCCAGCAAAATCTCATTCATTTGATAGAAGCACACAATTGGAACACTAAAAAGACCAATGCAGCTTTATTGTGGACTTATCTTTGTGTGTTTCTTGCTATTCTCTATGGATTTGGCCTTTTAATATTCACTTTTAGACTTTTAACTTGGCGACAATTCTTAGGATCCTGTTTGGTTTCACTTTTAGCCATGTGTATGTGTATGGTGTTTGGTTACGGCTCAGATGCTATTATTCCGGGCGCAATCCTTTCTGTCTTGATCATAACTGGTTTTCTTGGATTTAAGTTTAAAGGGATTTATACGTTTTTTTCAATTTCAGCTCTCACCAGCGTTAACTTTTGGTCTTTTGTTTTGGGGGTTACAGGTATGCTCGGTCTAGAATCAAAATTACAGCTTTACACTTCTAATGCGATGTGGGTCAATTTGATATTGGTATGGGTAATACTTCATGCTACGGTAGTTCTGCCAAATATTTACAGGGCTATTCAGCATAACATAGCTGCACCTACGCGATAAAAACTCCCCGAATTAGTCGCTGATTGCCGCTTGTCTCTAAAAATATTAAAGAGCGATTGGTAAGGAATATGGCATTTTGTTTTTAAAAAAGCGTGAGCAAAAAAAGAGGCTGCCCAAAGGATTTTTGGACAGCCTCAAAAGTAGTCGGGGCATTAAAATTAGTTATTAAACAGAGCTTTATGAGTTGATAGCTCTGTCAATTTCTGCTACGAAGTCAACGTTCTGGTAGTTGTTGTAGTCAATGTAAACTCTTCTGAACACGTCGCGACTGCTACCACCAAAACCTGTTCGTTTGTCAATCTCGAGAACCACTTCGCAAGTATTGGGCTTGCCAATAAATGTCACCTCTAGTTCATTCACGCGGCCTGAATAGCGTGTATTATAGGCACTGTACTCTAGCTCTTGATAAAACGGCAAAGTGCCACCTCTTATTACACCATACTCTAAATCCACTTTTTTCAGACGGAAACCGAGTTGATCTACTGCCTGTAAGAAGCGAGTCATAGCAGGATTAGGGTCAATGTTTACTTGATCAAAGTCATACTTGTCCACCGCATCGTCAATGTCCAGAGCTGTACGTATGCCCACAGGCGCACCACTTCCAAAGCTAAAACCTTGGTAGCGTGTGATTGGAGCTTCATGAGGCACAGTCAATGTAAAAGGTAGTTCTCGTGTGGAACCCGCTGGCAATTTGAATTTATCGGTTAGCTTGAGTTTCGCAAAGGTGATGTCTTCGTAGTAGTAGCTATCACCGCTAGGGCGTTTAACTTTAGCCACCAAATTGATAAAAAGATCATCTATATCCAAATCTACAGAGCCGCCTTTGACGTGCGTTACACCAGAAATAGTACCGCCAGGATAGCAAGAATTATTGTTCAAATGTGTATTAACCTCGGCAGACCCAAAGCCCATACTGGCAAAAAGTTTTTTAAACATCGTTTTTTTTGTTTTTTGAGAGTTTAAAGCGAATAAGACTATAACTTTATTTACAAAAAATTGTGCCAAAACACGAGTCGCAATCAAAAATTTACTTAAAAATAATATTCTAAGTGCTTTTGATAAACGACGTTTTTTTAGTACAGAACAAATATAGAACTATTTTTGTATGATTCAAATAAAAATAAGTCTTTTTTTATAAATTTAATACATCTTTCTAGCAAATACACTTAACACCCCCATAGGACACATAATGAGGGACTTAAAACTTTCCATACAAGCAAAATTTGTTTTTGAATAAATTCGTTGCGACCTTTGTGGTCTGGTACAGGTTAAACCTTTTTGGCAAGCAATATGAATACGGAAATAGAAAAATTGCATCAACGTGAGGCAGAGTTTCATGACGAATGGGCAAACTCCGAGAAAATAGAAGATATAGATGTTATGAGCCTTTTTGAGGGACTCACAGCTATGGAGAATCGTTTTATTATCCAACATTGTGGTAACCTTAAAGGCAAAAAGGTATTAGATGTGGGCGCGGGTTTAGGTGAAAGTTCTGTGTATTTTGCTTTGCAAGGTGCGGAGGTTTACTACAATGATATCTCTCCTCAGATGGGAGAGTTTGCCAATGCCTTAGCGGCGCGCTATGGCGTAAAAATACATACTGTGATTGCACCTGCCGAAAAAATAGCTTTTGGTGAAGGTTTTTTTGATATTGTACATTGTGCCAACCTCATGCATCACGTACCCAAAGACGAACATCTTAAATGGATTAGTAACATCCACTATTTTCTTAAAAAAGGTGGTTGGCTTTATACTTGGGATCCTCTCAAATATAATCCAGTTATCAATGTTTATCGTCGCATGGCCACAGAAGTACGCACCGACGATGAGATGCCACTTGGCTTTGATATGATACGAACTTATGGGAAAGTGTTTACCAAGGTTGAGCATAGAGAGTTTTGGTTTTCAACACTTTGGCTGTTTTTATATTACTATCTTATTAAGCGTTACAATCCAAACAAAGTGCGCTATTGGAAGCAGATTTATAAGGAAACCCCAAAAACCATTGGATGGTGGTTCAAGCCACTCCAGAGTTTGGATAAATTCTTTTTAAAGCTTCCTCTCATCAACCGACTGGCTTGGAATATTGTTCTTTGTGCACAGAAGTAATAGGGAAGAAAATAATCTTATAAGAATGTTTTGCTTGTTGCATAACTTAGAATGGCTTAATTGAGAGTCTTCGAATTACTGTGCGTTGCTTTAGGGAAGATTTATTTTGATACAAGCCCAGTAAAGTCTTGTACAATTGCTTAAAGTAAATGAACGCAAAGAGGCGAGACATCAATTCATCCTATGAGCCAGAAGCTAGATTGAACAGCGTCTTTAAGCTGAAAGACCCTGATGATTTAAGGATGAAATTAATTGCAAAAAATAGAAAAGAAAGTGTAATAGATTGGATATATAGGATGGAACTGTTAGATGCCAAAGATTATTTGGAAGCGACTGACGCATTAAGTAAGGTAACTTTTAATAACTTATTCGCTCGCTCAATTGTAGAGCATAAGGTGACAGGAAAAATATTTGTTGACGATAAGCAAAATCCACAAACCTTTTATATCGGTCATCCTTATGGCATGACGCTGCTTTTGGGTAAGTCGGACAATTGTTATTTCAACGAACAGTTTAAATCATATGCTTTAAATTTGAGCAGACAAAGAACAGATTTTGAATGGATGCAAGTATTTCCAAACAACTGGAACGATGTGCTACAAAAGCTATTTGATGGCTACTTAATTCAATCAAAGGACAATATTCAGTCCATTTGCAAAGGGGTAATTGAGCTTCATACAAGGATAAATTTTAAATTTAAACCAGAAAAATACTCAAGACAAAAAAAGAATGTTCTCAACCCCGGCATAGTCATAAAGAAAGTGGACAGAGAAATGTTTCAAAAGATGAAAGGAAGTGTTGTACCAAGTCATTTTTGGGACAGTGCAGATGACTTTTTTTAAAAGGATTTGCATATGGGCTTCTTTACGAAGGTGACTTAGCGGCAATGGCTTTTTCGTCATATTTTTTAGGCAATCAGTTTGAACTTGGAATAGAGACAGTTGAAAAATTTAGAGGAAAAGGTTTTGCTGAACTAGTTTGCTCTGCGTTAATTGAGTACTGTATTTCTAAAAACTATGAACCTATTTGGGCTTGCCGACTTGAAAATACCAGTTCATATAAATTGGCTTTAAAACTTGGTTTTGAGCCTTCAGATGAACTTTCTTATTACCGACTAAGTAATTGACAAAGAACTCCAACATTTAACAAAGCATTGTCAAAATGAGAGCTGAATGAAGTATACAAACCTTTTTACTATAAAAAGACAGAAAAATGAAAAAAATTACCATATCAACACTTGTATCCACAGTAATACTCTTTATGTGGAGTGGGTTAACTCAAATGTTTCCTTGGGGTGTGCCAACGGCACAAACTATTACTGCACAGTCTCTAAAGCAAGCAGAGACATTCGAAGTACCAAACCTCATAGCACTGCAACCAAATAGTTTGACAACTGACAAATTTGACGAGCTATTTGTTGATAAAATAAGTGTCTACTCAACCGACAGAACAATTTCGTGGGTTATTGCAAAGCCACTTAATTATTACAACATTGAAGCATATTTCACAAAAGAAATTGTTACTCAATTTATTGTAGCACTGCTTTTAGCATTATTACTATCAATAACAACAAAACTTGACAACAGAGCAAGAATTTTGTTGATAGGAATCTCAAGTATTGCAGCTGTTACGGGAATTTATGGACATATGCTAAACTGGTGGGGAATGCCAACAATTTACGCTTTGGGGGCGGGCATTAACTTAGTTTTTGGCTGGATAATTAGTTCATTTGTATCAATTCGTTTCATTATAAAAACAGAAGATAATGGATAAGGAACTCAAAGAATTCTTTGGAATGTTTTCACCACAAGTTTCAGTGATAGCAATAGAATTATTCAATCTAGCGTCACCCATTTTAACACCTACAAAAAAAATGTGGCTCGATAAACCTGATAAGCTAATTGCCTTCGGGACTGAAAAGACAATGAAGGGTGAAATATGTTACATCAAGCCACTTAAGGATAGCGTAAATCTTGGTTTCTTTCACGGTGCAAATATTCTAGATTCAGATAATTTGTTAATCGGAACAGGGAAGTCGTTGCGACATATAAAATTTAGAAATATTGAGAAGATTAATCATGATGCTATTAAAAGCATAATAGAAAATGCACTGACCGAACATAATAACAGACTGTCATAAAACGCAATCAGTCCTAATAGCTGTGCAAAGCAGGGATTTTTATGGCAATGAAGTGCTGAATTCAAGTTTTTACATTTAATGAACTTGTGTACTCACCCCCATTACGCCAAACATTACCAGCAATTATAACGAGACGCAACAAAGCACAATTTAAATGAAAACAATAATTACAATACTCAGCTTTTTGAACGGTGTCTTTATGCTACTTGACGGCATTTTTGTAACAGTAAATGGAAAATACATCGGTCCCCAAAAACCTGGACCATGGGCTGAGATTTTTTATAAAATGCACATTGATGTTTTCAAACTTGGTTGGCTTTTTATTTTGTATGGACTCATATGGCTTATTTGGATTTATGCCTTGTGGACTAATAAAGAATGGTCTTACATTCTTGGGATAGCGATTAGTATATTGACAATGTGGTATTTGCCTGTTGGGACATTTATTTCTATGATAGTACTAGTTACTCTGTTATTTTGGAAACACAAAATTGGGCTATGAAAATATTTATCATTGACTTTTCAAACAGTACAGAAATTGAGAAAAGAATTTCGCAGGACGTAGAAATTTACCGAGAAAGTATGGATGGTGGACTGGCATACAAGTCCATTAGTGAGATAATGCCTGACCTTGTATTTGTAAACTATCATGCAAAAACCAGTCATGGATTGCAAACAGCAATGGCAGTAAGACAAAGAAAAAAAACATCAAAAATACCTATTGTCTTTATAAACAATGCTCAAAAAACAAGTCACAAAGAGAATGAAATTGGAGAAGTAATAACCTACGACCAAATCGAGACTTATATACAGACAGCAAAAAACACCAACCACTAACAGCGAAAGAGACTTTTTTCTTAGCTGCTGTTCGTTGGCTTATACTTTTTATGTACGTAGGGCAAGGTAATTACTACTAAAATTTGCTCTAAGCAAGCACTTTTCTTCTAAACAGTGTCTCAAGAAGTCTAGAATTTTTCTATCTTCTCAGATTAGAGTAAGTATTGAGAATGCATTTTTGGATTTAAACCTACATACTGTTAAAGTGTTGTTAAATGTTTTGTTTTACTTGCTTGTTCAACAAATTTTAACTTATTTTGATGAGTTCGAACTGCACCAAAACATGCAAAAGTATGTATTTAGCGCGGCGCGGGGTTTTAATATCAATTATTATTCAAGCTAAACGTTGTAATATAGATTAGAGCCTTACACGACATTCATTGTTTTGGTATGCTTTGGGAAAATTTACATACATATTCATATCTATGGCTCTTTGTAGGTCTGGGGTTGCTAATCAGCGGGCTGTTACTACGCCTGTCGGCTTTTTTGCGTCCTCATGCACCCAATCAAGAGAAATCAAGCAGTTACGAATGCGGTGAAAACTCACTTTTTATGCCCTCAAAGGGGTTTGGGCTCAGGTATTTATGTCTAGCACTTTTATTTGTCATTTTTGAGCTAGAGAGTATTTTGCTTTTTCCGTGGGCAAAATACTGGGGAACAGTGCGTGAAGCTTCGCAGCTATTGTTTTTAGTGGCTGAACTAGGCGTTTTTGTACTCTTCTTACTGCTTGGTTTGGCTTATGCCTATCGCAAAGGTGCGCTACAATGGGCTATGCAAGGCGAGCCTCAGTCTACCACACCCACGAAGGCAATAGGGCTACCCTCACAGAGCTACCACGCATTGCAACAAACACTCAATCAATCCTATTCAAAAAGCAGTATTAAGAGTATTTAACATAATTTTCTAATTTGACGCATTTACCCAGCAAGTTTCAGATACTATGCTCAAAGACATTTTGCTATCATTAATCATATCGTTTTTAGTAAGTAGTTTTTTATTGCCCGAGATTATCAAAGTAGCTCTGCGCTATGATATTTCTGACGTACCAGACGAAAGGAAGATACATGTACGAAAAATACCGCGCTTTGGTGGCTTGGCTATCTTTTTTGGTTTTATGATTTCTGTTTTGTTGGTAACTACTTATTCAGAATTCAGAGATATACACCTGATTTCCTACATTATAGGCAGTTTGCTAGTGGTGGTTGCTGTGGGCATGCGCGATGATTTCTTGGCTTTACGCCCACTGTGGAAGTTGGTAGGACAGGTTTTGGCTTGTGTTATGGTTATGTTTTTGGCTAAAGTCAAGCTGACATCTCTTTATGGCTTTTTGGGTGTGTATGAAATCAATGACTTTGCGAGCTATATTATCACGCTTTTTATTTTGATAGTCATCACCAATGCCTATAACTTGATAGACGGTATAGATGGCTTGGCGGGGACTTTGGCCATCCTTATTTTTGGGTTTTATGGTTTCTGGTTTGCTTTTCTGGGCAGTTCTTATGTGTCAGTACTTTGTTTTAGCATAGTGGGCGCGTCATTGGCATTTTTGCGCTATAACTATAGCCCAGCTCAGATTTTCATGGGCGACACAGGCTCTCTTCTGCTTGGATTCATGGCGGCAGTGCTTACCATCTTGTTTTTACAGCAAAACTACCTACTCATTGAGTCTAATGTTTTCAAAATCAATACACCAGTGGCGTTGGTGTGTGCCATCTTAGCCTATCCGCTTTTTGACACGCTTCGTGTGTTTGTGGTGCGTATTTTTCAAGGGCGTTCACCATTTTCTCCCGACCGTAACCATTTGCATCACCATTTGCTGAACGTAGGATTTAGTCATTTAAATGCGACATTTGTTATTTTGGCAGTAGAGTTGGTGCTAGTGGCTTTTGTGTTTATCGTGCAGGCGTTTCGTATGGATGATACGCTTCTGGTTGGCTTGATTTTGCTCATGTGTCTCTCCTTTGCTTTGTTTTTATTGTCAACTAGCGTAGAAAAGCAAGCCAAAACAGCTGACTAAGAAGAATTCTTAAGGGAAATCATGACGATTCTTTTACAACCTTTGTGTTTTTTCCTCACTCATACTTTTAGACAATATGAGAATTGTTTTGCTACTCCTGATGTTTAGCTATGCTACGATTTCTTTTGCTTAAAGATTGGAACAAAAATTTGTTTCAAGTGACCTAGATAATTTCTGGGTTGCATACGATAAAATACTTTCTACTAAAGATACTACCCGTCAATATGAACTTTTAAGAGAGTTTTATCTTGATAAAGCAACGCTAGGTCTAAAGGGCTTGATGGAGGTTCGTAACTATTCCGAAAAAGAACTGGTAGATTGTATAACACAAAACCCCAAATTTTGGAATTCGCTAAAGCCAAATACACGCAAGCTAAAAAGCCTTTATCCTAAAATCAACGCCAACATTCAGAAGCTAAAAAAGGCTTATCCTGATCTTAAGCCAGTGGTAATCTATTTTGCTGTTGGTGCCTTTCGCACAGGAGGAACAGTCCAAGGCAATAAAATCTTGATTGGAGCCGAAGTTTCATTAGCAGATAAGACAACTGTAATAGACGAACTGCCAAGTTGGCGGCAACCATTTTATAAAGAACGAAATCCATACAAGGAACTGCCCCTACTGTGCACACACGAGTACATTCACACTCAACAAAAACCACTGGTAGAAAACTTGCTTTCTATGTGCCTCTATGAAGGCGTTGCAGAGTTTGTTTCCTCCAAAATAACTGGCACAAAATCTACCACACCTGCTATAGAGTACGGTAAGGCTAACTCCGAAATTGTTATTGCTAAATTTGTATCCGATTTGTTTGTAATGACAAACAATTACAACTGGTTATGGGGTGAGAATAGAAATGAATTAAAAATTAGAGACTTGGGCTACTACATCGGTTATGAAATTTGTGAACGTTATTACAATCTTTCTAAAGACAAGTCAAAAGCCATCAAAGAGCTTATTGAGCTAGATTACACCAATGAAAAAGAAGTAGAACGGATTGTCAATGCAACGCAATTGTTGCCTAAAAAACTAGACGAACTGTACAAGGACTACGAGGCACAGCGACCAACTGTAACCAGTATAGAGCCTTTTAAAAACGGCAACCAAACTATTCAGGCGGGTGTGACTCAAATTTCTATCAATTTTTCAGAAGAAATGGATACAAACCACAGAGGATTTGACTATGGACCACTTGGCGAAAACCATATCTATAAATTTAAGCAGCTCATAGGGTGGAGCAATAACAATAAAACCATCACAATTGAAGTAGAGTTTGAGCCCAGCAAGCATTATCAAGTGTTACTAACCAATAGATTTAGGAATAAAAAAGGAATTGCACTCAAGCCTTACTTGCTAGAGTTTAAAACAAATTGATAGAACGGTCAAGGGATATTGAGTTAGAAATATAAAAAGTCGCTTACTTGGTGCTAATGTACCGCGTAAACGACTTTTTATATTTACAAACTTTTAGTAGCCCTATTCACCAAGACTAACCGAGATAGTGGCTTGTATGCCCAAATGGCTTAAAGGATCATTAAAAACAGTGCCCACGCGGTGTGCATGAATATCATTCGTCTGCCTGTTACGGAATTGAATATCAATAGATTCAGTATTAGCACGCGGCTCATGCTGCGAATGATTGTGGTTGTTCATTTCGTTTGCATTCATGTAACTCACGCGGGTGCCTAGTGTGTAGAAGGCTCGCAAATCCAACATTGTGCGCCCCATGGTTATATAGTCGCAAAACCTTGAGTCTTGGTTAAAAAGAGCCAAGCGTACACCTACTCCCAAGCTTGCAGAAGCAGCATAATCGCGGCGCAGAACCTCAGAGTCCAAAGGCTCGCAACCGTCCTCATCTTCAGGATCTTCTATGACAAGTTTGGTGGCATAGATGTTGGTATTTACTGCCGCGTGTAGGTAAGGCATGGCCACATTGAAACGCTTAAGTAAATCTAGCTGGGCCATGAGACCAAAGTTGGTGACGTTATTCGAGACGTTGATGTAAGTGTTGGTGATGGTGCCATTTTGCTCAAACATAATAGGTTCGCGTCGGCTAGCATATCCTCCAAGGCCAATTTCACCGCCAAGCCAGAGCCTTGTGTGCCACACTTTACCAAGTCCTTCAAGCTTAAATTGATGAATATTGTTGATATTCATGGCCATAGAGCCAAGAGGACGGCTATTTTGGTAGCCTATGCCACCTCTAAACTGTGCTTGAGCAATCAATGTACAGCCTAAAAACAAAACTAAAAAAAAACTGATCTTTTTCATAGCGTTCTATGTTATGTGAATGATGGAGATGATTTGAAATGGTGACCTTATGATTTAAAACAAACTGTATCAATTTTCTAACAGATGCCGTACCGAGTGCAAAGGTTGCTTCTTGATAGGTTTTTTTGTATTGAAAGTAAAGTTTTTTATAAGAACTCTTTTATTTAGGCTGTAGTGGCTGTGAAGTAAAGAAATATAAGTATTTTTGTTTTGATAATCACCTATTTAAGTCTTTTCTGAAAAAGATTTTGTGTTGTTTTTTTAGCATTTTACAAAAAAATGATACTTTTGCTTTCTGAAAGTGTCATTTGACTAGCCAAAACAAACTATGAAACACAGTTTCCAATCACTCAAACTCTTTGTAGTTCTTGTGGTATTTTTTACATGCAGCTCATACTTGGCTGTAGCCCAACAAGAAGAAAAAGCCAAAGAAATGCACCCTAATGGTACTGTAAAAGCCGAAGGGCGCAAACTAGACGGTAAGAAGCAAGGCTATTGGTTTTATTATTATCCTACGGGTAAGGTGATGGCCTTCGAAAAGTACAAAGACGATATTCTTGAAGGGGTGGCTAAGTATTATGACCAGAACGGGATACTTGAGCGACGTGAAAGTTGGGTGAATGGTGCAAAGCAAGACTCTGCACATCATTTTTACCCTGACGGGAGCATTAAAAAATTAGGTATTTATAAAAATGATCTTTACGAAGGGCTTTGGCTCAGTTATCATGCCGACGGAAAACTCCAGCAAAAATCATACTATAGAGGTGGGCAACTGGACGGGACATTTGAAGTGTATAATGCTGATGGTACCAACCTCCAGAAAGGTGCTTACAAAGAAGGTAAAGAGGACGGTTATTGGTATTTTTATGACGAAAAAGGAGTGCTGCTCAACGAAGGTGCATACACCTCTGGAAAGCGTACGGGAGAGTGGTTCAAGTATTCAAAAAGCGGCAAGAAGAAAAAAATGAAGATTAAGGCTAAATAGTTTTATGTCCGCACTCAGCACCAAGCATCTTTTGGGTATAAAAGACCTACAAAAAGATGACATACTCCGTATTTTTGATACCGCAGACGAGTTTAAAGGCGTTTTGAACCGGCCCATCAAGAAAGTACCTTCGCTGCGTGATATCACTATTGCCAATTTATTTTTTGAAAATTCCACACGTACTCGGCTATCTTTTGAGCTTGCCGCCAAGAGGCTTTCGGCTGACGTGATTAATTTTTCAGCTTCTACAAGTTCCGTTAAAAAAGGCGAAACGCTTATTGACACCACAAAGAATATCTTAGCCATGAAAGTGGACATGGTGGTCATGCGGCACTCCAGCCCAGGCGCACCTCACTTTTTATCGCGACACATCCCAGCTGTGGTGGTGAACGCAGGCGACGGCACACACGAACATCCCACACAAGCTTTGCTGGATGCGTTTTCAATACGCGCTAAACTGGGACATGATTTGGAAGGTGTCCGAGTAGCCATTATTGGCGATATTTGGCATTCCCGCGTGGCTTTGTCTAATATTTTTGCCCTTAAAAAATTAGGTGCTGAGGTGATGGTTTGTGGGCCGCCTACACTCATTCCCACTTACATAAGCAGCTTGGGAGTAAAGGTGGAATACAAGCTTGAACATGCTTTGAACTGGTGCGATGTGGCTAATGTACTCAGAATACAGCTCGAGAGGCAAGATTCTTCTGTTCAGGACATTCCTTCCCTTCGCGAGTATGCGCAGTTCTACGGCATTAGCAAAAAGATACTAGACAGTTTGGCTAAACCCGTTGTTTTGATGCATCCTGGCCCCATCAACCGAGGCGTAGAACTCACCTCCGATGCGGCAGACAGCAAGCATGCTATTATTTTGGAGCAAGTAGAAAACGGTGTGGCTATTCGCATGGCTGTTCTATATTTGTTGGCCACCGATCTCAACCAGCATTAAAAACTATGCTATTGCATTTTTAGACCTAAATATTGGTTTTCTTTTGTAGAATTTAAATATTTTTATAGATATTTGCAAAACTCTAAAACACAGCAACTTTAAAAGACTATGGAATATCGTCGTTTAGGCAAATCAGGCTTACAAGTGAGTGCGCTCTCTTTTGGCTCTTGGGTTACGTTTGGCAAGCAAATAGGTGAGTCTGAAGCTGAAAAGCTCATGCACTTGGCGTATGACGCAGGCGTAAATTTCTTTGACAATGCAGAAGTGTACGCACGTGGTCAGTCAGAAATCATAATGGGTAATATTCTCAAAAAGTCTGGCTGGCAGCGTGATTCTTTTTTAGTATCTAGCAAGGTGTTTTGGGGTGGTGATAAACCCAACCAGAAGGGCTTGAGCCGTAAGCGTGTTGTGGAGGCATGTCATGCTGCTCTCAAACGCTTGCAGGTAGATTACCTAGATCTTTACTTTTGTCATAGACCAGACTTAAACACGCCCATTGAAGAAACCGTTCGTGCCATGAGCGACCTTGTTACACAAGGCAAGATACTCTATTGGGGCACTTCTGAATGGTCTGCTCAGGAAATACAAGCTGCTTATAGTGCTGCAAGACAGTATAATTTGATACCTCCTACTATGGAGCAGCCTCAGTACAATATGTTTCATCGCGAACGCGTGGAGGTAGAGTATTCAAGATTGTATGAAGATATAGGACTAGGTACAACAATATGGTCGCCGCTGGCTTCTGGGCTCCTCACAGGCAAATACAATAGCGGTATTGCCCCAAAAGACTCGCGAGCTGAAATAGAAGGAATGGGGTGGCTAAAAGAAAAACTTGTGGGTGAAGAAGCTAAACTAAAGGTAGAAAAGGTTGGTATTTTAACAGAAATCGCTTCAGAATTAGGTCTTAGCTTGCCACAATTGGCCTTGGCTTGGGTGCTCAAAAACCCCAATGTCAGTACCGCTTTAACGGGTGCATCTAAGCCTACTCAGGTAATAGAAAACATGAAGGCTGTTTTGGTGCTCTCTAAGCTCACAAATGAAGTCATGGAAGCTGTAGAAGAAGTGTTGGCTAATAAGCCTCAAATTATGATTTTTTAGGCATTTATCAAACCAAATTGGTGTGATAATTGACACTTTTTTTATTCAGTTTTAATAAGTGCTGCTATGACTAGTTATAGCTTGCAAGAACAGTTTAGTTTTATGCCTTCTTTGCCTTCTATTCTTTTCAAAAGGGCTTATCGAACCTACAGTATTGTATTGTTGGCATTCGGTTTGGCTCTAGTTTCTAGTGTGATCTATTTAATTGATAGATATACCAAGGAAGAGCTTGCTATCTACTACACAGTACGTCAGCAGCATAAAAGTCAGGAAATAGCCAAGTTATCTTTACTCATTGTTTATGACAGTTTAGAACCGTTTACTCAAAAACAAAGCAAGCTTAAAGCCGTAGCAGATGATTTTTTGTACTCACATAAAGCCCTTATGATCGGTGAGGCTTCTGGGATTGCTTCAATTAGTCGTAGCTGTGATAGTGCATTTTTTTACATAAGTCGGCTCAATCGTTTGGTGGACATTATGCATCAAAATGCCTATGTGGTGACTAAAGAAAATGTGTCTAATGCAGATAAAGTTGAGTCAATCAAGCGTATATCGGCAGCAGAGTCTCTCTTTGCAGACGTAATGAGAGGTTTTGTTCACCACATTACACAAACGAGTATAGCTCGCCTCTCCTTGATTCAAGTCGTTTTACTAGCGGGTTTTGTACTGCTGATGGTGCTGTTATATATTGTGATGCGGCTAGTGCTAAGACCTGCTATGCTTGCCTCTGACCAAGCCTTTATGGAGCTAAGCAACAGAAAAGAAGACTTAAAGAAAGCAAACAGAGTACTTGAAGACATTCAATCTGAACTCAAAGTAGCAGAGAGCAAGCTTATTCGAAATATGGAGGAGCTGCTCATCACAGGTGAAGCCATAGAGAAAGAAAGACGGCTAGTAAAAAAACAGGCTCAAGTTTTTCATGATGTTCTTAACGACTGTAGCTTTGCAATTATTTCTACTGACCGTGAAGGACAAGTTCGCTTCGCTAATAGAGCTGCCACAAGGCTCTGGCGTAGCAAAGGGCATGAACTTGAAGAGAAGTACTTTCTAGACCTCATTCTCAGCAACCAATTTCAGAGTTTTGAATCACTCGTTATTGCACTAGAGTTTCAAAGTAACCAGAATTTTCAGTCCGTGAAAATTGTTTGCAAAGATGAAACTGTTCTAAATACCAAAATTAGCATAGGGAGTTATGATGAGGTACATACCAATACAGAACGACACACTTTTTTTATTGAAGATATCACCGAGTTTCAGTCTTTTGCACAGCAAGTTAGGCAGCTTTCTATCATAGCCGAGGAGATTTCAGAGTCTGTTTTTATCACAAATGCTGCTTACGATATCGTATGGTGTAACAAAGCCACCGTAACCCTCACTGGTTATTTCGAACAAGAACTTTATGGAAAAAAACTTAATTTGATGCTCCAAGGGCCATTAACTGCTATAACACATCAAGCAAATATAGAAAGTGGCTTGCTTAAAAAAGTCCCTTTCACTCAGGAAGTCCTCTACTATCGACGTGACAACAGCACTTACTGGATAGAGCTGGGCGTTACGCCATTTTTTGATAAAGATAATCATCTAGAAGGCTTTATCTGTATACAGCGCGATATAAATATCCGCAAGGAGCATGAACTTAGTATAAAAGCATACAACAAAGAGCTTGCGAAAAATAACGAACGCCTCGAGCACGAGGTAGAACAGAGGGTAAAAGATATCAGATACCAAACCCAACAAGTTCAGGACAGTATTCGCTATGCTCAGCGCATACAATACGCCATTTTGCCTTCTCCTAAGGCTATTGCTTCAAAAATACCCGATAGTTTTATTTTCTTTCAGCCCCGCGATATTGTCAGTGGCGACTTTTATTGGTTTGCAGACAAATACGACAAATCCATTTTGGTAGCAGCAGATTGTACTGGGCACGGTGTGCCAGGTGCTTTTATATCTTTGATATGCGAATCCTTGCTGAATAAGGTAGTGCACGACTATGAAATTTATAGACCTGCTCATATTCTTCTCAAAATGAACGAAAGTTTGAAAGAGGTACTAAGAAAAAGCGATGACTACACTATGCGTGACGGTATGGATGCTGCCATCTGCTGTATTGAGCACAAACGTAAAAAAGTAGTGTTCTCTGGAGCTAAGAGTGGTATGCTGTGCATACGAGATAATTCTGCTCAGTATATCAAAGGCGCGAAAAATAGTATTGATGGTGCTAAGGGACACTCTTTTGAGGATACCGTCATTGACATAGGGGATGGGGTTATGGCCTACATGGGTTCAGATGGTTATCAAGATCAGTTTGGCGGAAAAGACGATAAGAAGTTTATGAGAAAGAGACTTATTGAATACCTACACTCGATTAGTCATTTGCCGTTGCCTGAACAGCAAATTGCTTTATCCACAACCTTTAATGATTGGAAGGGGCATAAGAAGCAAACAGATGACGTGCTTATTATTGGATTTAGGCTTTAGCAAACGATACTTCTGCCACAATCCAAGCTGAACACCAGAAAAAAATAAAAAAATCTATAAAAAGTTTTGCAGAAATAAAAAAAACACCTACCTTTGCATCGCAATAAAAACACAAGCCTCCTTAGCTCAGCTGGTAGAGCAACTGATTTGTAATCAGTAGGTCATTGGTTCGATCCCGATAGGGGGCTCTCTTATTGCCCTTAAAACCGTCTTGATACAAGATGGTTTTTTTTATATCTAAATCTGCGTTCTTGCAGGCTATACCAGATAAAACAGAGTAGATTTACTGAAAACGGATAGCCTTAACTGGCTTAATAAAGCTTATTAAAAAAGTAGGCAAAAGCATCATGAGAAGGACTAGGAGCACCACAATGACGTTTAAAATTGCACATACTATGTAACTCAACTCTATAGGCACTGCCGATGTATAGTATGTGGCCTCATCAAGCGGTATAAGTCCCCACTGGTCTTGTACCCAACAAAAGCCTAAACCAAAAAAGTTTCCAAAAAAAAGCCCCCAGTACATCAGTTTTAAGCTTTTATAAAAAAAAATTCGCTGTAACTGCCAGTTATTTGCGCCTATGGTTTTGAGCACGCCTATCATTTCAATGCGCTCAACAATCATAATCAGGAGTACCGAAATGATGTTAAATAAGGCCACAAAAACGATGATAGATAAAAAGATAAAGACATTGCGGTCGATAATTCTAAACCAGTCAAAAAAGTAACTGTAGAGTTCATAAACGGAGCTTAAGGTAGTCGCATAATCTAATTCATCCAGAATAGCATCGGTTTGCTCTGAGGCTAGAAGCAAGCTTTCAAAAAATAATTCATAACCACCAACCAGTGTATCAGGCCAGTTATTAAGCTTTTGCACAAGTCGCATATCACACAGGACAACGCTGTGATCAAATTCCTCTAGGTTACTGCGGTAAATACCTGCCACACGCATTTTTCGGTATCTTGAACGCATTTTATTCTCCACAAAATGCGCCACTAGCGAATCATTGAGCTTGAGACTGAGATTTTTAGCAATATGCTCACTCAGAATCAAATCATTAGAGGCGGTTGTATCAGGAAAGTTTAAGTAAGTACCCTCTGTAAGATATTGTTCTAAAGGGTTCAGGGTCTTGCTTTTTTCTACACCTTTGAGAATAACACCCGCTACTTCGGTATCCGACTTAAGTAAGGCAGCCCTCTTGGTGTACGGCTGCATATAACTAAAAAAGGGCAGTTGGCTAATCTTTTTTAGGCTGGGGTTTTGAGTAGAAATTGGTTTGGCTTCGTCAAAAGCTAGATTAGAGTCATAGCCTGACAGCTGAAAATGCCCCGAAAAATGACAGATTTTATCGGTTAGCTTAGACTTGAACCCTTCAAAAATAGAGAAAGAAACAATCAATACAGACAAGCCCAGTGCAATGCTGCCAACTGCGATATATTCTACTGCTCGCGAAAAGCCTATATTCTTGTCCTGCCCAATGCGCTGTGCTATCCAACGTGCGGTATTCATGTGTCCCAAAACCCTGCTTGCTTTAGGCTTGCGGATTCATTACCACATTATAAACGGTAATCGTAGCCAAATCACGACCAAAATAAAGTTTGTCTAACGCTTCATAAATATTTCTGGCTCTGAAGTAAGAGGTATGCAGTTCGCCTTGGTGACCAGACCGCCACTGTATGGTGTAAGTATTTTCTTTATCGCGATAGCTCTTAAGATACTCTAACATCTTGCGAAGTGCATCGAGTCGGTCTAAACCCACTTCCGTATGAAACAAAAACGACTGATTATGTCTAGAGTTTACTGTTATTAGGTTGAGCTTTACTTGATTGGCTTCGTTCGTAAAATCAAACACCAAGCCTCCTTCCACGCCTAAATGTTCTTCAATGGCTTTTTGAAGTTTGGCGGCTGCTACGTGTACATCTGTGCTCATGATTTTTGACAAGGCTCGCTAATAAATTTTAAGGTTTAAAAGACTTTTTGAAACAATATCTAGCCCAAATAAGGCTTGAGTGCCTTGCTCCGAGAGGTATGACGTAGCCTTCTGATGGCTTTTTCTTTGATTTGTCTTACGCGCTCACGTGTGAGATTGAACTTTTCGCCTATTTCTTCCAAAGTCATAGGATATTCGCCGTCCAGACCAAAGTAAAGACTCACTACATCAGCCTCGCGTTGTGTGAGTGTAGCCAAGGCACGTTTGACTTCTTTCCTCAGCGAGTCATTCATCAGTTCTGAATCTGGCTTTTCATCTGAATCATTCTCCAAAACGTCCAGAAGCGTACTGTCTTCACCCTGAATAAAAGGCGCATCCATTGACACATGACGACCAGAAATTTTCATGGTATCTATCACCTCACTAGTAGTAAGTTCTAAATGCTCTGCCAGCTCTTCAGGTGAAGGTTCGCGTTCAAACTTTTGTTCTAGTTCTGAAAAAGTTTTTGTAATTTTATTGAGAGAGCCTACACGGTTGAGGGGCAAGCGCACAATACGCGACTGCTCAGCCAATGCCTGCAAAATAGATTGGCGAATCCACCACACAGCATAAGAAATAAACTTAAAACCACGTGTTTCATCAAAACGCTGCGCAGCCTTGATGAGACCCAAATTACCTTCATTGATAAGGTCGCCCAACGAAAGACCCTGATTCTGGTACTGCTTAGCCACTGACACCACAAAGCGCAGGTTAGCTTTAGTCAGCTTCTCAAGAGCCACTTGGTCGCCCTCTCTGATACGCTTGGCTAGCTCTACCTCCTCGTCTGGGGTCAGTAGATCCACCTTACCTATCTCTTGTAGGTACTTGTCTAGCGACTGACTCTCGCGATTGGTTATCTGTTTGCTGATTTTAAGCTGTCTCATAGCAAAGTGTTTAGTTCGAGTCTAATTTAAGAACCCAATCTATTGATATTGTTTAAACCGAAAATAAAACTTTTTGTTATTTTATTAAGGCTTAGTCAGACACAAGCAAGAGCAGACCAAGCGCAATTAAGCCGCAAAGATAGTAAATATTTTTCCTTATAACGAAAAACACAGAAAGAAAAGTTGTTTTGCGATGAAAAAAAATACTATTCCAATAGGATTATGCGTAAGCTCACGCTTTAAGCACTTTATGATTGGCAAAAAAGCGACTTAAGTAACTTTGGTGTAAGCTTTCAATTTTTACGCAAAAAACCCTTTACAACACTCAGAAAGTGTTGTAAAGGGTACAAAACTTTAAATGTGCATAGAGTCAAACGTAAAGAGACTTTCTAGTCATCAAATTCTTCGTCATCATCATCGTCTTCCATCTGTTCACCGTCTCCTAGTTGCACAGTGCAAGATGTAAAAGAGGCTGTGGCTATACCGAAAGCGCATACAGCAAAAAATCTAAGAAAAACCTTTTTCATATTATTTTTTGTTTTTGAGAAAATAAAGAAAACCTTACTTGTTAGTGAGCAAATACTTTGCCAACTGCAAATTAAATCCAGTGCCAACACACCCTAGACTCCTAATCTTTAACGTTGAAGTAAAAACTTTAGTTTCAAAAACAGGCAATCAATTCGTTGAGGTTCCAAGCATCTTGCAGATGGTAAGTGCCTATTTTTGTGCGTATAAGACCATTCAGATGGGCACCTACGCCTATTTTTCCGCCTAGATCATGGGCAATACTTCTGATGTATGTACCTTTTGAACAGCTAATCGAAAGTTCCAAAACAGGATTTTCAAAGCTAATGATTTCTATATTTGAAATCAAAATTTCTCTTTTTGTTAATTCCACCGCCTGACCTTTTCTTGCCATTTTGTAGGCCGGCTTACCGTTTATTTTGAGAGCCGAATAAGCAGGTGGTACTTGCTCTATCAAGCCGTCGAATGGTTTTAGAGCTTCTTTGATAGATTCTAAATTCAAATGAGAAGTACTTTTTTCCTCCAAAACAGGTGTTTCAGCATCATAAGAAGCCGTAGTTTGACCCAATCTAATTTTGGCTATGTAGGTTTTATCTGCATTTTGAATCTGGTCTATTTGCTTTGTTTTGGGGCCTACACAAACTATAAGCAAACCTGTTGCCAAGGGGTCTAGTGTACCGGCATGACCCACCTTAACCCGCTGTCCTGAAAGATGCTTTATTTTATGCTTTAGTTTATTGACCACATCAAAAGAAGTCCATTGCAAAGGTTTGTCAATGAGCAGAGTATCGCCTTCTTCCCAGAGCTGTGGTATGAGAGGGGGGTGCTTAGTTTGCATCAAATTTTACTGAGCTAGTTCGTTTGTATAACAAGCTTACCAAGTTGTTTGGCATTCTTCATATCGTTAAAGGCATCTACAATGTGTTCAAAAGGGTAAATTTTTGAAACCAAAGGCTTGAGCTCTTTTTCAGATACAAAGTCTAGCATGTCTGTAAATTCATGGTCGTTACCCATAGTACTTCCGTGTATGGATATTTGGTTAAAAAACATGCGGTGTAAGTCTATTTTGTTGGGAAGTCCATTGCTTGCGCCATAAAAGACAAGCCTGCCTGACCGACCCAGCAATTTGATAAGATCCCCAAACTGGTCTCCGCCCGCACTGTCAATAATTACGTCTAGGGGGCCTGACTCTTGTGCAAGATTTTTTAACCAAGTGTCTGATTTATAATTAAAAACAGCTTTGGCTCCCATCGCAGTAAGCTTGTGGATTTTATCCTCACTACCGCTAGTTGCGTAAACCTTAGCTCCAGCCGCTTTAGCAAATTGAAAGGCAAATTGTGCTACTCCTCCGCCCACACCCGTAACGAGCACACGCAAGCCCTCCTCCACGCGCCCGTGCGTGAACACCGCACGATAGGCTGTAAGGCCAGCTAAAGGAAGAGCTGCGGCTTCAGCACTACTCAAATGGTTGGGCTTGAGCTGTATACGGTCTGTAGGAACACATACGTATTCAGCAAATGTTCCGTTAGTGGGCATACCAAGAATATGATACTCCATGCTCTGGTGGCGAGGGTCGTCACCCCACAGATTATTGGGGTTGATAACCACCTCTTTTTGAAGCCAGTGTCTATCCGCTTCGTTGGTTTCTACCACTGTTCCACAAGCGTCAGAACCTAAAACCGCTTCAACAATTTTTGGGTACTTGCCCTCTCGTATCCATTGGTCTCGATGATTGAGTGCAGCGTGCTGTACTTTGATTAGTACCTGCCCTTTTTGTATTTTGGGCAACTCTAACTCTACCAGCTGTATTCTTTCAGGGTTGTTGGGCAGCAACTTGAGTGCTTTCATCATTTGTTTGATGTAATTGTAAAATAACTTAGCAGGCATCTATGAGAACCAAGTGCAAAATAAAAGATTTTTCGCCAACAAAACAAGAGAAAGTCCCTCATAGTAGCCGACGGTTGTTTTGATTAATTTTGCACCTAGAGTTTCCTGAAAATATGTTATTGTATTGATTATTAGTTAATTAAATTAATAATGGGTAGTTAGAATTCTAAATATTCAAGTTCAGCATTTTATGTGCATGAGTATTGTAATGAGTAAATTTAATACAGCTATTTAAGCTTCTAATAGATCTGCTGGAGTTCGGGAAAACCGCTTTTTGCACATTCATATTTCCATTTTGACCTTTTTTGTTTCAAATAAATACAATACTGCCAAGGACTTTTGACTTTCCCAGCTCTCTGCAATTTCCAGCATTTGTGCTTTCAATTTTACTGTTGGATTAAGGTTGTACAATGAAACCATAATTTGTCTGAGATGAAAATCATCACAAGGAAATACATCAGGACGTTGAAGCGTAAACAATAAAATCATATCAATTGTCCATTTACCAATCCCTTTTATTTTTGATAATTCTTCAATTATCTGCTTGTCTGTTAGTATATTAAAGTCAAGGGTGTTGTTTTTCCAATATTCTATGAATGCCATGATTGTTTCATACTTACCCATTGCCAATTTCATTTGCGATAAAGAATGCCTTTCAAGCAAATGAAAATTTTCTACCGTTAAATGCTCGATACCAGCTCTTTCTAATGCCTTAGCAAAAATTCTTTTAGTGCTCCGATAATGAATTTGTTGTTCTATAACACAGCTCATTAAATCGTGAAAAACATCATTAGTAGAGTTGATAACTGGTTGCTTGATTTGAGCAATAATTTTTTGAAGTATTGGGTCTTTATTGTCAATTTTTAAACTCATCTCTTTACGATTGCTAGGGCTTTTAAAACGGCACATAACAGAGCAGATATGCTGTAAAAACAGATATACCAAAAGACTGCCATCGATATCTTTATTTAGCTCTCGTTGCCTGACTTCTATAAAAAAAACAGGTATATAAGAGAATTGCTATTTCTTGGGCAAATTAAGCGGCATAGTGATGGCTGCTCTTAAACTTAGCGTAGTATTGCGAACATCGTTTTGTACGGCAGGATTAATTGCGACAATAGAGCTTAGGCTATGCGAAAGACGCGCATCTAGTATTAACCAAATCCCTTCACCCACACGCTTGTGCCAGCCAGCACCTATCAAAAAGGCTGCATCTGTTGATCTAAAACCTTCTGAGTTGTCCTCAGTGTCTTTAAAGTCAGTGCTGGTATTTTTCGTCACTATTTTAGCCGATGTGAGCAGACTAAGATTTGCACCAAAAAATAACTTGGGGCGTGACTCGCCTTCGCCAAAGAAATAGTTCATATAAATAGGCACATCAATATAGTTGATGCGCTGCGAAACGCGAATATCAGCAATAGTGACATTATTTCTAAAGTTTCCGCCTTTGTTTGCATAGGTTAGTTCTGCTCCCAAGCCTATGCTGTTACTCACACTGTAGTTTAATAAAGCGCCGCCTACAAAACCCAAGCGCGGGGTGTAGTTGTTACCCGCTCCTTGACCTGTCAGTAAGCTGATGTTTGGCCCCACAGTCAGACCTATAGAAAGGGTGTTTTTTTCTTGAGCTTGTGCCTTGAATCCGCCCCAAGCTAGCACGATTATCACCAGTAAAAACAAATGCTTTTTCATAAATTCCTGCTTTTTATAAATAAATGAGAATTGACAAATACAAAGTAACAAAACGTATTTCAGAATATCCTAAAACAAAAAGGAAACTTTTTTAACCAGTTTCCTTTTTGAAGACAAGACTTAAAACGAAATGCACTAGCCGTATGTTTTGACTAGTAACTTCTGTGTCGTCCGCCCAATGTGCTGTCTGTAAGATGATAAACGAAGTTGCCATTCATATCTACATCTATCTCAAAAACGCCTTTTACTTGTAGGTTATCAAGTACTTTTTTGGCCTCATCTATAGGTATTTGCGCGTTCATACATAAAGAAGCTGGTGTAATGAGCCCACCATTTTTAGCAGCAATTGAAATGATACGGTCATCGGTTAATTTGGCTTTGCCGTTTATCATACCTGCTAAGCCACTCATGCCCGTAATTTGAGACGAGCTGTTTCTATTACCAAAAAAACTTTTAAGGAAGTCTTCAACAAAGCCGAAGAGCTTTTTAAAGAGCATCTCTTTAAACTGATTCTTTGGTTTTTTGTAGTAATATTTATTTTTGTAGGGTTGGTGGGAATAGTAGCCCTTGCTGCTATCTTTAGCAACTTCTTTCAAAATTTTTTTTAGAATTCCCATAAGGTACTAAAAGCTTGTTAGATGTGTAAAAAAGATTTGAATCTACTTTAGAAATAAGGTTCGTCTACTTATACGTGATTGCCACAAAAAAGTATAAAAAACATTGCGCCAAGATTAAATAAAGCTTTAAAAGCTTGATTCAAAGAAGTATGCCCAGCAACTCACAAGACCAAGTGCCAACGTTCAAAAGAGAAGGCACTTGGTCTTGTGGGCTTTCAAAGTCTAATTTTTAGATATTGAGCGGACGGTTGTCGGTGGCCATCAGACAGGCTTCTTTAAAAGCCTCCGAATAGGTAGGGTGGGCATGTGACATTCTGCTGATGTCTTCGGCAGAGGCACGATACTCCATAGCCACGACTGCCTCTGAAATAAGATCTGCTGCACGCGCACCTATGATATGTGCACCCAAAATTTCATCGGTGTCTTTGTGAGCCAAAATTTTTACGAAGCCGTCAATATCCGTACTGGCTCTTGCACGCCCCAATGCGCGGAACGGAAATTCGCCACGTTTGTAAGGAATACTTTCCTTTTGGAGTTGCTCCTCGGTGTAGCCTACACCTGCTGCTTCAGGCCACGTATAGACGACGCTTGGAATGAGGTTGTAATTGATATGCGGTTTTTGGCCTGCAATGTGTTCAGCCACAAATACACCTTCTTCCTCTGCTTTATGGGCTAGCATGGCTCCATAAGTCACATCACCAATGGCGTAAATGCTATCTACGCCAGTTTGTAAGTGTTTATTGGTAACTATCTTGCCGCGTTGGTCGGCACTCAAACCAGCGTTTTCTAAATTAAGCCCCGCTGTGTAAGGACTGCGGCCAATGGCCAAAAGACAATAGTCGCCCTCAAAATTTACTTTTTCACCTTGGCTATTTTCTGCCTCCACATGTACCATATCGCCTTCCACTCTCGCACCTGTGACTTTGTGCTTCAGGTTGAACTGAAAATTAAGTTGTTTTTTGAGTACCCGCTGAAGCTCTTTGCCCAAACTTCCATCCATAGACGGAATAATGCCATCTAAATACTCAATCACGGTTACTTTAGAGCCAAGTCTGCCGTAGACTGAGCCTATTTCCATGCCTATAATTCCTCCGCCAATCACAATTAAGTGTTTGGGAATTTCTGTCAGTTCTAAAGCTTCGGTAGAGGTAATGATGCGTTTTTTATCTACAGGAATAAAAGGCAGTTGGGTGGGCTTAGAGCCTGTAGCAATAATCGTTTTGCTTGTTTCTAGAACCTTTTGGCTGCCATCTTGGGCTGTTACAGCAATCTTCTGAGCAGAAACAAAGCTGCCTAAGCCGTAGTAAGTGTCTATTTTGTTCTTTTTCATCAAAAACGTAATACCCTGACAGGTGGTATTGACTACCTCGCGCTTCCGTTGTATCATTTTACCGAAATCAATATTTAGCCCGTTTACTTCAATACCATGTATTTTGAAGTGTTTGGCTGCATTGTGGTAGTGCTCCGAAGAGTCAAGAAGTGCTTTGGAAGGAATACAGCCTACGTTAAGGCAAGTGCCGCCTAGTGTACTATATTTTTCAATAATCGCTACTTTCATGTCGAGCTGTGCACAGCGAACAGCTGCAATATAGCCGCCAGGGCCAGAACCAATAACAACTACGTCGTATTTCATTGATGCGATGGTAAGGGGGAGGTTGTGTAGATGACTTCGTAAAAGAGCAATTTAGCCACGAATACGCCTACAAAGCTAGTTCTAAAACCAAATATATACAAAGAAAGAACTGTTAATTTTCTGTTTAGGTATTTTTTATAGACTTTTGTAGCTCTTGCTATACTTCATATTGTTTTGTTTAAAGACATTCATTTTTTGATTAGTGGCTACTGTTATGCACACGGCCGCATTCTGGCAGCTGGCTTGCCTTGGACTAAGCTGCGTATTCCTGCCATTTCTGCTGTACTCATTAGCGAAAATGGGGATATCACACTGATTGACACGGGCTACTCTAGTAGATTTTTGGACATAACGCAACACTTTCCCGAAAAACTTTACGCTTGGGTTACGCCTGTAGAAATAGCACAGCAAGATTCTGTCAAAGAGCAACTTAAACGACTCGGTTATGGTAGTGAAAAGGTAAAAAATATCATTGTTACGCATTTCCACGGCGATCATACAGGCGGCCTCTTGGACTTTCCGATGGCCAGATTTTATTGTTCGGAACGCGCTTGGTATTTTGCAAAGTCGCTTACTGGTTTTCAGGCCGTAAAAAACGCCATCCTGAAAGCCCAAATACCACAAGACTTTGAGGAGAGAGCAGTCTTAATTCCTGACTCAGAATTTACAATTTCCCTAAAGGACGTAGAGCCTCTGCATAGTTTTGCTGCCATTTTTGAAGACCACAAACTATATGGTATTAAGCTGGAGGGGCATGCGGTAGGACAGATGGGGGTTTTGGTGGAGCTTCAAGATAAAAGGCGTATATTGATGGTAGCGGATGCCTGCTGGCTGTCGCGCTCATTTCAGCAAAATGCCTTTCCGAGTGCATTAACGAAACTTTTTGTAGCAGACTACGCCTGTATGACTCAAAATATCAGCTGGCTTTATGCTCTGCATCAGAAGCATTCAGATATTTACATTGTGCCTTTTCATTGCCAAGAGGCCATTCGTGACTTTCAAAAGATTTGATTAAAAAAATCTAAGATTTAACTCAGGAGGCAAATTTTAGATGTCTTTGTGTACAACTTATCACTAGGAGTCTTAATTAAGCTCACAAAGATTCAGCAAGCGTTTGGTTAGAAAGAGATTAAGTGCAATTGACACAAAATAGCTTGTTTATTTGTGCGAAAAGCTTTAATTTTGTGCTTCAAAGATAGAAATAGATATTTTTTACTCAATAGAAACATCCAAAAGCAATGCTTACCATTCATCAGCTAGAGTTCCGATATGGCAGCCGAATTATTTACCAAAATGCCTCTCTCCAAATCAAACCCAGAGAGCGGATTGGTCTGGTGGGGGCAAATGGAACAGGTAAATCCACACTGCTCAAGCTGATAGTGGGCGACTATACACCTGATTCAGGGCAGATTAGCCGCAGCAATGATTGTACGATGGGCTATCTGAACCAAGACTTGCTGTCTTTTCAAAGTGGCGATTCTATCTTAAACATTGCCATGCAGGCTTTTGAGCGAGAAAATCGCATTGAAGAAAACATTAATAAACTTTTGCTAGAGCTAGAATACAACACCAGTGATGAGATTATTAACAAATTGGCAGATTTGCAGTCAGAATTTGAAGGTTTGGGCGGTTACGGTATCAAGTCTCAGGCTGAAGAAATTCTAGAGGGTCTGGGTTTCAATACCTCTGATTTACAGAGACCTTTGCGCGAGTTTTCGGGCGGTTGGCGTATGCGTGTGATGTTAGCTAAATTATTGCTTCAGAAACCTGCCTTGCTGCTTTTGGACGAACCAACTAACCACTTAGACCTGCCGTCTATTGAATGGTTAGAAACTTACTTGAG
Source organism: Cytophagales bacterium (assembly GCA_004293815.1). Lineage (GTDB taxonomy): Bacteria > Bacteroidota > Bacteroidia > Cytophagales > Bernardetiaceae > RDZD01. The sequence continues at coordinate 38,322 of RDZD01000011.1, read as the reverse complement.
AGCTTACGAAGGGGCTGTAGTGATTGTCTCGCACGACCGTTATCTGCTTAGCAGCTTGGCTAACGTCATTGTAGATGTACAAGGCGGCGAGTTGCACCGTTATAGTGGCAACTATGATTTTTTTATAGAGGAGAGAGCTTTGCGCCAGACCATTCAGAAGCAAGCATTTGAAAACCAACAGCAAAAAATTAAAGATACAGAGCGTTTTATTGAACGTTTTAAAGCCAAAGCTAGCAAAGCCATTCAGGTACAATCGCGTATGAAGGCTCTAGAGCGTTTAGAAATTATAGAAGACGTGGACAGTCCTACGGCAGCGATGAATATCCGCTTTGCTTTGGGGCAACCTTCAGGGCGTATTGTGGCCGAGCTGAAGGATGTGAGTAAAAAATTTGGCAATTTGCAGATTCTCAAAGACTCTGAATTAACCATAGAAAGAGGTGACAAAATAGCCCTTATTGGCGCAAATGGCAAGGGTAAGTCCACTCTATTGCGTATCATCGCGGGCACTGAAGGCATAGAAGGGCAAAGAACACCTGGTCATAATGTGATTGCAACCTTTTTTGCGCAGCACCAACTAGAAGCTCTGCATCTAGAAAATACATTGGTAGAAGAGCTTGCCTCGTCTTCGCCCAACCGCACTGAAAACGAACTCAGAACGATTCTGGGCTGCTTTTTGTTCTCGGGCGAGGATGCGCTCAAGCGTGTCCGTGTGCTATCAGGAGGCGAAAAATCGCGTGTGGCTCTGGCCAAAACGTTACTTTCGCAAGCTAATTTTCTGCTTTTGGACGAACCTACTAACCACTTGGATATAACCTCAGTGAATATTCTTATAGAGGCTCTCAAAAAATATGAAGGCAGCTTTGTGGTAGTATCTCACGACAGACATTTTGTAAGCCAAGTGGCCAACCGCATTGCGTATATTGAAGACCATAAGATTTGTACTTATCCTGGCACTTTTGCAGAGTATCAGGAGTGGCAGAGCAGACAAACCCTTAATAACAAACAAAATGCAGCTTTGCCCAAGACTGAAAACAAACAAAAGACCGCTCCCCCTAGTCCTGCACAGAACGCCAAAAGCCAAATGCCAAACATCAAAAAACTTCAAAATGATTTGAGCTTGGCCGAAAAAAAAGTGATTGAGACAGAGGAAAAAATAAAAAAAATAGAACAGGACATGAGCTTGCCTCAAAATCTGAACAATACTCAAAAGAGCCAAGAACTCGTCACTGACTACAATGCTCTGAAAGCTCAACTTCAGAAAGCCACTGAGGAGTGGGAGCGCATTTTAGAACAAATAGGTTGATTCTGATTAAGACTGTTGTCAGAATAATGCTCCTGATAATGTAGAAAGGTTTTACACCAATTGTTAATATTCTTTATTGATTGCCCAATGTGTGTTTAATAAAATTTCTAAACCTATGACACAATGAAAGATTCTTCAAAGAAATGGCTTGCTGCAGCAGGGATTATTATTGTACTACTTAGTATAGGTCTTGTTGTTACTTATATGTATTTGCGACAAGCCCAGATGTCTGAAAAGCAAGCGTGGAACACGAACTCACAAAAAGAAGCTGAGTTGAATACGCTTTATAAAAAAATGGACTCTTTGGAGCAGGAACTTCAAAAGCGTGTGGACGAAGTAGCTTCCTTAGGTGGTGATATCAGCTCGCTCAAAAATGTGATAGCACAAATTAGAAAAGAAAAAACCGAGCTTAAGCAACAAAGCGAGGTTCAGTACCAAAGATATAAAAATTTAGAGGTAAAAACGTCGGGCTACGAAGAGTTGATTCAGCTCAAAGATGCACAAATTCAAGAACTTAAACTGCAAAATATAGCTCTGGCTAGCGAAAACTCTAACCTTAAGCAAAACAAAGACAGTCTCAGTCAAAAAATTGATAATTTAGAAAGCAACAACTCTCGCCTGAATAAAAAGCTCAAATCTGCTGCGGTGCTTAAGGCGCAGTCACTTGAGTTCTTCTCCATTGCTGACGGCGGGAAAGAGAGAACTGGGGAAGAATTTAAGGCCAAACACCTCGACATGCTCCGCATAACCGTTGTTCTGGCTGAGAACACAGCAATTGACCCTGGTAACCAAACGATAGCCTACCGTTTAGTAAGTCCTGAAGGTGCTACATTGACAAATGCTGGCGGTGGAAGTTTGAACGTGGCAGGTAAACAGATATCCTACACAGACATCAAAGACGTACTTTATGCCAACAAAAGCCTCAGTGTGAGCTTTGTGTTCAAAGATGATATCTTTATGTCTAAAAAAGGGATTTACAAAGTCATCGTATTCAATGAGCAAGGCGACTTGATTCAAAAAACTTTTCTGGTCAAATAACGCTGCCCTTCGTGTTTTTTCAAGATATTAGCCCCAGTTTAGCTTTATTGAGGCTGGATTTGGTGGGCGGTAACAAGCCTCTCAAGCTAAAGCTGAACTTAGAGTTTTTACGCCAGAGTTCTTACAAACGCTTGCTCACTTTTGGCGGCGCGCACTCAAATCATCTCAGGGCAGCAGCTTTAGCCTGTGCGCAAGACAATATTCCACTAGTGGCAGTGGTCCGGGGTGAGGCCGCAACAGTACCCAGTCCCACACTGAGGCTTTTGCAGGCTCACGGTGTCGAAATCCAGTTTATAAGTCGTTCTGAATACAGAGAGAAAGATTATACGAAATTTCAAGAGAACTACCCTGATTGTTATGTGTTGCCCGAGGGTGGTGCAAATCGTTTGGCAGTGCTAGGGGTCAGCGCAATAATGACCTACTTTAACGAACGTCCTCACCCAGACTATCTTTGCGTGTGCGTGGGAACAGGGGCTACAGCTGCTGGTTTAGTTCATAGTTTCTGGAACAGCAACACGCATATCATTGGCTACTCAGTACTCAAAAACGGTGCTTTTTTGTATAAGGATATCTACAACTTACTCTGTCAATGTCGACCTGAAGCTATTTGGGAAGAATTTTTGAAAAAATTCAGTCTCAAAACAGACTATCATTTCGGCGGTTATGCTAAAACCACTGCTGAGATGCGCCTTTTTCAGACGCAATTCGAAGCCAAGCACAATCTCCGCTTGGACCAAGTTTATACCGCCAAAATGCTTTATGGTATTTGCAATGAATCAGCATTCTTTAAAGATACTAAAACGGTGGCTCTACACACCTACAACCCTGAGGGTGAGGCAGGCTAAAAATCAATTTAGGCGGGAATTTTTTGTGTATTTTCTTTGCTGCTCGTGATATCAGAACTGATACAAATAATGCGTTGCAACTCACCTTGCTCATTCTTGACTGGTATATAGTACACCCTAAACCAAATGATATTGCCATTCTTTTTTAGGCGTTTCACCTCGCTCTCAAAGTACTCGCCCTTATTGATACGCTCCCAAAGAATAGCAAAATCTTCAGCTGCATTTTGCTCCTTAGGTACATAAAAAGAGTGTGGCTGGCCTTCTGCTTCTGACTTGCTATAGCCTGTCACGCGGCTAAAGTTCTGATTGACGCGATGCACTCTTCCATATTTATCTAGCTCCAGAATAATGGTAGCGTTGTCGAGTGCGGTAATAAAATTATTCAACTCCATAGACGCACGGTTGAGCTCCTCTTGTGTAGCTTGAAGCTCCTCCATGTTTTGGCGCATTTCTTCTTCGTGCTGTTGTATTTGCGCTAAATTTTCATGCAAGGCTTTTCGCTGTAGTTGCTCAGCTGTGATGTCGTAACAAAGCAAAATGATTTTGCTTATTTTATTATCAAGATCTAATGTTGCTGTATAACAACCTCTTATCCAAACGAAAGTGCCATCTTTAGTTAAACGTTTAAATTCGCCCTCCAATGATCCCTCAAGCAATAGCTTACGCAAGAAGTTTTTATAGTTAGAGAACAAAAGCTCATCTGTAGGAATTAGTATCTTGTGTGACTGTCCTACCAGATCTACTTCTTCGTAGCGCAGAATGGATAAAAAACGTGAGTTTACAGATAAAATAGTGCCATCGTTTTTTATTTCCATCATGCCAATAGAGTTATCTATGGCTTCTAGCTTTTCGTCCACTAGCTGGTGTGCCTCTTTCATGGCTCTAGAAGCTTGATCGGCCTCTTTGAGAAGCTTAGAAAGGCGCATACCTTGCGCTACCTGTTTAGTAATATCAAAACTAATATTGATACACTTAGACACTTCGGAGTTTTCGTCAAGAACAGGCGCAAGAGTCGTTTCAAGCCAGATATCTTCTTGATTGGCCAGTTGGCATTTAAAAACTGCTTGAAAAATTTGTTTCTGTAATAATCGCTCACGAATATTGGCAATCTCGGCTGGTGAGTCTTCTATACTTAAGTATCTAAAAATTGATGTGTTTCTTAGATCAGCATTCCGTTGTTTGTAGGTGTTAGCAAACTTTTTATTGGCATAAATCATCTTGCCGTCTAAAAGAAACTCGCTCACAAGAGCCGACTCATTAAGTGCTTCTACACGCGCCAAAAGCTCATTTCGGGTGAGCTCATTTTGCATCATTTGCTTAGTAAGCTCCTCTTGTGTGGCTTGAAGCTCTTCCATGTTCTGACGCATCTCTTCTTCCTGTGAGCGCAATTGCTCTGTATAAGCTTGGGTATTGTGCAGGAGTTGCATATTTTCTTCGGCGGCACGTTGGGCAAGTATAGAGGCTGCCAAACGTTCGGAAAGCTCCAGAACAAATTGCTGCTGTGTATCATCAAAAGCCACAAAAGATGAAATTTCTAGCACACCCGCTAAGTCGTCATGGAGAAGCAGCGGTACAATAATCAGACTTGAAGGTTTAGCCTGCCCTAAAGCTGATTTGATATCAAAGTAGTGGCTAGGGGTAGAGTTTAAAAACAAGGGTTTACGGCTGTTAGCCACCTGCCCTACCAAGCCTTCGCCCACTTCAAACTCAAGTTTGTTCCTAGATTTATCACTCAAAGCATGTGAAGCCGCTATCCTCAAAACAGAGCGATTTTGATTGTTTTTTTCTACAAGGAATAGCACTCCTTGGTGTCCGCGCATATATTTGACGCAAAAAATCAAGACATTACTAGTGAGTTGCTCCAGGGTCTCTGCGTCCATCATCAGCTGTCCTGCCTGTGCTATGCCTTGTGTTTTCCATGTTAGGGCTTGCTCTTTTTGACTGGCTTCCCTAATGTTATCACGCATTTCAAGCAGAGCTTTACCCATAACATTGTGTTTAGAAGGATAGAACTCTGTGTCTAGCTGACCTTCTGCAATATGTCGCGCGAAGGCGGTATTTTCCTCTAAATTGACTTGCTCCTCTAAAAATATTCTATGGCCTGCATCTTTTTCTGTTTGCTTGTCCAGATACACACAAAAAAAGCTAGCCAAAACATATTGAATGCCGCCCATAAGCAAGCCAAAAAACATAGTTTGCCAATCAGTATTGGGCACGTCTAAAAATAGTTCCTTCAGTCCAGGATTGCCACTGTTGATGATGGTATAAAAAGACAAGCTGTAAACAGCCACAGCAATAGTGTAAGTGCTCACCAGCCGCCAGTTTTGGTAAAAAACCAGCACCATCATAGTGATAAAAATCATGAAATGCATATAAAACGCGCCTTTCATCTGCATAATAAACTGCAATACAAAGACAAACAGTAGCAGCGCGTGAAGATGTCGGCGTGTAGATAAATGCTTGATTAAAAGGATGCTGATGTAGTAGGCCACCATCACAGCCCCACCCAAAATGAGCTTGGACCAAGTGTTGTAAAAAGCTGAAAGAACAACACCCAGAAGCGCATAGCCCCAAAAGAAAAACTGCATGAGTCTATCAACATCTGCATACAACTTTTCTTTAAAAACAAGCACTCTCTGGGCTGGTGCTTCAAAGCTATCTATGTCTAGCGCATAGTGTTCTCTCATTTAATATCAAAAACTAGTAGTGATAGGATAGGTTAACATTGCTCAAAATATGTTTCTAAAGTAAAAGTATTGACTATCAATAGGATTTACTTCAAAATATCTTAGGAAGTTGATTCTGGATTACTGCGAAATACTGGGTTGCTTTTTGACCATCATGCCGAGCCAGTCGCGAGCTGGTGCAATACCATCAAAAACATGTACCCAGTAGTAAACTTTAGAACGATCGCTGAATAAAAATAATTCTAAAGAAATATTAGAGAATAAATCATCACCCGTATAAATAGCCCAATATTTAAAGCCTACCTTCACCGCCAAAGGTGTCCATTCTTTGATAAGCCAGTCATTGCATTCGTTCCAAGGGCCAACAATAGAGCTGTGATCCCCCAGAACTGCGCCACATTTTGATTCACTTACGACCTCTAGAATCTTGCTAAACCCCTCCTTAATCTCATGTGCGCGAATAAAACCTCGCCAACGATAAAATATCCAGTTATTCTGAACATCGTGTTCAATGGTAAGATAAGTTGAGCCAAAGGAGTTCTTGAGTTGTATCATAATCAAAATACGCCAACATTTTAGTTTGCAATATAGGGATTCTTTATCACAATCTAAGCAAAAATAAAGAAAATGTTCTATCAATTCGTGTTTTTACAATAAAACACGTCAAGAGTTTATTAGAATACAAAAGTAGTATTGTAGCACAAATTAGCAAGAAAATAGGCAAAATTAATTTCTTCTAAAATTTATATGCTTGATAAAAAGGTAGATATACACTGTTTTTTTTATTGTCTGCGCATAAGGTATACCTTTTCAATTGTTTTGATAGCAGAAACCATTTTTTTATTTTAAGGCCAATATCCTTACAAATAAGATTCGAGTTTTTATTCGCACTTTTTTAGACTTTTAGCAGTTTCAGAATAATACACCCACGATAGCAATTTAGTATTCTAAGCTTTGATACCGCTAAAAACACGCTTTTTTTATTAATCTGCCCATAAAATTGCCCTTGACTGCGTGTGGCTTTATATAAAGTTCAATAAGCCAAGTTCTTTTACGTTTAAAAAAAACATGTTAAAATATTATTTTTATGTACATTTGTGCGCTAAACAACACTAAATTTATCATAATAAGCTCTATGAATTATTCACATCAGTTTTTCTATACTATTTTTCTTTCTTTGATATTCGCTTGCACTGCCTTAGGACAGGGCACTAAAAATAAAAAAAGAGAATTTTTACTCCAAGCTGGTACTAAAATCTTGCTAGCCGATGTTCATCGCTCTAAGGAACTGCTGGGGCAAGAGGATGACTATACCAAAGGGTTAACGCGGTTTGACCTTATGTCCAAGCTGCAAAAATTAGATACTAATCTGACAGCTAAAGACTATCTGGCCTTTGCTCCTAGTCAAGCTTTAGACTGGAGCAACTCTGAAGAAAGAAAAATGGCAAAAATGATTGCACTTGTAGCACAAAGACTTGCTAATCTTGGTATCAAGCTCAGCTTGCCTCCAGTGGTTGAATTCGTGAAAACTACCGGAAGAGAAGAAGGAGGCGCAGCCTATACGCGCTCTAACTACGTAGTATTTAGCAAGTCTATGCTTGATGCAGATCAACTTGATGGGCTTATTGCACACGAACTATTCCACATTCTTTCACGCTACAACCCAGACTTAAAAGAAAAAATATACCGTTTGCATGGTTTTTTGAAGTGCAATGAGATACCGCTACCAGCAGAAATTGCTCAATTCAAGATATCTAACCCCGATGCGCCATATAACGACTATTTTATTAAACTCAAGCACAATAACCACAATATAGAAGCGGCTATAGTCATCTACTCCGAAACAGCTTATGAAGGCGGTGTTTTTTTTAGCTATCTTAAAAAATCTTTATTGGTTTTGTCTGGCAAGGAAGAGAAAAAACCTAAATACGTTAATGGCAAGCCGGTTTTGTTAGACTTCAGGGAGGTAGGAAACCTCTACGAGCAACTCGGTAAAAACAGTGAATACAATATTCATGTAGAAGAAATTGCGGCTGATCATTTTGATATGCTATTGCGCGAAGTCAAAGATTTGCCTAATCCAGAGATTATTAGTAATATGAAACTTCTACTTAAAGAGCAACTCTAAGCGTTGTGCCTCGCAACAGATAATGAATCAATCTGTTCAAAATTAGTATCAAGCCTGCGACACAACTACAATAAGAATCCCTCAAAAATAAAGTAAATGGATTTTCTTGCTTTGTTTTTGAGGGATTCTTTATTTTATCTTCTAGGCGTTAGAGTGTAACCCAATCCTATTACCTTCTGTATCAATAAAATGTGCCATGAATCCAAACTCGCCCAGAGAAGTTTTTGGAAAAAGCAATTTACCGCCAGCAGGCTCTATTCGGCTAGCCTCATGATTAAGATCTTGGCAGCTGAAATAAATGATAGTACCGCTTGTAGACGGAATGTTATCCTCGGCCTTTACCAAAGCCCCGCCAGCCCCTGCTGCTGCTTCATCCATGGGAAACATATACATTGGCGAACTAGGCATGTCTACAAAAGTAAAATCGGTTTCGAAGACCTTCTGATAAAAATTTTTAGCTCTCTCGAGATCCTGTGCAGCTATCTCGAACCAGTTAACTTTGTTGCTCATAAAAGTGATTTAGGTTTATAAATGATAATGCAAAAGTAAATTTTCAATGCCTAATAACACTTGCCAAATGACAAGTATTTCGCTAGCATATAAAATTTCTAAACCCAGTCAATGCCTTTTTTGAGTAAATCAAGTGTTTGCTGTTCATGGCTTCCAGGCAAAACTTGGTGACTATATGCCCAATGAGCCACAGGTGGCATACTCATCAAAATAGATTCGGTTCTCCCGTCTGTCTCTAAGCCAAATTTTGTTCCAGCATCATACACTAAGTTAAACTCTACATATCGCCCACGACGGATTTTTTGCCACTCGGTCTGTGCTTCGGTGTATGGATAAGCAGAGTTCTTACGCATGATGCGTGTGTAGAAAGATGCAAAAGCCTGACCCACGCTTTGAACGAAAGCCCAGCGTGCAGCCTTGCTTATCGTATCAGTAGCGGCCAGCCTATCAAAAAAAATCCCACCAATCCCACGAGTTTCCTGACGATGAGGTATATAAAAATAGTCGTCAGCCCACTTCTTGAATTCTGCGTAGTAGCTAGAGTGATGAGCGTCGCAAACAGACTTCAATGTGCGGTGAAAGTCTTGCGCATCCTCCTTGTTCACATACAAAGGGGTCAGATCTATCCCCCCGCCAAACCAATAAGTACCATTGCTCATTTCAAAGTAACGGACGTTCATGTGTATAATGGGTACAAGCGGGCTTATGGGGTGAATCACAATGGATACACCAGTAGCAAAGAAATCTGCTTTATCTAGCTGAAAAGCCGCCAGTATTTTTTCAGGCGTTGCGCCATGCACTGCGGAAAAATTAACGCCGCCTTTTTCTATTACAGTGCCACCTTTAAAAGCTCTGGAACGGCCACCACCACCACCAGGTCTTTCCCAGATATCTTCTTGATAGAGGCTGCCGCCATCCGCTTCGCATAGCGCATTACAAATATCATCTTGCAGACTCATAAACCACTGAGCTGCATCTTCTTTGAAGGCCATAAATTTTGATTTCAAAAAATGACTGTTACGAAATGCAAATCTACAAAAAAAATCAATAGCACTTTTAAATCATACAATTTATAGATAGAAAGCAGTAAAGTCCCCATACACACCAATAAAAAAGGCTGACTTTTTTTAAGCCAGCCTTTTTTATTATATGCTAAAACTAAACTGATTACTAAGCGTGCGCGTTGGCTTTCTGGCTTGCTACAATGCTATCTGCCAAGTTACCTGGCACCATTGAGTAGTGAGAGAAAGTCAGAGACGCAGCACCACGTCCAGAAGTCAGTGTACGCAAAGTAGTTACATAGCCAAAGAGTTCTGAAAGAGGCACATCAGCCTTGATAACCACACCAGTACCTTTTACTGCTTGGCCTTTAGGCATACCGCGACGACGGTTCAAGTCGCCGATAACTGTACCAGTGTATTCATCAGGACAAACCACTTCTACAGCCATGATTGGCTCAAGAATACGTGGGCTAGCCAGCTTGCCTGCCGATTTGTAACCAATACGAGCAGCCATTTCAAAAGACAAGGCATCAGAGTCCACGTTGTGGAAAGAGCCGAAGAAAAGACGGATTTTTAACGATTCCACAGGGAAGCCAGCCAATACACCGTTCTTCATAGCTTCTTCAAAGCCTTTGCGAATCGCAGGAATAAATTCTTTAGGAATTACACCACCTTTGATTTCATCCACAAACTCCATACCTGGCTTGTTAGGATCACCAGGGATGAGTTCGAATTGAATGTCAGCGAACTTACCACGGCCACCAGTTTGTTTCTTAAATACCTCACGGTGTTCAATAGGTGCTGTAAAGGTTTCTTTGTAAGCCACTTGAGGCGCACCTTGATTTACTTCCACCTTGAATTCACGCTTCATTCGGTCTAAGATGATTTCGAGGTGAAGCTCGCCCATGCCGCGAAGTACAGTTTGGCCAGTTTCAGAATCCGTAAATACTGAAAGAGTTGGATCTTCCTCAAGAAGTTTACCAATAGCGATAGAAAGTTTATCTTGATCGGCAGACTTCTTAGGCTCAATCGCAATACCGATAACTGGTTCTGGGAAGCTGATTTGCTCCAAGTTTAGCGGACGATCTTCATTCGTGAGAGTATCACCAGTCTTGATATCTTTAAAGCCTACACCTGCACAAATATCACCAGCACCAACACGATCTATAGGATTTTGTTTGTTGGCGTGCATTTGCAAAAGACGAGAAATACGCTCTTTTTTTCCAGTACGGTTATTAAGAATGTAAGAACCAGAATTCAATGAGCCAGAATATACGCGCATAAAGCACAAGCGACCAACATAAGGGTCAGTAGCAATTTTGAACGCCAAAGCCGTGAAAGGTAAAGACTCATCTGGTGTGCGTTGCTCTTCTTCGCCTGTGTCAGGGTTTGTTCCTATCACAGGTGGCATGTCGCCAGGAGAAGGCAAATATTGACATACGGCATCGAGCATTGCTTGAACACCTTTATTCTTGAAAGCGGAGCCACAAAGCACAGGGAAAATTTTCATGTTCATAGTGGCTTGGCGAACACATTCTCTGATTTCAGCAGCTGTGATAGAGTTAGGGTCGTCAAAATAACGCGCCATGAGATCTTCGTTCATGCCAGCTACTTCTTCAATCAGCTTGTCGCGGTAGGTGTTTACTTCTTCCTTGATATCATCAGGAACAGGAACAACTTTATAGGTCTTACCTTGGTCTGTTTCATTCCAAACAATGGCTTCGTTTGTGACCAAATCTACAATGCCTTTGAAGGTTTCTTCTGCACCAATAGGAATTTGGAGCGGAATAGCGTTAGCACCCAACATTGTTTTGATTTCGTGAACAGCCTTGAAGAAGTCTGCGCCTGCTCTGTCCATTTTATTGACAAAGCAAATACGAGGTACAGCATACTTGTCCGCTTGTCGCCAAACAGTTTCAGACTGTGGTTCTACGCCTGAAACAGCGCAAAAGAGAGCCACTGAACCGTCCAGAACACGCAAAGAACGCTCCACTTCCACCGTGAAGTCCACGTGGCCAGGAGTGTCAATGATGTTGATTTGGTAAGACTGAGTGCTTGTGTTGGCTTCGCCTTGAACGGTTGGGTAGTTCCAGAATGTAGTGGTAGCAGCCGAGGTAATGGTAATACCGCGTTCCTGCTCCTGTTCCATCCAGTCCATCGTAGCAGCACCTTCGTGTACTTCACCAATCTTGTGTGTGAGGCCCGTGTAATAGAGCACGCGCTCTGTAGTGGTGGTTTTACCAGCATCAATGTGAGCCATGATGCCGATGTTTCTTCTGAGCTTTAAGTCTTTGCTAGACATTGTGTTATCCTGTTCTTGAAAAGGGAGTTCTGTTTTTTCGCTAAGTTTCGCGCCGCAAATATACGAATATTATTTTGAACAAATAGAATTCAGTATTTTTTTTTAGAATACTTAAAAAGTGCTGCTTAAAGGCTGATAAAGAAACCAAGACCTTTGGCGTTTGCTCATGCGGCAAGAGTCAAAGGTCTTGACAATTTCTTAGATAAAAACGACCGCCTAATTGAGGTTTAGCCGTGAGAAATCTCAAGGATTTCAAACTTATTGGTGCCAGCAGGTGCTACGACTTCTACCACAGCCCCTTTCTCGTGCCCCAAAAGAGCCTTACCAATGGGCGACTGCACAGAGATACGTCCTTGTTTTAGGTCGGCTTCCTCTTCAGAAACTAACATGTACTTAAACGTTTTATTCATTGCTAAATGCTTGATAGTTACAGTAGAAAGTATAGTTACCTTTGAAGTATCTATTTTACTTTCGTCTACAATTCTAGCATTGGCCACTATAGCTTCTAACTTGGCAATGTTTAGTTCTAACATACCTTGTGCGTCTTTGGCAGCATCGTACTCCGCATTTTCTCTCAAATCACCCTTTTCTCTTGCTTCTGCTATTTGTTGTGCAATTTCAGTGCGGCCAGCGGTACGCAGGTTGTGCAAACGGTCTTTCAATTTTTGAAGACCCTCTTTGGTGTAATATGATATGTTTGACATAGCGGTAAATTAATTAATTTTTGGTTTCAAACTAACACAAAAAAAAGAAAGCCGAAATGAAATTTCGGTTGTCTTCTGGGTTCAACATGTATAAAAATAACAAAAAAAATTGTGCTAAAGGTATTTCAAGCACTTTGGTTAAACCAACCCTTTTGTATTGAAACGCAAAGTAACACAAAAGGTTTTGAATTAACCAATAAAAGCTTTAAGTCCGACTTGTTTTTTTGATAGAATGTATCCCTATTTTTTAAATAACTTAAATTATAACGTGTAAGACTGATTAGGTATAGGCTTAAAACCATTTATCAAGAAATATTGGAAGCACCAAAAAACATTAGAATATGAAAATTTTGCGCAGTCTAAATTTCTATACTTTTTAAAAATGTAAAAAACGCAATGTCAATTTAGCTTTTTTAATGAAGCTTACATTTTGCAGGTATTTATTGAGTATATCATCAAAAGCCTCTTAAAAACAGTAAAAAATATCAAAATTTATTAGGTGATTATAAAAGTATTTTTGATATTTATGCGGCACATGTTTAGGTATTTCGACATAATTATTCCTTCCTTCAACAAATAATTCTGTGAAGTCCTTAGCGGTCACTGCAAGTAAAAGCGGGCCAGTGCATATAACACAATTTTTTTAAGTCAAAACAAAGCATTTTCAACAACTTAAAATTTAGTAAAAATGGCAACACTAAAAAGACCAGAATTCAAAGCCCATTATGATAACTTCATAGATGGTAAATGGGTCGCACCTGTCTCAGGGAAGTATTTTGACAATATTTCTCCAATTGACGGCAAAGTTTTTACAAAAGTAGCACACTCTTCAAAAGATGATTTAGAGCTGGCAGTAAATGCCGCACACAAAGCTTTTGGAAGTTGGAGTAAGACTTCCGCCACCGAGCGAAGTATTATTCTAAACAAAATTGCTGACAGATTAGAAGCTAATCTAGAATACCTTGCTATTGTTGAAACCATTGATAATGGTAAAGCAGTACGAGAAACACTTAATGCAGATTTACCACTTGCCATAGACCATTTTCGCTATTTTGCAAGTGTTATTCGTGCTGAAGAGGGTTCTGTTGTAGAACTGAATGAAAATACCGTTTCAATGATTGTATACGAACCGATAGGCGTAGTAGCACAAATTATCCCCTGGAATTTTCCAATTTTAATGGCGGTATGGAAGCTAGCTCCTGCATTAGCGTCGGGTTGTTGTGTGGTTCTAAAACCTGCAGAAAGTACCCCTACTTCTATTCTGATATTAATGGAACTTATTGCAGACCTCATTCCAAATGGCGTTGTAAATGTTGTTAATGGTTTTGGTGCAGAACTTGGCAGATCCCTAGTTACAAATCCAAAAGTTGCTAAAGCTGCCTTTACTGGATCTACGGCTACAGGGCGTTTAGTGATGCAATACGCAACAGAAAACATTATTCCTGTGACACTTGAACTCGGTGGAAAATCGCCAAATATATTCTTCTCATCCGTAATGGATAACGATGATGAGTTTCTAGACAAAGCTATTGAAGGGGCTGTATTATTTGCCCTTAATCAAGGCGAGGTTTGTACTTGTCCATCGCGCATGTTGGTACACGAAAGCATTTTTGATAAATTCATGCAAAGAGTCATTGAGAGGACTAATGCCATAAAGATGGGAAATCCTTTAGATACTGATGTCATGATGGGTGCCCAAGCTTCAAGGATACAGAAAGAAAAAATTCTTTCGTATCTCAAACTTGGCAAAGAAGAAGGTGCAGAGGTGCTGGCAGGTGGAGATGTTAAAAATTTAGGGGGCGAATTGAGCGAAGGTTATTATATTCAACCCACTATATTCAAAGGGCATAACAAAATGCGAATTTTCCAAGAAGAAATTTTTGGCCCTGTTGTATCAGTCACTACATTCAAAACAACCGAAGAAGCTATTGCAATAGCTAATGACACACTTTACGGTCTAGGAGCTGGTGTGTGGACCAGAGATGCTCACGAGTTATATCAAGTTCCTCGTGCCATTCAAGCGGGAAGAGTTTGGGTAAATTGTTACCACGACTATCCAGCAGGTGCTCCTTTTGGCGGTTACAAACAATCTGGCATAGGTCGTGAAAATCATAAAATGATGCTAAGCCACTATAGACAAGAAAAGAACATGCTTATTTCTTACAACAAGAATAAGTTAGGTTTCTTTTAACCATTAATCCTTATTACTTAAAAGGAGGCTGTTTCAAGAGGTATAAATCATAGGGATAGCCTCCTTTTTTGTTAAATTATTCATCCAACTAAAACTATTCCACATGGTCAGTAGATTATCGGCAACCAAGGAAGCATTAGAACTAATCACCCAGCTAAAAAATACGCATGGGGATTTGATGTTTTATCAAGCTGGCGGCTGTTGTGAAGGTACACAGCCTCAATGCTTTGAAAAAGGAGGATTTTATTTACGTACTAATGATGTATTAATAGGAGAAGTAGGCGGTTGTGAATTTTGGGTAGATAGAGACTTGTTTGAATACTGGAAATACAGCCATTTTACATTAGATGTATTGGAAGGTTTTGGTGTTGGAGGGTTTTCTTTAGAAACGCCTCTGGGCAAAACATTTAAAATCCAATACCGCTTATTTACTGAAGAAGAACAGAATACTTTAAAGCCAATAGTCAGGGAAAGTTAAAAGCTCCTCATTGTGTAGACAACATAGGCTCGGAATCCTATACTGAAGTGCTAAATTTGAACATGGCATTCTGCTGGACAGTTGTGCAAAACCGAAGATTGGTACTTTGCTTTTTTAGTGCCTTGTCCAAAGCTTCAAAACGGGAAACTATTCTGCTTCAAATCAACGTTATCAATTTAACAGACTAAATTCAAACTCCCAATTGTTCTGTAAAACAAACAAAAAACTTTACTGCTCTCGGATTTTTTGTAACTTTGCTATGCAATAAGCTGTTAGCGGCGGCATTAATGCGATATACCACACACATCAATAATCTGAAAATGAAAAACATAAAAGCAGTCTTAACTCTGAGCATGGTACTTTTGATGACTACAATTTGCAGTGCTCAAATAAATTTTAAAACTATTCAAAAAGACTTTTACAAGTTATCAGGTTATTGGCAAGGCTCTTTGACCTATCTGGATTACTCATCTGGAAAGCCGTACACTATGCCAGCGGACATAGAGATTAAAAGAATGGGCAAATCAAACAAGTTTATTCTTTCAAACATTTACCCAAATGAAAAAAGTGCCAATTCAATTGATACATTATCTATTTCAACAGATGGTAAATATATTGACAATGAAATGATACAGTCTAGGCGCAAATTACATAGTGGTGATATTGAAATCATCACTGAGGCACAAGGCAAAGACGGCAATGATAACAAACCTGCAACTTTTAGACACACTTACATACTAGGAAAGACCATTTTCAAAAAAAAGAAAGAAGTCCAGTTCGAGGGCGAAAAAGAATGGATTAAAAGACATGAATATTCCTATACTAGGAAGCTAGCTGATTGACACCAAAAACGACCTCAGACCCGTTCCAAAAGTGTTCTTAGGATAACCGAATAAGTAAACGCCAAATCAACAATGATGACAAACGAAAACAGCTCGCCACAATTAGAGAACGGACCATTTTATCACGGTACAAAAGCAGATTTACCAGTAGGGGACTTCCTCACTGCTGGCTTTAAATCCAATTATAATCCTGATGTGGTTATGAACCATATCTATTTCACTGCATTAGTTCAAGGCGCAGGACTTGCTGCTGAAATTATTGCAGGCTCAGGTGAACCAAGAGTTTATATTGTGGAGCCAACAGGTGATTTTGAGAATGATCCAAATGTTACAGACAAAAGATTCCCTGGAAATCCAACACGTTCTTATCGTAGTAAAGAGCCATTAAGAATTATTGGCGAAATAACAGATTGGAAACGCCTAACACCTCAAGAAATCCAGATTTGGCAAGAGAATTTAGCCAAGTTGAGAGCAAATAACGCCCCAATCATTAACTAATCATATAGAACTACAACAAACACATTGACCATGCAAAAAATAATACCCAACCTCTGGTTTGACAACAACGCAAAAGAAGCCGCTGATTATTATCTGTCGATTTTTAAAGACGGAAAAATTATCAACACAAACTACTATCCAATGACGGAAGCTGAAGGACTTGCAGACTTCCAGAAAGATTTTGCAGGCAAAGTTCTAACCGTAGAGTTTGAAATTCTCGGAATGCGATTTATAGGTATCAATGCAGGACCTTTATTCAGATTTACTGAAGCAATCTCGCTTATGATACCTTGCAAAGACCAAGCAGAAATAGACTATTACTGGGATAGTTTAACTGCCAATGGCGGAGAAGAAAGTGTTTGCGGATGGCTAAAAGATAAATACGGTTTAAGTTGGCAAGTCTGTCCTGAAAATTGGGACGAACTTAGCAAGCGGCCGGGTGCATTTAAAAGAATGATGACGATGAAGAAGTTAATTATTAATGACTTCTAATGCAACCTTGTATTTCTACGAATTTAAAGCCAAGCATGTCTGTTAAATAGAAGAGAATTAATAAAAATGCCACAAGCCAATAAAGCTCTCAAAAGTAGCCTTTCTTTGAAAAAGGAATACATGTATTCCTCAAAATAAACTTCATTTGTTTTTTTGGCTTTGATAAGTCTTATCATTATCTTTGCACTGCCCTCTTGCCCCCGCTGTAAAACCACCTTATCCAATTCTTGCTTTTAAGGGTTTCTCAAAAAAGCCTTTTTCTTCAAAATTCATGAATTCTGACCCAAAAGTTCAAGACCAAATAAACATTATTCAAACTACCGACATTTCACGTGTCTACAGAATGGGTTCTGAGGTGATATATGCCCTCAAGAGCATTACAATCAACATAAGGAAAGGGGAATATGTGGCCTTTATGGGTACGTCAGGCTCTGGCAAGTCTACTTTGATGAATATCATAGGTTGTCTTGATACGCCTACCACTGGCCAGTATATTCTCAATGGCTATAATGTCAGCAATTTAACCGAGAATGCTCTTGCAGGAATCAGAAATAAAGAAATTGGGTTTATTTTTCAGAACTTCAACCTTCTGCCGCGGTCTTCTGCCCTTGAGAATGTAGCACAACCGCTTATTTATGCAGGCTGGGGCACTGAAGAGCGTCTGGAAAAAAGTTATGAAATGCTTAAGAAAGTAGGTTTAGGCGAGCGAGCCAAACATAAACCCAACGAGCTTTCAGGCGGTCAACGTCAGCGTGTGGCCATTGCACGGGCTTTGGTCAATACGCCAAGCATCCTTTTAGCTGATGAGCCTACGGGCAACCTAGACAGCAAGACATCACACGAAATTATGGATTTGTTTGCGCAGCTTTACAGTCTGGGACACACTATTATTATGGTTACGCATGAAGATGACATTGCCAACCATGCTAAGCGCATTATTAGCCTTAAAGATGGTTTGGTAGAAAAAGATGGTATTAATGCTAATTTTATAGAGCCGCAACTCTTAAAACAGCTGTAGTGTTTTTTGATTGAATGAAACCTCAAGAGCACCCCTTTTTTGCCGACGAAGCCAATTTAGCCAGAGCCGCTAAGCTCGCGCATGCGAAAAGCTGGTTCGAGCTTGGCTTTAACAAACAGGCGGCTTGGGGTTTATGCACCTCTTCGGGATCTGTACCCTACCATGTATGTATGTCCCTAAACGGCGATCTCAAAAGCAGTTGCAGCTGTCCTTCACGAATATATCCGTGCAAGCATGTTGTGGCTTTGTTTTTGCTTTTTTGCGCCCAAGGTATGCAAACAGTGGACAGTCCACAGCCCATTTGGGTGGGTGATTTGCTTCAAAAATGGCAAGATAGTTCTGAAAAGAAACTGTCCCCGAAAGAAGAAACGTTGCAAACTACTGTTCACTCTGCACCCTCTGAAAGCCGTATACAGAATATCAAGTCAGGTTTTTTAAAGTTTAAGCTCTGGCTAGAGGATACTTCCAGTATAGGCGTAGCAGAGCTGCTCAACAAACCCATAGCTTTTTGGACAGAACCTGCCATGTTGCTTAACGATGCACAGGCTGGTGCAGTAGCCAATAAAATTAAAAGCATGGCTAAAAATATCCGTCCAGACTCCCCAAAAGTGCTCATACACCAGCTCGGATACTTGTCTTTTTTGATAGATTTCTGGTTGAATAGTTCTCCTGCTGATTTAGAGACGGCTTATGACCTTTGGGCTAGTGTGGGAATAAGTGTAAAAAAAGAGCAGGTTCTGCAATCAAAGAGCCTAGAAGACACTTGGTGTCTGGTGGGCAGCACCTTAGATGATGCGCCCGATAGCATGCGCTTACAACGCTCATGGTATTATGGCGTTAAGCATAAAAGATTTGCTGCTTTTTGGGACTTTAAACATACTTCGTTAGACTTTGAACCACATTTGGCGATGCTGGGAAAAGGGTTTAGTGGAAAGGCTTATTTCTTTCCTTCTCAGTATCCACTACGGGCTATTTTTGAGCCAAGCAAGGTATCAGAAAATTTAGAAATCAAACTGTCAGGCTATACAAGCATTTCTAGTGCTTTGGCAGACTTTAAAGCATCGTTTCTTAAACAGCCCTTCTTGAATACATTTCCTATGTGTTTAGAAGCTGTTTATTTTCTCTATACAGGCTCAGAGTATGTTTTGAAAGATCATAACGCACATTACTTGCCTATTTCCGATAGGTTCAATGCACATTTTGAACTCTGGCTCCAAGGTGGTGAGCAAGCTATTAAACTTTTTGGGGAGTGGAATGGGCATACTTTTTTACCTCTAACCTTGGTTCAAGATAGCTTTTTTTGTACTTTGAAAAGTGCAAGAGAACTCAAAAGTATGCCTTTTTAGGTAAGTGAATCGCTTTTTTGTTTGGATGTTGAAAGATACTTCAAACCACACAAAAGCAGAAGCTTTTTTAGCTTAAGCCTTCAATCATGCCATTCACCACATCAATACGTAAAGCCTGAGGGTCTTTGGGGAGACCAGGCATACGCATAATGTCGCCAGCAACAGCCACTACAAAGCCCGCGCCTTTGTTAATAACCAACTCCTCTATATTGATCACAAAATCAGTGGCTACGCCAAGTCTTTTGGGGTCGTCCGAAAAGGAATACTGCGTTTTGGCTATGCAAATGGGGAGGTGCTCTAGGTTAAGCTTTTGTATGTTTTTGAGAGCAGAAATTGCTTTTTGACTCAGCTTTATACCTTTGGCACCATAAATTCTAGTAGCCACCTTTTCAATTTTTACTTGAATAGGGTCGTTGAGGTCATAGGTAAAGTTAATCGGACGTGAGGGGTTATTGGCAATAGTCTCGGCCACAATGGTGGCAAGCTCTGTAGCCCCTTGTCCGCCCTTAGTAAAACTGTTATTGATAGCCAGTTTTGCATTCATTTGCAAAGCCCATTCTCTGAGAAAGTCCATTTCTTCGGGGGTATCAAAACCATATTGGTTGAAGCCTATCACAACAGATTGTCCAAAGTTTTGCAGATTTTGTAAATGCTTTTGCAGGTTGGCCAAGCCCGTTTTTAAGCCGTTTAAGTCTGGCTTAGAAATATCTGCCACAGCCACTCCACCATGTAGCTTAAGGGCCTGAGAAGTGACCACAATCACAGTAACCTTAGGCTGTAGACCTGTTTTGCGACACTTGATATTGAAAAACTTTTCCGCGCCTAAATCTGCGCCAAAGCCCGCTTCCGTCACCACATAGTCAGCATGAGAAAGTGCCATTTTGGTAGCCATCACAGAGTTGCAACCGTGTGCAATATTTGCAAAAGGCCCCCCATGTATGAATGCAGCCGTGTTTTCAGTGGTTTGTACTAAATTGGGGTTGATAGCATCTTTGAGCAATGCGACCACTGAGCCACCTATGCCTAAGTCTTTGACGATGAAAGGAGAGCCGTCGTGACGATAGCCCAAAAGAATGTTGTCAATTTTTTCACGGAGGTCATCAATGCTCACAGAAAGGCATAAAATAGCCATAATTTCAGAAGCTACCGTGATATCGAAGCCCGTTTCCGTGGGCAGACCGTTCGTCGAACCACCTAAGCCGCTTACAATGTGGCGTAAAGAGCGGTCATTGACATCTAAAACGCGCTTCCAAAGTACTTGCTTGAGAGCTTGACCCGAAGCTCTATTTTGATAGATGTAATTGTCTAGCAGAGCGGCTATCATGTTGTTTGCAGCCGTAATAGCATGAAAGTCGCCCGTAAAGTGCAAGTTGATATCCTCCATAGGCAAGACTTGCGCATAGCCGCCACCAGCCGCGCCACCTTTCATACCAAAACACGGGCCTAAAGAAGGCTCTCGCAAGGCTACAATAGCTCTTTTGCCTATTTTTTCTAGACCCAAAGCTAAGCCAACCGAGGTGGTTGTTTTGCCTATGCCTGCTTTGGTGGGTGTAATGGCCGTCACAAGGATAAGATTACTTTGCCGTACTTTACTTTCGTTGATAAGCTCGTAAGGCACTTTGGCCTTGTGTTTGCCGTAATGGATGAGGCTATCTACTGGAATACCCACATGTTTGGCAATGTCGTTGATGTGCTTGAGAGGGGTTTCTCTTGAAATTTCTATATCTGTTTTCATACGGCGTTCCCAAAAAATTGGGCTTGTGTTTTTGTGTTAGATAAAATTTCTGTTATTCAGAATACGTCTTATTTTTTTGCAATTAAAAAATATACTTGTCTAAAACCAAAAACAAAAATAGAATTTTATTAAAATGATTTATCAAAAAATGTTTTATTTGCAATGCTGTCTTTGAGAAGCAGCGCAACAGCGCGCAGAGGCATTTTTAAACCATAGCATGTTACAACAACAACTTTTCATCATTCAATTGTTTACTAACTAATCATTTCTGATACAGTATGGGTTATCTCGGAACCTTGGCACGACACATAGGCGGCGTTATATCGGTATTTTTGTTCATTTATTTACTAAGTTTGGTTACGCTAAACCTAGATTTCTTGAACCCATTCGAGCAAACGCTTAAAGATTTTAGATTAACTGACCTCTACTTTTCTAAGCTTCGTGATGATGCCGCTGTAGCTAGAGATACCAATATTGTTCTGGTGAACATTGGTGAGCTGCCACGTGACGGGATAGCAGAACAAATCAATATTTTGAGCGAATGCCAACCCAAAGTAATAGGGCTCGACGCACTTTTTGACGGCGAAAGAGATGCCCCTGTAGACAGCGCATTGTCAGCAGCTTTTGAGCGTGCTCAGAATGTGGTATTGGCCTGCTCGCTAGCGCGCGACACCGTTATTGGAAAAGAAATTTATTATGATTCCATGTGGCGACCCATAGAGAAGTTCTCTAAATACGTAGAGTTGGCTTATGCAAACATGGTAACAGAAGAGACAGGTGCTACCAACGACGATTTTGCAACTTGTCGTGTGTTTAGTCCCTTCGAAACCTTAGTGGAAGGAAAGAACAAGCCAAAAAGAGAGCTGTTTTTATCCACAGCCATAGCACGCAGATTTGATGCCAAAAAAGTAGACGCATTTTTAGCTCAAGCAGATCACCGCGAGTTTATCAACTTTAGAGGCAATTGGAATAAATTTACGGTTTTAGATGTGGATGATGTGCTCAAGAAAAACTTTACACCCGAACTCATCAAAGGAAAAATTGTACTTATGGGTTACATGGGCTCAGATTATACCGCTTTGACATGGGATGGTGACCGTTTTTACACGCCGCTTAATGCGAACTTGGTGGGGCGCACGCTTCCCGATATGTATGGCGTGGTGGTGCATGCCAACATCATTTCTATGCTTCTAGAAGGGAATGATATCAAGAAGTTGCCCACATGGATAAATTATGGAATTGTGGTTTTACTCGTTCTTTTGAATGTAGTCATATTCTCTTTTATCTATTACAACGAAAAACTTGGACTTTGGTATGATGTTTGCACTAAAGTTATACAGTTCTTTGAAGTTGCTCTCCTTGCTTACGCGTCATTGCTTATACTTGATGAGTTTGGAACGATTATTGAGACTGGTTTAGCAATGCTTTGCATAGCTCTTGTAGGTGACTTACTTGAGGTTTACTTAGCTGTTGCGGCAAACTTAGCCAATATAGTTCGCAAAAGAAGACTCAGACAAGCTGAAAACAACGAAGCAGAATCCTCAACTTAAACAACTACACAATTACAAACCAATAGTCTTAACTAAAACAAATCCTAAAAGGTCATGAAAACATTTATTTTATCCACAATCGCTACCCTGTTTTTATTTGCTCAGACCACTTTCGCACAGTCAGATTTCGCTTTTAGCGTTATTGCCTCTAAGGGCAACAGCACAGTGGGTAACACAGCTCTTAAGAATGGTTCAAAAATCTCTTCAGATCAAACCATTAATATTCCGGCTGGTGCATATTTGGGTCTCTCTCACAAAAATGGAAAAACACTTGAGTTAAAAGCTCCAGGCTCTTTCCGTGTAAGTGAACTCGAAAAGCAAGTAAAAGCTACAGGCACAAGCAGCTTGACTTCAAAATACGCTAGCTACGTAGCCTCTGAAATTACAGCCAGTAATGGCAATGGTGAAAGCCGTTTAGGCAAAATGACCAAAACAGGTGCTGTAAAACGTGATCTCAAGAAGCCTATTATGGTCTTCACTGACGCGTCTGCAAAAATGGCTAGCCTCTTGGGCAACCAACTTGTTATCACTTGGGCATTTGACGAAATGATTGCTGGCGGTGTAAAAGAAAGTGAAATTGCTGGTTACGAGTTGATCGTTTCTGACTTGTTTGGTAAAGAAATTTTCCGCACAGACGTAACTGGAAACAGTTATACATTGGATTTGACCAACACCGTAAAAGCTGCACAGTTTACTTATAGTGTAAGAGCTAAAAATCGTCCAGAAAGCATTATGAGTGACGCGACACCAATCAAACGCATCACTGGTAACCAAGCACAAGAATACAACAAGGATTTGGCTGCATTCGGTGATGACAATTCTGCTCTTATCCAAGTGATTCGCGCTAACTATTTTGAAGAAAAAGGTCTCATCTTAGACGCTAAAGCTTCTTATGAAAACGCTATCAAGGCTGCTCCAGACGTAGATGACTTCAAAACACTCTACAAAGAGTTCTTGTCAAGAAACCACATGACAAAAGAAACTTACGTTAAAAGCTTTGAGTAACCTCTAGTTTTGACATAATGTCCCTATAAGTAAAAGGGTTGGCAAAAGCCAACCCTTTTACTGTTTTATGACTTCTTTGAAAAGTTGTAAGCAGTGCTTTGCTGCCCAGCAATAGTTTGATGATATTTTTTAGAAAAAAAAGTCTACTTTTACAAAATTTTGTGTTTATTGCTGTCTGAAAAACAAACTCAAAAAACAGCTATGCTTCACATTGAGCACATTGGGATTGCGGTAAAAAACATGGAAGTGTCACAAAAGCTTTTCACAACCTTACTCAACACATCTGCTTACAAGGACGAGTTGGTCGCTTCAGAAGGCGTTCATACACTTTTTTTTCGCACAGGAGAAACCAAAGTAGAGCTTTTGGCAGCCACTAACCCCGAAAGTCCTATTGCTAAATTCATAGAAAAAAAAGGGGAGGGAATTCATCACATTGCATTTGCTGTAAAGGATATTCGTGCAGAAATGCAAAGGCTTGTAGCTGAAGGCTATGTTTTACTCAATACTGAACCCAAGAAAGGGGCAGATAATAAATTAATATGCTTTCTACACCCCAAAAATACGAATGGAGTTTTAATAGAGCTTTGCCAAGACAACCCCGACTCTAATTAGTTTTAAAGTCTCCTACAAAATATTTTACTTGTAAAATACGTTTTTTTAACGTTCTTTTGAGGCTTAACAATGCTTTTGGCTCTTTGCGTCAGAAACACTGTTTGCTTGTATCATTGTATAAAAAAAATAGCGTGGGTATGCCCCTTAAAAATATGCGTAAGTGGGAGGATATAATAACTTTTGTGGTTTTGCTGCAAGTGCTTATCTTACTCAATATCTTGGCACAAAATGTTACTTTTCAGCTTGATTTCACCGAAGAAAAACGCTATACACTCTCGGAAGCATCGCAGAAAG
This sequence comes from Cytophagales bacterium, assembly GCA_004293815.1. GTDB lineage: Bacteria > Bacteroidota > Bacteroidia > Cytophagales > Bernardetiaceae > RDZD01. Next base: position 13,743 of record RDZD01000011.1, on the reverse strand, counting down.
TACTTGCGGGGCTAGATGACGATGTATATGTGGAAGTTTTTTTAGATGGTGAGTTAAACGGCTCGTTCCAGCAATTTCAGCGCGCTATTCGCGAAAATCTGCAAAGTTTTCAGGCTCATGCGGGAAGCAGGTTGCGGTATAGTTTTGTAAACCCCGAAGACATAGCCGACGAGGAAACACGAAGCCGATTTTATGAAGAGCTTTCTGCTAAGGGACTACCGCCCACTACGCTTTTTGAAGATGGACAAACAGAAAAAAAACAAAAGTTGATTGTGCCAGGTGCGCTTATCTCATACAAAAATAAAGAAAAAGGCGTTTTATTGCTCAAAGGCAACAGCGCAAGCACAAATCCTAGTGAAGAGGTGAGTGCCTCGATAGAAAACATTGAATTTGAGCTTATTTCAGCCATACAGACCCTTACTGCTAAGCGTAAACCCTCAGTAGCCTATATAGACGGGCACGAAGAACTGCGTGTACAAGATGTGTTTGACGTGTTTAATAGCTTCAGCGACAAGTACGTTTTGGAACGCGTCAATCTCAATCAGCGCAACTTGGACGGCTATTCTGCGGTTATCGTGGCTCAGCCCAAAAATAAGTTCTCAGAGCGTGAGCGTTACCGCTTAGACCAGTTTCTGATGAACGGCGGGAAGGCTCTTTTTTTGATAGATGCCGTACAGATGAATCTGGATAGTATTCCGTTGGGTGGGACGTATGCTTTTGGGCACGATTTGCAAATAGAAGATATGTTGTTTAGATACGGCGTGAGAGTGAATATGGATTTGGTGCAAGATCGCAACATGGGGGCTATCTTGCTGAATGTAGGCAAGTTTGGTGATAAACCCAATATCCAGCCCGTCCGTTTTCCATACCATTCCGTATTGAATAGCTTTGCTAAACACCCTCTTACGAAGGGACTTGATGCGGTTTATCTGCGTTTTTATTCCTCCATAGATACCGTTAAAGCCAAAGGGATTCGCAAGACCCCACTGCTTTTTACTTCTGATTATAGCAGAATCAAACGCTGCCCTAATTTGATAGATCTTGATGAAGTTAAGAAAGATATGACCGCCAAAGATTATACGCGTTCAGGTATACCTGTAGCGTATTTACTTGAGGGCAAGTTTAAATCGGTTTACGCAGGCATTTTTCCACCAGAAGGGGAAGATCGTCAAGTATTTAAGCAAGAGGCTGTAGTACCTACTAAAATCGTGGTCGTTTCAGACGGGGACTTGATTCGCAATGAGCTAAACCCACGCACAAGAGAACCTCTACCTCTTGGATTTGACCCTATCAGCCGTCAAACCTTTTCTAACAAAGACTTTTTAAGCAATATATTAGCATATTTGACAGACGAAAATGGACTCGTGAGCAGCCGAAATAAAGAACTTAAAATGAGACCTCTTGATACATTCAGGATACAAGAAAGCAAAACATTATGGCAGGTTCTGAATATTTTAGGGCCAATTTTGCTAGTTTGTATTCTGGGCGGAATTCGGTTCTATTGGCGAAAACAAAAAAATAAAAATACCTAGCTTGGCTTTGCGCTTAGGGGTTGCAGGTGTAAGACTTTATGTTCATTGGAAGCCAAGCGTACCGACATGAGTAGAGAGGTTCCTCCTGGCTTGAGCTTCATTTTTTGGTAGAGTTCAGTGAGATTGAGCGGCGAGTTACGCAATAAAAAAGTGGCTTGGGGTTCTGAAAAGATTCCTTTTTCGGGCTTTAGTATATTCAGAAGTTTGTAAATGCGTCCTGGAAAATCTGCAATCAATGTTTGGTGAGTGTAAACGTGGGTGTGTGGATGTAGCTTAGATAGACCCATTTTTTGAGCCAAACTTTTAAACGCACCAGCTTTTAATATTGCCACGTTAGGGTCGTAAATGTAGCTTTGCGGTTCAGAAATAGAGGCTTCAGGCAGGAAACTTTCTTCCTGAAGATTGAATTCAAAATGCTGCTCTTGTTCAGCTGTTTGAATATTAAATGTTTGGCATTTCTGCACTTCAATGCCTTCTCCAAGACAGTACAAGACCTCCTTGCACTCATTTCTAATAGCCAAAACGTATATCTGAGCAGGCTGGGGGAGTTCGCGTAAGGCAGCTGAAATATCTAAAAAAGGTGCAGTCTTAATAAGTAGGCGCGTGGCTAGATGGCGAAGGCTAGGCCAAAGTTCTAGTACATTTGGGCTACAATCTGAAAAATGATAGGTTTTCTGACCGCTTTCGTTGCGCCTTGCAGGGTCTATATACACTAAATCGGCCTTGAGCGTCAGGTTATTTTGTAAAAATGAAGCTGCATCAGCATGATGAAATACACAGTTTTTGATGCCTAAAGCCTCAAAGTTATGTTTCGTTTGAGCCAAAAGATCCGACTGCATCTCTACATAATGAACTTCTTTAAAGTACTTAGCAAAAATCGCGGTATCCGCGCCTAGGCCGCCAGTTAGATCTATACACCGCTCACCCGTCCCCATCAAGCGGCCTTTTAGCATAGCAGTTAATTCAGATGAGCACTGTTCAGCACTGAGTGGGTTTGTGAAAAGAAGTTCAGGGTGCTTCACCCATGCGGGTTGTTTGTCCTGTAGTTTTTGCCTACTTAGAAGGTGTGGAAGCAAATGGCCATATTTTTTATGCCTGCTAAATTTAAGAACGGCCTCACTCGGTGAGAGAGACCAATATTGTTCTATAAATTGCCATTCGTTGGCAGATAGAGGCGAAAGTTTGTTCACTGGCTTTAAAGAATATCCGCCACCTTGCGTTTGAGTATGCCATGAGCAAACTCTAGGATGATTTTTTTATTGTCATAGAGCTTAAAGTCAGCTTTTTGACCAAACTGGATTGGGTTTTTACTTTGCAAGCGCAAGCCTCGAGTACGGATATGTTTGAATGCATGAAAAGCCCTTAAATCACCCACATCGGCTAGCCAATAACTCCGCTGAGGTCTTGAGGAGCTGTTGGCAGTAAGCTGATCTATAACATTTACGCCTAAATCAGTGATATATTTTTTACCACCCATCTCTATTAATACGCCCGAAATGATGTAGTCAAAAAACTGTTCTTTTTTGTTTAGAGGAATCTCTTCATATATTTTTATAAGCTTTTTATCATCATTTAGCCCTTGTGCTATGGTGACGAGTGCTTTCAGGATAGCAACGAAAGTATATTTCCTAACAATTTGTTTTTCCTCATCATAGGGAACATAGCCAGACTCTATCAAGATGGTACTGTATCCTGCTTTCTGAAAAGAGTCGCCAAAGCATCTTGGGGCGTAATCGTCTGCATATTTGGCCATTTGTGCGCCAATGATGGGCTTTAGAGCGTCATAAAGCTGAGCGATGAGCTGTACAGCGCGTTTCCGTGCGGGCGTGTAGGTGCGCTCAGGATTAGCTGAGGGAGCCAAAAATGCCAAGTTTACGGGTTGATCTGTGTCGCCTACGGCGTAATATCTGCTCTGATCGTGGAGATTAAACGCAAAGTGTGGTTTGAATTCATGCGCCAAATCGTGTAGAATGGTAGACTCGGGCGCACTAAGGCTTAAATAGTCGCGGTTTAAATCTATACCAAGCGCATTTCTGCGTGTAAACATCTCTGCACCATCAGGATTAAGCATAGGAACAAAAACCAAGGTGAGTTGGCTTTGTAGCAATTGGCGAAGTTCGCTGTGCTGTTGGTCGCGGTCTGAGAGCAAATTGAATAAATCAAAAAGCGCCATAGTAGCAGTAGGTTCGTCACCGTGCATTTGCGACCATAGCAGTACTTTGGTTGGCCCATTGCCATAAGTAAAACTATAAATAGACTTTCCTTTGACAGAAGAACCTAGCTTTTGCAGCTTGAAAGGGCTGCTTGGGCTGTTATGAAACTCAATAAGCGTAAAGAGGTCTCGGAATTTAAAGAAACGATGCAGTAGGGCAGGTTCCTCATAACACTCATAGTTTTGTAGAAGGTCTTGTATACTGAAAGTCATGTTGCAGGGCGATATTGTCTATGTACGGTGTTCAAGTAACTGTAAAAGCGCAGACTACCAAAGAGCAATAATGGATATTCTGTCCCAGATAAGCAAGAAATTTTATTTTTTTTTTGCAAATCAATTGTTAAGCATATCAAACCAACAGAAATCCTGCCAGAGCTTCCCGTGCATAGACAGGCAAGGCAGTGGGCTTTTGGGTTTGGAGATCATAGGCCACCATGACCACCGAACCTTCGGCATGTAACAACCAAGAGTCATCTTCTTTGCGACTGCAAACCGCACATTTGAGGCTAAAACTGGCATTTTTGATTTGCTCTACACCCATAAAGACCGTAATTTTATGTCCATAGCGTACAGGCGACTTGTAATTGATTTGGATAGATGCCACCAAAGAGCCTAGTTGTGTCCAGTCCCAAGCAAGCTTTTCTAAGAAAAAAAATGCTCGGGCTTCTTCAAAATAGGTTAAATATTTGGCATTGTTTACCATGCCGAGTTCGTCTAAGTCAGACCATCGTACAAGTACGCGCGCTGCAAAAGGGTAATTTAGGTAGGAGTCATTAACGACCATAAATCCTTAAATACTAGGGTGTAATCTTGATTTTTTTTATAATAAAACTGCGAACTAGAGGTTTACAACTCCTTTCGAAGTCTGGCCACAGGAATATTGAGTTGTTCGCGGTATTTGGCTACGGTGCGTCGCGCTATGTTGTAGCCTTTGTCCTTGAGCATCTTTTCCAGTTTGTCGTCAGAAAGTGGCTTTCTCTTGCTTTCTTTCTCAATAATTTCTTTAAGAATGAACTTCACTTCCTTGCTGCTCACGTCTTCGCCAGTGTCGGTAGAAATACTCTCCGAAAAGAAAAACTTCAAAGGGAATATGCCAAAGTCTGTTTGAACCGACTTGCTGTTTGCTACTCGCGAGACAGTGGAAATATCCATTCCGATTTCTCTTGCTATATCTTTGAGAATCATTGGTTTAAGTTTACTTTCGTCGCCTTCTTGAAAAAAATCATATTGGTAGCGCATAATGGCCTCCATCGTTCTGAGCAGTGTATGCTGACGCTGTTTGATGGCATCAATAAACCATTTGGCCGAATCCAGTTTTTGCTTGACAAAGCTCACTGTTTGTTTAAGTTTTTTGTCTTTTTTATCGCTTCTATTATAAGCGTCTAGCATGTCAGAATAAGACCTACTAACTCTTAAATCAGGCGCATTTTTGGAATTTAGCGAGACTTCCAGACCGAGAATACCGTTTTTGAGAATAAAATCTGGTATCATAAACTGTGTTTTGGCATCACTGCCCACTGTGCTTCCGCCGGGCTTGGGGTTCAGTCGTATAATAACGTCCATGGCCAATTTGAGCTCGTCTTCGCTGATACCTAGTTTTTTTTCTATTTTGCTATAATGCTTTTTCTTAAATTCTTCAAAACATATTTCTATAATGCGTCTGGCGATTTGTACATTTTTTTCGCGGGTATCTCGTGCTCTAAGTTGAAGCAGTAAACACTCTTGCAAGTCGCGCGCGCCTATGCCCGCAGGCTCAAATCGCTGAATGCGCTCCAAAACATCTTGAACCTCTAATAAATTAACATCTATTTTTTGCAAAAAAGCTAAATCGTCAATGATAGCTTCAATATCGCGTCTGATATAGCCGTCTTCATCAATACTCCCTATCAGTTGTTTGCCTATAATCATTTCTTTGGGGCTAAGCTTTAAATAACTTAACTGAACCAAAAGGCTATCTATGAGAGAGTTCTCGGCTTTTATGGGTTGCTCTCTGTCTTCCTCGTCATAGTTACCATCGCCATACATCTTGTACCCAGCTATATCATCTTGATTCACATAGTCACTGATATTCAAGTCCTCATCATGACGAGACTCGTAGCGATCGTCATAGCTATCATCAGAGCTGTTATCATTGCTGCTGCCGTAGTCGAGATCACTCATTTGAATCCCTTCTTCGTTGTTGTCGCGTGTATCGTCCTTACCGCCTTCTTCTAGGGCTGGGTTGCTCTCAAGCTCTTCTTCTATTCGAGTGTCAAGTTCGGCTGTAGGTATTTGCAGAAGCTTTATGAATTGTATTTGCTGAGGCGAGAGCTTTTGAGATAGACTCTGCGTAAGACCTAATTTTTGCATGCTGGTCTAATGGTTTAATTTGAATCTAAATTATATTTTTTAAAAAGTAGGGCTTTGGTACATAATTTGCTACAATATACGAACTATTTTTATATGCTGTTTCACAAAAGCATAATTTTTTTCTGTAAAAACAGACCAATCGCCTATTTTGTTCTGTAAACACGGTTTTATAGCTGATGTAGTCGGGATTCTATGGGAAGTAGAGACAGATGACTCCGTCTTTGGGTCTTTACAAAACCTCTGTCCGAGCTGTTTTGAATTTCAAGATGTATCTTGTTCTTTCTTTGGCGTGTAATGAGTAGGAACTAAATAGCTAGCACATAAAAAAGTTTAGTATCCTGCCTCATTGTTGTTTGTAGAATATGGGGGCGGTAAAATTCACATTCAGAGTGCTATTACTTAATTTTATGCTTGGATTTAGGCGTATCACAGAGATAACAAATCGCATATTCTGATGCACTTTTTTGTTATTGCAAGATATTTTTTAATAACTTTGCAATTCAAAAAATTTAGAACTGTTCGTATTAATTTAGTCCTATGCAATTTGATAACCTGCTTCTTAATCTCCAAGATGGTGTTTTAACGATCACTATCAATCGCGAGAAAAAACTGAACGCGCTCAATATCCAAACCATTGAAGAGTTAGGCAAAGCCTTTGATTACGTATATGACACTGCTGATGTAAAGGCAGTTATTTTGACGGGGGCAGGCGAAAAAGCTTTTGTGGCTGGCGCAGACATCAGTGAAATAGCAGCCCTAACAGACATCAATGCACGTAAGTTTGTAGAAAATGGACAAAATGTTTTTGCAAAAATAGAAAACTGTCCTAAGTTGGTCATTGCGGCCATCAACGGCTTTGCTTTGGGTGGTGGATGTGAGCTAGCAATGGCCTGTCATTTGAGAGTGGCAGCCGAGTCAGCACGTTTCGGACAGCCAGAAGTCAATCTTGGCGTGATTCCAGGCTATGGCGGTACACAACGCTTGCCGATTCTTATTGGCAAAACCAAAGCACTTGAGCTTATTCTCACGGGCGACATCATCGCCGCAGAAGAAGCTCTCAGCCTTGGACTTGTAAACTATGCAGTCCCTCCTGCCGAGCTTCTAACCAAGTGTAAAGAGATTATTGCAAAAGTGCTCACAAAAGCACCACCAGCAGTGGCTAACGCTATAAGCTGTGTAAACGCAGTGTATCATACGGGCGTGAACGGCTACCAAGCAGAAGCGAACGCTTTTGCTAATTGCTGCAAAACTCAAGATTTTAAAGAAGGCACAGCGGCATTCTTAGAAAAGCGCAAGCCTGTTTTTAAAGGTAAATAGTTATTTCTATTAAAAATAAAAGGCAGCAAAGCAGAGAACTTTTAGCAGGCTCTCTGCTTTGCTTTGAAAACCAAATACATCAATCTATCTCACCCGTGCAAGACTTTATCCAGTTTCATTTTAACAAGCAGTTGCTTGATGCCATTGCAGAAGCTGGCTATGTACATCCTACGCCAATACAAGAAAAAGCCATTCCGTCCATTTTGAATGGGCAAGACTTGGTGGGTATTGCGCAAACCGGTACGGGCAAAACTGCAGCCTACCTTTTGCCTACACTCATGCGTCTCAAGTACGCTATGGGCAGCATGCCGCGTGCACTCATACTGGCTCCTACACGTGAGTTGGCATTGCAGATACATTCCCAAGTGGAAAAACTAGGAAAGTATACAGACTTACGGGGCTATGTGGCTATAGGCGGCAAAAGTACCAAGCATCAAAAGGAAGATATCAGCAAAGGCTTGGATATTTTAGTCAGTACCCCCCAAAGATTTTTGGATATTTACCTTGAAGAAGGTGTTCAAACAAAGCAAATCCAAATTTTGATACTCGACGAGGCGGATCGTATGATGGATATGGGCTTTATGCCACAAATTAGACGCATCTTAGAGGTAATTCCACATAAAAAACGCCAAAACTTGCTATTCTCGGCTACCATGTCGGCCAAAGTGATGAAACTCTCGGAAGAGTTTGTGGAGTTTCCTGTTATTGCGGAAGCCTCCCCACAAGCCACTGTGGCGCGAACTGTAGACCAGAAGCGTTATGAAGTACCCAATTTACGCACCAAGATAAATTTACTTGAGTATATCTTAGAGCTTTCAGAGTGTACCAAAGCGTTGGTATTTGTACGCACGAGGAGTTCGGCAACCAACATCAGCAAGTATTTGAATCGTCGTCTTATGGATGAGGCCATGCTACTGCATGCTAACAAAGACCAGAATTCACGTTTACATGCTCTAGAATCTTTTAAAACTGATAAAATAAGGATTCTTGTGGCTACTGATGTCGCTGCAAGGGGCTTAGATATTCCTGAAGTGAGCCACGTGATTAATTTTGATGTGCCTTTGCTATACGAAGACTACGTACACCGCAACGGGCGCACAGGGCGAGCGGGCGCAAGCGGCACAGCCATCACTTTTTATAACATGGGTGAACTCTATCACATAGAGCGCATTGAGTCTTTAATAGCCGAGAAAATTCCCCTTAAAGAAATCCCACCAAGTGTTCGTATAGAAGAAACTTCGTTTGAGGAAAAGCAAGAGCAGTTACGTGCGTTAGACGATCAGCGCAAAAAAGCTGACCCGACCTTTCAAGGAGCCTTTCATGAAAAGAAAAAAAGCAATTTACCGCCTAGTAAATTGAAAAAGAAGCCCACCAACGCCAAACAGAGCAATACAAAGTTTGATAGAAAGCGCAAGCCTGCCAAGTAAAGGTATTTTCCTATTTTAGCAGTTAATCTTCAGCTGACTTCCTTGGTGATTTACCTCCAAGTAAGCTTTTGCGCCATGCGGTATCAATTCGTTTTGGGCGATATGTCCCACTGAAAGACCAAAAGCTATAGGCCATGTATCCGCCACAAATAATTCTTGCATGAGCTTACGAACAGGCTCTTCTCTTTGCGCCATATGGCCCACTACCAGACCTGCCAACAGTTCAAAACAACCTGCAAACTTCATTTGGTGCAACATTCGGTCAATTTTATAGTAGGGTTCGTCTACTTCTTCCAAAAACAAGATTTTATTAGCGTAATTCATTTGAAAACGTGTACCCAAAACCGAAGCTAGTAAAGATAAATTTCCGCCCACCAAAGACCCACTGCCAAAACCTAATTTGTTTTCTGTAAAAGGTTTTAGCGTATATTCTTGCTCGCGTATACCTTCACTCGTGAGCCAATCAAGTGTACTGGACAGCAGATTTTGGGCAGGCGTATCAGACGAAAGCACCGCATTAGGCATAGCCGCATGAAGCGATACAAGGCCATGCTTTTGTGCCAAGCCGTGCAAGAATGTGATGTCACTAAAGCCAATGAGCCACTTAGGGTTTAAAGCTAACTCTTTGATACTTTCCTCTAATTGATTAGCCAATCTAATACAGCCGTAGCCGCCACGCAAGCACCAAATGGCCTTGCAATCGGACAGAACGGCTTCTTTAAAAGCTTCTGCACGAATCTCGTCTGGTGCAGAAAACTCATAGAAATCTTGATAGGAAAAAGAAGTATTGCTAGGAAAAAAACAAGGTTTAAAGCCTGCATTCTTAAAAAAATGAGCAGTAAGTTGTATTTTTTCAGGCTTCACAGCACCAGCAGGTGCTACAAGGGCAATGCTATCACCCAAGCGCAAGGGTGGTGGGACTTTAAGGCTCTGACTCATCGGGCAAAATATCAATATCACTAATCAAAACTCGCTTGGCAATTCTCTGACCTGTAGGAGTAGCGGCAAGTCCTCCAAGTGCGGTTTCTTTGTAGCGCGTTTCCATGCTCTGCCCTACTTCGCCCAGCGCGTGTATGCACTCATCTACGGGAATGACGGAGTCTACGTCTGAGAGAGCGATTTGAGAGGAGCTATAAGCAATGGCAGCTGCGCTGGCGTTGCGTACCACACAGGGCACTTCTACTAAGCCCGCCACAGGATCGCATACAAGTCCCAGCATACACTGAACCGTAATAGCTACAGCATTGAAAGCTTGCGTTGTGCTGCCACCCAAAGAATACACAATGGCAGCAGAAGCCATAGCCGCTGCGCTGCCAGTTTCGGCCTGACAACCACCCACCGCACCAGCCAAAGAGGCGTTGCGTTCTATGATAAGAGCCACGCCAGCTGCTACCAAAAGAGCTTCAAAAATTGTTTGATCAGGTAAATTATGTTGTTGTTGTAGGGTGTAGAGTGTTCCAGGTAAAATGCCAGATGCGCCTGCTGTGGGTGCTGCCACAATACGCCCCATACAAGAGTTAACTTCTTTGGCAGCCAAAGCACGCGCAATGAGTCTTTGAAATTCTACAGAAAGTACTGCGAGTGGGTTTCTATACACTTTCTTTGCGCCATTATTTATCATGCCAGAGCGTGAACTCATGTCTTCGTTGAGTCCCGTTTCCACGGCTTCGCTCATGACTTTATAAGCATTGGCCACGCCAGCCCAAATTTCGGCTTCTGTACGACCTCTTTGTGTAATTTCATAGCGCATGACAGGAAGCCACAAAGGCTCAGAGGTTTGCTGGCAGTGAGCAGCCCAGCTGGCAAAGTTATCAAACAATAGAGACATAGGCGAAGCGTTTTTGTGAATAAAAAAAATTTCAAAAAAATATTCTTTGTGATTAAAACTAAAAAAAACACTTTTTTCTTTTTTTTTAACAAAAATTATCGTCTGCTCATACGCTGGAGCATGGCTTCTACGATGTCTTGTGCTACGGCATTTTTAGATTTGAGCGCATAAGGCGTAGTACCTAAGCTGTCTAAAATCGTAATCTTATTGGTGTCGTGTCCAAAACCCGCGCCCACATCTTGCAAAGAGTTGAGCACGATCATATCAAACTTTTTGCTGTTAAGTTTTTTCTTGGCATTTTCTGCTTCATCATTAGTTTCTAGCGCGAAACCGACATGAAACTTGCTTTTTGACTTGATTTTACCCAACTCAGCAGCTATATCGAAAGTTTTGACAAGCTCAAGGACTAGAGTATTGCCTGATTTTTTTATTTTTTTGTCAGCCATAGTACTTGGTCTATAATCAGCAACAGCCGCTGATAAAATGACTATGTCAGCGTGGTCATAATGTTTGAGAGCATTCTCATACATATCAGAGGCCGAAACGGTACGGATAACTTGTACATTAGGGTGTGCTTTTTGATTGACTACGCCCGAAAGCATCGTAACTTGTGCGCCACTCACAGCCAAAAGATTGGCAATAGCATAGCCCATTTTGCCGCTTGAGTGGTTGGTAATGTAGCGTACAGGGTCTAAAGCCTCTTGTGTAGGGCCTGCCGTAATCAATATATTTTTGCCTGCTAGCCTATCATCCCTTAATAAAATGGGCTTGATACTATCCATTATCTGCTCTGGTTCAGGCATTCTGCCTTGCCCCACAAGACCGCTAGCCAACTCGCCAGAGGCTGCATCCATAACATGATGCCCAAAGGATTTGAGTAATTCTAAGTTTCGTACCACCGCAGGGTGTTTGTACATATCCAAGTCCATGGCAGGCGCAACAGCCACAGGACAGCGCGCTGAGAGGTAAGTGGCTAATAAGAGACTATCGCAATGCCCATTGGCCATTTTTGCAAGGGTGTTGGCTGTGGCAGGGGCAATGAGCAAAAGGTCTGCCCATAAGCCCAAGTCCACATGGTTATTCCACTCGCCTGTTTTGTCTTTGGCAAAGTCCGTCAGCACGGGTCGGCGCGAAAGTGTAGCCAGTGTGAGAGGGGTAATAAAATTATGGGCTTGTTCAGTCATGATGACTTGTACTTCTGCTCCAGCCTTGACTAGCAGCCGAACAAGCGTAGCAGACTTATAAGCTGCAATTCCGCCTGTTACGCCTAGGATAATTCTTTTGTCTTTGAGCATTTTTAAAAAACGCTTTACACTACGATGATGAAAGAATATGATTTGAAAAAACTGAGTTCAAATAAACATCATTTTATGATGGCAAACAAACCCAAGATTGCAATATATGAAGCACTACGTTTAAAATATTTTAAAATAACCTAGTGCGTTTATTGGGATCTATGTGGATCTAAAAAGACCAATACCATGAGGCAGCTATTAAAATGATGTTTCAACAAAGAAATGATGCTTATCATACATTTTGAATCACAACCACCCAAGTGGTCTAGGTACTCATACTGCGGTGTGATGGTCCAAGCGGGTTCTGCCGCGTCCCAGTAGTAGCGGATGCGGCCTTCTGGCATACGCATAAACGCCAACTGGCCATTCTCATACACGCAGTCGCCCACATAGCGCGTGGTGTCACCCAAGCTACTCGTCTTCTGTATCTTCTGGCCGTTGGCTAGGTAGGTAGTAGAAGCATAATTTGCTCAGTCTGTATATTTATATAAAAGATATTTTCTATATTTTGGACTTAGCAGGAGTAGATACAGACGACGAAAACCATTATTAATGGGACGATTAAACAACCAAGGAAATATCACTAAAATACATATCCAAAGTACGATACCTCCAACTAAAAGCCGGTATTTTACATTTGCTACATCAATAGGATATAAAACACCGGGATTATTCTTTTCATATTTTATACGGAGCGGCTTGTATGTTTTAGCATAGGCTTCCAATGGCGACCATGCAGCCATTCCAAACCTACTTCTGTATTCTATTTCATCTACTTTATGAACTATAATGTACGACTCAAAGGTTGACAAAACACGTGCATTAAAACAATATGTATCCGCACGATAGTAATTGGTGATTATACCCTGCGTCATCTCAGAGTGAATGCCTGCAATAAGAAAGGTTAGAAATAGCGTTCGTTTAATGAAAAACAAGCACCGTTTGTACTTTTTTGAAATCATTTCATAAATTGTTTTGTGAATCCGTATTTTCCAGAGCCTTGGAGAGACACTTTAAATTCAAGACCTACTTTGGAGGTCAAGCCTATTTTAGTTTCGGATTTCTCCTTAATGTCATAGGAATGTGTCGCTTTGAAAGCGCCTATTGTTAGAGAAAAGGCTATTTTTCCATCTCCGTCAAAGTCCAGAGCAGATTCTTCCGCTCTATTTGACTTTAGAACAAAATAGCCAAGAGTTTTTCTTTGGCGTTGTATTGGAATTTTTGTTCCTCTTGGCAGCGTCCCGAAGCAACCTAAAACTCACCGAATCAAAGAACGTCCGAAAGCCAGTGCTTTACAGCGGAAAGTTAAGAATAATTTTTCGTATTGCAAGGGGCACTTTTTTTGTACTTTCCTTGCCCTTTTTGGTGAAGAAAAATTTTACTGGGTTTCAGAAACATAGAATAGCTTTATCCACTCACTAAAGTTACATAAACGTTGTTAAAAAGACTGTCTAAATTATTAAAAACAGTCTCCGCAGCGTTCGGCTCGTTTGCAGTGGTGCCGAATGAAACTATTAATTCACAAGTCTTATTATCCCAAAAAATGCCTTTAAGCATCATGTGATATTGTAAGATAAATAAGTAAAAAAAGAACTATTAGAAGGATTAAAATCCCCTATCTCCTATAAGAACATTGTATAAAAGCAAAAAGCTTTACTTTATATTTGGCCAAACAACTAGTCTGATAACGGGATATTGGGCAAGCAGGCCGATTTTTAGAATCTTGTTTTGTAGAGACAAATAACTGTAAAACAAGGTTTTTGTTGAAAAATAAACACTTAAA
>RDZD01000002.1 GCA_004293815.1 Cytophagales bacterium | reverse complement strand
AACTGGCGGGGCATACACCCTCACAATTAAAACCAACAAAGGAAATATCTTCAAAACTTTCCTTAAAACAGAGTAAAATAAAATAAGCCCAATAAAAAATAGAGCTGCATTCAAATACATCTTGATTGCGGCTCTATTTCTTGGGTGGGGGTTCCAAAAATAATCGTTGCAAAAACAGATAATTTTCTGGGGCTTAACCCCCGCCAGGATTCTGGTTTAGCAACACAATGAAAGTGAGTATCAAAGAGGCTATACCCGTTATAGAGGCAATAATGCTGTTGGCTGTAAAAACCGACTCCTGAGGCTTTTTATAGCGGTCAAGAATCACAATATCGCCTGGCAGGAGCACTGTTTCAGAGCTTTTGTAGCTGTTCCAATCCGTCATATTCACGACCATCATTTGTTGATTGCCTTCTTCGTAGCCGCGTAGAATCTTGACGGCATCGAAACGACTTTCTTTTGCAATTTCGGGCACTAAAGCCAAAAATTCGAAGAGATTGATATTCTCTTCTTCAATATTAACTACTTTGCCTCCTGAAAGCCCACCAAAAACTGTAATGCGCTTATTCAAAAAACGGGTTTTAACATAGGGATCACTGTAGTATTTGGCATAACGCTTTTGTATGGCACTATCCACTTGCGCTATGCTCATGCCCAATACATAAATGGTGTCTATCATGGGCAATCGCAGCACCCCCATTTCATTCACTTGGTATTTTACTACCTTTTCTTTGACCTCAATGGTATTATTTTTGGGTTCATACCGCTCGCCTGTGGGCACGTCGCTGTAAGGATCTATCAAGATTTCACCTTTGTTGGCTTGTACGTCTATGGCCAAATAATCAAATTTTTTAATCCTATAATTTTTCTGATTGTCAGCCATAAGAGCCTTGAAAGCACTAGACGAAAAACCTTCGTCTGTCTGGAGCAGGAGCGTGGTACGCCATGGGTCGCCGCAAGCATTCAAAAAAATAAAGGACAATATAATCCCAAACGTAGCCAGTGGATTCAAACGCATTATCAAAGAGTTTTTAGAATTAAAAGCCTACAATATTAGTGCTAAAAATTCGTTTAGTAAGTTTTTTTATACCTTTTTTATACTTCGCGGCAAATTTGGGTTCATAAACGCTTGCTGCTCTTCCAAAAAACTACTGGATTAATCTGGTTAAGATTTAAAAAATAACACTTTGTGTTTGTAGACTTCAAAGCTCTAAAGTTCCTCTAACCCAAACTGCTTAATTTTTCTGTAAAGCGTTCTTTCTGAAATACCTAAATCTTGTGCTGCATTGCGGCGGCGGTTATTGTGCTTTTTGAGAGCCCGTACAATCATATCTTTTTCTTGCTTGTCCAAAGAGAGAGAATTTTCTTCTATGGGCACAATCTGCTCTTTGTGATAACTGCTTTCTGCATTGTTTTGAACCACAGGCACAATCTGTGGACTGGTGGGTTTGGCCTCAAGCAAAAAAGGGGTTGTATTATTAGACGTTATTTTTTCAGACAAATCTGTGGCAAACAAGTTTTCGTAGGCATTGAGTGTATCGGCATTTACTCCGCTTTTGATGATTCTGCCTACCAAGTTTTTAAGCTCTGAAACATCTTTCTTGAGATCAAAAAGCACTTTATAGAGTATTTCGCGCTCTGAAAAACTGCCCTGCGCATCGTTATTGGCTGATGGAATGAGTGCTGGCGTTTGGCTAAAATCAGAATTTTGAATGTATTTGCTCAGAATATCGGCTGTAATGAGGCGAGTGGTCTCCATGACCGAAATCTGGTCTACCAAATTCTTGAGTTGTCGCACATTGCCTGAAAAACGACATTTTAATAAAGACTCTTTGGCCTCTTCGGTAAGTTTGAGGGGAGGCATCCTGTACTTTTGGGCATAGTCGCCTGCAAACTTGCGAAAGAGCAAATCTATATCGTGTCCACGCTCACGCAAAGGCGGTACCTGTATAGGTACTGTGTTGAGCCTGAAATAGAGGTCTTCGCGAAATTTTCGTTTAGCAACGGCATCAAACAAATTCACGTTTGTGGCAGCCACCACCCGCACATCTACCTTCTGAGGTTTAGAAGAACCTACCCTGATGTATTCCCCATTCTCGAGCACACGCAACAAGCGCGCTTGTGTGGCTAAAGGCATTTCGCCTATCTCGTCCAGAAAAATTGTGCCGCCATTCACCTCCTCAAAATATCCTTTGCGAGACTCAATAGCACCCGTAAAAGCCCCTTTTTCGTGTCCAAAAAGCTCTGAATCAATGGTTCCTTCGGGGATTGCACCGCAGTTGATGGCCACAAAATGTTTGTGTTTGCGCGTACTGAGCTGATGGATAATCTTAGAAAACGACTCCTTACCTGTTCCGCTTTCGCCCACAATCAACACACTCATATCGGTGGGAGCCACCTGCACAGCAATTCTAATGGCATTCTCTAAACTGAAAGAATTGCCTATGATGTCAAACTTAGCTTTAATGTGTTGTATGTCTTCCAAAGCGACCGTGTTTTTGGGAGTGTAAGGACATGCAAATTTGCGGTATTTTGTTGGAGAAAAAAACCTATTCTTAAAAAATATCTATCGTTTTTAACGCATCATGGCTGTACTTTCATTTGAAGCTAGACATAAAAAAGAAGCTTCTCTACTGTTTTCTCAGAGCCAATATGCGGCCAAAGATAAAAATAGTTTATGACACCATAGCCGCAGCTAGAGTGAATCTTCTGATGAATTGAAACATAAACCTTCTTTTAAAAGTGAATTTAGCAAAAAAGCAAAAGCAGTTTACACTACCCTGAACCTCAAATGTAAAGCATCAGAAATAAATAGCAAACGATATAGATATTTTTTTAAATTAAAGACAAAAATATTGATTTGTCTTTTTCGGATTGTCTTATGCACATGCAAAGGCAGTATTGCAACTATACCCTAACTTGTTCAAAAATAAATTTTTATATTCTGTATACAAACAAAACCGTATAGAATTGCGACTTTGTGCTAATTTTTTTATTTTTTAACAAAAAATATTACATTAAATTAATCAATAAATTTTTTTATAAAAAATTCAGTCAAACAACTTTTAAATGCTTTGAAGCAGCAAACACAAATTTTTCAGAAGTGCCATATTGCTTTTCATCAACAAAAAAAAATCAGAAAGCTATTTTTTTTGCAGTAGCTTCATTATGAACAAATTAGTTGCTAAAAAGTTGAAAAACAAGTAAAGAGTTAAAAATGCTTGGGTTCGTGCGTGAGGCTAAAGAAAATAAATCATTTTTTGCGGATGCTTGCTAAAATAATCTCCTGTGTTCAAACGTATTTAAACATTAATCAGATTAATTGAAAACCAAAAGCGGTTCAATTCAGTTTAAATGGTTATAGCAGCTTCAATCTTACTTGACAATTTGTTCTTGGATTACTCTAACCCTAAAGTCAGAAAATGATTATCAAACGACTCAAAATTTTTGGATTAATTTTAGTTTCCGTCGCATGGATATGGTCTTGCGGCGGCTCAGAGACCACCCCCACACCGCCAAACGAAGACCAAGCACCTTCGGATTTGGTGTATGCCACAGCCCAACTTAGCTTCAAGGAAGGGGTGGGAGGCAGCTCTGTCGTGCCTACTATCAAAGGTAAAACCCCCATTACCTTTAGCATGACTGTTGCGCCTGATGCGGGTGGCCTTATCAAGATAGACCCTAGCAATGGAGTCATAAAAGCCGAAGCTAGCCTCAAAGCTAACACTTACAAAATTAGTGTGACCGCCACCAATTCATTGGGTAGCAAAACCTTCCCTAATGCCTTTGAGGTGATTGTGAGTAAGTCTATCGCCCCACCCACTCGTCTCACTTATACTCCCTCTCTGCTGGAAACTAAGGTGGGGACTGCGGTAACTTCCAGCTCGCCAAGCGCAGACGGGAACACGCCCTTGACATTTTCCTTTGTGAGTACACCAGATGCTAAAGGAAAAATCTCTATCGCCAGCACTACAGGTGTGGTGAGTGTGGCAGCAGATGCCGCAGAAGGGACTTATACCCTTGCTGTTAAGGTAAGCAACGACGCAGGCAGTTTCACCAATAACACGGCTTTGTCAGTTGTGGTGAAGCCTGCGGCTACTACCACTGCCGTTACTTTTGAGGCAGATATTAAACCTTTATTGGTCAAAAAATGTGCTTCATGCCACACAACAGGTACACAAGGCTCTCGCGGTCAGGATTGGCGCAAGTTTAGCGATACCAAAACATGGGTAGACGACATCATTCGCACCACTGCTAACAAATCTATGCCTCCAGGTAGCGACGACCTTACAGCGGCTGAAGTGGATTTAATCCGCAAATGGAAAGCCGACGGTCTCAAAGAGAAATAAACATCCTTGAGTTTGACTTTTCCCAGTCAGGTCAGTTTTAGCAAAAAGCTGATTTGACTGGGTTTTGTTTTAGAACCAAACAAGCTCATAATGTGGGCTTAGTATCTGTCGTTTTTTTGCTTTTTTCAATGCCTCAAGAAACACTTGATCTTGAGAGTAGCTCTGGAGTTGAAGCAAGTCTGGGCTTAGGAGCAGTACTTTTATACCTTTCTGCTTTTGAAACTCTGGCCAGCTGCTTTTTTTGGTGTGTGCCAGCACAGTCTGTGCGGGAGGATGATACACCTCAAAGCTGCCCAATGAGCTTAGCAAAATGGTTGGATGTTTTAAATGTAACCTTATCGATTCCACAAGGTATTGATTTGTGTCTTTTCCGGATGAAAGTCTTGCTGTGCTTGCTTGATAAAGGAAATGAATAATGAAATAAAATGTTCCTAAAAAATACAACAACCTAGCTGTTTGTAAAGCTAAACGATATTCAAACAGGCCATAAAGTTTTTTAGTAAACAGGGAGCCTAAAAACCAACTTTGGGAAAACATACACAACACAGCAAGATAGATAAACGCCCAGAAATAGTGTGTACGAGGGAAAACCACCAACAAACAAAACAGAGGCGGAGCAAGAGCAAACCAAAAAATACCATTCTGGGATTTTTTATGAGAAGGATAACCCAAAAAGCCCAGCCCTAAAACTGAAAAAAATACAATTTTTTGTAGTCTACCCCAATGCACAGGCAAATAAGCCCGAAATACATCTGGGAGGCTTTGCAAATTCCAAAGTCCATGCTGCAGCACCAATGTAGGATTGTACTTAAACATGTTAAAAAAACTGTATTCGGAGTTAAAAAACAGGATTCTGAGCTTATCATATTCTAGCCAGACATTGCCCATCCATAGTTTTTTGCTGGCCAAGTGCCAAGCCAAATGTTGCAGAAAAGCAATAGAAAAACGCGGCTCCGCATGGGCCTCGCCCAAAGGCAATGAAGTGTATAACGATATAAAAAAAAGACAAACACCAATCAGTAAATAATCCTTTTTAAGAAATCCCCTAAACAACAATAAAAACAAAATTAAATAGCACTCCTGCCTGACCAAAGGCGCAAGCATGCAAAGAAACAGCCCTAAGAAGTAGAATAAATTTCGCTTTTGTGTTCCCCTCCTGGCTCCTAAAAAATAGACTCCAAGAGCTAACCAAATACTCACAAAACGGGTTTGGTAAGGATAGGCGTGAATAAAAATGGGGCTTTGTAGGCTCAAAGTCATTAAAAGCCAAAACAATAAAGGTTTTACGCCAAACGCTCGCAGACTCCACCGCCATAGTAAACATGCTCCCAAAGTGAGGAGGAAATAATTAAAGCCATATAGCCAAAGCGCGTCTTCAGAAAAGATACGTAAGACTTTAATCCAGAGTAAATAAAAAAAATTATCCTGCCAGAAAATATCTCCAATCAAACCCTGGCTAGCCTGCAAATAGTGGGTTTCGTCCATCAAATCCAGAGGCAGCATTTTACTGACGCGCCAAAGGTAAAATCCTGTCAAAAACCACAGAACTAGTTCTATAAACTGTACAATGGATTTACGAACAGAAGAAGGGCACAAAATTCAAACCGTGTTTAGCGCGTACCCCAAATAGAGCTTCTGCTCTTGCGTTTATTTCTTTTAGAGAGTCCAGGAGCTTTCTGGTAAGCTTTTGCAGATGCCTTTGCGTCCTCTTTTAGCTTTTCTTTAAATGTTTTTTTGTTAAAAAAGTCTGAATCTTTATATGTTGCACACTTGGAACGCTTGTGGCAGCTAGCAGACATCAAAAGAGCACTTAAAAACAGGATGATAAAGGGCTTTAACAAATAGTATAACTTTGGTTTGTTCGGCATAATTATCTTAGTTTTTAGGACAGTGAAATTATTCAAGATCTCGGTTTTTAATTTTTCTTTCAAGAGCTTCATTGTCAGAACCAAGCGATTTGGCTTTTATCCATTGCTTTAGAGCCTCCTCAGTCTGGCCTAGCTTAAAAAGAATATCGCCATAGTGCTCCAAAACTGTCGCGCTAGGCTCACCAAGGGCTATGACCTTCTCAATATAAATCTTAGCTTTGTCATAGTTGGCCATTTGGTAGAGCACCCAAGCATGAGTATCCAAGAAATTAGCATCATTGGGATAAAGTCTGATAAGTTTGATGGACATTTGCTCGGCGAGAGGCAGTTTGTCTTTTCGGAGGGCTAAATAGTAGCTGTAGTTATTCAACGCACGAGCGTTATTGGGATTAGCCGCAATGGCAGCTTCATAGGCACGATCAGATTTATCGTAGGCTTTGGTTCTATTATGTAAATCTCCAATGAGGGTTTCTACATCGCTAGCGAGCAACTTATCATTAGCGGTCAGTGAGCGGGCTTGCTCTAAAGCTTCTAAAGCCTCGTCCACTTGATTGAGTTCCAAGAGACCCATGCCGTAATAAAACCACATGCTGGGCTGATAAGGAAATAAATCCGTTACTTTCTGACCATGTTTTACCAAACTATCAATTTGTCCGCTTTCCAAATCTACTTGGAGAATTCGCTCCCAAACTCTGTAATTATCAGGGTTTTGCTGTGTAGATTTGAGATAAGCACTTCTGGCTTCTACCTTTTGATTGGCAAGGAATAAAAAATCGGCATAAACTGCCCATAAATCGGCGGATTCGGGGTGTGCATTGGCTGCTAAAAATGCCAATTTAGTTCCTTGCGTACGCACAATGGCATTGCGCTCTGACTGATCGTAATAATTAGTCAGTAGTATTCTTATCTTTTGATCTGATCCCAAATCAGGGTCAGAGAATGCTTGCTCTAAATACTTGTACTGCCCATCTTTGTCATTTTCGCTGTTAGCTATTTCTGCCAGCATCAAAAAAGCGTAAGGATGAGAGAAGCCTGAACCTAAATAACTATTAATCAAATTTTTGCTTTCATTTACTCTGCGATTGTTTAGCATTAGTTCAGCCTGCATGAGGATATAATCGGGATAGTCAGGAAAAGCTTCTATGAGCTTTTGTCCTTCCTTTAAGGCCGACTCTAAGTTGTTGTTTGCCAAGTAAATTTCTTGCTTTCTGCGAATAATCTCTTCATTAAAGCCTAGCTCGGCTTCGGCTTGGTCATATACCTTAATGACATCTTTTGTTTTACCAACCTGTTTGAGTAAATCCGCAAGACTGTAGTAATATTCTTCACTCTTCGGTGCTTTTTGAATGAGGTTCCGCCATACTTTTTCTGCATTGGCATTGTCAGAAATCTCTTCATAAACATTGGCCAACAAGCGCAGATAGTAATGGTTATTGCCATCAATTTTTACTGCTGTTTCTATATAGCTAATGGCTTGGCGAGGCTCACCGAGCCTAAAATAACAAAGTGCGAGCTGGTAAGAAGCTGCATCGTTTTTGTCATCGATTTTAAGTGCTGCCTGAAAAGAGCTTGCGGCTTTGGTATACTCATCTAACAAGTACCATTTCATACCTTCAATGAGAGCCTGTTCAGCGAGAATTTGCTTGGGTGCAATGTCGGCAGTTTCATTGGCCACAGACTCTTGATTGTTGATTTCCAACAACGAACCAGGGCCTTTGTCGTCGATCTGTACTGTTTTTTGTTTACGTTTTTTCCTTTTGCCTGTTTTTTCTTGTGCCCAACAGTCGTCCACAATGTTTTGACAGAAAAATAGTGTTAGCAATAAGGCACAAATCCTAATATTCATTGTTCTTTCGGTTTTTATAACTGTGCAAATTTAACTATTTCAACGTTCTTTTAATCACTTAGTTATTAAGTTATCCAAAATAATTTTTCATTTCGCTTAGATATCATCCAAAATCAAGCTTTCAAAAAAAGCACCGCCTTTATCAAGCGGTGCTTTTTTATTAAAATTTATACTGAAAACGCTCTAAAAGAACTGCGATTAATCATAGTCTTTAGATTCGCCAAGTTTCATAAACTGAACATTTTCTACACGACGCTTAGCAGACGGGCTGTCAGCAGATGTGATGAATACTACTACGCTACATTTATCTGAAGCATATCCACTTGTACCTACTTGGAACTGACCTGTATACTCGCTGCCTGGTTTAGTAGAGATTTCTTTAGGAATCTCTTCACCGCTCATAGCAGGGAACGCTCTACGAAGTACCTCGTTGTGCTTGTATCCAGCAATTTTGCCTGGAAGACTGTAGTAAGGCTCATACGTTTTGAAACGTCCATCACCGCTCAAATAGTTAGCTTGATCGGCAGCCAAGTCATCCTCCAACAAGTAAGCTGTTACGTAGTAAGTCAATTTAGGATTGGCTTCTTTGCCAAAGCCTACTTTTGCGTCCACTGTGAGGCGGTTGCTTGCTGCATCAAAAGTAGTTTTTACAGATAAGCCAACATTGGCTTTAGGTTTGTTGAGCACTTTCTCAACAGTACCAGGCCACTCAGTAGGATACATCATGATGTCTGCGCTAGATGCAGAACGAACACGGTTTACCATGCCTCCGGGATAGCCACTGATACCATAAGCTTTGTTGAGGAAATCATGAGCAGAACGGTTCTCAAGCGGATCTCCGTAGTGAATAGCCACACCAACCACTGTGCCTGGTTTTTTAGCCATCAAATCTTTGATCTGCCATTTACCTACTGGACACCAGCCGCACCAGCCACCAGTTACTTGCTCAATCATTACTTTTTGAGTATAGTATTCAGGAGCTTGAGGTTTAGGCTCTTCTTTTGGCTTGGTAGTAAAGCTCGCCACTTTAGGCAAATAAGCTGTACCGTTTTTAGTGGTGATATAAGAGCGGACAAAATAAGTTTTGTTAGGCTCGAGGTCTTTTACGTCTGTACCAAAAGAACCTGCTGCAGCACGTGCGCCAAGAGCAGATTTGGTGTTGGCAAGGGTAGGGTTGTCTGAAGAGCTCCAAACGTGACCGTGATCTAAAATCGGATCAGCAGGATCTAGATTTGCAAAAGTTCCCACTATACGCGCTGTAGACTCTGTTACATCTGAAACCACATCTTCAGCCATAACAAAACCTTTGGTTTCATCGCCACCAGACCCCTTGAGGGTTATTTTTACTTCAACTGGAGTCGGACCTGGATCTGGATCTTTAGGTCCAGAGTCACCTCCGCAGGAAGCCAAGACAAAAGCAACCGAACCAAATAACAAATACTTTTTTAACATGATAAACTTGATGTTTAAGGTTTTTGTGAAAAAATTTATGTGAGCATCTTAGTGGAACAGCATTGCCATCAACAACGCGCAATTTCAATATTGCAAATTTATGAATATTTTGACACACAAACAAAAAACAATATTATTTTTTGAAAAATTTATATTTTTCATTCTGTTTTACTTAGATTTTGGTATCATGCAAAGACATAGCTTTTCTATTTCTATGACTTTATCACAACTTGGTATAGCCTTCGCTCGATATGTTTAAAATCATAGCTGACTGGCATCATTTTTTGCACCTTGGACAGTTTCTTATGATTTTTTTTGCATTGCTCACTTTTTGATAGGAAATTGCGCTGCTATCCTTTCAAAAACATTCAGCTCTCTGAGTTGAATTTAAAAAAACAGTTTACTAGCAGTATTTCATGCGCCTTTCACCTGTCATCAAAGCCCTTAAACAGACCGCTCTTTTTCAAGGACTAGAAGAGAATGCTCTCAAAGCCATTGCCCTAAAAGCAAAAACAAGGCAGTTTTTTGCTGAAGACCTGATCGTACATCAGGGCGACCCCAGCAACGCGCTGTATATTATCACCAACGGCATTGTGGCTGTTAAGCGACGGGGAGCTTCTAATCAGGATCATGTTTTGGCATATTTGATGCCTGGCAATAGCTTTGGTGAAGTGGGCATACTCGAGAATCAAACTCGTTCGGCGAGTGTTACAGCCCTCAGCGATGTGGATTTGATTGTTATACGCCGCGAAGATTTTCTAGATATTCTTCACGATTTCCCACAAGTGGCCATAGAACTTTGTAAAACACTGGGTCGGTATTTGGTGGAATCTAACCGCCGTGTGGCAAGAGGCAATAAAAAATCTCGCTTAATACTTATTTTCGACACTTTCGGCAGTTTGGGAGCTACCACTCTCGGCCTTGCGCTCGCTCAAAAGCTTTATGCTCAGCACCAGCAGCCCACGGTTTATACAGAATACCCCAACTCTCAGCAGCTCCTGCTAGATATGGCCTTTGACCGAAAAACCAAATTGTTTAAGCATCCTAAAGGACATGATGTATTGGTGAGTCAAGACGATGCGGACATCCAACTCAATGCGAGAACCACCATTCTTCTTGACAAGTTGCTTAATGATTACGAAAATGTAGTTATTACACTCAACGAGCATGTATCTGAAAAAAACCGATATGTGGACGAAAATATTGCCAGTATGCTGGACTTTGCCAATCAAATCATCCTGCTGACCCCTCCCTCAAAAGACATTTGGAAGGATATTGAAATCGCCCAAAAGCAACTCCGTAAGTATATAAGACCCTACGAAACTACCACTTTTACGGTTGTAAACCGAAGCAAAATAGAATACAAAGACATAAAAATAGACTTTGCCTACGACCTAGAGCTACCTTTTTTGGAAGAGCTGCCCAAGCTGCCTAACTTCAAAGAGTCTGAAGTAGCTGTTCCTAAGCCCTTTTTAGATATTGTGGACATACTCACAGATCGTTTGGAACGTACCCACCAAATCAGTGTGTTTATACCCACAACGATAGATGTAGACCAAATTATAGATACCGCTATGATTGTGGAAAGAACACTTAAGTTTTTGGCTCAACGCTTTGGGGGTGCTACAAGCAAGCAAGCCCAAGGTGTGTGGAATAGCGACGAGATGGGACTAGTGGGTGAAACCGTGTTTATCGTCAATACTTTTGTAACACAAGCAGACTTAAACAAGTACCTTGACGAAGTAGTAGAATACATCAAGGGCTTAAAAGAAGAACTTCGCCAAGAAGCGATGGCCATGGAGGTGGATCAAAAATTGACCTTAATATAGCTCTAATCGTCATTGCTTCTGTTGTTATTTGCTTCGCAGGGGTCTAGGTATACCTCAAACCAGACGCGATCTATGGCATCTCCCATGTAAATACTCATGCAGTCGCTTTTTTGAACTTTCACCTGCCCTTTGCCAAACCCTCGTTTGACGTTATAGGTTTTCTGGTTGATGTACTGTGAGCCATTCCAAACCCTTTTGATGTTATAAAAGGTGGTCATAGTTCTAATCTCGTAGTTATGAGTGCCTTCGGGCAAATCAAAGAGTACTCGCCCTGAGGAATTGCTATCCTCGTGCAAACTACAGGTTTTAGTAATGCCATTGATGGTAATATACACTGTTTCTTTGAGTTGTTTTTCACCCAAAGAGTTTTTAACGCTAAGCAGAAAACTACGCGCACGCTCAGGCTCGACTTCTGCACCAGGATAAGCTTTCTTTATAAACTGAATATCTTGAGGCGACAATCTGGTGTTCCAGCCCACCTCAAAATCACCTTTGGTAAGTTCGTTAGGAATGGCGTAATGCATGATAGACTGACGGTCATACTTTGTAAACTGGGTGTGCGAAGTGTTATAACGCTTGATGACATTATCGTAGGTGTAGTCCCTGCTCCAGCCTTGTTTGTCATAGTAGCGGTACACAGCCTCCGTATCCCAAGGCACGCCCCCCGAACTGTGCTGGTGCTCGTGCAGCAAACCCAGCGCGTGGCCAAACTCATGTAGAATAACGCGCCTGAACTCGTCCTCATCTGTGTTGTCATAGAGCCAACCAAAATTCATGGTAGGTTCGCTTTGGTCTCTATTGAGCGCGTCTTTACCGATGTAAGACCAAGACCCGCTGTTTCTTTTGAAAGAAATTCTAATTTCAGCAGAGCCAGATTCTACAAACGAAAATTTGATATTGGCATATTTAGACCACTCGCGAGCGTAAGTACGCACCTTCCCGCGCACATAAGGTGTGCCCCCCGCCATAAACTTAACCCGAATGGTGCTGCCAGCGTCCCAGTAGTAACCATAATCAGCATCAAAGGCCACAGCCGAAAGTACATTAGGTGGTAGCTCCATACGGTCTTCTATATTGGGCATACGCTCCGTACAAAGCTTAATTGTATCGTCTTGATCAGCTTTCAAAACAAGTAAAAAAGCCAAAACAGCGAAAATCTGTACCATGAATAGGTTTTTTTAAGTTGGGCACTGATTGTATAAACGTGCACACCTCAAAGAAAGTTCTATAATCAAAGCATAATTCCTGTGTTCTATCGTCATTCTGGCCTGTCTTAAAGGCTTTTGTGAAAAATATAGACCTAAAATTTGTTTTTGTGTTTTTAATGCGCTTTTTTGCAGAAAATATTCCTAAAAAATTATGTTTGATTCATATATTGCAGTTGGCGTAACGGGTGTGGCAGTAGTAGTCACTTTTTTTGCTTTTTTACACTTCGTGCCAGTAAATTTGTGGATTACGGCTGTGTTTTCGGGCGTAAAAATCAGCCTTTTTAGCCTTGTAACGATGCGAATCAGGAAAGTGCCACCCCGAATTATTGTAGATTCTCTTATAACGGCCATCAAAGCTGGCATAGAGCTTACTACCGATGACCTAGAGACCCACTACTTGGCAGGAGGGAATGTCCCCACTGTTATCAAAGCCCTTATTTCTGCCGAAAAAGCCAATATAGAACTTAGCTTTAAGCAGGCTGCTGCTATAGATTTGGCTGGCCGTGACGTTTTTGAGGCCGTTCAAATATCCGTTAATCCTCAGGTCATTGACACGTCTTCGGTGTCGGCTGTAGCGCAAGACGGTATACAGCTTATCGTGAGAGCGCGCGTTACGGTTCGCGCCAACATTGCCCAGTTGGTGGGTGGTGCAGGTGAAGAAACCATTCTGGCGCGCGTAGGCGAAGGTATTGTCACCTCTATAGGTTCGTCCAAGTCTCACAAGCTAGTTCTAGAAAACCCAGATATGATTTCTAAAATGGTGCTTCAAAAGGGACTTGATGCCGGCACAGCTTTCGAAATTCTTTCCATAGATATTGCCGACATAGACATTGGTATGAACATTGGTGCAAAATTACAAATAGACCAAGCCAATGCGGACTTGAAAGTGGCAGAAGCCAAGGCCGAAGAGCGTAGAGCTATGGCTGTGGCTGTGGAGCAAGAAATGAGAGCCCGTGCACAGGCTTCCAAAGCCAAAGTGATAGATGCTGAAGCCGATATTCCAATGGCTATTGCAGACGCACTGCGTAACGGTAATATTGCCCTTTTGGACTACTATAAGCTTCAAAATATTCAGGCCGATACGTCCATGAGGGAGTCTATAGCCAGCGGCGGAAAAGGTTCGGGTATAGCTTTGAAGAAACCTAATACAAACCCGGAACAGCAAGACTAAACGCCTTGTTGATCTTTTGTCATTTTTGATTATTTTTCTTGTTTTGGTGCGCAAACAGTGTGCAACTTTTTATTATGCCCGAATTCATAAAAAATTTACTCGCTGCAAAATCACTCTGGGGCGTACCCTATCTCAACTTTGGTATATTGCTCCCCGTAGCAGCACTTGCCTTGTATTTGGCTTTCAGTATTTTAAGACTCGTCTTGCGAATTCTTTACGCCTCTTTACATGGCCATGTAGGTGTGGTCTCATCAGTCGCTGATGGAGATACTTTTAAAGTCAAAGTGATACAAATTTTTTCTAAACGTGGCAGCAAGCGAGGGCTTACAGTACGTATGATTGGCCTAGACACACCTGAAAGCCTCAAGTCTCCTAACAAAGAAATTATGCCCTTTGGCAAAGACTCGTCCAACTACTCTAAAAAACGCCTTGTAGGCAAATGGGTGATTCTTCACCATGATGTGGACACTATAGACCAATATGGACGTGATTTGTGTTATGTTTATTTTTTCTGGTCTGGTGAGTTTTACAATGCTACTCTTATCAAAAAGGGCTACGCTTGGGCCTATAAATACCCGCCCAACGTCAAGCACTCTGAGCGTTTTGAGCAGCTTCAAGAAAAAGCCAAAAGTGCCAAAAGAGGTCTTTGGACTATTTATGAAAGTAGAAATGTTCTTAGGTCTGAGTACAAAAAATCTAGTGCTTATAAAAAGTTTCAAGAAAAGTCTACCAAGTAGACTTGCCTTTTTATATCTTTCAGTAAAAGAGAGCCACTAGCGGTTGTCATACCAGTTATTTCGTCGCGAAAGCTTGAGGTCTTGAAGAATAGCCGCCTTTACGCCTAGGTCTAAAGTATAGGATTGTCGTGGCCCAAAAGGAATCCATGTCACATTCATTTGCCAGCAGTGCAAATCTCTAAATATCGTAAAAGAGGTATAAGACAGATTTTTGGCCGTAAAGTCATACCCTGATGTAAAGGTTACTTTCCATTTTGGTGTGAGTGATAGCTCGCCATTCAAATTCACGGTATTAGTAACCTGAGCTTTATTAAAGCCTTGCTTGCTGTAACTCAGGTTGGTATTGATACTGAGTTGCCAAGGCAAGCTAAAGTCTACGTATTGGTTTGGATTGTTATTGATTTCGTCTAATTGCTCTTGAGAGCCTTTTTGTGATTTTTTGGCGGGGTTTTCTTTTTTATTGAAGCTATAGCTCAAAGCCATACTGGCCTGTGTGATGTTACCTAAGCCGTTGCCCGTGTTCCAGGCATAGTCACTGAGCCTATTTTGGACTACCTGCATAGAAGCCGTGTCTAAGCGCACAAACTGATAGGTGTAAGGATCTACAGAAAGATTCCCGTTCACGTTAAGCTTGCCAAACAGCACGGTTCTAGCCGCAACATTGATGTTGGATAAGTTAAAGGAGTCTGCAGCCAGATTGTAGTTGCCTGAAAAGCCTAAATTCTGAAGCAATACAACTTTTTTAGGTTTTTCTTCTGGGTCGCGGTTTTTGATTTTCATTTCAATGTTGTTGTCAATAGACACACTGATAGAGCCTACGCGCCCCTGTGTAGGACTGCCATAAAGTCCACTAAAGCGCGGCAGTTTTTGTACATCTCCTCTTTCATTGACTTGCGTCTGTTCAAAAAAGTTAAAATTATCGTTGCCAAAATCTGGTGTGTAGACAAAGGAAACGGTAGGGGTCATCAAGTGTCTGATAGCTTGCACTTTGCCCTTAAACATAGCCGTAGTAAAAACCCTTGTACTGAAAGATACACTCGAACTGTAATTATAAAAGCGGCTCAGACCTCTGATTGTATCCACATTAACCGTATCCTTGAACAGATAATTGTAAGAATAACGTTCAAAATACCAAGTTTCGTTATAGTTGAACGAAGGCGTAAAAGTAAAGTAGCGGGCGATAGTACCAGAGGTAGAAATGGGAATACTATGCCTGATAGCTGGCCTAAAAGTACTCATTAGTTCGGGCAAATTGGCCAGATTAAAACCTATGGTATCGGGTCTGCTCACGTCAGAGAGTTTGAAACTACCTCCTGATGAGGCCACTGTTTTTTGATTGGTTATTTCACCCTGAATATCGCCATTGTAAGCGATGTTTATTTGTCCCAAAAGCGAGGTCTGTTTCCTAAAAAAACGCTTAAATGGCTGTAAACGGTTCATGTTGAGTGATGCCTGTGGAATCACTTTGGTGATATCGGTCTGCACGTTTTGGTTGTGCCGTAAGCTTGTGCTGAGGTTGAAAGGCGTGCTTGGAAAGTTGCGCGAATAGTTGATGCTAGAGTTAAGGGTATTTGAGAGAAAGTTTTGGGTATTGAAAGAATATCGCTGGTTGAAGGTACTAGTGCCCAAATTGACATTGGCCGAAAAGCGAGAATTTCCTCTGCTAACA